>CAYMTA010000004.1:0-140316 GCA_964393275.1 uncultured Geminicoccaceae bacterium | reverse complement strand
AGGCCATTATCGCCGCCGCCAAGCGTGGGCACCAAGTGTTAGAAACAATCCACTAAGGTCGAGGTTCTCGACGGCGACCGCGGCGCCGAAGGCTTTCCTGACCTGCTCGAAGACGACCTCGGCCATCGTTCAGCCCTTCACGCCGCCGGCGCCGAAGCCCCGGGTCAGGTACTTCTGCAGGAAGGCGAAGGCGACGATCAAGGGCAGGCTCATCATGACGGAGGCGGCCATCAGAAGCGACCATTCGATGTTGAAGGCGGAGATCAGCATGGTCATGACGCCCGTGGTCAGCGGCCGGGCGCTGTCGGTGTTCACCAGCACCAGCGCGTAGAGATACTCGTTCCAGGCGAGAATGGCGGTGAAGAGGGCGGTCGAGATGATGCCGGGCAGGGCCTGGGGCAGGATGACGTCGAAGAAGGCCTCCATGCGGCTGGCCCCGTCGACCAGGGCCGCCGCCTCGAGGTCGTCCGGGATGCCGGCCATGAAGGAGCGGAGCAGCCAGAGCGCGTAGGGCAGGGCGAAGGTGGTGTAGGCGAGGATCAGGCTCCAGAGCGTGTTGGAGATGCCGAGCCGCACCATCAGGAGGTAGAGCGGGATGATCAGCACGACGGAAGGCAGGAGATAGGTGAAGAGCACGAGCTGGGCCAGCCGCTCGCGGCCGGGATAGCGAAAGCGGACGAGGCTGTGGGCGCCGAGCGTGGCGAGCGTGATGACGAGGAGCGTGGTGCCGAGGGCGAGGAAGATGGAGTTGCGCATGTAGACGAGGAACGGCGTCTCGACCAGGAGCCGGCGGTAGTGCTCGAAGGTGATCTCGGTCGGCCAGAAGCTCGGCGGGATGCGGAAGAGCTCGGTCTGCGGCTTGACCGAGGTCAGGATCATCCAGATCAGCGGGAAGGCGACCAGGAGGACGAGGGTCCAGGCCAGGAGATTGAAGGCGATCCGGCCCAGAAGCGAGGCTTTGTGCATCAGGCGTCGCCCTCGCCTATGAGCGTGTGGCGGAGACAGGCGATCGGGAGGACGAGTGTCCAGGCTGTGACATCGAGGGCGATCCGGCCGGGAAGCGCGGTCTTGCGCATCAGGTGTTGCCCTCGCCTATGGGCGTGCGGCACGGGAAGGCGACCAGGAGGACGAGTGTCCGGGCTATGACATTGAGAGCGATCCGGCCGGGAAGCGAGGCTTTGCGCATCAGGTGCTGCCCTCGCCTATGGGCGTGCGGCGCAGGTAGGCGACCAGGAGGATGAGCGTCCAGGCTTTGGCATTCCAGGCGATTCGGTCGGGAAGCGAGATCGTCCGCATCAGACGTTGCCCTCGCCCCTGGAGGTGTGGCGGAGGCAGGCGATCGGGAGGACCGGCATGGCCAGCGGGAAGGCGGCGTGAAGGATGTGCGTCCAGGCGAGGAGATTGGAGGCGATCAGGCCGGGAAACGCGGTCGTCCGCATCAGACGTTGCCCTCGCCCCTGGAGGTGCGGCGGAGATAGACGACCATGAAGACCAGCATGACCAGCATCATGAGGACGGCGACGGCCGAGGCGGCTCCCATCTGGTTGAGCGCGAAGGCCTCCTTGTAGACCATGAGCGACAGGGTCTGGGTCGAGACGACCGGGCCGCCGCCGGTCAAAAGGAAGATCAGGTCGAACTCCTTGAAGTCCCAGATGGCGCGCAGCATGACGATGACGACGAGGACGTCGCGGAGCTGCGGCAGGGTGATGTCGAGGAAGCGGGCGATGGGCCCCGCGCCGTCGATCTTGGCCGCCTCGTAGAGGGCGTCCGGGATCGACTGCAGCCGGGCCAGGACGGCGATGACGACGAAGGGGAAGTACTTCCAGGCGCCCACCAGGATGATGCTGAGCATGGCGTTGGGCATGGAGCCCAGCCAGTCGAGCGGCATGTCGAGGATGCCGAGGCGCATCAGCGTGTGGTTGAGGATGCCGTAGAGGTCGTTGAAGACCCAGCGCCAGACGAGCACGGCGACGACGGTCGAGACGAAATAGGGAAAGAGCACGAGGCTGCGGGCGAGCGGACGAAAGAGCAGATTCTGGTTCAAGACCAGCGCCATGGCGACCCCCATGACGATCTGCAGCGAGAGCGTGCCGACGGTCCAGACCAGGGTGTTGCGAAGTGAGATCCAGAATTCGCCCTTGGCCAGGAGGCGCTGGTAGTTGGCGAGGCCGACCCATTCGCCCTCGAGGGTCGGCGTGTAGATCGAGAAGAGGCTGAGATAGATGGCGGAGATCAGCGGGTAGACGATGACCAAGGTGAAAACGAGGATAGTAGGCGCGATCAGCAGCAGGCCAAGAAGGCTGTATTGCCGATCGAGGGAGAAGCCCCTGGGCGATGGCGTGGCCTCGAAGCCGGTCCGAGGGATCGTCATGGGGTTTCACGAGCTCGGCGGTGGGCGGATGGGCGCCGTCGATCACCCTTCGGCGCAGCGCGCCCGTGGGGCCGCGGGGACGCCGCGCGCCGCATGGGTCGGTCGATCAAGGACGAAGCGGAGGTCCCCTCGCCGGAATGCAGGGCCCCCTCGGCCCCGCAAGCTGCCGCGCCCAGCACCGGTGGGCTTCTCGCTGGATTCGGCTTCTTGGCGAGGCCTGCCCGATGCGCCGCACCGAGCGGCGTCCGGCCTCTTGCCGGCGCTCGTCCGAAAGCCGATGGAAGGCCAGGACGTCCTTCGTTCGATGTCTGGTGGAGACCAGGGCATGATCGGCCAGGAGACCAAGTCTCCATCGCCGAAGGCGCCGAGGTCGGCAAGCCTTGTGCGAGAGGCTGCGACGGCGCACAGCGTGAAAGCTTCCTGGACAAGCTCCTGCCCCTTGACCGGCTCTTCAAGCGAGCCCGAGCAGGTTGGCGGCGTTGTCGTGGAGCACACGCTCGAGCACCGATTCCCGGATCGGCAGGGCGAGGAAGCGGGCGAGGTAGTCGTCGAGCGGGCAGAACGGGTAGGCGGTGCCGAAGAGGAAGCGGTCGGCGAGGAAGCCGTTGATCGCGGTCACGTAGTCGGCCGTGCCGGGCAGGCCGTGCAGGTACATGTCCGGCGAGAGATAGAGATTGGCCCGGCGGAAGGCGACGTGGATGATCTCCTGCACCCAGGGCCAGTTGCCGTGCGACGCGACGATTTTCAGCGTCGGGAAGTCGCCGAGCACCCGGTCGATATGCTCGGGCGAGGTGTAGCTGATGTCCGGGCCCGCCGCCCCGCCGCTCATGACGATGAGGACGATGCCGCGGTCCTCGCAGTGGGCGTAGATCGGGTAGAGCCGGCGGTCGTCGGAATGCAGGGACGGCCCGGCGACGCCGGGCTCGATGTTGATGGCCTTGACGCCGAGCCGGACCGCTTCGTCGATCGCCTGCGTGGCGGCCTTGCGGTTGCTCGGGTCGATCGAGCCGACCGGCACGAAGCGGTCGGGATGCCTGGCACAGATGGCGACGACGTCGTCATTGGGGATGACGCCGAGGGTCGGCGAGTTGCGGCCGACGACCACGCCCCTGGCGATGCCCGAGGCGTCCATCTCCTCGAGCAGCAGGTCCATCGACTGCTCCTCCGCCGATCGAGGTGGCTCGAAGCCGAGCGAGCGCGTGTAGCGGTTGCGGTTGTCGGGGGCCGCGTAGATGCGCGATTGCAGGAAGCTCCCGGCCGGAGGACGCATCCGAAAATCGATGATCTTCACCAGACTCTCCAGGCAACCCGACGTGACGATCCCGCCAGGGCGACGGCTTCAGGCCTTCATGATCTCCTCGATGCGCCGCGCCGTCTCGCCGACGACCGTGCGCGGGTCCTCGTCCTCGAGGCAGACGCGCTGCACCATCTCGGCCAGCACCAGGCTGTTGACCACCTCGCCGGCCTTGGTGTTGGGTTGATGCCCTGGCGATTCCCAGCCGAGATTGTAGCCCTCGGCGGCCGCCTCCGACATCAGCTCCACCTCCTTCGAGTAGCGCTGGATGATGGGGTTATCCAGATAGCGCGGGTCCTGGCCGATGGTTCGGAGAACCGGCAAGAGATGGCCGGGGGCACCGTGCAACTGCTTGATATAGCCCTCGGGCTCGAAGAGGAAGGCGGCGAACAGCTTCGCCTCGGCCTTGTGGGGCGCGTCCTTCGGGATGAAGACGCTCGGAAAGCCGTTGAACGTCCAGGGCTCGACATCGGTGCTGATGCGCGGATAGGTGGCGCAGGTGATGAAATCGGCGATGGCCGGATTCTGCGTCACCACGCTCTGCAGCACGCGGCCGGCGTAGATGGCTGTCGCGGTCGCACCGCTGACGAAGGCGCCGAGGCTCTCGCCCCAGCTGTAGCTGGTGGCGCCGGGCGGGCAGAGCTCGCGCATCGACTTGTAGAATTCCAGGGCGTTCAGCGTCTCGTCGCTCTCCAGCGCCACCTCGAGATCGGGCGTGAAGACCTGTCCGCCGCCGAGGTGGATGAAGCCGATGATGGTCAGGCTGGTCATGCCGTTGCGGGCGAAGGGCAGGGGCGCTCCGTAGATGCCGCCACCCTGCATCGCCTGGCAGGCGGTCCGAAGCTCGTCCCAGGTGACCGGTATCCCGCCGATGCCGGCCTTCTCCATGAGATCCTTGCGGACCCAGAGCATGTTGGCGGCGGCGTTGCCGATCCCGGTGCCGGCATACTGGCCCCTGTCGATCTCGTAGATGCGGTTCTGGCCCGGATAGAACTTCTCCGGGCCGATCGCCTCGATGACCTCGTTGAAGGGCTCGAGCAGCCCGTTGCGCCAGTAGTTGGAGACGGCGAAGGACGGCAGATGGGTGACGATGCTGGGCAGCTCGCCACTGGCGAAGGCGGCGGCGAGCTGCGGCGCGTAGCCCTCGTCGGAGGTTTTCTCGAAAGCCACCTTGATGCCCGGGTGCGCCGCCTCGAAGGCGGCGATCTGGAACTCGTAGGCGGCGAGCTGCTCGGGCGAGGACTGCGCCGCCCACCAGCGGATCGTCGTGTCCTGGGCACGGGCCCGACGCAGCGGCAGGGCGGCGGTGAGGCCGAGCGCGGACGTGCCGGCGAGCATCCGGCGGCGATCGAGCGGCGCCTGGGCGATCGTCATGACCTTGTCCCTCCCGTGCCTTGCGAACATCTGTTCGCAGTTATCGGAGCGGTGCTCCGGGGGTGCAACAGCAAAGACGGGCGAGTGCCAGCGGGTGCCCGTGCCGGACGAGCCGGATGGGTGGCGCGGTCGCGGCGGGCAGGGCGGCAGGGGATTCAGGGCGAGGGCCCCGAGCATGCCGCGGCGGGCGTCCAGCGAGGGTCGGCTGAGGTGGTTCGACCCTCCCGGGCGGGCGCCACGCGCATGCTCGGAATTTCTACCCTATCAGGACCGCATGATCTCGTCGATACGACTGGCGGTTTCGCCGACCACAGTCGCGATATCTTCGTCATTGAGGCAAATGCGCTGCACCATCTCGGCCAGCACGTTGCTGTTGACGATCTCGCCGGCCTTGGGGTTCGGCTTGTGGTTGGTGCTCTCCCAGCCGAGATTGTAGCCGGCGGCGGCGGCCTCGGCCATGAGCTCGACCTCGGCCGAGTATTTCTCGATGATCGGGTTCTTCTGGTATTGCGGCATCGAGGCGATGGTCTGCAGCACCGGCAGGACGTGGCCGGGGGCGGCGAGGAGCTGCTTGATGTAGCCCTCGGGCTCGAAGAGGAAGGCGGCGAAGGCCTTGCTCTCGGCCATGTCGGGAGCGGACTTGGGGATGAAGACGCTCGGGAAGTCGTTGAACGTCCAGGGCGGCACGGCGGCCGAGATGCGCGGGTAGGTGGCGCAGGTGATGGCGTCGGCGATGGCGGGGTTCTGCGTCACCACGTTCTGCAGCACGCGGCCGGTGTAGATGCCGGTGGCGGTGGCGCCGCTGACGAAGGCGGTCAGGCTCTCGCCCCAGCTGTAGCTGGTGGCGCCGGGCGGGCAGAGCTCGCGCATCGACTTGTAGAACTCGAGCGTGCTCCTGGTCTCGTCGCTGTCGAGCGCCACCTCGAGGTCGGGCGTGAAGACCTGCCCGCCGCCGAGATGGATGAAGCCGATGATGGTCAGCGTGGTCATGCTGTTGGCGGCGAACGGCAGGGGTGCGCCGTAGATGCCGCCACCCTGCATCTTCTGGCAGGCGGCGCGGAGCTCGTCCCAGGTGACGGGAATGTCGGCGATGCCGGCCTTCTCCATGAGATCGGTGCGGATCCAGAGCATGTTGGCGGCGCTGTTGCCGATGCCGGTGCCGGCGTATTGGCCGGGGTCGACCTCGAAGATGCGGTTGGCGTCGGGATAGAACTTCTCCGGGCCGATCGCCTCGATCACGTCGTTGAAGGGCTCGAGCAGGCCGTTGACCCAGTAGTTGGAGACGGCGAAGGAGGGCAGGTGGGTGACGACGTTGGGCACCTCGCCGCTGGCGAAGGCGGCGGCGAGCTGCGGCGCGTAGCCCTCGTCGGAGGTCTTCTCGAAGACCACCTTGACGCCGGGATGCAGCGCTTCGAACGCCTTGATCTGGAACTCGTAGGCGGCGAGCTGCTCGGGCGAGGCCTGCGGCGACCACCAGCGGATCGTCACGTCCTGGGCATGGGCCGGGCGCGGCGGCAGGGCGGCGGCGAGGCCCAGGGCGCCCAGCGCCGACGTGCCGGCGAGCATCCGGCGGCGGCTGAACGGTGCTTTGACGATGGTCATCTTGGGGCTCCTCCCGGGATTTTTGCGCGTTATCAAGGTTTGCGTTGCGAACAACCGTTCGCAAGTATCGGGGCGGGCATCGCCGTGCGCAACGGCAAAGACAAACGGGGGTCGGGCAGGGTCATGGCGGAGAACGGCGACGATCGGGATTTCGTCAACTCGCTGGCCCGCGGGCTCGAGGTCATCCGCTCCTTCGGCCGGTCCAAGCCGCGCATGACCTTGAGCGAGGTGGCGGCCGAGACGGATCTGCCGCGCGCCGCCGTGCGCCGCTTCCTCCTGACCCTGGTGCGGGAAGGCTACGCCTCGACCGACGGCAAGCTCTTCCAGCTTCGCCCCAAGGTGCTCGAGCTCGGCTATTCGGTGATCGCGTCCTTGAGCATTGTCGAGGTGGCGCAGCCGGTGATGGCGGATGTCTCGGCCCGGCTCAACGAGAGCTGCTCGGTGGCGGTGCTCGACGGCGACGAGATCGTCTACGTGGCGCGCAGCAGCGCCAAGCGCGTGGTCAACATCGCCGCGACCATCGGCGGCCGCCTGCCGGCCTATGTCACCTCGATGGGCCGGGTGCTGCTGGCCGCCCTGAACGACGCCGCGCTCGACGACTATCTCGCCCGGATCGTGCCCGAGAAGCTGAACGCGCGGACGGTGACCAGCCGGGTCAAGCTGCGCGACGCCATCCTCGAGGCGCGGCACCAGGGCTGGTCGATTGTCGACCAGGAGCTCGAGCCGGGCTTGTGCTCGATCGCCGTGCCGCTCAGGGACCGGGCCGGGCGGACGGTCGCGGCCCTCGCCATCGGCGCGCCCTCGGGGCGGGTGGATGCGGCGATGATGCGCGAGCGCTTTCTTCCGGTCCTTCTGGAGGCATCCCGGCAGATGGCGCTGGCGATGCCGGAATAGCGGCGGCTCAGAGCGCCACGGCAGCGGTGCGGAAGCGATCGACGGAGAAGGCGGCGAGGTCGAGCTCGGGCCGGCGGCCGAGCAGGTGATCGGCGACCAAGCGGGCGATGAGCGGGCCGAGCGTGTAGCCGGCGTCGCCCGGCAGCGCCACGAAGAGCCCGGGCCGCCCCGGCACGGGGCCGAGCACCGAGCGGCCGTCGGTCGTGGTGTTGATGCCGGCCCAGGTTCGCAGGAGGCGGGCGCGCGCCACCTCGGGCACGATGTGGATGGCGAGGCCGAGATTGCCGGCGAGGCTGGTGCGCAGCACGCCGGGCGGGCGGCCGCCCATGCCGGCACGCGCCGGCCAGCCGCCGCCGATGACGAGCTGGCCGGTGGCGAGCTGCTTCATCGTGATCATCCGCTCGGCGTGCTGGACGAGATGGCCGATCAGGGGGACGGCGGGCTCGGTGACGTTCATGTGCAAAGGCTCGGCCGCGGTCGGCACCATCACGCCGAGCGGGGCGAGGAGGGCGCCCGTGCCGGCGCCGGCGGCGACCACCACGCGTTTCGCCCGCACGCTGCCGCGGGCGGTGCCGAGTGTGTAGCCGGGATCGTTCGGCGCGATGGCGGTGACGCGGGTGCGCCGATGCAGGACCACGCCGGCCGCCCTGGTGGCGGCGGCGATGGCGGCATTGGCGGCGAGCGGGTCGACCTTGCCCTCGCTGGCGCAGCGCTCCGCCCCCACCACGGCCGGGCCCAGATAGGGCGCGATCCGGTCGAGGGCCCGCCGGTCGAGGATCTCGACCTCGAGGCCGAGGGCCCTTTCGCGCGCCGCCTTGGCACGCAGGAAGTCGAGCTGCTCGGCGTCCTCGGCCACCATGAGGCCGCCGGTCAGCCGGAGATCGATGTCGGTCGGCAGCAGCTTGGTCAGGCCCTGCCAGTGGCGGACGGCGAGCGGGTACATCGGCAAAGCGGCCTCGACGCCCGGCAGGAGGGCGGGGAAGCGGCGGATGAGGCGGCTCTGGATCTGCACGTGCAGGCTGCCGGCATTGGCGGTGGTGCCGGCGTCGCCGCTGTCGTCGAGCACCGCCACCTCGACCCCTTCCCCGGCGAGGAACCAGGCGAGGCAGAGGCCGACGATGCCGCCGCCGACGACCACGGTCTGGCACTCGAGGAGCGGCGGGCCGGTCACGCTGCCGGTCAGTCGCGCTCGAAGAGGTCGGGCTGGGCGCGGCGGCAGCGCTCGAGCGCCATCAGCGCCCGGTCGCGCCAGGCGGTGCGCGCCTCCCACCGGTCGAGCGGCAGGGCGGCGCGGCGCTCGGCGGCGACCCTGGCCACGAGCTCGGGCGTCCAGGGATCGTCCTGGCCGCGCTCCGCCCCCATCCGGGCATAGGCCGGGCCCATCCGTCGGCTGTGCGCCTCGATGCCGCCTTGGATATTGAGGTCGGCCGTCTCGAACGGGCCGATCACCGCCCAGCGCCGGCCGAGCCCGGCCCGCATCACGGCGTCGACGGCCTCGACCGAGGCGACGCCGTCGCGCACGAGGCAGTAGGCCTCGCGCAGCACGGCACCCTGCAGCCGGTTGAAGACGAAGCCCTCCACCTCCTTCAGGAGGCGCACCGGCACCATGCCGGCGGCTTCGAGCAGGGCGGCGGCGGCTTCGACGGTGGCGCTGGCGGTGAAGGGGGCGGGGACCAGCTCGGCGACCGGCAGGAGGTAGGGCGGGTTGCCGGGGTGGACGACGAGGCAGCGGGCGCGGCCGGGGAGCGCATCGGCGACGGCCGAGATCGGGATGGCGGAGGAGGCGCTGGCGAGCACGGCCTTGGGCGGTGCGAGCCGGTCGAGCTCGGCGAAGAGGCGGCGCTTGAGGCCCACCTCCTCCGGCGCGCATTCCTGCGCATAGGCGGCATCGGCGAGGGCCGTGGCGAGGTCGGCCGTGCCGGTGATGCGTGCCGCGATCGCCGCCGGCGGCTCGTCGAGAAGGTCGAAGGCGGCGAGATCGACGAGCCGGGCCAGGATCAGGCGGGCCGCCGGGTCGAGGCGGGCCGGGTCGGCATCGTTGAGGCGCACGGCGTGCCCGGCCCGGGCGAAGGTGATGGCGAAGGCGGTGCCGATGCTGCCGGCGCCGATCACCGCGACCGGCGGTGGCGCGATCTTTTCCAAATGCCTGCCCTCGTCTAGCTTGGTGTTCGCAGAGCGCACGGTTGTGCTCTTCTGCTGAGGCGGGGCGGTGGCTGTCAAGCGGCGGCCGGCCCGGAGCAAAGGTTCGGGGAATGGGGCAGGACTTCAGCGGCAGGGGTGCCCTGGTCACCGGGGCCGCTGCCGGCTTCGGCCGACGGATCGCGGAGCTGCTGGCGGCGGCCGGGGCCACCGGCGTCGCCTTCGACCGGGTCGCGCACGAGCCGCCCCTGGGCTTCGTTGCCGTCACCGGCGATGTCGCCCATGAGGCCGATCTGGCCCGGGCGGTGGCGGCCGCGGTCGAGCACGCGGGCCGGCTCGATCTGGTCGTCGCCAATGCCGGCATCGTGCCGCCCTGGCGGGAGACCGAGGCGCTCGACCTCGACGAATGGGACCGGGTCTTCGCCGTCAATGTCAGGGGTGTGGCCGCCACGATCAAGCACGCCGTGCCGGCGCTCCGTGCTGCCGGCGGCGGGGCGATCGTCGCCATGGCGTCGATGAACGCGGCGAGGGCCCATCCAAGGCAGTGCGCCTACACGGCGAGCAAGCACGCGGTGCTCGGCATCGTTCGGGCGACGGCGCTCGATCTCGGCCAGCACGGCATCCGGGTGAACGCGGTGGCCCCGGGGCCGGTCGCGACCGCGGCCCTGGTCGAGCGGATGACCAAGCGGGCGGCGGCCGGCGGGCTCGAGGTCGAAGACGCGCTTCGCCGTCATGCCGGGGAGACGGCGCTCGGCCGCATGGTGACGGCCGACGATGTGGCAGAGACCGTGCTCCACCTTCTGGGGCCGGGGTCCGCAGGGATGACCGGGCAGATGCTGACCGTCGATGCGGGGCTGGCGTGAGCGGCAGGCGGGTCGAGACAGCCGGCATCGCGCGGGCCGGCGATCCCGTCGCCTTCACCTTCGAGGGCCGGCCGGTCGAAGGGCTCAGGGGCGAGAGCCTCGCCGCCGCCCTCACCGCCGCCGGCATCGTCGCCTGGCGGGGTACGAAGGCCGGCGGCCGGCGCGGCCAGTTCTGCGGCATGGGGGTCTGCCAGGAATGCCTGGTCCGGGTCGACGGGCGGCCGGCCGAGCGCGCCTGCCTGACGCCGGTCGTGGCCGGCATCGACGTGCGGCGCCAGGCCTATGCCGTCGATCTGGCCCTGGCGGCCGAGCCCGTGGCCGGCACGCGGGGCGAGCTGGCGCCGGACATCCTGGTGATCGGCGGCGGCCCCGCCGGGCTGGCGGCGGCCGAGGCGGCGGCTTCGGCGGGTGCCGAGGTCGTGCTGGTCGACGAGCGCCCCAGCCTGGGCGGGCAGTACTTCAAGCCCTTGGCCCGGAGCCATCGCTTCACGTCAGGTGCCACCGACGCTCAGTTCAGGGCCGGCCTCGACCTCGTGCGACGGGTCGAGGCGCTGCCGGTCCGGATCATCGAGGAGGCGCTGGTCTGGGGCGCCTTTGCCGCCGACGAGATCGGCGTCGTGGCCAAAGGCACGAGCTGGCTCGTCCGCCCGAGGCGGCTGATCCTGGCAACGGGTGCCTATGAGCGGGGCGTGCCCCTGCCGGGCTGGACGCTGTGCGGGGCCATGACCACCGGCGCCTGCCAGACGCTGCTGCGGGCCTATCGGGTGACGCCGGGCAGCCGCGTCCTGATGGCCGGCAACGGGCCCTTGAACCTCCAGGTGGCGGCGGAGCTCTTGCGCGCCGGGGTCGAGGTGGCGGCTCTGGTCGAGACCGCGCCACCGCCCTGGCGGCAGCCGGCGGCGATGCTCGCCATGGCGCGCGCGGCACCCGATCTGGTGCGGAATGGCCTGCGCGATCTTTGGCTTTTGTGCCGGCGCGGTGTGCCGGTGCTGCACGGCCACCAGCTCGTGCGGATCGAGGGCGAGGGGCGGGTCGAGGCCGCGGTGGCGGCGCGGATCGATGCGGCCGGCCGGCCGGTTTCAGGCAGCGAGCGGCGCTTCGCGGTCGATACGGTCGCCAGCGGCCATGGCTTCCTGCCGCAGGGCGAGCTCGCCCGGGCGCTGGGCTGCGACCACGTCCACGATCCGCGGTTCGACCAGTTGCGAGTGGTGCGCGACGCCGATGGCCGAAGCTCGGTTCCGGAAGTCTTCGTCGCTGGCGATGCCGGCGGGCTCGGCGGGGCGCGGGTCGCGCTGGCCCAGGGGACGATCGCCGGGTCGCGAGCGGCAAGCGATCTCGGCCACGCGCCGGATGCGGCGAGGCTCGAGGCGGCGCGGGCGGCGCTGGCCCGTGGCCAGCGTTTCCAGCGCGCACTCTGGACGCTCTATGCCGGTCCCCGGCCGGGCCATGGCCTGGCTCTGCCCGAGACGCTGATCTGCCGCTGCGAGGAGGTCGACCGGGCGGCGCTGGAAGCGGCCATCGCCGGCGGGGCCGCCTCGATCGGGGCGCTGAAGCGGCGCACCCGGGCCGGGATGGGGCGCTGCCAGGGGCGCTACTGCGCGCCGGTGATGGCCGCCATGATCGCCGAGGCGACCGGCCAGCCGATCGACGAATTTGCCCTGATGGCGCCCCGAGCACCGACCCGGCCGGTGCCGATCGCGGCGATCGCCGATCTCGAGGGGAGCTCGGGGTAGGGCACCTGCCGGAAATCGCGCACGGCTGTGCGGCTCGCGAACTTTTCCGTTGACGCTGGGCGGCACGCTTGATGTTGTCCAGGGAGGCGACCCATCGACAGCCTGCCGCCGGCAAGGGCGCGAGGGTCCGGGGAGGTCGAACAATGATGCTACCGCGTGTCAGAGCCTGCTTCGTCGCGATCGCGGCGCTCACCCTGCTGCCGCTGGCGGCGGCCGAGGCCAGGAGCCTGGACGAGATCATCTCGTCCGGCACCATCAAGATCGGGGTCAACCCGAACTTTCCGCCGATGAGCGCCTATGGCGCCACCAACGAGTTCGAGGGCTTCGACATCGACATCGGCAACCGGATCGCCGAGGCGCTCGGCGTCGAGGCCGAGTTCGTGCCGACCGAGACGCCGCAGCGGGTCCCCTTCATCACCGCCGGGACCATCGACATCTCGCTCGGCGCTTTGACCCGGACGGCCGAGCGCGCCAAGCTCATCGACTACACCGTGCCGCTGCATACCGAGGCGATGGCGGTCCTGACCACCGACGCCGTCAAGGCCGAGAGCTGGAAGGATCTCAACTCCAAGGACATCACGCTGGTCAATATCCGCGGCACCTGGACCGTCGACTTCAACAAGGAGAACCTGCCGGAGACGCAGATGCTGCTGGTCGACAGCATCGCCGACACGATTCGCTCGCTCGCCCAGGGCCGCGCCGACGCGCTGGTCGAGAACATCGACTTCTTCATGGCGCAGACCAAGAACTACCCGGACGTCAAATGGCGGGTGCTGCCCGACACGATCAATGTCGGCTACGACGCCATCGGCGTCGAGAAGGGCAATGCGGGCCTCGTCAACTTCCTGAACATCCTGCTCTACGACCTGCATTCGACCGATGTCGTGAACGAGACGTGGCGCAAGTGGTACGGCGCCGACATGCTCGTCAAGGTCGTGCCGAACCCGTTCTTCTGATGATGTGCTGCCGGCGGCCGAACCCGCCGGCAGCCGGCGGGCTTCCATGACCTACACCTTTCAATGGGGCGAGGCCCTCAAGCACCTGCCCTATCTGCTCGAGGGGGCCTGGCTCAGCCTGGTCCTGGGCTTCCTCGGCTTTTGGGGCGGTGCGGTGATCGGGCTCTTCGGCGCGGTCGGCAAGGTCTATGGCGGGCGGCTGATCTATCGCATCGTCGACCTCTACGTCGTCTTCTTCACCAACACGCCGGCGCTCGTGCAGATCTTCTTCCTCTTCTACGCCCTGCCGGAGGTCGGCATCCTGCTGCCGCCCTTCACCGCCGTGCTGATCGGCCTCGTGGTCAATTCGGGCGCCTATCTGACCGAGATCCAGCGGGCGGGCTTCATCTCGGTCAGGCAGAGCGAGATCGAGGCGGCCGAGGTCCTTGGCATGTCGCTCGCCCAGATCGTCCGCTACGTCATCGCCCCGCATATCGCGAAGACGCTCTTCGCGCCGCTCTCGAGCTTCTACATCTGGCTCGTGCTCGGCACCTCGATGGCCTCGATCTTCGGCGTCGAGGAATTGACCGGCCGGGCGATCAACATCAGCACGACCAATTTCCGCACCATCGAGGTCTTCTCGGTGACCGCCCTCATCTACATCGCCATCACCATCCTGGCCTCGGCCCTCCTGGCGCTGATCGGCCGCTATGCCTTTCGTGTCAGGGCGAAGATCTTCTGATGCTCGAGCGGATCATCAGCGAGGCGCCGCGCTTCTTCACCTACTACAACATGGTCTTCCTGCTCGAGGCCATGGGCCGGACCCTTCTCATGACGCTGATCGGCGTGGGGCTCGGCTTCGCCTTCGGCTTCCTGCTCGACTTCGCGCGGCGGACGCCGGGCCGGGCCTGGCTGCCGCTGCGGCTCCTGGCGACGCTCTATGTCGAGACCTTCCGGCGGATTCCCTTCCTCGTCATCCTCTTCATCGTGCTCTTCGCCTTCCAGGGCTTCCGCTTCTCCGTCTCGCTCTTCGGCGTGGCGATGATCGCCATCTGCGTCATCTCGGCGGCGTTCTGCGCCGAGATCATCCGCGCCGGCTTCGATTCGATCCACCAGACCCAGTGGGACACGGCGGCGGTCATGAACTTCGGCCGGCTGCAGACGCTCTTCCACGTCGTGCTGCCGCAGGCCTGGCGGGTGATCCTGCCGCCGGCCTTCGCCTTCATGGTGATGTTCATCAAGGACACCGCGCTGGCCTCGCAGCTCGGCGTGGTCGAGCTCACCTTCGCCGGCAAGGTGCTCTCGAGCCGCGGATTCTCGGCCATCCTGGTGTTCGGCACGGTGCTCGTCCTTTATTTCGCCCTCTCGTATCCGCTGAGCCGCCTCGGCGGCTGGCTGGAGAGACGCCTTGCCCCATCTCACCGTCGCTGACCTCACCGCCATCTATCCGGGCACCGACGCGCCGGTGCTCGAGAACGTCTCGCTCGAGGTGCAGAAGGGCGAGATCGTCAGCCTGATCGGCCCCTCGGGCTCGGGCAAGAGCACGCTGCTGCGCGTGCTGGTCGGCCTCCTGCCACCGACCAGGGGCATCGTTCGGATCGATGGCGAGGCCATCGACTACACCAGCCGCCGCAGCCTCAAGCTCGCCCGCGATCGCCTCGCCATCGTCTTCCAGCAGTACAATCTCTTCCAGAACATGACGGCCATGGGCAACGTCACGATCGCCCCCATCAAGATCAAGGGCTGGAAGCGCCAGGAGGTCGAGGCGGACGCGGCGCGGCTGCTCGCCAGGGTGGGCCTCGCCGAGAAGCACCGGAGCTACCCGGACCAGCTCTCGGGCGGCCAGCAGCAGCGCGTCGCCATCGCCCGGGCGCTGGCGCTGAAGCCCGAGATCCTGCTGCTCGACGAGGTCACCTCCGCCCTCGACCCGGAGCTGGTCGGCGAGGTGCTCGACACCATCCGCCTGCTCGCCGCCGACGGCATGACCATGCTCATCGTCAGCCACGAGATGGCGTTCGTGCGCGAGGTCTCGTCCAGGGTGGTGATGATGGACCAGGGCGGCATCGTCGAGACCGGCCCGCCGGCCCAGCTCTTCGACGCGCCGCAGAGCGCCCGCTGCCGCGAGTTCGTGTCGAGGATCCTGCGGCACTAGGCGAGCTGGTCGAGCACGGCCTTCGCCTCGATCAGATCGGCTGTGCCGAAGCCCTCGGTGAACCAGCCGTGGACCGGTGCGAGCAGGTCCAGCGCCCGCTGCCGCTCGCCGCGCTCGGCCCAGAGGCGCGCAAGGTCGCGGGAGGCGCGGAGCTGCCAGAGCCGCGCCTGCTGACCACGGCTGATCTCAAGGGCTTCGTGGAGGTGGTGCTCGGCCGTGCCCGGGTCGGGTGCCGAGGCGGCGAGCAGCCGGTGCAGCTCGGCGTCGAACCAGCGCTCGCCGGTCGTGGCATTGCGGGCGAGCGCCTGCTCGAGGATCGCGCGCGCCGCGTCGCCGCGGCCGGTGGCGAGCAGGATGTCGGCGTGCAGGCTCGAGAGATAGCCGTGCTCGATATGGTGGCCGGCCGCGTCGAGCGCGCGCAGCGCCGGCTCCATCAGCGTCAGGGCTCGCTCGGCCTCGCCCTGCGTGCCGGCCAGCCAGCCCTGGAAGATCGAGCCGATGCCGTGCCAGATCTTCAGGTGCGCGAGCTCGCTCTCCTCGACGCAGCGGGCGGCGCGCGCCGCCAGGAGGTCGAGCCGGCCGCCGAGCTGCGGCAGGTAGCAGCCATTGCCGAGCGCGGCCGCGAGGGCGAACTTCCGGCCGACCCCGGTGGCGTTCTCGAGCGCCGCCTCGTCCAGCCGATTGGCGCGTTCGGGATAGCCCAGGATGAACAGCGACCACGGCAGGTAGACGCGCCCGCTCGAGGGCCGGTCGGGATAGGGTCCGTCGGCGTCGGGCAGGGCCTCCAGATGGCGCCGTGCCGCCTCGAACCGGCCGCGGACGAAGTCGATGAGGCCGGACGCCTCGTGACGGTGCCAGTGCCGCGCGGCCGTCGTGCCGAACGAGGGGGCGGCCCGCAGCAGCCCGGCGACCTCGTCGGCCTGGTCGAGGCGGGCGGCGTTGAAGTGCGACAGGAACTCGCCGAAGAGCGCCATCTCCTGGCCGTCCTGATCGCCGATCTCGGCAAAGGCGAGGCGTGCCCGGCGGTAGGCGTCGCCGGTCCTCGCCGCGGCGGTGCCGTGCGTGCCGCGCAGCGAATCGCCCATCAGGAGGTGGAACCTCGCCTGCCAGGCGATGGTGGCGTCGCTCGGCGCCAGCCCTTCGATCGCGGCGAGGCCGGCGCGAATGGTTTCCTGGGCCTCGGGTCCCGCGGCCCGCGCCAGGGCAATGTCCGCCGCCCGCAGCAGATGGGGGATGGCGCTCGCCGGGTCGTCGGCGGCGAGGAAGTGACGGGCGACGAGCGTCGGCTCGATGCTTTCCGGCGTGGCGGCCGACTCGACCATGACCCTGGCGATTTGCCCGTGGACCTCGCGGCGCCGGCTGCGGAGCAGGGATTCGTAGGCCGCGTCCCGCACCAGCGCGTGCTTGAACGCGAAGCGGCCATCGCCCGCCCGGTCGGGGCGGAAGACCAGCTCCGAGCGGACCAGCCGGTCCAGGGCTTCGTCGATCTCCGCCTTCGGCCGGCCGGCAATGGCGGCGAGCAGCCGCGGATCGAACCTGCGGCCGATGCAGGCGGCGAGCTGCGCCACCTCCTTGGCCTCGGGAAGGTGGTCGAGGCGGGCCATGAGCGAGTCGTGCAGGGAGGCCGGGATGGGCGTGTCGCCCGATTCGAGGACGGTCTTGGTCAGCTCCTCGACAAACAGCGGCACGCCGTCGGTGCGGGCGGCGATGGTGTCGATCGTCGCCCGCGCGAGCCCGGCACCACCGAGCCTCCGGATGATCGCCTCGACCTCGGCGCGGCCCAGCCTGCCGAGGAGCAGTGGCGTGACATGCGGCCGGGCCACGAGCGTTGGCCGGCCCTCGGGCCGGCTGGTGACGAGGACGAGCATCGGCGCACGCTCGATCCGGGCGAGCAGCAGCTCGATCAGCTCATGCGTGGTCGCATCGATCCAGTGGGCGTCCTCGAGCACGACGAGCACCGGGCCTGCGGCGGCGAGGCGGAGCAAAAGGCGGACCAGCGCCCGCAGCGTGCCGGCCCGCCTTGCCTGCGGCGTCAGCTCCAGGGCACCGTAGCGGGCGGTGCCATCGAGCCCGAGCAGCTCGGCCAGCAATGCCACGGCCTCGGCATTCGGGTTGGCATCGGCCATGAAGGCCTCGAGCTTGTCGAGCCGGGTCTCGTTGCCATCCCCGTCGGCCAGGCCCGCGGCCTGGCGCAAATGCTGGATGACCGGCCAGAGCGCGCTCTCCCCGCGATAGGGCGAGCATTGCCAGTGGACGACGCGATGCGGCCGGTCCGCCACCGCGTCGACCAGGGCCTGGACGATCCGCGACTTGCCGTAGCCGGCCTCGCCGACCATGAGCACGCCCTGGCCCTGGCCGGCTTCGGCCCGTGCCCAGCGCTCGAGCAGGAGCGCCAGCTCCCGGTCGCGGCCGACCATCGGCAGGAGGGGGCGGCCGCGCGCCTCGAAGCGGCTGGCCGGGCTGCCCTTGCCGCTGACGGCGAAGATGTGGACGGGGTGCTCGAGACCCTTCAGCCGCCGGCTGCCGAGATCGACGACCTGGAAGACATCGCCGAGCAGCCGGCGGGTCGACCGGGCGATCACCACCTGGCCCGGCTCGGCCAGCGCCTGCAATCGCGCGGCGAGGTTCGGCGTGTCGCCCACCACCGCCGTCTCCCTGGCGGAGCCCTCGCCGACGAGATCGCCGACCACCACGAGCCCGGTGGCGATGCCGACCCGTGCGGCCAGCGTGCCGCCGCCGCCGGTCAGCCGCGCCACCGCCCGGATGATGGCGAGCCCGGCCCGAACCGCGCGCTCGGCCTCGTCCTCGTGCGCCCGGGGCCAGCCGAAGCAGGCGAGCACCCCGTCGCCCATGAACTTCGCGATATGCCCCTCCAGGCGCGCCACCTCGCCGGCCACCGCGTTCTGGAAGGTGTCGATCACGTCCCGCATGTCCTCCGGGTCGAGCCCCGCCGAGAGCGCGGTCGAGCCCACCAGATCGACGAACATCACGGTGAGCTGGCGACGCTCGGCGGCGGGAGAAGGGGATGGCGGTGCCGTCGCGGCCGTCGGCAGGGCTCGAATGGCCTGGAGCAGCCGGCGGCGATGGCCGACCGAGGCCACGCCGATCTGCCTGAGGTCGTCGGCCGTGAGGCTCGCGAGAAGTCCGGCGTCGATGTCGTTCTCGCGGAACGCCTCCGCGTACTGGCCGAGGCCGAGTGTGTGCAGCCAGGATTCGATATCCATTGCCGCCATGCCTGCCCAAGACCCTCGATGGATCGCCATTCTACCCGGCTCGGGCCGGCTCGACCATCACGCTGCCGTGGCGCTCGATGCCGAACTCGGCGATGTCGAGGTCGGTGGGCTCGCCGGTCATGGCCTGGGCGGCGAGCCGGGCGCAGATCGGGGCTGCCGTGAAGCCCATCCAGGGAAAGCAGCAGAAGTGCAGATCCGGCTGGCCGGGGACCCGGCCGAGCACCGGCTTCCAGTCGGCGTTGGCGTTGACCACGCCGGGCCAGGCGCGGAGCAGGCGGGCCCTGGCGACGGCCGGCACGACCCGGGCGGCGACGGCGAGGTTCTGGCGGAGATTGCCGCCGTCCACCGCCGGGCGGCCACGGGCGTCGCGCCGGGCCGGCCAGCCGCCGCCGATCAGGAGGCCGCCCGAGGCGGTCTGCTTCAGGGTCAGCTTCTCGCCGGCGAAGTAGACGAGGTGCGGGATGCAGGCGGCGACGGGCTCGGTGACGCTCGCCTGGAGCGGCTCGCCCCAGAGCGGCAGCTCGACGCCGAAGAGCGCGGCGGTCCGGCCGGCCTCGGCTCCGGTGGCGACGACCACCCGGCGGGCCTGCAGGGTTCCGTGCCGTGTCAGGAGACGGTAGCCCCGGCTCTCGCGTGTGGCGCCGGTGACCGGGGTGAAAGGCAGGAGCACGGCCCCGTGCCTCTCCGCCGCGGCGGCGAAGGCGGCGCCGGCCAGAAGCGGGCTCGCCTTGCCCTCGTCGGCGCAGAAGGCGCCGCCCAGCATGCGCTCGCCGAGATAGGGGGCGAGGGCGCGCAGCTCGGCCTGCCCGAGCAGGTGGGACTCGAGGCCGAAGCGACGCTCGAGCGCCACCTTCCTCGCCATGTCGGCGAGCTGGGCCGGGCTGTCGGCGACCAGGATGCCGCCCTTGATGGATACCTCCAGGTTGGCATCGAGCGCCGCCTCGAGGCCGCGCCAGCGATCGACCGCGGCTTTCAGGAGGCGGATGGTGGAGGCAAAGACGAGGGCCCAGGGCTCGCCCTCGCGGACGAACGGGTCCATCGGGATCTGCGTGTGCAGGCTGCCGGCATTGGCCGCCGACGCCTGGGCGTTGAGGTCGCCCGCCTCGAGCAGGGCGACCTCGACCCCGCGGAGCGCCAGCTCGAAGGCCACCGCACAGCCGGCGATGCCGCCGCCGATCACGGCCGTGTCGATGCGCTCGGGAAGTGGCTTCGTCGGGAGCTGGGCCAAGAGCGGTTCGCTTTGCAGTCCGGCTGTGGTGATACTATCGTTTGTGCGCCAGACGAACGGTTGTTTTGGGGGGCCGGCGCAACGGCCGAAGGAGGGAAGGGATGGCCGATCTCAAGCTCGCGGCGAGCACGTTCTCCTACATCTACACCGGGAATGGGCTCGAGGCGTCGCTGCACCTCGCGGATCTGGGCTTCGAGGCGATCGAGATGATTGTCTTCGCCCCGCATTGCTGGCCACCGATCCTGACGTCGGCCGAGCGCAAGGCCTACGAGGAGCAATTCGCGGCGCGCGGCCTGGCGCTTTCCTCCTTCTGCTACCCGCTGCTCGACAACAACCCGAACGCGCCCGACGCGCTGATGCGGCGCTACACGCTCGACCGCTACCGCGAGCATATCGACCTCGCGGCCGAGTGGGGCTGCCCCTATGTGGTCGCCATTCCGGGTCCGCTGAACAGCCTGATCGACCCGCCCTACCAGTGGATGCTCGACTGGTTCGTCGAGGGTGTGCGGGAGCTGGTCGGCCACGCCAAGGGGACGGGCGTCGAGATCCTGATCGAGAACGTGCCGTTCACCTTCCTGCCGACCGTCGACGACATGCTGAAGGTGATCGAGCTCCTCGGCGAGCCCTCGGTCGGCGTCAATTTCGACGTCTGCAACTCGGCCTTCATCAAGGAGGACCCGGCGGCGGCGATCAGGAAGCTCGGGCCTTTGTGCAAGAACGTCCACATCTCCGACAGCGGACCCGACGTCTTCAAGCATCACGGGCTCGGCAAGCCGGGCGGCATCGTCGACCCGGGGCCGGTGGCCGAGGCGCTTCGCGCCATCGGCTACGAGGGCTATACGGTGCTCGAGATCATCGCCAACAGGATCCTGCCCGACAGCACGCCGGACGAGGATTTCCTGGCGAGCCACGCCATTCTCCGCCGGCACGGCTGGGCGGACCTGCGAAAGTAGAGGGACATGCACGGGCACGAGTTTCGCGGCAGCTACACGGTTCAGGTCACCCCGTTCACCGCGGACGGCAGCGACATCGACGAGGCGGCCCAGCGCCGGTTCGTCGACTGGCAGATCGCCGAGGGCGTGCCGGGCCTCATCATCCTCGGCACGTCGGGCGAGTTCCTGGCCGTCAGCGATCGCGAGCGCACCCGGCTGATCGAGGTGACGGTCGACCAGGCGGGTGGCCGCATCCCCGTGCTGGTCGGCACCATGAACGCCCACACACCGACGGCGGTGCGCTATTCGAAGGAGGCGGAGCGGCTGGGTGCCAAGGGGCTGATGATCGTCCCGCCCTACTACTACACCCCGACCGAGGACGAGATCTTCAACTACTACAAGGCGATCGCGGAAGCCGTCGACATCCCGATCATGCTCTACAACAACCCCTTCACCTCGAATGTCGACATGAAGCCGCCGCTGGTGGCGAAGCTGACCCGGGCCTTCGCCAACGTTCGCTACATCAAGGAGGCGAGCATGGATGTCGGCCGGGTCTTCGACATCGTCGAGGCGACGGAGGGGGTTATGAACGTCTTCGCCGGCGAGCGGATCGTCGAGAGCTACCTTCTGGGGGCGGTCGGCTACGTCAATCCGTTCGGCAACTACATCCCGGGGCCGTCGTCGCGCATCTGCGACCTTCTGGCGGAAGGCAAGGTCGAGGAGGCGAAGGCCATCCAGCGGCACATCTCGGTGATCGAGCACACCATCGCCGAGGGCCATCCGACCTGGGGCCACCAGTGCTATTCCAAGGCGCTGGCGGCGCTCGTCGGCTACCCCATGGGCGACGTCCGCCCGCCGCTCACCAGCTTCGCCTCGCTCGGCCAGGAAGGGCGGGACCGGCTGGAGAAGCTGCGGCGGGTCATGCAGGATCTGGGCGTGCTGTCGGCCGAGGCGGCGGAATGACCGAGGCTCGCGTTCCCCACCTCTTCCGTCCCCTCACCCAGCGCGGCCTGACCTTCAAGAACCGGGTCTGCGTCTCGCCGATGTGCCAGTACCAAGCCATCGACGGGCGCATGACCGACTGGCACTACGACCATCATGTCCGCTTCGCCATGGGCGGGGTGGCGGTCGGCATCGTCGAGGCCACCGGGGTCTCGGCCGACGGGCGGATCACCCATGGCTGCACGGGGCTCTGGGATGACAGCCAGATCGCTCCCATGAAGCGGATCGCCGCCGCCTACAAGCGCTACGACGCGGTGCCGGGCATCCAGCTCGGCCATGCCGGGCGCAAGGCGAGCACGGCGCGGCCCTGGGACGGCGCCCATCCGCTCGGGGCCGACGAGGCGCCGTGGCAGACGATCGCCCCCAGCGCCCTGCCGGTGCGCGAGGGCTGGCACACGCCCAAAGCCATGGACGAGGCGGACATAGCACGGGTCAAGGCGGACTTCGCCAGTGCGGCGCGGCGGGCGCTCGAGGCCGGCTTCGAGGTGGTCGAGATCCACGGCGCCCACGGCTATCTCCTGCACAGCTTCCTCTCGCCGCTGACCAACCGGCGCGACGACGGCTATGGCGGCGGGCTCGAAGGCCGCATGCGCCTGCCGCTGGAAGTGGCCGGGATCATTCGCGAGATCTGGCCCGAGCATCTGCCGGTCTGGTACCGGGCCTCGGTCCAGGACGGGGTCGAGGGCGGGCTTGCCGTCGCCGACACGATCGATCTGGCCCGCCGCCTGAAGGCCATCGGCATCGACCTGATCGACTGCTCGTCGGGCGGGATCAGCGGCAGCGTCAGCCTCGCCACGGTGCATCCGGGGCCGGGCTTCCAGGTGCCGCTCGCGGCCGCGGTGCGCGAGGGTGCCGGCATCGCCACCATGGCGGTCGGCTTCATCACCGAGGCGAGGCAGGCCGAGGCGATTTTGGCCGAAGGCAACGCCGACATGATCGCCATCGCCCGCGAGCATCTGGCCGATCCGGCCTGGGCCTACCACGCCGCCCTGACCCTGGAGGCGGAGGGTGCCCACGGTGTCCTGCCGCATCTCTATCACTGGTATCTCGAGCGGCGGGCGGCGATCGGGCGAAAGTGAGGGATCAGGTGAAATAGAGGAAGAGGGCGGCGAGGATGACGATCGCGGCGAGCGTGGAAATGATCAGCACGCGGCTCATCCCTTTCCGCACGCCCTGACGGGCATCGGTCTTGCTGATGATGGTCTCGTCGACATTTTTCGGCATCATACGTCCTCGTGCGATTGTTGCTCCGTGACTTTCTAGATGTTCGCGGCCGCTTTGGTTCCTTCTCTGCGCGGAGATACCGCAGCGCCACGAGAAAGCCTCAGCGGATGTAGCTCGCACCATTGACGTCGAGCGTGGCGCCGCTGAGGTGGCGGCAGCGGCCGCTGGCGAGGAAGGCAGTGCATTCGGCGACGTCGGCGGGTGGCACCCATTCGCCCATGGCGAGCGTGGCGGTGACCCTGGCCTCGCCGCCCTGCATGGCGGCGAAGTCCTCGGACATGCGGGTGCGGACGACGCCGGGGGCGACGATGTAGGCCAGGATGTTGTCTTGAGCGAAGCCGCGGGCGATGGTCTGGGTCATCGCCTTGACCGCGGCCTTCGACGCCGAATAGGCGGCGAGGGCGGGATCGCCGCTGCCGCGCTGGGCCGCCCAGGACGAGATGGTGACCAGCACCCCGCCGCCGGCCTCGCGAAAATGATTGACGGCGTGGCGGGTGAGGCGGGCGGGGGCGGTGACGTTGACGGCGAGCGTTTCAGCCCAGGCCTCGTCCCACGCCTCCTGGCTGGCATCGAAGCCGGCGTGGGTCAGCATGAGAGCGGCATTGTTGATCAGCACGTCGACGCGGCCGCGCCAGGCGAGCGCTTCCCGCCAGAGCCGATCGACGGCGGCGGGCTCCTCGAAGTCGGCCTGGACCAGGAGGGCGTCGCCGCCCGCAGTCGCTGCCTCGGCACCGGCGCGGTCGCCGCCATAGTGGGCGACGAGCGAGGCACCCTCGCGCAAGAGCACGGCAGCCGTCGCCGCCCCGATGCCCTTCGAGGCGCCGGTCAAGAGCACCACCTTGCCGTCGAGCATGCCCATGGCGACACTCCCTTTCGTTTCGCGAACAGTTGTGCGCAAGCTGCGATCTCTTGTCGAGACGGTGATCGTGGGGGAGCGGATGAACGCCGATGAAGCAGTGCTGGAGCTCTTGGACCGCCAGGCGATCACCAGCCTGATCCATGCCTATTGCTGGCATTTCGACCGCAACCGGCCGAGGGCGCTGGCGGCGCTGTTCACCGCCGACGCGCGCATCGACTACGGGCCCGAATTTCCAGATCTGATCGGTCGGCCGGCGATCGAGCAGGGGGTGGCCAGGGGCCTCGAGACGCTCTTCGCCGCGACCAGCCACCACGTCTCGAACATCGAGATCACGTTCGACGGGCCGGATGCGGCGCGGAGCGACTGCTACCTCTACGCCTGGCAGCGTTATCTCGACGGCCGCCCGGAGGGGGAGCTCTGGGGCAGCTACCATCATCGCTTCGTGCGGACGGAAGAGGGCTGGCGGATCGCGCTCCTCGTCCTGACCGCCGCCGGCACCAGGAGCTTCCACCGCGCCACCATGCACGGGATCGGCCGCCGGGCGCCCGGCGTGCCGGAAGTCGACGCGTGAGTGGGCGGCTCGCCGGTGGCGGCCTATATGACGGGGGAGCGCTCGCCATGGACGGCGGCGCGACGGCCGCAGAGGCCTGACGCAGAGAATGCGAGGGAGAGACGACATGGCCGACAAGGTCGACGTGAAGTACCGGACCGAGGCAACCGCCACGGGTGGCCGCGAAGGCCATGCCAGGACCGCCGATGGCAAGGTCGACGTGCAGCTCAGCACGCCCAAGGAGATCGGTGGCGGCGGTGGCCCGGGCACCAACCCCGAGCAGCTCTTCGCCGCCGGCTACTCGGCCTGCTTCCTCGGTGCCCTCCGCGTCGTCGCCGGCAAGGAGAGCGTCAAGATCCCGGACGACGCCACGGTCAAGGCCGAGGTCGGCATCGGCCCGCGCGCGGATGGCACCGGCTTCGGCATCGAGGTGGCGCTGACGCTGAAGGTGCCCGGCCTGGAGCGGGCCAAGGCCGAGGATCTGATGAAGAAGGCCGACGTGGTCTGCCCCTACAGCCATGCCACCAAGGGCAACATCAAGAAGACGCTGACGGTCGCCTAGAGCGTCAGCGGGAGACCCCCCGGCTTTGCCGGGGAGGCAGTCGAAGTTTGACGGTTACGGCAGTCCATCGCCGGGCTCCGTTCGTGAGCAACCACGCACGCGAATGGAACGCCAACGATGGACGCCTACCGGAGCCTAAGCCACAGTGCCTGGGACTGCAAATACCACATTGTTTTCATTCTGAAATGCCGACGGAAGACGCTCTATGCCGAGCTGCGACCGCACTTGGGCGAGGTGTTTCGGCAGCTCGCTGTGCAGAAGGACAGCGAGATTCTCGAAGGGCACTTGATGCCGGATCATGTGCATATGATGATCGCCATTCCACCCAAGCATGCAGTGTCGCAAGTCGTCGGCTACATCACGGGCAAGAGTGCGATCCATCTGGCTCGGGTCTACGGGGAGCGGAAGCGCAATTTCGTCGGCCAGCACTTCTGGGCGCGCGGGTATCTCGTCAGCACGATCGGTCGCGACGAGGCGGTGATTCGCGATTACATCCGAAACCAAGAAAAGGAGGATACGCGCCTCGAGCAGATGGGCCTCTGGCGATAACCCGGCAGGAGCCGCCTTCAGGCGGCGCGTCAACCGGAGCCGCGAAGCGATCCGGCGCGCCGCTTCGAGCGGCTCCTCATTAAAGCCCCCGGCTTTGCCGGGGGATACTTACAGCGGCCGTTGGCCACCAGCCTGAGGGTTATGAAGAGGTAGTTTGATCAGAATGCGTCGTCTTTGTCGTAGTCGCCGCTCTGAACCTTTTTTTGCGCCAAGCGGAAGCACCACTCCGGCGGCGTGAGCGACGGTTTCCGCGCTTCATTCATAGACTTGAAGGCCCTTCGCGCTTCAGCCTCGAATTCTGGGAGGGGCTTGTTCGACCAGACATTCGCTGCGCGGCGAAACTCGCCTTGCAAGTTCTTGAATGTCGCAGCGGCTGTAGAGTAGTGCTTGATGGTTGCGTCCAGTCGCACGGCCCTGATGAGGCCGGGCATTAGGACGCCAGCTAGGGCAAGCCCAGCCATCAGGATGGGAAATTTTGGATCACCGCCGAGGATGCTCGCGGCCGAAACGATGCTTCCAATCGCGCCGCCTGCCCACAGGAGGGCCCGCGTCATTTTCAGCATCCGTAGCCAAATGAAAAATGACGTAGATGTATAGAGACAACTTTCCTCTTCACGCTCGCACTCAGCGATCAGTGCCGTCCGGGCGGCGTTCAGCCCGTCGTCAGAGGGACCATTGTGCCGAAGATTTTCTGCCACTCGTTGCCCGCCAAAACTTCGTAATTGTCGTACTCGTAGGTACAGGCCGTGAGCGCCCGGCTATAAGCAGTTTGCGCCTTGCTCAACCAGTTGTCGCCGAGCCAGATCCATTCGGACGCACATCCCGGCATAAGGAACAACCCATTCGCCCGACTGATCATGTGCGCAAAGGCATCGCGCACCAGCCAATCGAACCAGAATTCGTCTCTCCCACCGTAGTTCGTGGTCGGAAGCATCTCTTTCACCAAAGCTTCTAGGTGAAAAGACTTGATGGGGACGTCGCAATGCCGCTGCCACTGCTTCAGAATTCGCGTGAGCTTGCGGACATTACCGTTGTGCTGCCGGTCGGCGGCGTCAAGCGCTGCGATCTCGCCTTCTGGATCAGCGGGTTTCCAGCGTCCGCCGTTGTTCGTGTCGCAGATCAGAAAGCCGCCCGGCTGATAGTGAAATGCTGGTGCGACCTCAATTCGATACGAATTGAATCCGATTACGACAACTTGGCCGTCACCGCGGATCACAGTTTGCGGATAAGTGTCGCGCAGCGCCGCAGCGATATCTTGCAGGAGCTGAGATTGTTTATTTCCAATCCGCTGATCAAACTGACAAAATACATCGATCGGCGGAATGAAGAGGAGGTCGATATCTCTCGGTGGCCGGACACGGGTAGCCTTGCCCCAAGATCCGACCAGTATTCTGTTGGCCGTTGCATGGCTGTTGCCGTAGTAGGCACGGTTCAGTGCGCCGACAACTCCCTTGTGCTTCTTTTCTCCGTCATGCCCTTGGTCGGCCGTGATCTTCAGGTTTTCCAGGAGCCGCTCGAACCGCGGGCGCACATGGGCCCACCTGCCCGCAGGACCGACCGACTGTACTAACGACAAGCCAAGCGAAGAACCGGTGAGCGTGGTCATTTCACAGAGATGGTGTCCAGTTCTAGTGATTAAAGAGGCCTTTAGCCACTACATGCTGTTTTTTTGCCTCTCCCTGGGCAGCTTCTGCCGGTTGTCCGTGCGCCGCGCTGTCCCGGGCAATTTGGATAGAACGCTTCAATTTCTGGTGCGCCATCGCCGTCGAGACCCCGAGGCTCACACCTGAGGTGTGCCGTAACTACATTCATATGACAGGACATACCTCCGAATGATCAAATGTGCTCTACAGCGGCAGGACGATCGGCACCAGGATGACGCAGACGATCATCACGAGGATCGAGAGCGGCACGCCGAGCTTGACGAAATCGGCGAAGACGTAGTTGCCGGGGCCGACGACCAGGGTGTTCACCGGAGACGAGACCGGGGTCATGAAAGCCGTCGACGCGGCGAGGGCCACGGTCATGGCGAAGGGGTAGGGCGAGGCGCCGAGATCGACGGCGACGGCGAGGGCCACCGGCGCCATCAGGATGGCGGTGGCGGTGTTCGAGATGAACATGCCGAGCACGGCGGTGATGAGGAAGATCAGGCCGATCACGAAGCGCGGCGAGCCCTCGCCGACCAGCGCCAGGAGGCCGTTGGCGGCGAGGTCGACGCCGCCGGTGCGCTGCAGGGCGAGCGAGAACGGCATCATGCCGACGATGAGCACGAGGCTCTGCCAGTTGATCGAGCGGTAGGCGCTGGCCATGTCGACGCAGCGAAAGAGGCCGAGCAAGAGGCAGCCGAGCAGCACGGCGTGGACGTTCGGCACGACCTCGAGAACCATGAGGGCCACGACCAGCGCCAGGATGGCGAGCGCCTGCGGCGCCTTGTCGGCGGCCGGCAGGATCTCGTCGAGCTCGGCCGGCATGTCGAGCATGACGACATCGTGGCTGCGCTGCTGAAAGCTCCGGATGTCCTTCCAGAAGCCGGTGACCAGGAGCGTGTCGCCGATCTCCAGCTTCTCCTCGAGCAGGTTCTCGGTGATCACCTTCTGGCCGCGGCGCAGGCCGATCACGGTGAGGCCGGATCGGGTGCGCATCCGGGCCTCGAGCACGGTCAGCCCGAGCAGCTGCGATTCGGCCGGGATGATGGCCTCGACCATGCCGAGATCCTGGGCGCGGTCGCTGAAATAGACGCCGGCACCGCCGAGGTTCAGGGTCTCGACGCCGTAGCGCTCCTTCAGCTTCGCCGTCTCGGTGGCGGAGGTGCGGACGTCGAGGAGGAGGATGTCGCCGGCGCAGAGCTCGGTGCGGGCGTCGGGGCGGATGATGTCCGGCCGCCGCCGGCCCGGTCGCTCGAGGGCGATCAGGTTGATGCCGGTGGTCCGCAGCTCGATCTCCTCGAGGCGCTTGCCGGCGAGCGGCGAATCGGGCCTGACGCGGACGCGGTGCTCGCGGCCGCCGAGCTGGTATCTTTCGGCGAACTCGCGAAAGGTCGGCCGGCGCCGCTGGCTCGTCGATTCCCTGACCGTCGCCGGCAGCCAGCCGCGGGTCAGGATCATGTAGCCGACCGCGACTACCAGGACCGGCAGCCCGAAGATCGTGACGCTGAAGAAGCCGAAGCCCTCGAAGCCCTGGCGGACCAGCTCGGCGTTGACCACGAGGTTGGGGGCGGTGGCGACCAGGGTCAGCATGCCGCTGACCAGGGCCGCAGCGCTCATCGGCATCATCAGCCGGCCGGGGGCGGTGCCGGTGCTCTTGCAGATGCGGATGACCACCGGGATGAAGATGGCGACCACGGCGGTCGAGCTCATCATCGAGCCGAGCCCGGCGACCGCCGCCATCAGGAGCACCAGCAGCCGGATCTCGCTGCCGCCGGCCCTGGCGTTGATCCAGTCGCCGAGCCGCCGCGCGACACCGGTCCGGACCAGGCTCTCGCCGAGCACGAAGAGCACGGCGATCAGCACGATATTGCTGTCGGCGAAGCCGGCGATGGCCTCGCCGATGGTCAGGACACCGGTCAGCGGCAGGGCCGCCATCATGATCAGCGCGACCACGTCCATGCGCGGCCGGTTGAGCACGAACATGAGGATGGCGGCCGCGAGCAGGCCGAGGACGAGGGCGAGATCCAGGGTCATCGGCTCCAGCCGGCTGGTTCGAAGGTGATGCGGCTGGCCAGCTTCAGCCGGCGAGGGCGTGGAGGATGCGCGCCCAGGAGCGGATACCCTTGTGGAAGCTCGAGAGCTCGTACTTCTCGTTCGGGCTGTGGATGCGGTCGTCGTTGAGCGCGAAGCCGGCGAGCACGACGTCCATGCCGAGCTTCTTCTTGAGCTCGGCGGTGATCGGGATCGAGCCGCCGCCGCCGATGAAGACCGCCGGCCTGCCCCATTCGTCGCCGAGCGCCTGCCTGGTCCGGCCGAACGCCGGATCGTCGATCGGAAAGCGGATGGCGCGGCCGGAGCCGTGCTCCTTGAACTCGACCTTGCAGTCGGCCGGCAGGCGCTCGCGCACGAAGGCCCGGAAGGCCTCGCGGATCTTGTGCGGGTCCTGGTCGAAGACGAGGCGGAACGAGATCTTGGCCGAGGCCCTGGACGGGATCACCGTCTTGAAGCCCTCGCCCTGGTAGCCGCCGCCCATGCCGTTGACCTCGCAGGTCGGCCGCGACCAGGTCATCTCCAGCACCGAGCGGCCCGCTTCGCCGGCCGGCACCGAGAGGCCGATGGCGCCGAGGAAGGCGGCCGGATCGAAGCTCAGCCCCTCCCAGTCCCGGCGGAGCGCTTCGGGCAGCTCCGGCACGCCGTCGTAGAAGCCGGGGATGGTGACGGCGCCCGAGGCATCGCGGAGATCGGCGATGATGCGGGCGAGCACATGGTTGGGGTTGGCCGCGGCCGAGCCGTAGAAGCCCGAATGCAGATCGCGGTCGGCGGCGGTGATGACGATCTCCTCGCCGCAGAGGCCGCGCAGCATGGTGTTGATGGCGGGCGTCTCGCGGTCCCACATGCTGGTGTCGCAGATCAGCCCGATATCGGCCAGAAGCTCGTCCTTGTGCGTCTCGAGGAAGGGGGGGAGGTTGACGCCGCCGGATTCCTCCTCGCCCTCGATCAGCACCGAAAGGCCGATGGGCAGCCGGCCGGTGACGTGCTTCCAGGCCCGGCAGGCCTCGACGAAGGTCATCACCTGACCCTTGTCGTCCGAGGCGCCGCGGGCCCGGATGGCGCGGGTGCCGTCGGCGCGGGTCTGGATGAAGGGCGCGAACGGGTCGTGCTCCCAGAGCTCGAGCGGATCGACCGGCTGGACGTCGTAATGGCCGTAGAAGAGGGCCGAGGGGCCGCCGGTGCCGCGGTCATGGGCGACGACGATGGGGTGGCCGGGTGTCGCCTCGGCCCGCGCCTCGAAGCCGATGCTCCGCAGATCCGCGACATGCCAGTCGGCGCAGGCCCGGCATTCGGCGGCGTAGGCGGAATCGGTCGAGATCGACTTGATGCGCAGGAGCGTGAACAGGCGCTCGAGCGCCGGCTCGAGATCCTCGTCGATCCGGGCGAGGACGGCGTCGAGATCGGACATGGGTGGTCTCCGGTTCGAGGACGTTGGCGCCTGGCAAGGGACGCGCGGGTCAGCCAAAGCCCAGGGGCATGCCGAGCACGTACCAGCCGACCAGCATGAGCGTCCAGACGATGAAGAGCACGACGGTGTAGGGCAGCATCAGCGCCACCACCGTGCCGACCCCGGACTCCGGCTGATACTTCTGGGCGAAGGCGACGATCATCGCGAGATAGACGTTGAGCGGCGTGATCACGTTGGCCGGCGAATCGCCGACGCGGTAGGCGGCGAGCACGTAGTCCGGCTCGACGCCGAGCTGCATGAAGAGCGGCACGAAGACCGGCGCGAAGATCGCCCATTTGGCGACCGCCCCGGTGAGCAGGAGATCGACGATGCCGATCACCACGATGAAGCCGACGAGCAGGCCGACCGTGCCGATCTGGACGTTCTCGAGCAGGTCGGCGAGGCCGACGGCGGTGACGGTGGCGATGTTGGTGAAGTTGAAGAAGGCGATGAACTGGGCGATGACCAGGAGGAGAAAGACCAGGCCGGCGAGGCTGTTGAAGGTCTTGACCACCGCGTTGACACCGTCGGTCACCGAGACGATCGTTCCGGCATCCTTGCCGTAGGCGATGCCGAGGGCGAGGAACAGCAGCATGATCAGGACGATCAGCCCGTCCATGAAGGGCGAGCCGCCGAGGATGGCCCCGGTCTCCTGATGGCGGAGCACCGCGCCCGGCGGTGCGGTCAGGAGGCCGATGACGACGAAGAAGCCGATGAGCGTCCAGAGCGCGAAGCGCAGGCCCCGGCGCTCGGCCGCGGAGACACCCTCGCTCGAGTCGATCGACACGTTTCCCTGGTACGGGCCGAGATGCGGCTCGATGAAGCGCTCGGTGAGCACCGTGCAGACGATGGTCACGAGGAAGGTCGAGGCAATCATGAAGAAGAGGTTGCCGGTGAGCCCGGTCGTCAGCGTCGGGTTGAGCAGCCGGATGGCGTCGTTGGTGATCTCGGTCAGGATGGCGTCGGTCGGCGTGACGAAGAGATTGGCCAGGAAGCCGCCGGCGACACCGGCGAAGGCGGCGGCGAGGCCGGCGAGCGGATGCCGGCCCAGGCTGAGGAAGGCGGCGGCGCCGAGCGGCACCAGCACGAGATAGCCGGCATCCGAGGCGATGCTCGAGACGACGCCGAGCAGCACGATGATGAAGGTGATGGCGGAGCGCGGTGCGACCACGACGATCTGGCGGACCAGCGCCTGGATGAGCCCGGATTCCTCGGCGAGGCCGACGCCGACCATGGCGATAAGGATCACCGCCACCGGGCCGAAGCTCATGAAGTTGGCCACCGGCGAGGTCAGCATGAAGCGGAGCCCGTCGGCGGTCAGCAGGCTCTGGACGGCGGTCGTCCGCTCGACCACCTCGTCGGTGAGGACGTCGACGACCGGATAGGTGACGCTGACCCCCTGGAAATGGAGCAGGTGCGAGAGGAGGATGACGATGGCGATCAGGACGAGGAAGATGACCGCCGGATGCGGCACCTTGTTGCCGACCCGCTCGACGTGATCGAGAAAGCGGTCGAGGAAGCCCTTTTGACCGCCGGTGGACGTCATGGCGCCCGATGTGCCGGCCACTCCATGTCTCCCGGAATATGCGCCGGCGGCGTCAGGCACCGCGGTCGTCCCTCGGCGGGGCCCGGCTTGCAGCCTTTTTTCACGACAGTGAACGGCTAGGCCCTCTGGCGGGACTTGCCTAGCCCGAAAACGTGGCGATGACCTCGTCCACCGTCTGCACCCGGCAATAGCCGCCAAAAGCCTCGAGCGCCCGGGCGTGGCGCTCGGCCGTGTGGCTGGCGCAGGCGTCCTCGGCGCAGACCACGTAGTAGCCTTTGTCGGCCGCGTCGCGCACCGCCATGTCGACACACTGGTCGGTGAGGAAGCCGGCGACGATCAGGTTCAGGGTGCCGAGATTGCGCAGCACGTAGTCGATGGCGGTCGAGTTGAAGACGCCGGACGAGGTCTTGGGCAGCACGATGTCGTCGGCGAGCGGGGCGACCTCGGGGATGACCCGGGCGAGCGGCGAGCCTCTGGGCACGAGGATGCCCGAGAGCTTGTGGTCGAGGGAGCGGTCGCGGCCGTCGGCGGTCAGCGCCTCGATCACCGTGTAGACGACCTCGCAGCCGCGGCCGCGGGCCGCCTTCAGCAGGCGCTGCTGGGCCGGCAGGGCGCGGTCGTGGATCGCCTGCCAGTAGGCCGGCTTCGCGTCTCGGGTCTCGGGCGTGACCTCGGACATCTGCACGTCGACCAGGAGCACGGCGGTGCGGCTCGGATCGAGGCGGCGGTCGCGGGGCAGGCGTTGGCTCGGCATCTCGTCAGTACACCCGGCTGTAGGCGTCGCAGATCGCCCTGGCGTCGTGATCGGCGAAGCCCTGCCATTCGGACCGCTTCAGTGCCAGGTAGCAGGCCCAGAATTCCGGCGCGGCCCAGGCGAGGGCCGCCGGGTCGGCCTCGAGGGCATCGAGCGCGGCGGCGAGATCGGCGGGCAGGGGGCGGATGCCCAGTCGCAGGCGCTCGGCCTCGTCCATTTCGGCGGGGTCGGAGTCGACCAGCGGCGGCGGCTGGAGATCATCGGCGAGCCCGGCCATGCCGGCATGGACCAGGGCACCGAGCGCCATGTAGGGCGAGGCCGTGGCATCGGCGGCGCGGAACTCCAGATGGTGGCCGCGCGCCGGATCGACCTGCCGGCCGCCCGCCGGGCAGATGCGGATCGCGGCCTCGCGGTTCTGCCTGCCGAGGCAGGCGAAAGCGGTGCTCCAGTGGTGTGGCTTGAGCCGCTGGTAGGAGACGACCGAGGGTGCCGTCAGCGCCACCACGGCATCGAGATGGCGCAGGATGCCGGCGGCGAAGGCGGCGGCGCGAGCGCTCAGCCCGCCCGGGGTGTCCGGATCGTAGGTGAGCGGTCGGCCGGCTTTGTCGGTCAGGCTGAAATGGATGTGCACGCCGTTGCCGACCGCGTCGGGGCGCAGTTTCGGCGCGAAGGTCGCGCGCCTGCCGTGCCGCTCGGCGACGTCGCGCACCACCTCGCGAAAGACGACGGCGCGGTCGGCGGCGACCAGGGCCGGTGCCGGCGGCAGCGGCATCTCGAACTGGCCGGCGCCGAACTCGGGCAGGATCGTCTCAGGCACCGTTCCGGCTGCCCGCAGCGCCGTGGCGATCGCCGTCACCACCTCTTCGTTGCGGCGAAAGGCGCGGAGCGAGAAGCCCGGCGCCGGCGACGGGTCGCCCAGAAGGGTGAACTCGTGCTCGAAGGCGACGTCGAGGCGCAGGCCGAAGCGCGCCTCGAGCGCTGCCAGGGCGCTCTTGAGAAAGCCCCGGGCGCAGACCGGCCAGGGCCGGCCGTCGAGCTCCTCGAGGTCGGCGAGGAAGAAGTGCCAGGGTGGTCGGCCAGAATGCCCGGCGATCCGCACCTCGGTCGAGGGGTCGGGCACGAGCCGGAGATCGCCCGAGGCGCCGAACGGGTTGCCCTCGCCGATGACGTCGAAGGCGGTCAGCGCCTGGTCGGCCGGGACCCAGCCGCACCCGGACTCGAGATGGGCCTGGAGATTCCTGGCCGGCACGCCCCGCCCGCGGACCAGGCCGGAGAAGTCGCTGATGACGAAGAAGACGATGCCTTCGGGGGTATCGCGCATGACGGCTCAATTCCTTCGGCGAGGCGGCTCGAGGCAGGTGATCGCCCGCCGCAGGAGACCGGCCCAACGAAGCTGGCCGGATGCCTCCGCAATCAGGTCCTGGCGAATCTCGACGAGCACCGCGGGCCGGCCGCGCGCGTCGCCGTGGACCGGGATCGTATAGTCGTCGGCGTCGATGCGGTAGGGCTCGTTGAGCGCCGCCGGAATGCCGGCGACCTCTTCGAGCCAGCGTTGCAGGTTGGTGGCGAGATCGCCGGCGGCGCCGTGCAGGAAGCCGATGCTCCAGGGCCGCTCGATGCCGTGATAGACGGGCGTGAAGCTGTGGATGGCGAGCAGCCCCTGACGCGCCGTCACGGCCTCGGCCACGGCATCCTGGAAAGGCTGCCAGATGGCCCGCTCGCGCGCTTTCCTGGCCGCCGGGCCGAGCCCCCGATTGCCCGGTATCGCCGTCGCCTCGCTGATCTCGGGGATGAAGCTGGGCCGGGCCGGCGGGCGGTTGCAGTCGACGGCGAGCCGCGAGTAGGGCTGGTGGACGAGCGGCGCATCGAGGCCGGCCGAAAGCGCCCGCGCGACACCGAGGGCACCGATGTCCCAGGCGATATGCCGCTCGAAGGCGGCCGCGGGCAGGCCGAGATCGCCGAGCCGGCGCGGCAGGAGGCGACCGCCATGCTCGCATGTCAGAAGCCATGGGCTCTGGCCGGTGGCGTTCTCGAGCACGAAGGGGCGGGGCTCGTCGGGGTCGAGCAAGGGCCTGTCCTTTTCCGATCGATGCCGGCTCTCGAACCGCATGCCGCAGGAAGGGCCGGCGTGGCAAGCCGGCGCCGCCTGGCAGCTTGACAGGCTTTGCGGCGCTTGCACTATCCGAACAACCGACCGCATGCCGCACAGCCGCGACGCCCGGGGTGTCGGCGGCGGCCCTCGGCCGCGGAACCAGGGAGAGGAAACGATGCGCCACGATCGCCGCCTGCAAGAGCTCGCCGCCCGGAGTCCGGTGCGGGACATGGGCCTGCGCTCGATGGCCACGACCCGCCGCCGGCTGCTCGCCGGAATCGGCGCCGCCGGCACGCTGGCCGCCGCGGGGCCGAGGCTGGCCCTGGCGCAGGACCGGCCGCTCGCGCTCCTCACCTGGGACGCCTATGCCGACCCGCGGCTGCTCGAGCTCTGGCGGGAGGAGACGGGGCAGACCATCCGCTACGAGATCCACATCTCGGACCCGACCTCGGTCAACCGCCTTCGGGCCGGCGAGACCGCGGTCTGGGATTTCGTCAACCTCAACAATCCCTGGGCGCGCACCCAGCTCTGGCCCGAAGGGCTGATCCGCGAGCTGCCGCAGGACCGCTTCCAGCCGCTCTACGCCGAGATGATGCCCAAGTTCCACCCGCCCTATCACTGGGCGATGAGCCAGGACGGCGAGCACCTGCTCGGCGTGGTGCAGCGCTACGAGACCTTCGATTTCGTCGTGAACTCGGACATCATCTCGCCCGAGCTCGCCAAGGACGAGGGCTGGGATCTCTTCAACAACCCCGACTTCGCCCAGCGCTACGGCATCCTCGCCTATGAGGACTGGAACGTCATGGACATCTGCATGGGGGCCGGCGTCCATCCCTTCAAGCCGAAGTCCGAGGCCGACATCGCGAAGTTCGAGGCGACGGCGAAGCGCTGGATCGACAATGCCAAGCTGATCACCACCGACTTCGTCCAGCTCAACCTCGGCATCCTCAACGGCGATATCGATCTCTACTTCACCGGCGGCACCTACACGACGACCAGCGCCAGGCTCGAGGGGGTCGAGAACCTCCATGCCATCACGCCGCGCAGCGGGCCGGCCGACGGCAAGGGCGGGATCAACTGGATCGAGCTCAACTCGGCGGTCAACAACCCCGACCAGCTCCCGGAGGCGCTCGACTTCCTCGAATGGATCACCGAGGTCGAGCCCGCCTACATCGTCGCCAATGGCAACGGCAACCTCCAGCCGGTGGCGCAGATGGCGAAGCCAGAGCTCTTCGCCAAGTTCACGAGCGAGCAGCTCGCGGCCCTGCAGTGGGACGAGTTCGACGAGCGGATCGCCAATGCGGTCGAGTTCGACATCGTGCCGGACTACGACCGGCTCTACGACATCTACTCGGCGGCGATGCGGGCGCGCCAGTAGGCCGCGCCCGTGCCCGTGCCCGCCCGGGGGCCGATCCTCTCGCTGGTCGGCCTGACGCGGCGCTTCGGCGCCATCGCCGCGGTCGACGGCATCGATCTCGAGATCCTGGACGGCGAGTTCTTCACCATCGTCGGCCCCTCCGGCAGCGGCAAGTCGACCCTGATCCGCATCCTCGCCGGGCTCGAGCGGGTGGATGGCGGCGAGGTGCTGCTGCGGGGCCGGCCGATCACCGACGTGCCGGCCAACCGGCGGCCGACCGCCATGGTCTTCCAGTCGCTCGCCTTGTTCAATCACCGGACCGTCGGCGAGAACATCGCCTTCGCCTTGAAGATGCGCGGGGTGGACCCGGCGACCCGGCGGGCCCGGGCGCTCGAGCTGATGGCGCTGGTCCACCTGCCCGAGGCCTATCACGACCGGCCGGTCACCCAGTGCTCGGGCGGCGAGCGGCAGCGCGTGGCGCTGGCGAGAGCGCTCGCCTCCGACCCCGAGATCCTTTTCTTCGACGAGCCGCTCTCGGCGATCGACTATCGGCTCAGGAAGATGCTCGAGGTCGAGCTCAAGGACCTGCACCGGGCGACCGGCAAGACCTTCATCTACATCACCCACAGTCTCGAGGAGGCGATGGTGATGTCGGACCGGATCGCCATCATGCGCGCCGGGCGGCTGGTGCAGATCGGCGGCCCCCTGGAGATCTACCAGCGGCCACGCTCGCGCTTCGTCGCCGAGTTCATGGGCGAGGTGAACGTGCTGCCGACGGCCGGGCTCGACCTGCCGGCGCCGGGCGAGGGCTGGCTCGTGGTCCGCCCCGAGCAGCTTCGCCCGCTGGCGCCGGACGAGACGGCGGATGTCGTGTTCGAGACGGAGATTCTCAACGACTATCTCCTGGGCTCGAGGAAGCAGTTTCACGCCCGGGCCGGCGACCGCACGCTGATCGGCGAGATCGCCCTGAACAATCCTCTGGTCCCCGGGCCCGGCGGCCACGCGCGGCTCGGCTTCGACCTCGCCGACGCCGTCCTGGTGGCGGAGTAGCAGCGGTGCGCCACCGCCCCAACCCGGGGGTGCTCGCCATGCTGCCCGTCATGGCGTTGCTGCTCGTCGGCTTCGTCGTGCCGATCCTGCTGGTCGTCGCCTACAGCTTCATGCCGCCCCGCACCTTCTCGCTTCTGGGGGAATGGACGCTCGCCAATTACCAGGCGACGGTGACCGAGGGCTATCTCGGGCCGCTCGGCTGGTCGCTGCTCCTCGCCGGCATGACCACGCTCATCTGCCTCGTCCTCGCCTGGCCCACCGCCAAGGCGCTGGTCCGCTTCGCCGGCCGGCTCGCGACGATCGCAACGATCCTGATAGCCCTCCCGATCTTCATCTCCGAGAGCGTCCGTCTCTTCGGCACGGCCCTCTTCATGATGCCCGGCGGCGGCATCCTCGCCGGCACGCTGAATGCGTTGCTCGGGGTCAAGATCGGCAGCATCCTCTACACCAAGACCGCGACGCTGCTCGGCATGGTCTACATCCACTTTCCCTTCATGCTGTTCCCCATCGTGCTGGGGCTCTCGCTGGTGCCCCTGGACCAGATCGAGGCGGCCCGGGATCTCGGTGCCGGGCCCTTCCAGGTGCTGCGCGAGGTCGAGCTGCCGCTCGCCATGCCGGGGATCATGGTCGGCGCTCTCCTGACCTTCGTGCTCTCGCTCGGCGCCAACGCGGAGGCCAGCATCCTGGGCGGGCAGGCGGTCGTGGTCATCACCCGCGCCATCGAGCAGCGCTTCGGCTACGCCCAGGACTGGCCGTCCGGTGCCGCTCTCACCGTGCTCGTCATCCTGGTCACCGCCGCCGTCATCTTCCCGGTGCTCCGCCGGCTCGACCTCGACCGGCTGATCCGGCGCTGATGATGCGTGGCGCCCGTGACCGCCTGATCGCCCCGCTCCTGGCCGTCTGGACCTGCCTGGTGCTGGTCCTCCTCTACGTGCCGATCCTCTCGGTGGTGCTCGCGTCGCTCGCCAACACCCGCTACATGCGCTTTCCGCACAAGGTCTGGACGCTCGATGCCTATCGGGACGCGCTCGGGCAGTACACCACGGGCGAGCTGCATTTGACCTCGTTCAAGATCGCGGCCCTGGTCGCCGTCCTCGCCGTTCTTCTGGGTGTCCTGGGTGCTCTCGCCTTCGCCCGCTACGACTGGCGCGGCCGGAGCCTCTACCAGCGCCTGCTGCTGCTGCCGATCTTCTTCCCGCAGGCCGTGCTCGGCCTCGCCCTGCTGCTCGCCATGTCGGCCGCCGGGATCGTCCCTTCGTGGCGGACCGCCGTCTTCGCCCATCTCGTCTGGGTGGTGCCCATCGTCACGCTGGTCATCGCCATCCGCCTCTATGGCTTCGACGTCGCCCAGGAGGAAGCCGCCTTCGACCTCGGGGCCTCGCGTCTCCAGGTTTTTCGCGAGGTGACGCTGCCGGCCTTGGCGCCGGGCATCGTCTCGGGCGGCCTCTTCGCCTTCCTCCTCTCCTGGTCGAACCTGCCGCTCTCGATCTTCACGACCGGCGCCGATTCGACCCTGCCCATCTGGCTCTTCTCCCGCACCGCCACCAACTACTCGCCGCTCGTTCCGGCCGTCGCCGTCATCGCCACGGCGGCGTCGGTGCTGGTGGTCCTGGCGGTGGCCCTGGCCGTGGGCCTGTGGCGGCGGCTGGCCCGAAAGCGCGGGGTCGCCTGAGTCAGCCGACCAGGTGGTTGTCCCAGTCGGCCGGCGGGTCGCGGTCGAGGGCGGTGCTGCTGCCGTCGGCGCCGATCCGGTAGCGGCCGCCGGCGCTGCCGGTGACGATGAAGCATTTGGGGGTGTCGGCGGCGGCGACGCCGCAGCCGTCGGCGATCTCGTGCTCGGCCAAGAGGTCGCCCGAGGCCGTGTCCCAGAGTGTGATGGCGTTGGCGCGGGGGGCGGAGGCGGCGATCACCGTGCCGCTCCGGTCGAAGGCGAGGCTGCCGATGTAGTGGCGAAGGCGGCGGGAAATGGGTGCCGACCCGGCGAAGCAGCGCAGGCCGCTTGGCTCGAGCACGCCGACCAGCGGCACCTCGGCACCCTTGTCGCCCTCGTGCTGCATGGCGAAGGCGACCCGGCCGGCCTCGCTTGCGGAAAGGTGGCGGATCGAGAGCTGGTGCAGCGCCGGCGGCAGGGCGAAGTCCTCGACCACGGCGCCGCTCGGCGCGTGGAGGAGGGTCAGGCTCGGTCGCATGGTGTCGAGATTGAGCTTCTCCCGGTCGCGGTCGGGGTGGGTGCGGATGCCGCCATTGGCGACGGCGAGCGTCCGGCCATCGGGCAGGAGGCGGACATCGTGCGGGCCGATGCCGTGGCTCGCGATCTCGCCGGCGAGCGCGAAGTCGGAATCGGCGTCGAGGATGGCGATCCGGCCCTGGCCGCTCGCCCAGTCGTTCTGCGTGGCGAAGAGCCAGCGGCCGTCCGCCGAGAAGACGCCGTGGCCGTAGAAATGCCGGCCGGGGGCGGCGTCGATGCGGCGCAAGGCGACCGCCTCGGCATGGTCGAAGACCACGGCGAAGCGGCCCGGGCGGCGGGCGAAGGCGACGCCCCAGGGCCGCCTGGGGTGCAGGGCGATCGAATGGCCGCGGTCCGGCAAAGGCAGGGCGAAGCGCTCGTGCCCGTCCGCGTCGAAGGCTGCAACCTCGTGCCGGTCGTCGAGCTTGCGGCAGCCGATATAGAGGGCACCGGCGTCGCCACGCCGAGCGGCGGCGGCGAGGGCGTCGCCGGCCAGCAGGCCGAGCATGGCGCCTGCGAGAAAGCCGCGCCGGTCGAGCGTGCCCTGCATCTCAGTCGCCGTCGCTGGCATTGAACCCGGCGGTCAGGCCGAGCGTGGGCGCCAGCGTATGCTCGGCGAGCCGGTGGGCGCGGTCGAGCAGGTCGGCGATGGCGGCGAGCTTTGCGTGGCCATCCTTGTCCTGGGCCGCCATGGCAAGCGGCATCGGCAGGGCGAGGAGGCCCTGCCGGGCGTCCTCGAGCATGGCCTGCAAGGTGCGGCCGATCAGCGGGTCGCCGGCCGCGGCCGCGAGATCGCCGAACCCGTCTGGCGTTGCGACCAGCGCCTCGAGCGTGGCGAGGTTGGCCGCAATGTTCTGGGCGGAATGCCCGCTCCGCCAGCTTTCCGCCGCGCGCGGCCGGGCGGTGGCCGGATCGTCGCCGACCACCGGCTGGAGCTTGGTCTGGACGGCGAATTGCAGGCCGTGCGTCAGCGCCCCCAGGTAATCGCGGGCCGCCTCCGCCGCGTCGTAGTAGAGCTCGTTGCCGGTCGAGGCGGTGCGCAGCGCCTCCGCCTGGACCTCCCAGTCCTGGACCAGTGTTGCCGCGCGCTCGGCCTGCAGGGTGGCGATGGCGCTGGCATAGGCGCAGCGGAAGGGATCGAGCGTCCCTTCGGCCGCGTCGTCGAACAGGAGCCGCTCGAGCGCCTGCAGATCGCCGAGCGCCACGCTCTTGTCCGCGAGGCTCGCGGCCGTGGTCACGCTCGGGTCCCGGCTTGCCAGCACCTGGGCGAGCTGGCGGCCACCGGTGCCGCGGCGGTCCGGCCAGTACTGGAACCGCGCCGGGCCGGCGTCCTGGCGGAGCGGGCCGAAATCGAGCGGCTGGACGTGCTGCCAGGCATCCATGAGCCCGAGGAAGCCCGCCTGCACGGGCCAAGGATCGCCATCGGCGGTGGCGCAGAAGTCGGCCATTTGCGTCGCGAAGCCGGCGCTGGCGGCACCGAGGGCATCGACCGCGGGGAGCGCCACGGCGTCGGTAAGGGCGGTGGCCGTCCGGGCGTAGGCCGCCTCGCCGAGCTCGGCCGCATGGAGGCCCAGAGGCAAGGCCGAAAGGAGGGCCAGGGCGAGCGGCAGCGCCGGGCGACGGCTCACAGCGAGCCCAGGAAGGCGAGCAGGGCGGCACGGTCCTCGGCCGGCATCAGGCGGAAGGCCTCGCGCGCCGCCTCCGCCTCGCCGCCGTGCCAGAGGATCGCCTCGGTCAGGTTGCGGGCCCGGCCGTCATGGAGAAAGTAGGTGTGGTCGTTGACGGTCTCGGTCATGCCGATGCCCCAGAGCGGCTGGGTGCGCCATTCGCGGCCCGAGGCCTCGTCCTCGGGCCGGCCGTCGGCGAGCCCTTCGCCCATGTCGTGCAGGAGGAGATCGGTATAGGGCCAGATGAGCTGACCGGCGAGGCCCTCGATGGGCCAGTCGCCGCGCGTCGCCTGCTTCGGCGTGTGGCAGGCGATGCAGCCGCTGCCATAGAAGAGCGACTTGCCGCGCAGCACCTCGGGATCGCCGACATCGCGGCGGGCCGGCACCGCCAGATGGCGGCTGTAGAAGAGGATCTTGTCCATCACCGTGGCATCGGCCTCGTGCTCGCCGGCGACCTCCACGCCGGGCGGTGCTGTCCGGCACTCGGCCTGGCTCTCGGTGCAGTCGCCCCAGTGGCTCGGCGCCAGCGGATTGGAGATGCCGATGTCGCCCCCCATGGCGGCGGCGGCCTGGTCGGCGATCGTGGCCTTGCCGGCCTTCCAGCCGAAGCGGCCGATTTCCACGTCCTCCCGCTCCGGGCTCCAGCCCCGGTTGACCCGGCCGGAGATGCCGTCGCCATCGGCGTCGTCGGGGTCGGCCCGGGCCAGAAGATCCGCGTCGTCGATCGCCTCGAGCAGGCCGAGCCCGATCATCGGCTGGGCGACCCTGGGGCTCAAGAGCACGTCGGGGCGGAGATCGCCATAGCCGAGGTCGGCGATGCCGTAGGTCGGCCGGCGCAGGTTGACCACCTCGCCGCCGGCGAGCTCGACCGGCACCTCCTCGTAGTCGATCACCATGCGCCCTTCGGCCCTGTAGCCCGGGACCGCGAAATTCTGGAGCTGGGTGCCGTAGGTCGGCTCCGGCACGACGGCGATCTGGTGCGCCGCGAGCGCCGCTTCCTCCTCGGCCGTCGTCGGCGGCACCGAGAGGCGGAGGAACATGGAGACGGCGTTGTCGTCGGCGTTCGCCGGCGGGTGGCCCCGGCCGTCCTTGAGGTGGCAGCGCTGGCAGGCGCGGGCGTTGTAGAGCGGCCCCAGCCCGTCGGCGGAGGTGGTCGAGCTCGGCGAGCTGACCCAGAGCCGCCTGAAGAAGCCGTTGCCGACGAAGAAATCGCCCCGGCCGCTGAACTTCAGGCTGGCCGAGGGTTGCGAGAAGGCCTCGCGATCGAGCCGCCGGCGGTTGGTGGCGGTGCCGCCGGAGAGCTGCTCGAAGCGCTCGGCGTGATCGAAATCGGTGGTCGGCGCCAGGATCGCCGCACGCTCGGCGGCGCTCATCGCGAGGACGCCGAGCGGCGGCAGCAGCAGGAGGGCGCCCATGGCAACCGCCCGGCCGAGGCTCACTGGAAGACGGCGCCGGGCTGGTCGAGGCTGTCCGAGCCTTCGAACTCGACCCCTTCGAGGTCGAGCACGGCGACCGCCCGCTCGATCGAGCGGGTCTGGTCGACCAGGGCGTCGATCGCCCTTTGGACCAGCGCGTTGCCCGCCTCGTTGCCCTCGCCGATCATCTGGTCATAGGCCATGCCGCCGGAATCGGCCTCGGCCTTGATCGCACCCAGCGCCGCCACTGAGACGCCGAGCTTCGCCCTGATCTCGGCGTCGAGCGCCGGGTCGGCGGCCGCCACCAGATCGGCCAGCGCCGGGCCCTCGACCAGGCTGCCGTCGATCCGCCGGTAGCGGCCGAGATAGACGTTTTGGATGCCCACGCCGTCGTAATAATGCGAGTTGTGGGTGTTGTCCGAGAAGCAGTCCTGCTCCTCCTCGGGATCGTGCAGCAGGAGGCCGAGCTGCATCCGCTCGCCCGCCAGCTCGCCGTAGGAGAGGCTGCCCATGCCGATCAGCATGGCGGCGATGCCCTCGGCCGGCGCCGCGTCGGTGAGCGTGGTCCGGGCAGCCCCGTCATCGGCCCAGAGCGCCACCATGTCGGCGAGGTCGGCCACCAAGAGCCCGCTCGCGGCTTCGAGATAGGCGGCGCGCCGGTCGCAATGGCCGCCGGTGCAGGTTTCGCCCCGGGCGTAGTCGGTCCAGGGCCGCTCGCCGGCGCCGGGTCCCGTGCCGTTCAGATCCTGGCCCCAGAGCAGGAACTCGATCGCGTGGTAGCCCATGCTGACATTGGCCTCGACCGAATCGATCTCGTGCAGCGCGCGGATCACGTCGCCGTCGATGACGGTCGCGTCGACGCTCTGGCCGCCAACCCGCAGCACCGGGTCGGCGATGATGTTGGCGGTGTAGAAGGCGTTCAGATCGCTGGTCTCGCCGTAGAGCCCGCCATCGACATAGTCGATCAGCCCCTCGTCGAGCGGCCAGGAGTTCACCTTGCCCTCCCATTCGTCGACCAGCACGTTGCCGAAGCGGAAGGCCTCAGTCTGCGGGTAGGGGACGCGCGCCGCCAGCCAGGCCTTGCGGGCGACCGCGAGGCCATTGGCCGATGGCGCGGCCAGAAAGGCCTGGATCGCCGCGTCCAGCGCCTCGGCCGTGGCCAGCGAATCCGCATAGCCGGCGAGCGCCAAGTCGGCGTAGGTCGAGACGACCGCGGCCGGCTCGGCCGCCTCGGCCCTTGCGGGCGCCAGTGCCGCGAATGCGGCGAGCGCCAGGAGCGCGGGCTTTGGCCGAAACGGCATCCGGGGCGGGAGCGGCATGGCGAGGCACCTTTGAAGTTTCGACGGGCGGCCGGCAAGCACGGCATTTTCCGGCCCTTGCGCTAGCCGCCGGGCCGGCGCTTGGCAATCGGGGACCAGACTCCCTGGAACTGGAAAAAGTCGAGAAAGCGTGTGGCGTTGTGCGATGCAGCCCGCAGCACTTGCTTTGTGTGCCGTTTGTGAGCACATTTGACCCGCATGACCGATGGAGCGACGCCATGGCCGAAGCATTGGGGAGCAAGGACAATCGCCTGCAGGTTCGGCTCGATGCGCGGGCGAAGAGCACCTTGCAGCGTGCCGCCTTCTATCGGCGCAAGTCGGTCAGCCAGTTCGTTCTCGAGACGGCGCTCGAGGAAGCGGAGAAGGTGATCCGGGATGCCGAGGTCACTGCCTTGGCCGAGGCGGACTGGCGGCTGTTCTACGACGCGCTCCTCGACCCGCCAGCGCCGAATGCGGCGCTGCGTGAGGCCTATCGGCGATACCGGATGGAGGGCGAGGACAGGATCGACACGAGGGGCGCGGCACCCGATCGACCCTGATGCCGGATGGCTGGGTGGTGGCACCGCTCGACGGCCGCAAGCACGACCGAAGTGGCTTCTCGTGCGGTGCGCCGGAGCTCGACCGATACATTCGCGAGCTCGCCACACAGGACATCAGACGGGACATGGCGCGGGTCTTCGTGGCATCGCGGCCCGATGATCCGACGGTGCAGGGCTACTACAGCCTGAGTGCCGCGAGCTTCTGCAGGGACGGACTGCCGCAGGTCCAGGCCCGGCGGCTGCCGCGCTATCCGGTGCCGGCGGTCCTGCTCGGCCGTCTCGCCGTCGACGCTGGCGCCCAGGGCGCCGGTCTCGGCGTGCACCTCCTGGTCGATGCTCTCGTTCGCGTGCTCGGTGCGAGCCAAGCCCTCGCCGTCCACGCGGTGGTCGTCGAGGCGAGGGACGAGGCGGCAGCGGGATTCTACCGGAAATTCGGTTTTCTGCGATTCGAGCAGGCGCCGCGGCGCTTGTTCCTGCCGCTCGGGACGATCAGGCGGATGGTCGGAGAATGACCCGCGCGGTCGAAGCTCAAGCTCTTTCTGTCGCGCCCGGATACCACCCCTCGTCGAGCAGTTGCTCCAGCGTGTAGTGCACGCCTTCGGGCAAGGCCCGCGCCGTCTCCGGCTCGCCGTGATCCTCGAGCTCGAGTGCTGCGGCTCGCCGGCCGCGGCGGTGGGCGGTGGCGAGAGCCGGCGCGATCTCGCGGGCGATGGTCGTGGTCCAGCGCCGGTCGATCTCGGCCCGGGCATTGTCGATGGTCAGGAGCCACTGTCGACGAGGTGCCCGGTTCCTGGCGAACTCGAGCTCGAGCAAATGCTGGATCAGCCGTTCGAGTTGACTCAAGATGGCGCGGCGCTGCTCCTGGCCCAAATCCTCCACTTCCTCCGCCAGATGCATCCAGTCGATCGGCTCGCTGGTGTTGATCCGCTCGGCCTCGGCACGGCGCAGCGCCTCGGCCTGGCGACGGGTCCAGGCATAGAAGTCGCGCGCATAGAGGTCGTCGAGGTCGGCGCTCATGGCCCCACCCTACCGCTTTCACGTCGATTTCGCCAACCTCCGACGAGGGCGCGGAGGTGCCCGCAGGCTCGGCCTCGTCATCCGCTTGCCGAGCGAGCCCGCCCCCGGCCGCGAGAGTGGCGCTCGCAAGCGGCGGCCCTGGCTGGTAGCAAGCGTGACAGCCCGAGCACAGCCGGTGGTCCCCGCATGGCCCGCGTCAGCATCCGCACCTGGTTCTATCACCAATTCGATCCGCTCGGCCGGCGCGAGCGCGGGTTGGCGCCGGGCAACATGCTGGTCGCGGGCCTGATCCTCGCATCCTGCGTGGTGGCCGTGCTGGAGACCGAGCCGGAGATCTATCTGGACCACGGTGCCCTCTTCACCGGGTGCGAATGGGTGTTCGCGACGCTCTTTTTGATCGAGTATGCCGTGCGCCTCTGGATAGCGCCCGAGAGCGGCCGCTACGGCACCGGCTGGCGCGCGGCCCTGCGCTACGCGATGACCCCGGTCGCCCTGCTCGATCTGGTGGCGATCCTGCCGGTCATCTTCCTGCTCGTCGGCACGCAGACCCTGGTCCTGCGGCTGGTCCGCCTGCTGCGGCTCGTGCGGCTCGCCCGGCTCGGGCCGTTCTCGCTGGCCTTGCACGACATGCTCGAGGCGCTGCTCTCGCGCAGCTACGAGCTCGGGCTCAGCCTGCTCGTCGGCTTTCTTCTGCTGCTCGTCAGCTCGACCCTGCTCTATCTCTTCGAGGCATCGGTCCAGCCCGAGGATTTCGGCTCGATCCCGCGGGCGATGTGGTGGTCGGTCGCGACCCTGACCACGGTCGGCTATGGCGACGCCATTCCGCTGACCGTGCCGGGCCGCATCTTCGCCGGCCTGACCGCGGTCGCCGGGATCGTCCTGATCGCCCTGCCGGCCGGCATCCTGGCTTCCGCCTTCAGCGAGGTGCAGCAGCGGCGGCGCGGCAATCCCGACCGCCGGCGTTGAATGGCATTTCCGGCATGGTGCAAAGCCTTTGACAAGCACGGGGCGTCGGACTAGAAGCGCGGCATCGGCCGGGGGCCTTCCCCGGCTGCGTTGCTTTGTGCGCGCCACGATCGATTGCCGGCGCCAAAAGGCGACGTTCCCTTACACCGCTTCTGCAAATCGGGGCCGATGACCAAGCGTATCCAGGCTAAGTCCAAGATCTGCCGCCGCCTCGGGGTGAATCTCTGGGGTCGCACCAAGAGTCCCCTGGCCCGGCGCGACTACGGTCCGGGCGAGCACGGCCAGAAGCGGCGCAAGATGTCCGACTTCGCCAACCAGCTCGCCGCCAAGCAGAAGCTGAAGAAGTACTACGCCAACATGAGCGAGCGGCAGTTCCGCAGCGCGTACGAGGAAGCCAGCAAGACCCGGGGCGACACGGCCGAGAACCTGATCGGCCTGCTCGAGCGGCGCCTCGACATCACGCTCTTCCGCTTCAACTTCGTGCCGACCATCTTCGCCGCCCGGCAGTTCATCAACCACGGCCACGTGAAGGTGAACGGCAAGCGGGTCAACATCCCGTCCTACCGCCTGCGCGAAGGCGACATCATCGAGCTGCGCGAGAAGGCGCAGAACATCCCGATGGTGCTCGAGGCCGTGGCCCGCCCGGAGCGCGACGTGCCGGAATACCTCGCCGTCGACACCAAGGCGCTGAAGGGCCAGTTCGTCCGCGTGCCGAAGCTCTCGGACGTGCCCTATCCCGTGCAGATGGAGCCGAACCTCGTCATCGAATACTACTCGCGCTGACGAGCACCAGGCGCCGCTCCCGGCGAGGGCCTTCGGGCCCTGGCCCACGGCGCGGCGCGGACTTCTCCTCGGTCTCGGCCTGACGCTCCTCGCCGGCGCCGTGCGCGCCGACTGCGCCGCGATTGCCGATCGCGACCTCGCCTACACCATGAGCGCCGGCGGCGTGGCCTTCGCCGATCTGGCGCTCGGCCTGCGCTGCGCCGACGGCCTGGCGCGGGTCCAGATGGTGATGCGCAATCGCGGCCTCGCCGCCTTCATCGCCGGCGACCATCGCACCGATCTGACCGCCGAGGTCAGGGTCGGCGACGGCGCTCCCCGCCCCTTGCGGTTCAGCGCCCTCTACACCAAGCCCGACCGGACGCGCGAGACCGAGCTCACCTTCGCCGCCGACGGCAGCCTCGAGAACCTGGTCGTTCGCCATCGCGGCCGCGAGCGCGAGAGCCCGGTGCCGCCGGCCCTGCGCGATCCCTCGATCGACCCCCTGGCGGCCCTGCTCACCTTGAGCGACTGGCTGGCCCACGAGCCCGCCCCGGACGCGGCCATGACCCTGCCGGTCTTCGATGGCCGCAAGCGCGCCGACCTCGAGACCGTCTATCAGGGCCGCACGACGGTCGAGGTCGCGGGCAAGAAGCGCGACGCCTACCACCTGACCGCGGCGCTCCGCGGCCTCTCCGGCTTCGAGCAGGGCGACATGCTGGTCACGATGCCGGGCCAGCCGCCCATCTGGATCGACGCCTACGCCAGCATGGAGCCCATGCCGATGCCGCTGCTCATCCGCTCCAGGGATTCGGCGATCGAAAGCTCGATCGAGCTGGTGAGCGAGGAACACGGGTAGGATGTCCGGGGAAACTGAGTTTCCCCGGGCCCCTTCCGTCTTTCTGCACGACGGAAGCGGACAAAAACCGGTGGGGCACGGGGAGGATCATCCTCCCCGTCTCTTTTCCTATGCTACCGTTCAGGCCGCCGCCACGCCCTTCTCCTTCAGCGTCTCCTGCAGCTCGGCGTTCTCGGCCATTTCGCGGACGATGTCGAAGCCGCCGATGAACTCGCCCTTGACGTAGAGCTGGGGGCGGTGGTTAGTGGTAACGTGGTAGGCTGAATTCGGTCGGGTCCGGGCGCGTGACGAGCAGTCGGTGTGGAAAAAAAGGACCCGAGAGGCAGCGTCTCTCCGTGGCCCCTCCGTAACTTTGCGGATGGTGCGGGTGAGCGGCGCGCGTTCTTTGTGGCGATGGAGCGCCGAAGGCAAAAAAGGAGGTGTCCCCATCGCTCCAAAAAAGGAGGTGTCCCCATCGCTCCCCAGAGTACATCAGGAACCAGGTCCCGCCAGAACCGGACGACGACTTCCACGTCACGTGAGTCCGCCGCAGGGCGGACCGATCCGGCTTCGAGCCGTCATCTGAAGCCACCGCCTTTAGGCGGTGGAGAATTCACACTGTCACAACCGCTTGGCGTAGTTCTTCTGTAAAACGTGCCATTTTGGCTGTATCGCTGATGAGATCATTGCGGAGTGATCGTGGCAGTTCGAGTTGAACGCCCTTACCAAGCTGACCGCGATTGCAGATGTTCTCCCGATGCGTTCCTGCCAATTCATTCTTGGCAATGAGAACTCCGAAGCCCGCCTCAATGAGGCGCGTTTCGATGAGTGACACCAATTCCGCATCCAGGCCGCCCAACCAAATGGTGTCGCCGTCCCCGTTGTCGGCGCGTCCGTGTATCGCCACCACCCGCTCTGACTTCGCAGCCATGCCTAGAGCCTTTGGCTCGTCGAACGAAGTTGAAGTGATGTGGAGATCGCGGAAAGGTCGATTTCTAAGACCTTCAAAAATATACAGGGAGTAGTCCTCCCCGGCCACCGCGCGCGATATCTCAGAAGTGCCGGGCTCAATAAATCCACCATGTGGCGCAATTATCAGATATTTTGAACCCCGATCTTCTGAGACGATGCCAAAGTCATCGCCCTCAACTTCAACTCTTGAGAGAGCACCGAAGCTCTGGTACCGATCCTTGTGCATATTAACGCCCACGTCGTTGAGGTTCTGAGCCAGATTTTTCAAATTGCAGCCCGCGTCAATGGCGGACACCGGGCTTTGGAGTGACCCGAAAGGTGGCGCAGGAGAGCCGAAGGCGCGTACTCCAGATCTCGGTGACCCCAGGATCCGACCCAGCGCTTTGGCCAGTGCAAGAATGATTTGCCATAAGGGGGTTTACCATGCCGTTCCCATGACCGGAATGGCTGAGCGATCCTCCAAGAGCCCGCCGGGCACCAGTGGATGTTCGGCCGGCTCGATGTTTTTCGGCCGTATTCGGCCGTACTTGGCCCGTCCGCTGGCGCCTACCTGGTGATCATCCCGACCCACCGCACCCTAGCCGATCGTCACGATCAGTGAGTCAGCAAGAGAAGTTGAAGGGCAGATAGGCGAGCGTGACGACGCCGGAAGTGGCCGACGGCGTGGACTTGCGTTGGCTTAAGTGGGGCATCGAGTGCCCGAAAAATGCGCCCTGAACCGCCAGCCACGAGCTGATCCACAGCGCCCGCCATATAGCGGGGCTCATGGAGGTCCAGCTCGTCGCCGAGAACCTCAGGCCGCCGCCACGCCCTTTTCCTTCAGCGTTTCCTGCAGCTCGCCGTTCTCGGCCATCTCGCGGACGATGTCGAAGCCGCCGATGAACTCGCCCTTGACGTAGAGCTGGGGGATGGTCGGCCAGTTGGAGAATTCCTTGATGCCCTCGCGCAGGTTCATGTCGTCGAGGACGTTGTAGGCCTGGAACTTGACGTCGAGGTGGCCGAGGACCTGGACGATGCCGGCGGAGAAGCCGCACATCGGGAAGACCGGCGTGCCCTTCATGTAGAGGACGACGTCGTCCTTGGTGATCTGGTCCTGGATGGTGGTCTGGATCGGGTCGGTCATCGCTGGTGTCTCCTCATTGCCAGGGCTTGGGCCGCGGCTTCAGCCGGGTGTCAGGCGGGTGCTCGGGTGGTGAGCGCCAGGGCGTGCAGCGCGCCGCCCATGCGGCCGCCGAGCGCGTCGTAGACGAGCTGGTGCTGGCGGACCCGGGGCATGCCCTGGAAAGCGCTCGAGACGACGGTGGCGCGATAATGGTCGCCGTCGCCGGCGAGGTCCTCGATCTGGATCTCGGCATCGGGCAGGGCGGCTTTGATCGCCGTTTCGATTTCGGCCACGGTCATCGGCATTCAGTCATCCTCGTCAAGATCGCGTTCGCGGGCGGGGGCCTCGCCCGCCATCAGGCGCGGCAGCCAGCCTTCGTGCCGGGAACGCAGGTCCGCCAAGGATATGGCGGCTGCGTCGCCGAGCGTCAACGCATCGCCGCCGGTGGCGCCGATGGCGCGGGCCAGCACGCCGGCTTCGGCGGCCTGGCGCAGGAGCGGCTCGAGCTCGGCCTCGCCCACGGCGAGGAGGTAGCGGGCCTGGTCCTCGCCGAAGAGCCAGCCGAGAGGGGAGGATGTCTCGGGTGGCACGGCGACGCTCGCACCCATGGCGCTGGCGAGGCACATCTCGGCGAGTGCCACGGCGAGCCCGCCATCGGCGAGGTCGTGCGCGGCCTGGATGCGGCCGGCGCCGATCAGGGCGCGGACGAAATCGCCGTTCCGGCGCTCGACCTCGAGGCGGACCGGCGGCGGCGCTCCGTCGTCGCGCCCCAGGACCTGCTGCCAGAGGAGCGAGCAGCCGAGCCAGCCCTGGGTCTCGCCGACCAGGACGAGGTGGAGGCCGGCCCGATCCCAGGCGAGCCCGGCCATGCGGCCAAGATCGTCGACGAGGCCGACGCCGCCGATCGTGGGGGTGGGCAGGATCGCCCGGCCGTCGGTCTCGTTGTAGAGCGAGACATTGCCGGAGACGACGGGGAAGTCGAGGGCCCGGCAGGCCTCGGCCATGCCCTCGATGCAGCCGACGAGCTGGCCCATGATGCGCGGCCGCTCGGGATTGCCGAAACTGAGGCAGTTGGTGATCGCCAGCGGCCGCGCCCCGGTGGCGGAGAGGTTGCGCCATGCCTCGGCCACGGCCTGCATGCCGCCCATGAAGGGGTCGGCCTCGCAGTAGCGCGGCGTGCAGTCGCTGGTCATGGCCAGGCCCCGGCCGGTGCCGTGGATGCGAACCACGGCGGCGTCGCCCCGGCCCGGCAGCATGACCGTGTCGGCCATCACCATGTGGTCGTACTGCTCGAAGATCCAGCGCTTGCTGGCGAGATCGGGCGAGCCCATGAGATCGAGCAGCAGCCGGTCGAGCGGACCCGCGTCGAGCCCCCGCTGGCTCGGCAGCGGGACGGGAGGGGCGGTCCGCTCGAACGGGCGATCCAGCACCGGCGAGGCGCCGGCGACCGGCGCCACCGGGACGTCCGCCACCGTCTCTCCCTGCCAGGTCAGCACCATGCGGCCGGTGTCGGTCACCCGGCCGACGACCGCGCAGTCGAGCCCCCATTTCTCGAAGACCGCCATGGCCTCGCCCTCGCGGCCGGCGGCCACCACCATCAGCATGCGCTCCTGGCTCTCCGAGAGCATGATCTCGTAGGGGCTCATGCCGGTCTCGCGCAGCGGCACGGCGTCGAGGGTCATCAGGATGCCGCACTCGCCGCGCGACGCCATCTCAAAGGAGGAGGAGGTGAGCCCGGCCGCCCCCATGTCCTGGATGGCGACGATGCAGTCGCCGGCCATCAGCTCGAGGCAGGCCTCGATCAGCAGCTTCTCGGTGAAGGGATCGCCGACCTGAACGGTCGGCCGCTCGGCCTCTCTCGTCTCGCTGAACTCGGCCGAGGCCATGGTGGCGCCGTGAATGCCGTCGCGGCCGGTCTTGGCCCCCACATAGAGCACCGGGTTGCCGATGCCGCCAGCACTCGCATAGAAGACCTTGTCGGCGTCGGCGATGCCGACCGCCATGGCGTTGACCAGGATGTTGCCGTTGTAGGCAGGGTGGAAGGTGCACTCGCCGCCGACCGTGGGCACGCCGACGCAATTGCCGTAGCCGCCGATGCCGGCGACCACCCCGGCCACGAGGTGGCGGGTTTTGGGATGCGCCGGGTCGCCGAAGCGGAGCGCGTTCAGAAGCGCTATCGGCCGGGCGCCCATGGTGAAGACGTCGCGCAGGATGCCGCCGACACCGGTGGCGGCTCCCTGGTAGGGCTCGATGAAGGAGGGGTGGTTGTGGCTCTCCATCTTGAAGATGGCGACCTTGCCATCGCCGATGTCGATCACCCCGGCATTCTCGCCCGGTCCCTGGACCACCCAGGGCGCCTCGGTCGGCAGCTTGCCGAGATGGATCCTCGAGCTCTTGTAGGAGCAGTGCTCGGACCACATGACCGAGAAGATGCCGAGCTCGACCAGCGTCGGTGCGCGGCCGAGGATTTCTTCGATCTGCGCGAGATCGTCGGCCGTGAGCCCGTGCCGCCGCAGCGCCTCGGGCGTGATCGCGGTCATCGGAAGGCCTCGAGCAGCGAGGTGAAGAGCGGCCGTCCATCGGACGAGCCCAGGAGTGGCTCGATGGCGCGCTCGGGATGCGGCATCAGGCCGAGCACGCGGCGGTTCGAGGAGAGCACGCCGGCGATGTCGCTGGTCGAGCCGTTCGGGTTGTCGAGGTAGCGAAAGGCGATCCTGTCTTCCGCCTCGAGACGGGCGAGGCCGGCGTCGTCGATGACGTAGTTGCCGTCGTGATGCGCCACCGGCAGCGACAGCACGGCACCCTCGGGATAGGCGGCGGTGAAGGGGTTGTCCCTGGCGGTCACCTGGACGCGGACATGGCGGCAGACGAAGCGCAGGCTGGCGTTCCTGATCAGGGCACCCGGCAGCAGCCCCGCCTCGGTCAGCACCTGAAAGCCGTTGCAGATGCCGATGACGGCACCGCCCGCCCCGGCATGGTGGGCGACCGCGGCCATGATCGGCGAGCGCGCGGCGATGGCCCCGCAGCGCAGATGGTCGCCGTAGGCGAAGCCGCCCGGGATGCCGACCAGATCGACCGGCGGCAGCGCGCTCTCGCCATGCCAGACCCGCGCCACCGGCCGATCCAGCAGGGCCTCCAGCGCCACCGCGAGGTCGCGGTCGCAGTTGGATCCAGGAAAGGTGACGACGGCGGCGCGCATGAGAAAATCCGAAGGCTTCTCTTGCCGCAGGGCTTAGTCGCCAGCCGGGCCGGGTGCAAGGGCAGGGTCTGCGGCACCTTCCCCGAGCCAGACGCGATCCGCGCTCAGGAGACCCGGCGATCGAGGGCCGGGGCCTCGCTCCTGCCCGCGCGGACGGCACGACGGGCCTTGAAGACCGGCACGAGCTCGCGCTTGCCCTTGATCCTGATCGGCTCCAGGGGTTCCAGGACGAGGTCGGGGTCGTCCGCGAGGGCGGCCTGGACGGGCTCGCTCACCAGGATCGAGCGGGGCGGGGCGGCGTCGCAGAGCCTGGACGCGAGGTTGACCGGGTCGCCGAGCACGGTGAAGTCCATGCGCTCGCGGGCCCCCATGGCACCCATCACCACCTCGCCGGCGCTGATCCCGATGCCGACATGCAGATCCCACTCCGGATGCGCGCGCAGGAGCCCGGTCATCGCCTCCTGGATGTCGAGGGCCGAGGCGACTGCGCGGCGCTCCATGCCCTCGCCCAGGAAGACCGCGACCAGCTCGTCGGCGATGAACTTGTCGACATCGCCGCCATGCGTCTCGACGATGGCGGTCTGGGTATCGAGGTAGGAGTTGAGCATCTCGACCACGACCTCGGGATCGACCGTCTCGGCGAAGGCCGTGTAGCCCCGGATATCCGAGAACAGCATGGCGGCGGGGCGCCGCTCGCCGATGCGCGAGATGCCGGACGCATCCGCCGCCCGGATCGCCCTGACGGTGCCGCGCGAGACGAACTTCATGAGCTCGAGGCGCTCGCCGAGCTCGCGGATCATGGTGTTCATGCGCTCCGCCAGATCGCCGATCTCGTCGTTCGAGCGGACGCCCTGGACGCGCGTCTTGAAGTCGCCGCCGCCGACCCGGTTCGCCACCTCGCCGATCCGCAGGATCGGCCGCGTCAGCCGGCGCGCGAAGAAGCCGGCGGCGAGGGCCGCGGCGCAGAAGCCGGCGAGAATCCAGAGCGCCAGGTTGCGCGTCATCTGCCCGACCACCGCATAGGCATTGCGCTCGCCGAGCTCGGTGATCACGGCCCAGGGCAGCGTCTTCGGGAAGGCGTAGGCGCCCAGCATCGCCGTGCCGTCCGGCCGGTCGTAGGCTTCGACCGTGGCGGCCCGGGCATCGCCCTCGATCAGGCGGAGCGCCGAATCGACGATCGCCCGGCCGGTGAGGTCACGCGGCTCGGCCTCGAGGACCGTATGGCCAGTGGCATCGATCACCGAGATCTCGCCGCGCCGGGCGAAGGGGTGGCTCTGGATCACCGTCGCCAGCGACTGGAGATCGATTCGAGCGCTCAAGGTCAGCTTCTGCCCGGCGAACTCGGAGGCGAGCGGCAGGGCCACCGTCGCCAGCCAGTCACCGGTCGCGGCGATGCGGTTGATCGTCGGCACACCGTAATCGCCGCTCTTGCGCACCGCCTCGATCGCGGCCAAGGGCGTGCGGAGCTCGGCCACGGCGTCGACTCCAGCCGCTTGGAGCCGCGCCGAATAGGCCTCGTCAGTGACCAGGATCGGCAGCGCCGACTGGCCGACCGTGAGCTGCAGGGCCACCACGCCCGGGATGTTGGCGAGCCCGAGGGTCATCAGCGAGACCTTCTCGGGCACCGCCAGCTTCTCGCTGTCGATGCCGTTGCGGATCAGCAGCAGGGGGGTCAGCCAGTTGCCCCGATAGCTGTCGTCGAGGCTCTCCCGGAGCTGGTCCGCGGCGTCCGCGAGCTGCTCGTTGGCGGCGCTCTTGAGCTCGTCCTGGGTGATGCGCACGAGGTTCTGGCCGACCAGGACCAGGGGTGTCAGGGCGATCAGCACGGCGAAGAGGAAGACCTTGCCGCTGAGCGGGAAGCGCAGGCGCCTTCGCGGTCGCGTGGCGGTGTCAGGGTCGGGCACGCGCTCTGACCATGGCCGTATCCGTGGCGACGCCGCAGGCGAGACCGCTGCTGTCGCTGGCCTGCGCGGTCACCGTGTAGTCGCCGGGTGCGGCGTAGCGATGCTTGATCACGGCGCCAGTGCGGCGGGTGCCGTCGCCCAGGTCCCAAAGCACCTGCACGCCGTCGCCGTCCGGGTCGCGGGCGGTGCTGGCGTCGAAGATGAAGTCGTCGTGGACGGCGCCGACCGGTCCCGCGAGGTCCGGCCCGGCATCGACCACGGGCGGCGCGTTGATCCGCACGGCCGCACGGTCCGTGGCGACGCCACAGGCGGCCCCGGTCTCGTCGGCCACGGTCAGCTCCGCCACGAAGAGGCCGGGGGCGTCGAAGCGGCGCTCGACCCTCTGTCCCTCCAGCACCACGCCGTCGTCGAAGCGCCAGGTGAAGCCTTCGAGGCTGCCGTCATGGTCGACCGATTCCCCGGCGTCGAAGACGAGCGTGTCGCCTGGACAGGCCCGCTGGTCGGGGCCGGCTTCGGCGACGGGCGTGCGATCGACGCGGACGAAGACCGTGTCGGTCGTCACGCTGTTGGCGAGGCCCCGGCCGTCATCGAGGGTCACCGTCACCGGGAAGAGCCCGGGCTGCGCGAAGGCGTGCTGGACCGTTTTGCCCTCCATCTCGGTGCTATCGCCGAATCGCCAGGCCGCCGCGACCCCGTCGGCCGCCTGGGCCACCCATTCGTGGCTCTCGCCCGGACAGAGCGGCCAGGGTGCCTCTATGCCCGCCTTCGCGGTCGGGTTGACGGTGACCTGTTCGGTCGTGGTCGTCGTGCTGTTCGCCACCCCGGCATCGTCGGTGACCGTCAGGGTGAGGGTGTAGGTGCCGGGCTCGGCGTAGTGGTGGCGGGCCTCGACGCCCGATCCGGATTGGCCGTCGCCGAAGTCCCAGTCGTAGCGGGTGATGGCGCCATCGGGGTCGCTCGACGCCGAGGCATCGAGAAGGAGCCCGTCGCCCAGGGCGACGACGCGGGCACCGCCCGCATCGGCCACGGGCGGTGCGTTGGCGACGACCTTCAGCTTCGTCTCGATGGCCCCGCACTCGCCCTCGCCATCGCCGAACCGGGCGGTCAGGGCAACCTCGTGGGTGCCGGGCTCGGTGAAGCTGTGCGTGGCGGTCGGACCCTGCGACACCTGACCGTCCGGCATCCGCCATTCGAACGCGGCGGCACCGGCCCCGGCCACATCGCTCGCCACTCCCCGCCAGGTGACGGGCACGCCGATGGCGACGCGGGCCGGGCCGTCGATCGAAACCCTCGGCGCCTCGCTGACGGTCACCTTCGTCTCGTCGGTGTCGAGCGGGTTGCAGCTTCCGCCGCTGTCGCCGGTGATGGTCAGGACGACGCGGTACTCGCCCGGCCGCTCGTAGAGATGGGTCGGCTTCTCGCCGCCGCCGGTCGATCCGTCGCCGAAATTCCAGGAGAAGAGATTGACGGCCCCGTCGGCGTCGGTCGAGCGGGAGCCGTCGAAGCGGATGGTCTGGTTGGTGCATGCCCGGATCGGCGGGCCGGCCACGGCGATCGGCGCCTCGCGCACCACGGCGACGACCCGGTCGCTGTGCACGCCGGAAGGCGCGCCGCTCTCGTCCCGGACCGTCAGCGTCACCGGGTAGACGCCGGGCCGCTCGTAGGTCTTGGCCGGATTGACCAGGCTCGCCCGCGTCCCGTCGCCGAAATCCCATTCGTAGCGCAGCAGTCCGCCATCCGGGTCTGAGGAGGCGCTGCCGTCGAAGAGGATGCTCTCGCCGGAGCAGACGTCGTGATTGCCGCCGGCCACCGCGATCGGCCGGCTGTTGATCACCACGCGGGTCGCATCGACGGCGCTGGAGTTGTCGAGGCCGGTGCCGTCGTCGACCGTGAGAGTCACCGGAAAGACGCCGCCGCGCGGGTAGGCATGGGTCACCGTTCGCCCGGTCAGCGCCGGCGAGCCGTCGCCCGGGTCCCAGGTGAAGACCAGGGTGTCGCCATCGGCGTCGACCGAATTGGAGCCATCGAGGGTGACGATCAGCTCGTCGGTGCGGATTTCCGGCCCCGCCTCGGCGATCGGTGCATGGTTGACGTGGATCAGCACCTCGTCGGTGCTCGAGGCGTTGAGCGTGCCGCTGTCGTCGATCACGGTGAGCTGCGCCGTGTAGACGCCCGGCCGGTCGAGGACGCGCTTCGGCGACGCGGCGAAGACCGGCGTCGCCAGATCGTCGAAGTCCCAGCGATAGACCTCGATCCGGCCGTCGGGATCGAACGAGCCGGCGCTCTCGAGCGCGAGCTCGGCGCCGGGTGCGGTCAGCAGGTCCGGCCCGGCATTGGCGACCGGCGGGGCGTTCACCGTCACCCGCGCCTCGTCGACGTCGAAGGCCGCCTCCTGGCCGGTGTCGTCCCGGACCGTCAGCTCGACCCGGTAGTGGCCGGGGGTGTCGAAGCCGTGCCTGACCTGGAGGCCCTCTGCCTCGCTGCCGTCGCCGAACCGCCAGTGATAGGTCTGGACCGTGCCATCGGGATCGACCGAGCCACGGCCGTCGAAGGTCAGCTCCTGGCCGGGGGCGGCCACCAGGTCCGGACCGGCATCGGCGATTGGCGACTGGTTGATGCGCAAGATTGCCGTGTCCCGGGCGACGTTGAGCGGCGCGCCGGAATCGTCGCGGACCGTCAGGCCGACCTCGTAGGTGCCGGGGTCGGCATAGGCATGGCGCACGGTCCGGCCGCTGCCCGTGGCACCGTCGCCGAAGGTCCACTCCCAGCTCGTGATCTCGCCGTCGGCGTCGCTGGAGCCGCCGCCATCGAAAGCCACCTCGCTCGCGGTGACGAGCTGGTCCGGCCCCGCGTCGGCGACCGGGGCCGCGCTGACGATCACCTGGAACCCGGTCTCGACCGTATCGGACAAGGTCGCCGAATCGTCGCGCACGGTCAGCCGCACCTCGTAGATGCCGGGTGCCGCGTAGGCGTACTCGACCACCGGTCCCTCGGCCATGGCGCCGTCGCCGAAGGCCCATTGATAGGCCAGGATCTCGCCGTCGGGATCGCTCGACCGCGTGGCGTCGAAGCGGGTGACCTCGCCCACCGCGATCGGCCTCTCCGGCTGCGTCGAGACCGGCACCGGTGGCGCGTTGACCGTGATCCGCAGCGTGTCCGAGGCGCTGCTGTTGGCGACGCCGGCATCGTCGGTGACCGTCAGCCGCGCCTCGTAGACGCCCGGTGCGGTGAACGCATGGTCGACGGCCGGCTGGTCGCTCCCGTCGCCGTCGCCGAACGTCCAGCGCCACTGGGCGATCTTGCCGTCGATGTCGTAGCTGGCCCCGCCGTCGAGGCGAACGGTCTCGCCGACCGCCGCCTCCCGCCCCTCGCCGGCTTCGGCCGTGGGCTGGAAGTTGATCGTGACCAGCCGCTCGGCGGTGCCGAAGCTGCAGGGGTGGTCGGCGCCGTCGGCGACCCGGAGCACACTGCGGTAGAGGCCCGGCGCCGCATAGGTCTTGCGTGCCTCGGCCCCGCTCGCCTGGCTGCCGTCGCCGAAGGTCCAGAGATAGCTCGAGATCGGCTGGTCGCTCGGGATCGAGCCCGAGCCGTCGAACAGGATCTCGTCGCCCGGTGCCGCGATGACCGGGTCGCCCGCCACCGCCACGGGCCGGTTGCGCACATGGACCGGAAGGCGGATGGCGCTGCCCGAGGCGACCCGGTCGCCGGGATTGCGCACGCGCAGCTCCGCCTCGTAGCGGCCGGGTGCGGCGTAGCGGTGCACGACGACCGGCTCGTCCGAATCGGCGCCGTCGCCGAACAGCCATTGCGTGCGAAGGGGACCGTCGCCGCTCGAGCCGCTGGCGTCGAACGCGACCGCCTCGCAGTCGGCGAGTGGCGTCGCGACGCCGACCGCCTCGGGCCGCGGAGCCGGCTCCTGGAGCCGTGCCGGCAGCTCGAAGGGCAGAGGCCGCCCCGCGCTGTCGAAGAGCGCGAAGGTCAAATCGTTGGGCGTCTCGTTGCCGCCCCGGAACTCGATCGCGGTCGGCCCCTCGGGCACGATGAAGTCGCCGGACGCCCAGGCGTCCTGGCCGGATGCCGGCAGCGGGGTGCTCGCATAGGTCGAGACCAGCTCGACCGATGCGCTGGCACCATCGAAATTCTGCAAGGTCGCCCGCTCGCCCGCCGGCGCCGCGAAGCGGAGCTCGACCGCCTCGGGCGGGCCCGGCCAGCGCAGGGTCGGCCGGTAGGCGAAGAGCCGGACATCCTCCGGCGGCTCGCTCGAATCCTGAGACCGGCTGACCTCGAAGGCGAAGACATTGCCGTCGTCGCCGGCCTCGCCGACCACGTCGAGGCGGAAATAGGCGCGGCCGTCCCTGATCTCGCCCTGGCTCGCCTGAAAGGGGGTCAGGGTCACCCAGCGGTCATCCGTCGCCTCGTCCGCGCCGAACCGCTGCTCGGCGATCAGCACGCCCGGCTCGTCGGGCGGAGGCATGTCGCCCGCCGCGACGCCATCGGCTACCGCCGCCGGCAGCTTCAGGCCGGTGAAGGCGCCGGCGCCGCCGATCAGGCGGAACACCACGCTGCTGTTGGCGAAGCTGCCATAGGCCGTGTCGTGCTGGCCGGCGGTCTCGGGATCGAAGAGGCGGAGGAAGAGGTGGCCCTTCAGGTCGGCCGGAACGCTGATGAACAGGTTCTCGCGATGGTCGATATCGCCCTCGCGCGTGTGCGCCACGGGGCCATAGACGATGTCGAGCGGCACGGTCGCGGCGCGTGCCCCATCGGTCGCGAGGAAGCCGCCGAGCGCCATGCCGAGGGCGGCCGCGGCGAAACCTTTTACCTGCCCTCGACTCATCGCCCGATCCCTGTCACGCACGGCGGACCTCCCGCCCGTTGCAGCACCGGCTTTCGCCATGTCCGTCAATCGAACCGCCTGTGAGTGGCGTTGCCGGCGTAGTCCTCGACCGTGACCTCGACCAGCTTGAGCCGACCCTGGGCCGGCGGCAAGGTTTCGCGGTAGACACCCGACGCGGGGTCATAGCGCAGATAGCCCTTGCGCTCCTCGCCGCCGACCGAAAGCGTGTATTCCGCCGCCTGCTTGAGATCGGTGGCGTCGGTGGCCGCGACCACGATCTCGATTCCGTCGTCGGCGCCGCCCGTGCGGCGCACCTCGGCTCGCCCGACCTCGGGCGGATCGAGGTCGAGCACCACCGTCAAGTCCTGCATGGCGACGTTGCCGACCCGGTCGATGGCGACGAGCCGAACCGGATTCGGCCCGGGCACGAGCGACAGGAGGGTCTCGAAGCTGCCGTCGGTCAGCGCCAGATCGGTGCCGTTGACCTCGAGCGTCGCGGCGTCGCCGGCCTTGCCCCAGAGCTGCAGCCAATGGACGGCCGTCGCCCTGGGCGGGGGCTCGCCGAAGGTGATGACGGGCGGCTCCGCGTCACGCATCGCGGTGAAGCTGGTCTCGCCCTCGGCAGCCCCGCTCACGCCGACGATCTGGGCCGTGTAGGTGGCGCCGGCCTCGTCCGTCTTGACGGTGAAGGCGATCCGGCCGTCAGCCTGGACCAGCGTGTCGGCGACGACCTCGCCCTCGGCATTCCGGACGATCAGCCGCGAGCCGGCCTCGGCGGTCGTGCTGCCGGCGAGGCCGAGCTCGGGGCCGCGCGTCAGGAGGCGTCCGGCGGCGTCCGCGGGAATGGTCGGATCGAAGGTGATCTCCGCCTCGCGGTCCGCCCGGTAGGTGAAGCGGCGCACCTTCTCGGTCCGGTTGCCGGCCCGGTCGACCGCCTCCAGCGCCACCTCGTTGACCCCGGGCACCGCGTCGAGATGCGCCTCGAACCGGCCGGTCTCGTCGAGCGGCACGGGCTGGCCATTGACGGTCAGCCTGGCCAGAGGCTCGCTCTCGCCCGAGACCCGTATCGCCGGCTCGCGCACGATCTCGTCCTCGCCGGGGGCCAGCACGGTGAGGAAGGGCGGGGTCGAATCGAGCACCGCCGTGAAGGTTCGAACGAGGCTGCGCTCGCCCGGCAGGCCGTAGGGGTCGAGCGCCGAGATCCGCCAGAAATAGTCGCCGGGCTGCAGCCCATCGACCTTCCAGGTCGTATCGGTCAGGCCCCATTCCGAGACCTTCATGGTGTTGAAGTCGACGTCGCCCGCGACCTCGAGCCAGTACCCGGCGGCACTCGCCGTGCCCTGCCACGCGAGGGTCACGGCACCGTTGAAGATCTGCTCGCGTTCGGCCGGCGCGAAGAGAACCGGCCGATCGAGCACCGCCACCTCGACCAGGTCGCCCGCGTTCGCCGGCACCAGCGCACCCTCGTTCTTGCCGAGGTCGATCGTCTGGCCGCGCGCCTCGATGCGCATCGCCGCGTCGTCGTAATTGGCGAAGCGCGACGCCTCGCTCGTGTGGCTCACCCAGAAATCGCCCGAGGTTGTCTGGGTCTCGACGCCGGGCACCTCCACCTCAAAGTCCGCCCGGTTGTGCAACTGGTTGAGCAGCGCGTAGAAATCGCCCTCGACCAGGCTGACCTTGGTGGTCTCGGCACCGGTCAGGGGATCGCTGCGCATCCGCTGGATGACGGCGTTGGAGTTGGCGTTGAGGCGCAGCCGGCTCAGGTCGCGAAACGTCACCTGGGCGGTCGAGGCGGAGAGCGTGCGCAGTCGCTCGAACTCGATCAGGATGTCGTTCAGCTTGCGGCTCGACCAGCCGGGCTCGATCGGCTTGCTGCCCTCGACGTCGCCGTGGATGTCGCTGAGCACGGCCTCGGCCGCCCGGTCGCGCTGCTCGAGCGAGATGTCGAGCGCCTTGTCGGCATGGGCCGTGGCCTCGTTGGCATGGGCCACGACCTCGTGCCATTCGCCCTCGGTCCGGAATTCCACCGCCTGGTCGCGCTTCTCGATCGCCGTGCCGATCTCGACCGGCGCGAAGATCCTGGCCCCCTCGGCGGTCGCCTTCTGGATCGACACGAGCGAGGTGGCGAGGGCATCGTCGGCGGCGGCGACCTGGACCACCGGAACCTTGAGCTCGATGCCGGGGCGGACGTCGACCACCGAGCCGAGCCCGCTGAGCTCGATGATCTGCGGCCAGAGGTCGGGGTCCTTCAGATAGAGGGCGGCGAGGTCACGGATGCTCTGGCCCGGCTCGACCCGGACCGTGGTCAAGGGGCCGTCGATCTCGACGACGGCGAAGGCCGACGGCGCGACGAGAAGCACGGTGGCGGGGAGCCACCGCAGCACCCAGCCAAGCAACCCGGATCGAACGTTTCCCCCGCCGACAGTCATGCAGTTTTTCATTTTTTGCTAACTCGGCAGAATAGCGGAATTTTCAGCGTTCGCAAGCAAGGGTCGGCGCAGCAACGCTTCGCCGGAGCTCGTCCGCCGACAGCCCGGCGGGCGCATCGCTCGATCTCAACGGGTGGTCCAGTCGGCGAAGAATCCCGCCTGGAGCGGGAACCCGCGCGCGATCGGCGCTGTTGCCGAGCCGCGAAGCTCGCTTTGCCTGCTTCGACGCGCGCCGATCAGCTGTCGGGAGACCTGATTGCCAGTTCGATCACCGGCCGGACGAGCCAACCCAGTGGACACCGCGTCGGCCAAGCCGCTGGTGCTGATTACTGGTGCCGCCGGCGGAATCGGGACGGCCCTCTTTCGGGCACTCGAAGGCGCATACCGGGTTGTCGGGCTGGATCTGTCGGGCACGGAGGCGGCCTTCGACATCGTGCCGGTCGATCTGACCAGCAGCGACTCGGTCGAGCTGGCCCTGCAGAAGGTCGCCGAGCGGCACGGCCGGCGCTTCGCCTCGGTAATCCACCTTGCCGCCTATTTCGACTTCACCGGCGAGGAGCATCCTGCCTACACGGCGGTGAACGTGGAGGGGACGCGCCATCTGGTGCGCGCGTTGCAGGCATTCGAGGTCGAGCAGCTCGTCTATTCCAGCACCATGCTCGTGCATCACCCCGGCGCTCCCGGCGTGCCGATCAGCGAGACCGCCGCAATCGAGCCGCGATGGGCCTATCCGCGATCGAAGGCCGAAGCCGAAGAGGTGATCCGCGACGAGCACGGCGACATTCCCTATGTCCTGCTGCGGCTGGCCGGGCTCTATGACGAGCAGACCGCGGTGCCGACGCTGGCCGAGCAGATCCGCCGCATCTACGAACGCGATCCAAAGGCGCATGCCTATTCCGGCTCGCTCGAGGCCGGCCAGGCCCTGCTCCACCAGGACGACATGATCGACGCGTTCGTGCGCACGGTCGAGCGCCGGAACGACCTGCCCAAGGACCTCGCCATCCTGATCGGCGAGGCCGAGGCCGTCGGCTATGGCGAGCTGCAGGAGCGCCTCGGCGCCCTGATCCATGGCGCGAGGGATTGGACGACGCTGTCCGTCCCCAAGCCCCTGGCCACGCTCGGCGCCTGGGTGGAGACGAAAAGCGAGCCGCTCGTGCCGGACTATCTCGACCAGGGCGAGAAGCCATTCATCCGCCCCTTCATGATCGAGATGGCCGACGATCACTACGAGCTCGACATCTCCCGCGCCCGCGAGCTGCTCGGCTGGGAGCCGAAGCACCGGATTCGCGATGTGCTGCCCCACATGATCGACCGCCTCAAGGCCGACCCGGCAGGCTGGTACGCGGCCAATCGCCTGACGCTGCCGCACTGGCTCCAGGCGGCAAAGGAGCGGACGGACGATCCAAACGCCCTGCGCGAGCAGGCCGAGCGGGACAGACGTGATACGCACGCGAGGTTCCGCTGGGCACAGCTCCTCAATATCGGCCTCGGCAGCTGGCTCGTCACCAGCCCGCCCATCCTGGGGCACGACTCCGCCCTGATGACCTGGAGCGACGTCGTCTGCGGGCTCCTGATCATGGGTCTGAGCTTCCTCACGCTCTCCTGGCGCCTGGCGTTTGTCCGCTGGGCCGTGGCGGCCGTCGGGCTCTGGGTCATGTTCGCGCCGCTCGCGTTTTGGGCGCCTGCCGCGGCCGCCTATCTCAATGGCACGCTGGTGGGCGCCCTCGTCTTCGCCTGCGCCGCCTGCGCGCGGCCGGCGCCCGGCATCGACCGGGTCGCGGCGACGACAGGGCCCACCATACCGCCAGGCTGGGACTATTCACCCTCGGACTGGTTCCAGCGTCTGCCGGTCATCATCCTGGCGCTGCTCGGCCTCTACATCTCGCGCTATCTCACCGCCTATCAACTCGGCCACATCGACGGTGTGTGGGAGCCGTTCTTTGCCGGCAGCCCCGTCGATCCCAGGAACGGCACGGAGGAGATCATCACGTCGTCGGTCTCGAAAGCGTGGCCTGTGCCGGACGCCGGCCTGGGCGCTCTCACCTACATGCTGGAAATCCTGACCGGCGTGATCGGCTCGGCGCGGCGCTGGCGGACCATGCCCTGGCTGGTCCTGCTCTTCGGCATCATGATCGTGCCCCTGGGCGCCGTCTCGATCACCTTCATCATCATTCAGCCGATCGTGCTCGGCACTTGGTGCACGCTCTGCCTGGTCACCGCGGCGGCAATGCTCGTGCAGATCCCCTATTCGATCGACGAGCTGATCGCCTCCTGCCAGTTCCTCGTCCGTCGCCGGCGCGCGGGCCGGCCGTTGCTGCGCGTCTTGCTCGCCGGCGACACCGACGATGGTCCGGACGACTCGGCGGCCGAGGATTTCGAGCGCTCGCCGCGGGCGATACTCGGCGAGATGCTCGGTGGAGGCATCACCCTGCCATGGACGCTGCTCGCCTCGATGGGTATCGGCGTCTGGCTGATGCTCACCCGGCTCACGCTCGGCACGGCGGGCACGCTGGCAGACGCCGACCATCTGATCGGCGCCCTGGCGCTCACCGTGGCCGTCACCGCCACTGCCGAACCGGCCAGGGCGGCGCGTTTCCTCAACATCCTGCTGGGCATGGCGCTCGCCATCACGGCTTTCGTCGTCGACGCCGCCTGGCACCAGATCGCCGCCGACATCGTCTGCGGGGTGGCTCTGATGGCGCTCAGCATCCCGCGCGGCCCGGTCAGGAACAGCTACGGCAGCTGGTCGCGCTTCATCGTCTGACGAGCGGGCGAACTCGCGCTGCATCCGCGCTGTTCTCGCGCCGTGCGCCAGCGAGGGCCTGCGCGACCGCGCCGCCCGACCTCGGTCAGCCCGTGTCGGCGTGGCGACGGGCGGAGGCGATGAAAGCGTCGATCCGGTCGGGGCTCGTGTCGAACGCGGTCACCAGGCGGACCTCGCCCTGGCCGCGATCGTAGAAGCCGAAGCCGTCCCTTCTGAGCGCGTCCTGGGCGGCTTTCGGCAGGGTCATGAAGATCTCGTTGATCTCGACCGGATGGAAGAGCCGGGCGCCGTCGATCGGGGCGAGGCCGCGGGCGAGCCGGTCCGCCATGGCGTTGGCATGGGCGGCGAGGCGGAGCCAGAGGCCGTCCTCGACATAGGCCTCGAGCTGGGCCGAGACGAAGCGCATCTTGGAGAAGACGTGGCCGGCCTTGCGGGCGCGAAAGCGGAGCGGCTCGGCCAGGCTCTCGTCGAACATGACGATCGCCTCGGCGGCGAGGCAGCCGTTCTTGGTGCCGCCGAAGGAGAGCACGTCCACCCCCGCCCGCCAGGTGAGGTCGGCGGGAGCGCAGCCGAGGGCCGCCACCGCGTTGGCGAAGCGGGCGCCGTCCAGATGCACCTTGAGGCCGTGCCGGCGGGCGATGGCGGTGAGCGCCGCGATCTCGTCGGGCCGGTAGACGGTGCCGCGCTCGGTCGCCTGGGCGATGCTGAGCACGGCCGGCTGGACCTCGCTGGTCCGGCCCCAGCCGGCCCGCTCCAGGCGCTCCTCGAGCGTCTCGGGCAGGAGCTTGCCATGGGTCTCGGGCAGTGGCGTGACCTTCGCCCCGCCGGTGAAGAGCTCGGCCGCACCGCATTCGCTGTCGTAGACGTGGCTGACGGCGCTGCAGAGGATCGCACCCCAGGGCGGGGTCAGGAGCGACAGGGCCAGGGCATTGGCCGCCGTGCCCGTGCCGAGCGGCTGCACGGCGCAGCTCTTGCCGAAAACCTCGCTGAAGCTGTCGCCGAGGCCCGTCGTCAGCTCGTCGGCGCCGTAGGAGGCGGCGGTGCCGTGGTTGGCGCGCAGGATGGCGTCCAGGATCTCGGGTGCGACGCCCGTCACGTTGTCGCTGCGCAGGTTCAGGGGCGCCGATGTCGGGTCGGGATCGTGCATGGCCGTCATGGGCTCCACCTGTAGCGGTCGATCGTGTCCTGGTTCAGCTCGATGCCGAGGCCGGGCTTCTCCGGCACGGCCACCATGCCGTTCACCGGCCGGATGGGCTCGACCAGGAGGTCGGTGCGCAGCGGGTTGTCGGTGGCGTTGTATTCCAGATAGGGGCAGTCGCGCAGCGTCGAGATGACGTGCAGCGTGGCGGCGACGAGGATGTCGGTCGACCAGCAGTGCGGGATCATGCGCACGCCGCGCGATTCGGCGAGCGCGGCGATGCGCAGGCTCTCGGAGATGCTGCCGACCCGGGCGATGTCGGGCTGGATGATGCGCAGGCCGCCATGCTCCATGAGCATGCGGTAGGCATGCACGCCGGCCTCCTTCTCGCCCGTGGCGATCGGTGTCGGCGAGAGGGCGGTCAAGCGGGCGAAGCCGTCGAGGTCGTCGGGGGCGAGCGGCTCCTCGAGGAAGTAGACGCCGTGGTCGGCGAGAGCCCGGCCGAGATAGAGGGCGTCGTCGAGCGGGACGGGAAAGCCCATGTCGATCATGATGTCGAGGTCGTCGCCGACGGCGGCCCGAATCGCGGCGGTGCGCTTCACGTCCTTGCGCGGGTCACCGCCGAGATCGCCCCAGCCGAATTTCATGGCCTTGTAGCCGGCCGCCTTGTGCCGCAGCGCCAGGTCGACCGTGGCCTCGAGCGAGGGCTGCGAGAGGTCGCTCGCGTAGGCCGGGTGGCGCGTCTTTCGGGCACCACCCAGGAGGCGGTGGACCGGCAGGCCCGCGACCTTGCCGAGGATGTCCCAAAGGGCGATGTCGATGCCGCTGATGACGTGCATGGCGACGCCGCGGCGGCCATAGGTCTGGGTGTGGCGGTCCATCTTGTCCCAGAGCCGGCCGATGTCGCGCGGGTCCTCGCCGACGAGCAGCCCGCGCAGGCCCTGGGCGGAGATGGAGCAGAGCGGGGCGTCCAGGACGGCCTTCGTGACCAGGGGGTTGGTGTGCGCCTCGCCGATGCCGGTGATGCCCTCGTCGGTATGGACCTTGATGATCATCACCGACTGGCAGCCGTCGCCGATCTCCCTGACCACGGGCAGCCGCAGCATGATCCCTTCGACGTCGGTGATGCGCATGCGGTCCTTTTCCCTTCTCGGCTTTGTCCTGACATGTCAGGAAGGTTTGGCCATGCGGGGTGGGAATGACAAGCTCCGTACGCGCGGAACCGGGTGCCGATGGCCTGTCGGGCGGGTGAAAGTGGGGTGACTTCAGCCGGCCCGCCGTGCAGGATGCGGGTCAATCAGGGATGCCGGCCCGGCGAGGTCGGCCAACGAGGGAGGCAAGCAATGACGGTCTTCGCGAGCTCGAGGCGCATGCTGTGCGGTGCAGCCCTGGCGGTGCTCGGCATCTTCGCCAGCGTTGCCGCCTCGGCCGAGCCCTTCACCTGCCCGAGCAAGGGCGGCGACATGGTGTTCGGGCAGGAGGCGCAGGTCTCGGGCCTCGACATGCACTTCAGCTCGGCCATCTCGACCCGCAACATCGCGATGCACATCTTCGAATCGCTGCTGACCAGGGGCGAGGACAATGCGCCGATCCACGAGCTGGCGGCGAGCCACGAGGTCAGCGACGACGGCCTGACCTACACCTTCAAGCTTCGGCCGGGGATCACCTTCCACAACGGCAAGCCGATGACCTCGGCCGACGTTCTCGCCTCCTACGAGCGCTACCAGAAGATCGGCATCGACCGTGCCTCGCTCGAGGCGGTCGAGAGCATGTCGGCGCCCGATCCCTCGACCTTCGTCATCAAGCTGCAGCACAAGGTGCCGGTCTTCATCGAGCAGATCAGCTCGTTCCGCGTGCCGATCGTCATCATCCCGGCGGAGGAGGCGGCGAAGGAGGCGAACCAGATCGATTTCATCGGCACCGGCCCCTACCAGTTCGTCGAGTGGGTGCCGGACGGCTTCGTTAAGCTGAAGCGGTTCGACGGCTATGTGCCCAACGAGGCGTTCGAGGAAAAGAGCGGCTTCGGCGGCTACAAGGTCGCCTGCTTCGACACCGTGACCTTCCGCATCGTCAAGGAGCCGGGGGCGCGCGTCGCCGGGCTCGAGACGGGCGAGCTGCAGGGTGTCGAGGACGTGCCGACCAAGGCGGCCGAGCGGCTCGCCGACAACCCGGACATCAAGCTGATCCCGGTCGACAATTGGTGGATCCACATCGCCGTCTTCAACCAGGCGAGCCCGCCCACCGACAAGCTGGGCGTGCGCAAGGCGATCCAGGTCGGCCTCGACATGGAGGAGATCATGGAGATCGCCACCGACGGGGCCTACTCGCTCAACTACGGCCTCCAGTATCCGGGCAACCCCTACTTCGTCGAGGGCGGCAAGGAGTGGTACAACGTCCATGACGTCGAGCGGGCGAAGCAGTATCTGAAGGAGGCGGGCTATGACGGCGAGCCGGTCGTCCTCCTGACCAATTCCGACTACACCAACATGTACAATGCCGCCCTGGTGATGTCGGAGCAGCTCAAGGCGATCGGCATCAATGCCGAGCTCAAGGTGGTCGACTGGCCGACCTCACGACAGGAGCGCGACAACACCGACAACTGGAACCTCTTCTTCACCGGCTTCGGCACCGGCCCGTCGATCGGCCCGCAGGGTGCGGTCGTCGATCTCGTGCCGCCCGCCAACCTGTCGCGCGCACCCGACGATCCGGCCCTCGACGATGCCTGGCAGCGCATGCAGCTCGAGGAGACCCTCGAAGGCCGCAAGGCCGCCTTCAACGACGTCCAGACCATCTTCTACGAGAACGCCTACGCCATCATCATGGGCGACATCCAGAAGGTCCAGGCGGTCCGCAGCAATGTCGAGGGCTTCACGCCGTTCCGCATCCCGCGCCTCTGGAATGTCTGGTTCGAGGGCTGATCCAGGGCGGCGGGACGCGCCGTGATCCGCTTCATCGCCAGCCGGCTGGTCAGCGCCGTGCCGGTGATCCTGCTGGTCACGCTCATCTCGTTCCTCCTGATGAAGCTGGTGCCGGGCGATCCGGCGATGATCATCGCGGGACTCTCCGCCACGCCGGCCGAGGTCGAGCACATCCGCCACCAGCTCGGCCTCGACCAGCCTTTCTGGACGCAGCTCTGGACCTGGTACGGCAATCTCTTGCAGGGCGACCTCGGGCAGAGCCTGCTGCTCGGGCGGAGCGTCACGCTCTCCATCCTGGAGCGGTTGCCGGTGACGCTCTCGATCTCCTTCTATGCCCTCTTCCTGACGCTGGTCGCGGCCCTGACCAGCGGCACGCTCGCGGCCTTGAGGCAGAACACCTGGGTCGACCAGACCATGATGACGATCGCCCTCGTCGGGGTCTCCCTGCCCAACTTCTGGCTCGGGCTGATGCTCATCATCCTCTTCGCCGTCTGGCTCGGCTGGCTGCCGTCGGGCGGCTACGTGCCCTTCCTCGACGACCCCTGGGGCTGGCTCGCCGCCGCCACGCTGCCGGCCGTGTCGCTGGCCATGCTGCAGATGGGGCTTTTGGCGCGGATCACCCGGGCCACCATGCTCGAGGTGCTGCGGCAGGACTATATCCGTACGGCCAAGGCCAAGGGCATGCCGCCCTGGATCGTCGTCGGCAAGCATGCCTTCAAGAACGTGATGATCCCGGTCGTCACCGTCACCGGCATCATCTTCAGCCTGCTCATGGGCGGGTCCGTGGTCATCGAAACGGTCTACTCGATCCCGGGGGTCGGCCGGCTCATGGCGTCGGCCATCCTCAGGCGCGACTACCCGGTGATCCAGGGCGGGATGCTGTTCGTCGCCGCCATGCTGCTCCTGGTCAATCTCGTGGTCGACGTGCTCTATGCCTGGTTCGATCCGCGTGTGCGCTACGGTCGCGATGGCGATTGAAGCCACGGCCCCGGCCGAGGGGTGGGCGTCGCGGCTCGGGCGCAACCGGGTGCTGCGCCGGCTTCGCCACCACAAGCTCTTCCTCACCGGCATCTGCCTCTTCGCCGTCGTTCTGGCCATGGCGGTCTTCGCACCGCTGATCGCCTCCACGCCGCCGGACCAGATCCAGTTCCGCCACAGGTTCGAGCCGCCGTCGCTGGCGTTTCCGTTCGGCACCGACAATTTCGGCCGCGACCTGCTCGCCCGCGTCGTCTACGGCGCCCGCCTGTCGCTCGAGATCGGCTTCACCGTGGTGGTGCTGACCGGCATCCTCGGCACCGCCATCGGTGCCGCGGCCGGCTATTTCCGCCGGCTGGACAATCCCTTGATGCGGGTGATGGACGCGCTGATGGCGTTTCCGGCGATCCTGCTCGCGATCGTCATCGCCGCGGCGCTGGGTGCTTCGGCCATCAATGCCGTGATCGCGCTTGCCGCCGTCTACACGCCGCGCACCGCGCGCATCGTCCGGGCGTCGGTCCTGGTCGTGCGCGAGATGGAGTATGTCCAGGCGGCGCGGGCCTGCGGGGCCGGCGACTGGCGGATCATGCGGCGCCACATCCTGCCCAATTCGCTCGCACCCCTGATCGTCCAGCTCACCTTCATCTTCGCCTACGCCGTGCTGGCGGAAGCGATCCTGTCGTTTCTCGGCGTCGGCCCCGAGCCGCCGACGCCGACCTGGGGCAACATCATCGCCGAGGGCCGGCAGTACATGCGCGAGGCCGCCTGGATCACGCTCTTTCCGGGCCTCGCCATCGCCATGACGGTGCTTGGGCTGAACCTGCTCGGCGACGGCCTGCGCGACGCGCTCGACCCGCGCATGCGCGTGCAGCAGGGCTGAGCGGTGCCGCTGCTCGCCGTCCGCAACCTGCGCACCGAGTTCTCCGGCGACGACGGCACGTTCGCCGCCGTCGAGGATGTGAGCTTCGACCTCGAGGCCGGCGAGGTCATCGGCATCGTCGGGGAATCGGGCAGCGGCAAGAGTGTCACCGCCCTCTCGATCCTGGGCCTGATCCCCGACCCGCCCGGGCGGATCACCAGGGGCTCGATCACCTTCGACGGGCAGGAGCTTCTGGGCCTCTCCGAGCGGCGCATGCGGCGGATTCGCGGTGCCGACATCGCGATGATCTTCCAGGAGCCGATGACCTCGCTCAACCCGGTCTTCACCATCGGCGACCAGATCGTCGAGACGATCCGCTTTCACGAGCGCCTCGGCCGCAGGGCGGCGCGCGAGCGCGCGGCGGAGATGCTCGATCGCGTCGGCATCGCCCTGCCGGCGCAGCGCCTCGACGAATACCCGCACCAGCTCTCGGGCGGCATGCGCCAGCGGGCGATGATCGCCATAGCGCTCTCCTGCAACCCGCGCCTGCTCCTCGCCGACGAGCCGACGACAGCGCTGGATGTGACCATCCAGGCGCAGATCCTCGATCTCCTGCGCGAGCTGCAGGAAGAGCTCGGCATGGCGGTCGTGCTGATCACCCACGATCTCGGGGTGGTGGCGCAGCACGTCGACCGGGTGATGGTGATGTACGCGGGGCGGGTGGTCGAGGAGGCGCCGGTCCTGGATGCCTTTGCCCGGCCGAGCCATCCCTACACGCAGGGGCTGCTGCGGAGCATTCCCTCGCTCGACGACGAGCGCGAGCGGCTCGATGCCATTCCCGGCATGGTGCCGAGCCCCTTCGCTTTGCCGCCGGGCTGCCCTTTCGCCCCGCGCTGCATCCATGCCCGCGACGTCTGTGCCACCGTCCAGCCGCCGCTGATCGATGCGGGCCAGGAGCATCGGGCCGCCTGCCTCCGGCTGGTCGACTACGATCTCGCCCGACTGGTGGTCGCGGCATGACCCCGCTGATCGAGGCAAGGGGCCTCGCCAAGCACTTCGCCATTCGCGGGCGCGGGCTGTTCGGCAGGCAGACGGGTGCCGTGCGCGCGGTCGACGGGGTCGATTTCGCCGTGGGCCGGGGCGAGACCCTGGGGCTGGTCGGCGAATCGGGCTGCGGCAAGACCACGACCGGGCGGATGCTGGTGCGGCTGATCGAGCCCACCGCCGGCAGCGTCCTCTTCGAGGGGGCGCCGATCGAGGGGCTGGCGCCGGTGGCGATGAAGCCGATCCGGCGCGAGATGCAGATCATCTTCCAGGACCCCTACGGCTCGTTGAATCCGCGCATGAAGGTGGCGGAGATCATCGCCGAGCCTTTGGAGATCCACGGCGTCGGAGGAGCTGTGGAGCGGCGGGCGCGGGTGGCCGAGCTTCTGGCGACCGTGGGTCTCGCCGCCTACCAGGGCGAGCGCTTTCCGCACGAGTTCTCGGGCGGCCAGCGGCAGCGGATCGGCATTGCTCGGGCCCTGGCGCTGCAGCCCAAGCTCATGGTCTGCGACGAGCCGGTCTCCGCCCTCGACGTCTCGATCCAGGCCCAGGTCGTCAATCTCCTGCAGGACCTGCAGCAGGAATTCGGCCTGACCTATCTCTTCATCAGCCACGATCTGGGTGTCGTGCGGCACATCGCGGACCGGGTGGCGGTCATGTATCTGGGCCAGATCGTCGAGATCGCCCCCAAGCGCGAGCTCTACCAACGGCCGCAGCATCCCTACACCCAAGCACTCCTGGCCGCGATCCCGGTGGCCGACCCGACGAGGCGCCGGCGCACGCAGGCGATCCGGGGCGACGTGCCGAGCCCGGCGCATCCGCCTTCCGGCTGCCGCTTCCACACGCGCTGCCCGCATGTCATGGATGTCTGCCGCCGGATCGAGCCGAAGCTGCTGGAGACGGCACCCGGGCATCGGGCCGCCTGCCACTTGCTGCGCCAACCGACCGAATGAGGAGACGAACGCCGTGACGGCAGAGACCCGGATCGCCTGCCCTTTGGATTTCGACAAGGCCGGCAGGCAGGTGGGGCATCTCCGGCTGCCCTATTCCAGCAACGTCTCCGCCTATGGCTGGATCGGCATCCCCATCGCGGTGATCAAGAACGGCAGCGGGCCCACGGTCTATCTCGGCGGCGGCAATCACGGCGACGAGTACGAGGGCCAGATCTCGCTGGTCCGGCTGATCCGGGAGCTGGACCCGGCGCGCATCCAGGGCCGGCTGATCATCCTGCCGGCCACCAACCTGCCGGCGGCGATGAACCACAGCCGCTGCTCGCCGATCGACGGCGGCAACCTCAACCGCAGCTTTCCGGGCGAGCCCAATGCCCCGGACAACCGGCCGACCGCCGCCATCGCGCATTATGTCGAGGAGGTGCTGCTGCCGATGTGCGACGCCATGCTCGACATGCATTCGGGCGGCAAGACGCTGGACTACGTGCCGAGCGGCCTGATCCGCCAGGACGGGCCGAACGACCCGCTCTTCGCGAGGAAGCTCGAGGCGCTGAAGGCCTATGGCGCACCCATCGGCTATGTCGTCGAGGGCGGCGGCATGCCGGCCGCCGGGGGCGGGATCGCGGCCGCAACCATCACCTGTGCTGCCGACCGCAAGGGGGTGCTCGGCCTCGGCACGGAGCTGGGCGGGGCGGGCACGGTGACCCTCGACACGCTCGGTGTGGCGCGTCGCGGCATCGAGAATTTCCTGGCGTTTCTCTGCGTCATCGAGAAGCCGGCGGCGGGTGCCATGACGAGGACACGGCTCCTCAAGGTCGCCGGGCCCGACTACTACGTTCATTCGCCTTGTCGAGGCGCCTTCGAGCCCGCGTTCAACCTGGGCGACGAGGTCGAGGCCGGACAGGTCTGCGGCTGGATCCACCAGATCGACGAGCCGGACCAGCCCCCTCGCGAGGTGCGCTTCGAGTGTGCCGGGGTCGCCTTCTGCAAGCGGCCCATCACCGCCGTCGAGCGGGGCGATTGCCTGGCGCATATCGGCACGGACTGGCAGGGGTAGGCGGGCGATGGTCAAGGCGAGATCGCCGATCTGGACGGACGTCGACTACGACGCCCCGGGCAAGCAGCTGGGGTTCCTGCATCTGCCGCATTCGGTGACGCGGTCGGCCTACGGCACCATCCCCATTCCGCTCGCGGTGATCGCGCGCGGGAAGGGGCCGACCGTGCTGCTGATGGCCGGCAATCATGGCGACGAGTACGAGGGCCAGGCCGCCTTGTGCGACCTCGTCCGTAACGTCGATCCGGCCGAGGTGCAGGGCCGCCTCATCGTGCTCCCCGCCACCAACCTGCCGGCGGCGGTGGCCGGCACGCGCACCTCGCCGCTCGACGGCGGCAATCTCAACCGCGCCTTTCCCGGCGATGCGACCGGCGGGCCGACGGGCAAGATCGCCCACTACCTGGACACCGTCCTCTATCCGATGTGCGACGCGACGCACGACCTGCATTCGGGCGGTGCCTCGCTCGACTACCTGACGCTGGCCACCATGCGGCTTTCGGGCGACGCCGATCTCGACCGCAGGGCGCGGGCCGCGTTGGACGCCTTCGCCCCGCCCATCGCCATGGTCTGGGCCTTCACCAACGAGCCGACGCTGTCCTCGGCCTGCGCCCTGTCGCACAAGCTGGTCGCACTCGGCGGCGAGTTCGGCGGGCGGGGTGCTGTCCGGCTCGAGGGTATCCGGGTGATCGAGGCGGGTCTTCGCCGCCTGCTCGACCATCTGGGCGTCATGGAGGCGCCTCCCGACCTGCCGCCGCCGCCCCGCCCGCGCTATGTCGAGGTGCCGGACCGCTCCTTCTACGTCTACGCGCCGGAGCGCGGGCTCTTCGTCCAGGCGGTCGATCTCGGCGCCGAGGTCGAGGCGGGCGATCTCGCCGGCCACATCTATTTTCCGGAGGACCCGGGCCGAGCACCCGTGCCCTGCCACTTCAGGCAGTCGGGCCTCGTCATCTGCCAGCGCGCCATGGGCCGGACCGAGCGCGGCGACTGCGTCTTCCATCTGGCCCGCGATCTCGGCTGACCCCGGGCCTCGACCGGTCACCCGCGCGGGCAGAGCTCGGACGGGAACTCGACGAGGTTGTAGCGGTCGACGAGCTGCGCCGGGCTCCGCGGCAGGATGCAGTGGCTGCCCTGGTTCTGCGTGCAGGTGTTGAGATCGAAGCCGAGCGAAAGCAGCGATGCCAGTGCTGCCTCCGGAGGTTCGGTCAGTCGGTTGCCGAGCTGGCGCACGGTTCGCCCGACGATCAGGGCGTTGACGCAGAACCGGGCCTCGTCGCGATCGAGCTCCACCTGGTTGTGCGCGAGGTCGACATCCTCGAAGCCGTAGATGGCGACCGCCGCCAGGGTCGGTCGCTCGCGGTCGATGACGAGCTGTCGCTCGAGGGCCATCTGGTTGCCGTGCACCAGCACCCGGCCAGGCACCGACACACGGATTTCCTCGGCCAGGGCGACCACATGCAGGGGGGCCTCGGGGCCGCCTGCCGCGGCGTCGATCAGCTTCTCGGCGAAACCACCGAGCCGTTCGATGCCGATCATCAGGATGGATGCGAGGTCCCGGATGCCGAGGTCGTTCGGACCGACCCCTCTGGCGGTGCCGAGGCGGCTGATCAGCGTGTTGTTCTGGACCCGCATGTCGCCCTGGCCGATCACCAGGAGGGCCTGGCCGCGCTCGGCCGCGACCACGTTGCCCTCGACGATCAGCGCCGGATCGAAGCGGCGTGGCGCCGCGCCGGCCACGTCGACGGGCGGGCTGACGGCGGTGATCACGATGCCGCCGGCGACCGCCGCTTCCTCCATCTCGGCCCGGCCATTGCCCAGGATGCGGTTGCGGCTGATCAGGATCGCCGTCCCGCGGGCGACGAAAATGCCGGCGGCATCCTTCGGCGCGTCGCTGGCGTTCCCTTCGATCCGGTTGTCCTGGACGATCAGCCCGTCCACCGAATCGAGCACGACGATGCCGCCGGCCGCCCCGCCGAGGAACGTCTTCTCGCCCCGGCACATGGTGATCTCGTTTCCGGTGATCCGGAGCTGGTCCGCACGCTTGCCGACCTCGATGCCGCAGCCGAGCCCGTCCGTGAGCCGATTGCTCAGAATCGTGATGGCGCCCGCCTCCTCGTCGATGACGATGGCGCTCGTCCTGAACTTCTCGATCGCGTTGCCTTCAATCTCGACCTCCCGGCTGCCGCCGAAGAGCATGATGCCCGCACCCTCGAGCCGGTTCCCGGTCAAGCTCAGGCGCCGCACCTTGTTGGCGGCGAGGGCGAAGGTGCCTTCCACCGCCAGGACCTGGCAGGCCCTGGCGAAGCCGTCGCTCATGCCCTCGAAGCCGACCATGCCGCGCTCGGCGCCGCCGATCACGACGACCTCCTCGATGCCGGTCGCATCGGCGGTGAAGCGCAGCCCGGCGCCGCGCACGATCAGCCGGGAGCGCGGGAAGCAGCCGACGATCCGCGTGTTGGGACGATTGATCTCGAGCCCGTCCGGGATCAGGTGATCGCCCGGCAGGAGGCAGATGCGCACGGGCGTGGCGGGGCTCGGGGCGAGCGCCGGCAGGGCCGCCAGCGCCGCCCGGAGGTCGGGCACGTCGCCGTCCTCGCCGACGCAGATCGTGCAGCACTCGCAGCTCGGCCGCCGCTCGCCGCCACCGCCTTTGGGCGGCACCGGCTCGCGGCAGTCCCTGGTCACGACGAAGCCGCCGGGGCCGACCGTCACCTCGGCCAAGGGCACGTAGTGATGACGAACGCCGTCGGGAGGTGCGGCCTCGAGCTTCTCCACCGAGCCGTCGACGGTGCGTGCCGCGAAGGACCAGTGGTCGCCCACGCGCATCACCCCGGACGTGCCGGCTGCCGCGCTGAAGCCCACCTGAACACCGTCCTCGAGGGCGATGGGCAGGGGACCCGTGGTCATCAGGCCGGTCGAGGGGTCGACCGCGTTGCCGTGGCGCTCCAGGCTCTGGTCCCAGCGAATAAGGCGCGTATGCGCCGCCGCCAGGGCGGCGGGCGTGGTGCCGAAGCCGCTCGTTCCGCCGAGCGGCATGGCGCGGTCGAGAAAGACCGTGCGCGTCGCCTCGTCGATGCTCAGGACGCGCGCCATCTCCCCGGCCGCGCCCGAAAGCTCGCGCCGGTCGTCCAGAACCTCGACCCAGTCGCCGGCCGAGAAGCGAAGGACCTGATCGCGGCCGATCCGCGTCACCCGCAACTGGCTCCTGGTGCCGCTCGTGGCGATCGTCTCGACCGGCGAGACCACCGAGGCGTTCTCGCGCGACCACTTGAACAGGGCGGTGCCGGTCGCGCCGGCGACATGGACCTGGACGCGGTAGAAGCGGTTCTCGAGGCCGCGATAACCGCCGGTCGGCGGCAGGATGCAGGGATCGTCGGAGGCGGGCGTGCCGGTCGCGTCCGTCGTGAGGCGGCCGAAGCCCGGCGGGAAGAGGGCATCGAGGTCCATGCCGCAGGCGGCGTCGGCGGCGCTGTGCAGCTTGACCTGCCACGCCACCTGGCGGCGGGTCGTCGTGTCGACGCCATGGAGCGCCTTTTCCAGAAGCTCCGGCTGCTCGACCCAGGTGACCTCGCGCTCGAAGACGTCGAGATAGGCCAGCGCCGGGCCGGCCGCCGGGGCCGTGAAGGGGCCGGGGAGGAAGGGCTGCGCCTTGAGCGTGGCGGCCTCCTCGGGGAAAACCTCGGCGACGAGGCCGAAGGCGTAGAGCCGGCCGGCGCCGATGGCGAGATCCGGGCCGGCGATGGGTGTCAGCCTGAAGGCGTCGGGCGTGGTCCGGGCGGGAACCCAGCTCTTGCCCCAGACATCCTGGGCGAGATTCCTGATGCGCCGGTCGACCGCCAGAGCCTCGGTGTTCTGATCCGAGTCGAGCGTCACCCGGCCCTGCTGCATGAGCACGGCCGAGACCCGATCCTTCCTGTGGAACCCGTTCCTCGAATAGTCGCCGGCCATCCTCGTTCCCCCGGCCGGGCCGAGCCGCCCGGCTCTCGCCGCCCTCTCAGGTCACCGGCACGATGCCGGCATCCAGCCCGAACGGCAGGTATTCATCCAGTCTCTGGCGCAGGTTCGCTGCCCGCTGCGGTTGCTTCAGATGCGAGAAAGCCCCCATCTCCGAGCCGTCCTCGGCACCACGGCTCAGCGCCTCGGGGCAATGGGCATGGAGCTGGGCGAAGCCCGGCTGGCCCCAGCGGCGCGTGGTCCAGACGGGCACCAGCCAGCGTCCGACCCGGGCCGCCACCTCCTGGCGCTCGGCGTCGGTCGGGGCCGTGCCAGTGAGGGCGGCCAGGGCCAAAAGCTCGACCTCGATCTCGAGGTCCGGCTGGCAGCGATAGCGCCTGGGCGTGCGCGAGCCCGGCGGCAGATAGCTGAAGCGGGCGCAGCCGAGCTGCCGCCGGTTGCTGTGGACCCTGCCTTCGAGGATCGATTCGCTGGCGAGCAGGAGGGCCTCGACGGTGGTGCGGCCGAGCACGGTGCAGCGCTCCATGGCGGTCGGCGGCCCGGGCTCCGCGGCACCGCCGATCGCATCGCCGTCGGGGTCGGCCACGATGATGCAATCCAGCAGCCGAAGGGCGCGGGCGTGGCGCGGGACGCGCAAGGGCCCGGTGACCGAGAAGGCGAGATCGAGGGTGAGGCTCTCGTTCAGGAGGTCGGGTGCGGCGCCAGCGGCGACGACGAGGCTGGCCTGGATGGCCGGCCCGCTTTCCGGCCCGGTGCCGAGGACGGTGGGCCCGGGCACCAGGGTGGTGTGGAGGAGGCGAAGATGGCCGAGCGAGCCCGTGACCTCGACCTTGCCCTCTATCCAGAGCCCGGAGAGGGTCAGGGCCGCGTTGTCGTGGCTGCCGGTGACGCTGATGTCGCCCAGGATGAGCGGCCGGGTCCCGCTGAGCGCCTCGATGGCGAGCCAGCCGCCGTCCTTGGGCTCGATCGACGGGCTTTCCCGATAGGTGCGGCTGTCCTCGATCGCAATGATCGTGCTCCGCTTCTGGTGCACCGGCCCGGCCCAGTCGGCGAGGGCCGCTCCCAGCGTCGTGAAGGCGCCGCCTGCTCCGTCCTTGCGCACCCGCAGCACCAGAGGCGGCGTGGTGTCGCCGACCAGGGGATCGCGGCGGATGGTCCAGGCGCGCCGCTCGTAGGGACCGCCGCCGAGTGCTGCGGCGAAGCCGTAATGGTGGCTGGTCTCGACCCCATCGGCGTCGTCGCCGATCGCCGCGGCAGGATCGGCCGCGAGCTTCCTGCCGAGCGCGATCCGGCCGAGCGCCACGTCGACGCCGACGAAGCCGTCCGGCGGCTGCCTGAAGGTCGAGAGGTCGGCGCAGAGCACCCGTGCCGTCGGCACCGGCCAGCGTGATCCGCCCTTGAGAAGGGTGATCGAGAGGCTGCCCTCCGGCCCTGCCGTCGTCGGATCGGCGGGTGGCGTGGCATACCAGCGGGTTGCCTCGGGCACCGGGCTCTGGCCGTGCGCCTCTCTCAGGTCCTCGAAGAAGGCGGCCTTGCGGATCGGCCCCGGCACATGCCGCTCCTCGGTCATGCCGGCCTCGTCGCCCTCGCGGCGCCAGCCGGCGAAGAGCGGGGCGGCGTGGCCGGTCGGAGCGACGTGCCAGCCGAAGCCGTCCACAGGATCGCGCCTGGCGTCCGCCTGGGCCAGCTCGAAGGCGCCGAGCCGCCAGACGAAGAAGCCCACCGTCCGGATCGCATGCCAGCCGTCGAGCGGGCCGATCGGGCGGACGTCGACGCTGTGGGTGAAGCCGTCGAAAGGGCCGCGCACGCGATCGCAGGCCTCGATCCGGCGGAGATCCGGCAAGGTCGCCAGGGGTCGCGGGTGGTTGCGGACCATCTGCGTCCAGCCGAGGATCTGGAAGAACTCGACCAGATGCGTGGCCCACCCGGTGACGTCGCGGGCCAGCTCCTCGAGCATGGGCGGCATGCCCTTGCGCCGGCGGTAGTAGATGGTCTTCGCGACATCCGCGCGGCGCCGGGCGCCGATGTCGGGCACGAGGCTGGGGCCCCTGAGATCGGCGAAGCGCTCGCCTGCCGTGTCGCCGCCTGCCAGCTCGTCGGCGCCGAAGAGCGGCACGTTGCCGACGAGGTCGCCGATATAGGGCAGGACCCAGGGGGACGCGGTCTCGGCGAAGAGGTCGTCGTAGAGCCGGGCGATGTCGGCCTCGATGATCGCGGCCTGCCCGTCGACGATGCCGAGCAGCCGCTCGAGCGGTTGGCCCGCCTCGGCGTCGCGCTCGCGATGGATCGCCGGCAGGAGGTCGTAGAGCCGCTTCCCGGTCATCCGATCCCTCCCGTGGCCGAAAGGTCGAGGTCGGTGTCGGCGAGGGTGGCGAGCTCGGCCGGGACGACCTCGACGCCGGAAGCGAGCAGGGCCGCCACGATGGGGTCGGCCTGGGCCTGCCGGGCGGGCCGGGCCCTGAACAGGCGGAGATGCGGCTGATCGGGCGCCGCCGTCGCACCCCTCGCGGCGAGCGCCGCGGGCGTCCAGGTGGTCCAGCCCTTGAAGTGGAGGATGTCGAGGTCGACGCCGTCGACGCCGTCCACCGCCTGCAGGACGGTGATCACCTGGCTCGCGTGCAGCGGCCGGCCGAGCCCGGCCCGGGCGAAGGAGAGATGGTCGAGCAGCCGTGCCCTGGCCGCTTCGAGCACGGTCGCCCGGACGAAGGACGGCAGGACCACGAGCTTGGCCGCGATCACGACCGGCACGAGGAGCGCGTTCGCCACGAGGAGGACGTGGTTCGGGTCGCGGGCGGCGTCGAGGGCCGCGTGCAGGCGCGCCATGGCGACGGTCGAGAGAGCACCACCGCCCTCGGCTGCCACGGTGAGATGGACGGAGCGATCGAGGCCGCGCCACACCCAGTCCGCCTCGGCCTTGGCAATGGCGCCCGAGGCGGTGGCGAGCCAGGCGAAATCCTCGAGCGAGACGACCCGCCCGAAGGTGCGCACGCTCACCGGCGCGTTCTGGCGCGCCTGATCGAGCGATTCGGGATCGGCGCCGCCCTCGGCCGGGGCCGGGTTGGTGGCGTCGCGCAGGCCCGGCGGCCGGTTGAGCAGGATGCTGAGCTTGTGCGCCGCCACGAGCCCCGCGAGCCCGCGTCCCTTGCGGTACTGGGCCACCACGTTGCCGCGCCCGGACGGCAGCCGGGCACCCGTGCGCCCGTCGCCGAAGGTGAGCAGCGCCTTCTGGTCGTCGCGCTCGCCCAGCCTGAAGGCGGGTGCGTCGGGTCCCTGGCCGTAGAGGCTTTCGACCGCCTGCCAGCGGACGCCGTCGACGAGGAGGGTGAGCTCGGGCTCGCCCATCACGGACCGGGCCGAAGGTCGCCGGCTGAGGTCGGGCTTGCCCAAGGCCCAGGTCTGGAAGACGGCACCGCCGTCGCCATCGCCCAGGGTCTCCGGGGGCTGGGTCTCGCCATGGCCGGCGCGGGCGACGTTGCCCCAGAGGATGGCGCTCTCGGCATCGATCGGGGCGGGCAGCGCCGGCGTGAAGTCGATCGCCCGGGACCCGTCGGCGAGCGTGACCGAGCCGGTCACCTCGGCCGCATGGACATGGCCCTGGCCGTCGTCGACGAGCACGCGCCGGCCGCGCTCGATCGCGACACCCGGATCGGGCCTGAGCGTCACCCGGCCCCCGGTGATCTGGGCTGGATAGGCGTGGTCCTGGAACGCCAGGGCGTCGGGGTCGACCTCCAGCACGCGGGCGGTGCGCCGGTCGGTGATGGCGAGGCCGGCGGTCCCGCTCAGCGTCAGGACCGTCACCGTCGCCTTCAGGGGCCCAAGCTCGCGCGGCGCCTCGGCGACCGACGTCACGGTCGCGAGGCGCACGACAGCGCCGTTCTGGATGAGCAGCCGCGTTCCGGGCGTCAGCCCCTCGACCTTGCCGTCCAGGGGCCAGGTGAACGGAGCAAGGGGTGCTGTGACCTCGGGGAGGGCGAGCTGGCTCGTGAGGTCCTGGGTCCGCCAGGAGGGCGGCGGGTTGTACCGCTTGGTGGCGGGATCGTACTTTCCCGGGTCGTAGGCCGGATAGCTGCTCGGCGCATCCCAGCCGAAGAACCGGAGGCTGCGGCGAAGGCGGTGGGCGTGGCCGCCGGCGATCGCCGCCGGTGCCGGTGGCAGGTCCTGGGCCAATGGCGGCGACCAGACGAGGCGGCGAAGCCCGTCCTCCGGCAGGACGGCGACGACGCGCTTCTCCTCGAGCGCCGTCGCCGTCCAGAAGGCGAGCCGGTCGCCGGCCGCGATGGCCGGACCGCCGTCGAGCAGGAGGGCGCGGTCACGGCCGGCACTCAGCGGCCGGTCCGGCACGGGCACCGGCCGGGCCCTCAGGCGGTTGAGGGCGGCGATGCCGTCGCACGGCTCGAGCGTCTCGAAGGTCTGCGGCTGCTCGCCGGCACCGGGCAGGCTCATCACCCTGACCCCGGCGCCGATGGCGAGCGCGGCGCCGTCGTCCAGGGTGAGGGCGAGGTCGGCCTCGGCCGAGAGGCCCGGCCGCGGCTGGTAGTCGAGGAGGGCCGCCAGCATGCGCACCGACGGGCGGTGCAGGGCAGTGCGCAGGTAGACCTCGTTGGCGATCCGCTCCTGATAGAAGGTGAGGACGTCGCCGAGGGCGGCCCAGAGCTCGAGCAGGGTGATCGTGTGGTCGTCGCCGGAACGGGTCGAAAGCTCCGGCAGCTCGCGGGCGAGGGCGGCCAGCATCGCGGCGCGGAAGCTCGCGAAGCTGCCGACGCGATAGGCGATCGACGGAAGGCCCGGCCGGTTCCAGATGCGCAGCGGCGTCGCTCCGACGGGCGGCTCGCAGCAATGGCAGGTGTCGAGGCGGGTCACGGTCAGAGCCCGCCCACCGCGTCGAGCTCGAGCACGCCGTTCTCCGGCAGGCTCGGGTCGTTGTCGAGCCGGGCGATCTCGAAGGGGCCGAGCGGCAGGAAGCCCGCCTCCAGCTCGCCATTGGGCAGCCGCCAGTAGCGATGGAACGCACGGACCTCGAGCGAGGCGACGCCGGGCACCTCCTGCACCGCGGCGATGATCCGACTGAGCCTGACGGCCGAGCCGAAGCGCAGGCGCGAGACGTGGAAGAAGCCGAGGCGGCCATCGCCCAGGCGGCGGTTGGACAGGCGCTCGCCGACGGCGGCCAGCACCTGGCCGCGGAAATGGCCGGTGGCGACGCAGAGCCGGATTGCGAGCCGGAGCGGCACGTATTGGGCGGTGTCGAGGACGAGGTCGTAGCCGGCGAGCCGCACCCGGCCCAGGGCGGCCCTGGTCCGGCTCGCGAAGCCCCTGGCGAGCCGGACTCGGCCGCCCGGCAGGATCAGGAGATCCGCCGGGTCGACGGGGTGCAGGGCGACGAAGACAGTGTGCCAGCTGCCGGTCCAGCGGAAGGTCGCCCTGGCGTCGGCGACGCCCGGGACGGCCAGGGCCCGCGCCTGCCAATCGGCCTCGGTGACGGCGCGGAGCTGGACGGCGCGCATGGCGGCCCCGGCGAGCTCACGCACCTCGGCGATCGTCTCCGGCTCCTGACCGTGCGCCATGGCCAGGGGCTGGCGCACGGCCAGGAGGTCCGGAAAGGCGTCGGGTGCTGCGGCCGGGGCGATGAAGACGGCGTGGGCCACGGCGTCGCGCCCGACATTGCCGGCGATCCCGTTGCCGATCCGGGCATGGACCTCGATGGCGGTCGCACCCTCGGCGCTTCGGCCGTTGATACCGTCGCCGAAGCGGAGCGTGGCGGCGCCCGAGTTGTCGATCTCGGCGACGAAATGCTCCTCGAACGGCCCGCTCTCCAAGAGATCGGGGACCGCCTGCCACCAGGTCGGCGGCGCCCCCGGCAGGGTCAGGCGCAGGCGCACGGCGGGGAGGCAGTCGCGGACGTCGCGATCGAGGTCGTGGCGGCCGGCGAGCGGCCGGTCCTGGGCGTCGCGCGGGCCCGCCTCGGCCGGGGCCTCGACGGTCAGCGGTGCGAGCTCGAGGCGCAGCGTCGAGACCCGTGCGAAGCCGGGAAGCTCAGCCGGAAGATCGCCTGGCTCGAGCTGCACCGTCCGCCCGTGGTCGACCGGCACGACATTGCCGCGCAGAATCGAGACATGGTTGATCGGCTGGCCGCGCGCGGTCGTGGTGGAGATGCAGAACGGCATGGTCAGCGCATCGGCGTCGCGCCACACCACCTCGACCAGCGGCAGCCGCGGCGCTGCCTCGTCGCCGGCCGCGACCGGCTGGAGGACGGGCTCCGCCGCCGTGCCGCCGACGCGCCGCTTGAAGACCGGGTCGGTCAGCGGCGGCGGCACGGCCGGCGGCGTGGCGGGCACTGTCGAGCGCGCCTCGACGAGGCGGACGAACTGCCGCCGTGCCGGGTCGAGGTCGACGGCGGCACCGCTCGCCACCCCCTTGACCTCCTCGATGAGCAGCCAGTCGCCGGCCTCGAGCGGCGGCGCGAAGGCCTCGAGATCGGCGCCGACGCCGAAGAGGAAGGCCCGCCTCGCACCCTTGGGCAGGCAGCACTGCGCGTCGCCCAGCTCGTGCGCGAAGAGCCGGTTGAGCGTCGGCAGGACCCGGGTCCGGGCGCTGGCCTCGAAGACCAGGGCCTCGCGCAGCGCCGGGTCGCCGTCGAAGGCGCTCTCGGCGAGCTCGGTGATCACCGGACCCGGCGTGTCCGCCTGGCCGCGCAGGGGCTGCCGCAGCCGGGTGAGAAAACGGGTGCCGATCGGCACGACGCCGTTGGCGGGAGAGCCGTCCTTGGCCTCCAGCACGACGAATCCGGCGGCGTTGCGCCCGTCATGCATGCGGTAGTCGACCAGCCGGGCGTGCCGCCTGGCCGAGATCCGAAGCCGGCAGGTCTCGAGAAAGGCCTCGGTCGCGACGGCGTCCTGCGACCAGCTCAGAAGGTCGCCCTTGTAGGCCATGAGCTCGACCAGGGTGGTGCCGAGCTCGGCCGGGAGGGCCTCGGCCCAGCCGGGGTTGCGGGTCCGGGCGAAATCCAGCAGCAGCCGGCGGAAGCTGGCGAAGTCCTTGGCGAGGTAATCGAGCCTCGGCTCCTCCAGGGGCTCCGGCTCGCAGACCTGCACAACCCGGCAATCGAGCTCGCTCGGGCAGCCGGCCTTGAAGCTGAAGGGGGCGTGGTCGAGCCGCCCGTCGAGATCGGCGTGGTGGACCGTCACGACGTAGGTCGAGAAATCGCCGGAGCCGTCGAGCTGGGCGTAGAGCGTGTGCGGCGGCTCGGGCGGGGACGGCGCCGCCGCAAGGGGGCCCGGCAGGGCCATGATGCCGGTGTTGCGAACACCGCCGGTGATGGCGAGATCAGCACCCATCAGGCCGATGGGCGGCGCCTTCAGGAAGGTGATGGCGAGCCGGTAGCGCTGGGACGGCGGCAAGGCCGGGAACTCGTCGTACTCGACGTAGTCGATGCCGTTCAGGGTCGGATGCTCGAGCAGGAGGGCCCGGCGCTCGTCCTCGCGACAGAAGAGATCGGCATCGAGGCTCATGTCACGACCTCGCGCACGAAGCGGCCTTCCTGGCGGTCGCCCGTGTCCAGCTTGCGCCACGCCACGGTCACCTCGATCGATCCGTCGCCGATCAGGCAGGTCACGGCCTCGACGGTGATGACACCCTCGAGCCAGCGCATCAGCGAGCCCTGGACGAGCTGCTGGGTCGAGGCGGCGAGGGCGTCCGAGGCCGGCATGAAGACGAGCTGCTTCAGCCCGCAGCCGAAATCGGGGCGCATCACCCGCTCGCCCGGGCTGGTGAACAGGATCTGCTCGATCATGTCGCGAATGCGCCCGTCCTCGCCCACCAGCGCGGTCCGCCCGGTGGCGTCGACATGGTAGGGATGGTCGAGCCAGAGGGGCCGGTCGCTCATGGTGCCTTCTCGATCCGCAAGAGGGTCCGCCTCGGCGAATCGCCGAGGACGAAGGCGCCCGGGTTGGCATGCAGATGCTCGACCACGGCCTGGGCGATGGCGAGGAAGAGATGGCGGCGGCCGCGCACCTGCTCCTCCGGGCCGTCGGGCAGGCCCGGGAGGCCGTCGGCCAGGAGCAGCGCGTCGAGACGCTGCTCGATCGACTGGGCGAGGCTGCCGTTCCAATCGGCCTGCGTTCCCGCCTTCAGCGCCATGGCGGCTACTCCAGCAGCACCTTGGTGGAGAGAATCGAGGCGGGCGGCGGTGGAAAGGGTGCCACCGCCGGGGCCGGCGTCACCGGCAGCACGCCGAGCGCCAGCTCGCCCGGGTGGACATGGGTGTTGAACAGCGTCACCAGGGTCGAGAGGTAGGCCATGAGCTGGTCGCCAAGCACCGCCGGGTGGGCGGCGCTGTCGCTGCCGTGCTGCACCAGGGGGGCGGTGCTCACCACCCGCGCCATGCCCTTCAGGGTCACCGTGCCGGTCAGGAGGCTGACCTCGACCTGGTTGGTGCCGGCGGCATCGCTGATGACGACGGTCTGGCCCAGGTCGTCGAGCACGATCGAGAAGCCGGTGTCGCTGCGCAGCACCTTGTCGGTCGTCTTGGCCGGCGCACCCTTGGCCTTGGGCGGGAGCTCGCCCGTCGCCCACCAGCCGCCGACCCAGATCGGCCGTGAGATGTCGCCCGCCTCGAACTCGATCCACACCCCGGCACCGGGCAGCGGCACCGTGTAGAGCCCGGCGAGCGTGCCCGCATAGGGCGTGCAGGGGCTGGCCCAGCCCGAGGGGATCTCGCCCAGGACCTCCGGGATCATCGCCTGGATGCGGCCGAGCCGGAGCGGATCCTGGTTGTTGAAGACGATGCCGCGATACTTGCCGAGGAGCCGATCCTGCGCGCCGCATTCGTCCTCCAGGTCCATCGTCTCGTCGAGCATGCCATGAGCCTCCTTCAGCTCGCCAGGGCCAGGGGATCGACGAAGAGCTCGGCCCCGGTCAGGCCGACCGCGTTGCGCCACGCCTCGAAGCCCTGCTCGTAGCCGCCGCGCCGGATCGTGTGGGTGACCCTGGTGACGTAGTAGTTGCCGCTGTGCTGCCGGCCGGCGCCGCGGATCGCGACCGGCAGCCCGGCCCGCAGGATGCGGCCGAACTTGAGCCCGTCGACCGTGCCGCTGGCCTTCAGGGCACGGCTGGTGCGGTTGGCGAGGCTCCGCGCCTGCAGCAGCGCCTCGGCCGGGTTGGCGGCGTTGCACATCAAGGGGCGGGTGATCGCCGGCGGCAGGACGCGCAAGAGCGCCGGCTCGAGGCCCATGGGTGGCTCGCTCGCGACCGGCACGACCGCCGGCACGGGCGCCTTGGTCCGGGCATCGACGGCGACGCCGAGCGCCATGGTCGGGCGCAGCGTGTCGTAGGTGACGTGGAAGCCCGACATGTTGGTCGCGGCACCGAAGTCGGTCGAGAGCACGCCCTGCGTCGGCAGGGCCGTGAAGGGCGGGTGGAAATGAGCCACGTCGAGGCCGGAGAGCGGCTCGGGCTGCACGTAGAGCTCGTGCCCGTGCAGCCTGGCCGCCCGTCGGAGGTAGCGGATGTCCGGCGCCCGCACCGTGGTCTGCGTGTCGAGCATGGTGCGGGTCATCGGCACCGGAAAGACGGTCACGGGCGTGGCGACGATGCCGTAGCGGGCGAACATCTGCATGGCGACGATGTTGTCCGGCTGGTTGGGATACGGCATCGGCTGCTCGATGTGGTTCATCAAGGTCGCGGTGGCATCCATGGCCACCACCTCGAGCCGCGCCTGGCCCGGCCGGTCGCCGTTCAGGAGCTTCGTCTCCCGGACATAGCCGTTGACCAGGGTCTCGGGCACGAAGCTGCCGAAGGCGAGCCGCACCGAGACCGGCAGCAACGGGCGGAAGAGGTCGAGCATCAAGAGGTCCCAGTCGCCGAGCCAGTTGCGCGAGAGGGCGAAGCGCAGGCGGAGGATCGACGCCGTGTCGGTCGAGCACTCGACCTCGATGCTCTCGAGCGCATCGACGAACGGCTTCGGCAAGGGCGCCTTCAGCACCTGGACGATGAAGAAGGAGGGGACGAGCTGCATCGGGCGCTCAGCGCACGGGGAGGGAAACGGCGAGTTGCCGACCCGGCTCGTCGGTCAGCCCGTCGGCCACCAGATCGGCGTTGGCGTCGGCGATCCGCCACCACATTTCGGCGTCGCGAAAGACGTTCCAGGCGACCGTGTCGATGCGGTCGCCGTCCTGCACGACGTAGACCATCCGCGCCGGCTCGGAGAGCACCGGCCGCAGGCGCTTGTAGCGGATCTCGCTGCCGTCCGGGCGCTTCAGGGTGGCGGTCTCGATCGGCTCGTAGCGGCTGCCGCGAAAGAACATGGCTCCATTCCTCCTCTGTCAGAAGGGCAGGGCACGGCCGAGGGCGCCGGTGCCCTGGCCGAGGTTGAGGGCCGCCATGACCTCCTTCTGGGTGAAGGAGGCCATGTAGACCCAATAGGCTGGATCGGTGATCTCGAGGTCGCGGTAGGTCAGGACCTTGAGCCCGAGATCCGCCTTGGCGTTGATCGGGTTCAGCCGCGTGTCGAACGCCTGCTCGGTGATCGAGAGGCTCTGCACTCTGACCGGCAGCACGCGTGCCGCGCCCCAGACGAGGAGCGCCAAGGGCACCGGCTCGCCCAGGATGAAGGCGCCGCCCAGGGCCGACAGCACCTGGTTGGCGACCACCACGGGGAAGGACGGGTACAGGAGCCCTTCGAGGGCCGCCAGCACCGGATGCAGGCCGACCTCGACGGTGGTGCCGTGGTCCTCCGGGTGCTCGAGCTGGTCGGCTGCGTCGATCTCGACGGCGAGCGTGATGGATTCGTCCGGCGGGCCATCGGCGCGGTTGGCCTCGCCCCGGCCGCCGCCGGTGCCGGCCTCGGCGGTGCGCGGGGTCAAGGAGCGCGTCACCTGCTCCGGGTTGTACTGGAAGACCACGACCTTCGGCACCAGCGCCGGCAGGCTGTAGGCGACAATGGCGCCCTTGAGGATGCGGGGGGAGCCGGGGAAGGTGCTCATGGCGCTCTCAGCCTACCCTTCGGCAGGTGGTGGGTGGCTTCGTGGGCGGGTTGCCCGACTTGCCGTCGTGTGTCGCGCGCAGCTTCAAAAGCGCCTGCTCGCGGCTCGCATACTGCTTCTGCAAGGACGCGCTCAGGCAGTGATAGTAGCCGAGCGCCCCATCGATCAGCGTCACCCGCATCGCGTGTGGCATCGTGCCGGTGCCGGGCCGCTCGGTGAACGCCGCCTCCTCGGCGAAGGCCAGGAACTCGCGCTCGTCGCTGCGGTTGGCGCCGGCCATGCCGGCCCGCTGCTGCTCGATGTGGGTGAGCTCGTGATCGAGCTGGGCGACGCGCCGCGAGATCAGCCGCCTTGTCGTGCCTTCGACGAAGTTGCGGCCGACCGTGATCAGGCCGACCCGGCTCGCCACCTTGCCGCGATAGGTCGTGCGCAGCCCGGGCTCTGCCTCGTCGAAGCTCACCCCTCCGACCAGGCCGGCCTGGTGGGGGAAGTACGTCTGGAGCATGCGCGAGATCAGCTCGAGCGCCCGCCATTTCAGCGGCTTCTTCGCGTCATGGGCGAGATCGATCAGCGCCTGCGCGTCCTTGTCGATGGGGTTGGCCTGACGCTGCACGCGGGGCTCGCCCGACTTGCCCTGCTGCACGACGTGCGCCAGCTCGTGCGCCAGCAGCCGGCGCCCTTCGAGCGTGGCGGGCCGCCACTCGCCGGGGGCGAAGGCGATGTCGCGGCCGAGGGTGAAGGCGCGGGCACCGAGCCCGACCGCCGCCGGCTCCGCGTGATGCAGGCGCACCGCCGAGAGATCGCGGCCGAGCCGGGGCTCGAAGAAGGCGCGCTCGGCCGCCGGCAGGGGCGTGCCGGGGCCGAGGGCGGAAGCGGCAGTCACGGCGGCGCCATGGCCGGGGCCGGCGGCCTTGCGGTGGACCGTTTCATCCTCCGCCGCGGCGCAGGCGGCGCATTTGCGCTGCACCTGGGCCGGCGCCCCGGCCTCGGGGTCGGCGACGCCGCCATTGACCAGGGCGTCCGCCACACGGTCGGCCTCGCGCTCGAGGGGATCGTCGACCGGCCCGACCCTCAGCTTCGCCTGCAGCCATTGGTTTGAGGGCGCTGCCGGCGACGCCGGCCTCGGCCGCGCGGGCGGGGCATTGGTCCTGGACCAGGGCCGCATGGCGTGCGCCCGCATCACAGCTCGAACCCCAGGGTCAGGCCGGCGCGGAACGAGCGGGTGAAGGCGGGATCCCGCTCGAGCTCGGGCGTGATCGGGCCTATGGCGCCAGTGCCCATCGCCCCGCCGACCGCGGCCTCGGCACCCACCACGAAACGCCGCGCTCCGGTGCCGAAGCGATAGCCGAGCCCGACCCCGACCTCGCCGTAGAGCGACTTCCTGGTCTCGCTGTAGTAGCTTCCCGAATAGTCCGTGGAGCCGAAGCTGCCATAGCCGAGCTCGCCGAACGCCCCCAGCTTGAGCCCGCCCTGGCCGGGCGAGGTGCGGTACTCGAAGCCGAGCCGGAGACCCAGGGTGAAGGCTTCGCGTCTCTTCTGATCGCCGCTGCCCCAGAGCATGGCTGCCCGCGGGCCGACGGTCAGCTCCCAGCGGCGCAGCCGGTCGAATGGCACGCCGAGCTCGAGCGCCAGGCTCTGGTAGAGACCCGGGAGGCCGTTGAGCGAGGCGTAGCCGAAGCTGTAGGTGGGGCGGAAATCGGGCAGGGTCGGCCGCTTCAGCTCGACCAGCGATGCCCGGCAGCCCGGATAGGCCCGCTCGAGGAAGGCGGGGACGAACTGGAAGTGCCGCTCGTGCAGTTGGGCGAAGCGGCCGTGATCGTGCTGCGAGCCGGCGAGCGAATAGTCGCTCTCGATCTCGCGCTCGGGGCTGTACTGGCCGCGCGGTGCGCGCGCCGCCTTGGCGTCATCCTCCTCCCGGTACTCGTCGCCATGGCCGAGGGCGAAATGCACGCCTTCGTGCGGGATCGTCTCGGCGATGCCGGAGGCGCCCATGCAGAGGACGATGTCGCTGCCCTGCACATAGGAGCGGCCCTGCCGGTTGACCGGCGTCACGGTCATGACGCTGGCCTGGTCGGTGCCGACCTGGCCGAGGCTGGTGCCGACCCGGACCTGGATCGGCATGGTCCTGCCCTGGCAGGCGCCGGGGCAGTCCTTGCCCTCCAGCTTGACGCTGTACCAGCCGTTCAACCGCTCGCTGATCAGCGAGAGGAACTCGGCCTGCAGGCTCGTCATGCGCGCTGGCGGGATGTTGGGCACCGCGGTCGCCGGAGCCGGCGGTCCTTCGCAACTGCCCCAGGTGCCGTTCGGCGGCTGCTGGAAACGCACGATCTTCGGGATCGTGACGGCGCAGGCGAGGGGATCGAACTCGACGCCGACGCTGCCGGTGCTCACGGTCCGCGCGGGATCGCCCCGGACATATTCGCGCCGTGCCACGTCGCCGCGCAGATTGGTCCCGCCCGGCCCGGCCGCCGACGGCGCGCCCGGCGTCTCCTCGAAGCAGACATCGCCGACGCAGCGCGTTCGCTGCCCCGGCGCCGGCTGGCGACGCAGGACCGGGGCGCCGCCGGCACCCTGCTGGAGAACGTGGACCAGCTCGTGGGCGAGCAGCTTTCGACCCTCTCTGGTGCCCGGCCGCCACTCGCCGGGTGCAAACGCGATGCGGTGCCCGAGCGTGAAGGCCCTGGCACCGATGGCGGCAGCCCCCGGCGCTGCCTCGTGCACCCGTACGGCTGAAAGATCGTGGCCGAGCCGCCCCTCGAAGAAGCGCTGCTCGCTGGCCGGCAAGGGCGTGCCGCCCCGCAGGCCGGCGACGGCGCCTTCGGCCGAGCCACGCGCTGGCCCCGCCGCCTTCAGCCGCACCGTCTCGTCCTCCTCCTCCCGCGCGCAGGCGACGCACTTGCGCTGCACCACCGCGTCGGCGACCCGGTCGGCCTCGCGCTCGAAGGGATCGTCGACGGGCCCGATCCTCAGCTTCGCCTGGAGGAGCTGGTTGGAGGAAGGCCGGGCGATCCGGACGGCGACAGGACGGCGTGGCGCCGCTGGCGTTGGTGCCACCGCCGCTGCTCTGGCGCGCATCATCGCCGGCCCCCGGCCAGGCCCGCCACGGCATTCGCGACATCGCCCGCCGCCTGGTCGAGCGAGCCGCTCCGGCCTTCGAGGCGCAGGGTCGAGGCGGATGCCGATCGCGCCGGTGCCGTCGCCTTGAGCCGCGCCTCGAGGGCGGCCCGGATCGCGCGCTCGAGCGCTGCCGGCGTCGTCGTGCCCGGCAGGCCGTCCAGCACCAGCCGGTCGATCTGGATGCGGGTCCTCATCGCCCCGCTTCCTTTGGCCAGAATTCCCGCGATGGCGGGCCGACCGGCAGCTTCTCCAGCTTCTGGTGCTCGCGGCGGGCGGCGTGGCCGATATGCGCCATGCCGACCGGCACGTCCTCCGCGGCGGCGAGGCAGGCGGCGTTGAGGGCGATGTTGCGGATGCTGCCGCCGGCGAGCTCCATGCCTGCCAGGAGGTCGAGGTCGAGCGCCGCCGTCGGCGTCGTCGGCGGAAAGCTCTCGGCCCAGATCCGGCGCCGCGCCGGGGCGTCGGGCCAGGGGAAGGGCACCACATGGCGCAGGCGGCGCATGAAGGCGGGATCGAGATCGCCCCTGCGGTTGGTGGCCAGGATCGCGATGCCGCGATGCCGCTCGACCCGCTGCAGGAGATCGTCGATCTCGATATTGGCGAAGCGGTCGCGCGCGTCCTTGACCTCGGCGCGCTTGCCGAAGAGGGCGTCCGCCTCGTCGAAGAAGAGCACGGCGCCGCCGCCATCGGCGGCATCGAAGATCCTCTTCAGGTTCTTCTCGGTCTCGCCGATCCATTTGCTGACCGTGCCGGCGAGGTCGATGCGCCAGAGATCGAGATCGAGCTCCTTGGCCAGCGCCTCGGCGGCGGTGGTCTTGCCGGTGCCCGATGGGCCGGTGAAGAGGACGGCGAGCCCCTGGCCGCGGCTGCCCGGCACCATGCCCCAGGCGCCCATGACCCGGGCGCGGCCACGGGCGGCGGAAGCGATCTCGCGCAGGTGCGCCATGGTGTCGTCGGGCAGGACGAGATCGTCGAAGCTCGCGGCAGGCGTCAGCCGCTCGGCGAGCCCGCCCATGGCCGCCGCCGCCTGGCGCCGGGCCGCCAGGCGAAGACGCTCCGCGGTCAGCGCCGGTCCGGCCGCCGCCGCTTCGACCACCCGCGCGATCTCCGTCGGCCCGAGCTCGATGGCGCCGGCGAGCTCGGCGAGCGGTGCCTCCTCGACGGCGTGGCCTTCGGGCAGGGCCAGGCGCCAGAGGCCGAGCCGGCGTGCCAGGCCAGGGTCGTCCAGCTCGACCGCCAGGGTCCCTGCCGCGACCGGTGCCCCTGGCGGCTGCAGCGTGACCAGCAGCGCTTCCAGCCGCCGCAGGAGCAGCCGCCAGAGCGCCATGACACCGGATGCGGTCCGATCGCCGGTCGGCTCCTCGATGAGATAGGCGAGGTCCAGCAGCGCCGCGTCCCGCGAGAGGGTCGCGACGAGCGCTTCAGCCGGCTCGCCCATAGCCGCCAGCGTTTCGAGGTCGAGGGTCACGAGGCGGAGGCCGAGGCCTGCTGCCATGGCCGTCGCCACCGCCCGGCGGCCGGAGCGTGGCGGGCCGGAAAGGGCCAGCCGCAGCGGTGCCCGCGGCTCGGCGAGACGTGCCGCCAGGGTCTCCGCCAGCTCCGCCAGGGGATGATCGAGCAGCGGTGCCGGCAGCTCGTCCAGGGCCGCCGCGGCCAGGGGGTCGGGTGCGTAGCGGCCGAGCAGCCAGCCGAGCACCGCGGGCTCGAGCCGAAGCGGCCGCTCGGGCAGCAGGCCCGAAGCCTGCTCCTCGATGGCCACCACGCGCAGGCGCCGGAGCGGCGCGTCCGGCAGGAGCGCGCACCGCACCTCTTCCGGCGGCATGGCGAAGAGGCGGCCGGCCAGCGCCAGGGTCGGCCAGGGACGGGCGGCGTCGTCCTGCACATAGGCCATGGCGGCGCCGAGCTCGGGGGCCAGCTCGCCGGCCAGGAGCAGGAGCACGAGGTCGGTGGCGAAGGCGTCGAGCGCGAGGCGCCGGGCGAGGCCGGCGAGCGGCGCCCAGCGCGGCTCGGCCGGCGGCAGGGGTGCCGGCGGTGCCGGCGATGCCGGCGGTGCGTCGACGATCCGCCCGAAGGCCGCGTCGCTGATGACGAGGCCGCGATGGGTGGCGAGCGGATCGTCGCCATGCGCCTGCCGCAACCGCTCGCCGGCCTCGCCGAGCAGGCGGCGCAACCGCCCGAGCTCGCCTTCGAGGTCCAGGGGCGACACGCCCGTCTCGGCAGCCAGCCGGATGCGCCGGGCGCTCATGGGTCGAGCCTGAAGGTGATGGCGGGGCCCGCGGCGCCCGGCGCCCCGTCGACGATCACCCGCAAGGGATAGACCGTTCCGCCCGGCGGCGGCGGCGGCAGGGACGCGGCGAGCCGGCGCAACGGAACGGCGGTCCGGTCATCCGGCGGCGGCAGCCATTCCCGGGTCGGATCGAGGACGACGCGCTCGCCGTCGAAGGCGTGCTCGCCGACCAGCACGATGGTTGCCGCGCTCGGCTGGAAGAGGCGCCTGCCGGTGAGCGTTAGCCGGGCATCCGGCGCTGCCGCCGCAGCCACCGTGGCGCTGGCCGGGCTGGCGCCGGTGAGCTCCGGCAGGAGCTGCAGCACGCCCACATCCGAGAAGATTCGTGCCGTGGCGCTGCCGGGCGTGCCCGGATCGTCGCGGCCGCCCTGCACCGCCTCCCGCACCTGCTCGACCAGCACCTGCACGGTAAGCGTGCCGGCGCGCAGGCGCTGGTCCATCGGGATCGGCCTCGGCCCCGGCGGGTCGGCCGTGGCCGGATAGGTCTCGTCCGGCAGGGTGACCACGAGCCGCTCGCCGGCGCCGTCGGGCTCCACCTCGATCGGGTCGAGCGCGCCCAGGCGGACGAGCGTGCGCTGGCCCGCCAGATTGTGCCCCCGGATGATGATCTGGTCGCCCAGGACGACCCTGGGCTCGGCCACGGGATCGGTCGGCAGGAGCGCCCGGCGGAAGACCGAGGTGAGCATCGGCCGCCGGCCGATATCGGCGATCAGGCGGCGGGTCGCCACCGGGCGCGGGCTCGCGGGCGGGACGCGGGCGCTGATCTGCACGACCGAGACGGCGAGGACGACGGCCCGACGGAAGGCGCCCTCGGGCAGCGCCGTCCAGATCTTGGTCAGCTCGTCGATGCCGGCCGGATGCAGCGTGATCTTCAGGCTCTCGTGCTCGTCGAGCAGGCCAACGTCGAGGATCGGCGCGCCCTGCGGCCGATCGTTGGCGGTGACGGCCAGGAGCTTCCTGGTGACGATCGGCCATTCGGCGAGCACGCCGAGCGCGTCGCCCAGCATGCGCTGGCAGCCCAGATCAGCCTCGAGCGCCGTCTCGCTCGAGGCGATGGTGGTCAGGAGGTAGAAGAGCTCGAGCGAGAGCGGCGGCTTGCCGTAGGCGCCGGCGGGTCCCTCGCCGGGCGGCATTTGGTTCTTGAGCTGGGCCTGCTCCTTGATCTCGAAGAGATAGAGGTTGATCCGGGGGCCATCGATATCGGGCGGCTCGACATCGGGCGGCAGGAGGGTGACCGGCACGGGCTCCTGCAGCCGGTCGCGCAGCAGCGATCGCAGGGTCCGGCTGGCCCCCTCGATGGCGCGATAGCCGGCCATGTCTAGCGCCTGCCCCGGTCGATGCCGGCCCGCAGCGCGGCATAGGCGGCGAAGCCGCTGGCCCGAGCCGCGGCCGGTGCGGCCGGCGGCGGGGTGGACGGCGCCTGCGGCCGCCATTCGAGCCGGCCGATCCTGACCTCGATCACGGGCTCGGCCGGTGATTCGGCCGGCGGTGGCGGCAGCGGCGGGTCGCCCGGCCGAAGGCGCGGCTGGATGGGGAAGCGGTCGAAGCCCGCATCGGTCGGCACGGTCGATCGTAGCGCGCTCACTTCGACCATGGCGGGCGGAGCCGCTTCGGCGCCGGCTTCGGGCGGTGGCGAGACGGCGGACGCGATCACCGACGAGGCCCTTGGAGCTGGCGCCACTGCCGGCCGCGACGGTGTCGCCTCGCGCAGGGCCGGCGGCGATGACGCGGCGATCACCGGCAGCGGTGTCCGGACGGTGTCCCGCATCGCCGCTGCCGGCGGCTGGGGGGCGGACGATCGTGCCGGCGCCGGCGCCGGCGGCGGACGGACGGCGATCGGGGAGGGCGGGCTCGCGGTCGCGGGTGGCGTCGCCTCGGTTCGGGCGGCCGGGGTTGGAGCGATCGCCGGTGCGGGCGGCGAGGCATCCCCCGTCGCTGCCAGCTCGCGGCCACGCCAGACGTCCGGCCGCAGCGCCGCCAACCCGGAGGCGGCCCCCCGTGTCGCCACGCCTGCGAGGAACGACGCCGGGCTCATCGCGCCGTGGCCAGGGTCGCGTAGGCGCGGCGCCGTGGCCGGGGCAGGCCGAGGATCTCGGTCTCGCTCCAGTGGCAGGTGCGGCCGATCGCCAGCACCTCGCGCAGGAGCTGATCGGCCTCGGCGGCGAGCTCGGCGAAGAATTGCGCCGCCACGTCGAATGGTGCGGAGAAGCCGTGCCCGCAGGCGGGGCAGGCGAGGTCGAGGCGGATCTCCGCCATGGGATCGAGGCGGCGGAGCGCGTCGTCGAGCGCCGCGCGGAGCGCCGGGGAGAGCTCCTCGATCGGCCAGGCGACACCATCGTCGCGCACGAGGCCCGTCACGCATCGCCGGAGCAGGAGCGCCGCCGGGTCCTGGACGTCGAGCGCCGCCCTCTGGTCGGCGCCGGTGACCGGCCGCAGGACCGCCCGCCAGCCCACATCATCGGCCTCGATCTCGACCTCGGCCGCCGCGGCTTCGTCCTGTGCCGCCAGCAGCAGGTCGCCCGTGACGAGGTCGAGGTCGAGCGCCTCGCCGCAGCGCGGGCAACGGGTGACGGCCTCGATCCGCTCGCCGAAGGCGCTCCGGCGCAGCTCGAGCAGCAGCGTCTCGCGCCGGCCCACTGTCATCGCCAGCGCGCGGTCCTCGCCACCCTCGCCGAGGCAGGCGCTGAGCAGGCGGGTGGTGACGAGAGTGCGGGGCTCGCCGGCCGCCACGGCATCCTGCACCAGAAGCTCGTCGAACCCGGTCATCGTCCGCAGGCCCGGCATGGGTGCGGTCGCCACCTGGGTCAGCCCGGCGGCTCGTTGAAGCTCGGCTCGGCCGGCTCGGTCACCTCGTAGTCGCGCTCCCAGCCCTCGTTCTCGAGCTTCAGCGTCTGGATCGCGATGGCGTTGGCCGAGGCGTCGAGGTCGGGCAGCGCCTGGAACTCCGAGACCCAGCAGCGATAGATCTTGTAGGACAGCGCCTTCTGCCCGGCCTCGTTGAAGAGGTCGATGATGATGTCCTTGCGGAAATCGCGCAGCGACACCTCGGCCCCGAGGCCGCTGCCGAAGTTCCAGACCTTGTTGGCCCAGACCTCGAACTCGATGTCGTGGGTGACTCCCCGCTCGAGCGTCACCGGCTCGAACTTGGCCCGGCCCGGCGAGACCCGCTCGAGCGACGGATCGCCACCCTCGCGGTGCCGGACCACCTCGATCGAGCGCTTGAGGGCGCCCACCTTGCTGATCCCGGCGACATAGCGGCCGTCCCACTTCACCCGGAACTTGTAGGTCTTGTAGGGGTCGAAGCGGGTCGCGTTGACGGTGAACTGCGCCATCGCGCTCTCCTCAGGCTTGGATGTCGCCGGCGATCTGCTGGATCTTGATGATAACGAACTCGGCCGGCTTGAGCGGGGCGAAGCCCACGAGGATGTTGACGATTCCGTTGTCGATGTCGTTCTGCGTCGTCGTCTCGTGGTCGCATTTGACCAGGTAGGCGTCGCGCGGGGTCGTTCCCTGGAAGGCGCCCTGGCGGAAGAGCGTGTGCATGAAGGCGCCGACATTGAGGCGGATCTGGGCCCAGAGCGGCTCGTCATTAGGCTCGAAGACCACCCATTTGGTGCCGCGATAGAGGCTCTCCTCGAGGTAGAGCGTGAGCCGGCGGACGGGGATGTACTTCCATTCGCTGGCCTGGGCGTCGGCGCCGTCGAGGGTGCGGGCACCCCAGCAGATGTTGCTGTAGACCGGAAAGCTGCGCAGGCAGTTGACGCCCAGGGGGTTGAGGGCGCCGTTCTGCGGATCGGTCAGTTTGTAGTCGAGCTCGAGCACGTTTTGCAGCCGGGCGTCGGTGCCGGCGGGCGCCTTCCAGACGCCACGATTGGCGTCGGTCCTGGCGTAGAGCCCGGCGATCGTGCCGCTGGCGCCGATGCTGCGCGCCCGGCTGTCGTCGAGCGGGTCGCTGATCCGGGTCCTCGGGAAGTAGACGGCGGCATTGCGGTGGCGGAGCTTGTCGTTCGCACCCATCCAGGTCTGCATCGCCGTCAGCGAGGCGATGGCGGGCGGGATGTCGACGATCAGGAACGCCCGCCGCCGCTCGCAATAGGCGGCGGCGGTCATGTAGAGCGTCTGCATGGCGTCGGTCGCGAGCAGCGGGGCCGCCGGCAGGCAGAGGATGTTGAAGAGATCGACGTCCTCGAGCGCGTAGAGGCCGCTCTTGTCCGCCTCGATGCCGCGGATATGCTCGAGCGTCAGGGCACCGCCGTCCTTGCCGCCGGTCAGCGGGACCTGCTGCACGTTGGGCGTTGCGTCGAGGCCGAGCGCCGCCGCGCCGGCACCGCCGATCGCCAGCTTTTCCGCCCCGGTGAACCCGGCGCCGCCGCGTCCGGCCAGGACCTGATAGCGATAGGGGCTGGCCGCCGTGCCCTTGCCGATCAGCCGGACCTGGGCACCCTCGAGCAGCGCCCGCTCGTCATCGTTGGTGGCAGCGCCGGCCGCCGCCCGCAAGGCCGCCTCGAGCAGGGGACGGAAGGCGGCATGGTCCTCGGAGGTGGCGCCCAGGCCATGGGTCACGGTGACCGTCCTCGGGCCATTGCCGGCATTGATCGAGAGGGCGACGGGCGAGGCCGGAATCTTGGTCCCGGGCGCGATCTCCGCTCCCATGGTCCCCGTGGCGGCCGGCAGGTTGGCCGGAAAGCCGGCCCCGGCGGCGAGCTGGATCAATGACGAGGCGGCATTCAGGGTCTCGACCGCGTTCCTGGGACCGCTCGAGGCCAGGACGAGGCCGCGATGGCTCTCGCTCCGCCGCGTCGCCCGACGGCCGTTCTGGGTGACGATCTCGCTCACGGTCAGGTTGAAGGCCTTCTTCGGATCGGCGGTGTCGTAGTCGATCTCGAGGAAGAGATTGTTGCCCCAGATGCCGGGATCCGGGGCCGAGGCGTCGCCCACCTCGCGGCCGGCGCTGGCGGTGAGAACGGTGGCGCCGGCGTTCGGCTGGACCTTGAGCGTGGCGCTGGCCGCCGTCGCCGGGGCGGTGGTTGAGGTCGGCGAGGTTTTGTCGGCGACCCGCACGGCCCAGCATTCGCTGCCGCCGTTGAGGAAGAACTGCTGGATCGCGTAGCTGGCCTCGCTCGCCGGGCTCAGGCCGCCGAGCTCGCGCTCCAGATCGGCCATGCCGAAGAGCTGCACGGGCTTGTCCAGCGGCCCGCGCGCGAAGCGGTCGACGAAGGCGGCGACCGACGTGGCGACGCCCGTGATCGTGCGCACGCCGCTCGGGATCTCCTCGATATAGACGCCTGGATAGGTCGGCTTGACCGGCATCGGGAGGCTCCCGTCGCTATGGTGGCGTTCAGTCGGCTGGCGGGCGGCTCATGGGGTCGCGTCGCGGCCGATGACGATGGTGACCGAGGCATCCTCGGTCCCGCTGTTGTTGAAGAAGAGGGAGGTCGGCGCGCTGCTGCCGCCGAGCAGGCCGATGGCGCCCTGCCCGACCAGGAGATGCGGCTGGTCGAGCATATGCGGCGTGGCAGCGCCGGCGCTGGTCGCATAGCCCAGCGTCTCGGCCGGAATCTCGGGGTTGATCAGGAGGAGCTGCATGGCGTCGCCCGGCTGCAGCTCGACCTTCGTGTCACTGGCGCCGGCGGCTATGGTGACGCGGATGACGTCGGTCGCCTCGACCTCGACGACGCGGATCGAGGACCAGCGTGGCCCCGATCCCAGGGTCACCGACAGCTCGCAAATCATGGTCTCCGGCAACCGTCGCACTCCCGCAGATGCAGGGCCAACCAACCGAAGAGTCAAGCCGCTTCTTGGCGCTTTCTCCAGTCCTGCCGATTAGCATGAATAGGGGCGCCGCTCAAGGGGAACATACCTAAATATCCGTCCAGGAGGACTTGCAGCTGATCATCGCCGGTATTGCCGGCTGGTCCGTGTCCGTCGCCCGGGTGGCGGGCAAGGAGAGCCCGGCCGCCATGAACAGGCCGGGCAGGGACCGCCGCCGCTCCGGCTCGGCGGCGGTCGTCCCGGTTCAGGCGGCCTGCGCCCTGATCCGCCTCGCCGCCTCGACCATGTTGACGAGGGCCGGGCGGACCTCCTCCCACTTGCGGGTTTTCAGGCCGCAGTCGGGATTGACCCAGAGCTGGCCGTCGGCCAGTCGCTCGCGCGCGAGCTTCATGAGGGCGGTCATCTCGTCCACGGCGGGCACGCGAGGGGAATGGATGTCGTAGACGCCCGGCCCGATCTCGTTCGGATACGCGAAGCTCTCGAAGGCGTCGAGCAGCTCCATCCTGGAGCGCGAGGTCTCGATGGAGATGACGTCCGCGTCCATGGCAGCGATGGACGAGATGATGTCGTTGAACTCCGAGTAGCACATGTGGGTGTGGATCTGCGCCTCGTCGGCGACGCCGGAGGAGCACAGGCGAAAGCTCAGGACGGCCCAGTCGAGATAGGCCTGCCATTCGGCTCGCCTGAGCGGCAGCCCCTCGCGGAAGGCCGCCTCGTCGATCTGGATCATCCGCGCCCCGGCCTGCTCGAGGTCCCGGACCTCGTCCCGGATGGCGAGCGCTATCTGGCGGCAGACCTGATCGCGGGGCAGGTCGTCGCGGACGAAGGACCAGTTGAGGATCGTGACCGGCCCCGTGAGCATGCCCTTCATCGGCTTCTTGGTGAGCGACTGCGCGTAGCGCCAGAGGTCGACGGTCATCGGCTTCGGCCGCGAGACGTCGCCGAACAGGATCGGCGGCCGGACATAGCGCGAGCCATAGCTCTGCACCCAGCCATGCCTGGTGAAGGCGAAGCCTTCGAGCTGCTCGCCGAAATACTGCACCATGTCGTTGCGCTCGAACTCGCCATGGACCAGGACGTCGAGCCCGATCTCCTCCTGCCAGCGCACGGCGGCTTCGGTCTCCTGGCGCAGGAAGGCGTCGTAGTCGGTGTCGCTCATGGCGTCCCGGGCATGCGCGGCGCGCGCCTGGCGCACGGCTGGCGTCTGCGGGAACGAGCCGATCGTGGTGGTCGGGAAGGCCGGCAGATCGAGGGCGGCATGCTGCAGGGGTGCCCGTTCGGCAAAGGGCCGCGCCCGCTTCGCCATCGCCGGCGTGATCGCCCGGACGCGGGCCTCCACCGCCGCATCGTGCACCTTCGTCGAGGCGGCCCGCCGATCGGCTGCCGCCCTGGACTCGTCGAGCTCGGACCGCACGGCGTCGCGGCCGCTGCCCAGCGCTTTGCCGAGGACCGCGAGCTCCTTCATCTTCTGGACCGAGAAGGCGAGCCATTCCTTCAGCTCGGGATCGAGGTCGGTTTCCTGGTCCAGATCGATCGGCACGTGCAGCAGCGAGCAGGACGGGGCGATCTCGATCTGGTCCGTGCCGCGTCGCGCCAGGGCGGGCTCGAGGCGACCCAGGATCTCTGGCAGGTTCGCGCGCCAGACATTGCGGCCGTCGATCACCCCGAGCGACAGCACCAGCCCGGGCGGCGCCTCGGCAAGAATCGTCTCGAGCTGCTCCGGAGCGCGGACCAGATCGAGATGCAGGCCGGCGACCGGCAGATCGAGCGCCACCTCCAGATTGTCGCCGAGCCCGCCGAAATAGGTTGCGAGCATGATCCTCAGATCCGGCACCGCCTCGGCGAGCCTGCGATAGGTACGGCGCAGCGCGTCATGGGCCGCCTCGTCGAGATCGAGCACGAGGCAGGGCTCGTCGATCTGCACCCATGCCGCGCCCGCCGCCGCGAGCCGGCCGAGCATGTCGACATAGACCGGCAGCAGGTCATCGAGCAGCGACAGAGGATCGAGGGTCGCGTCCTTGCTCTTCGCGAGCTTGAGCCAGGTCACGGGGCCGAGCAGGACGGGGCGGGTCTGGTAGCCGAGCGACTTGGCTTCGAGATACTCGTCGAGCGGCTTCGTCGAGGCCAGGGTGAAGCGCTGATCTTGGGTGAGCTCGGGCACCATGTAGTGGTAGTTGGTGTCGAGCCACTTGGTCATCTCGAGGGCCGGGACGCCGGCCGCCTCGCCATGCCGGCCATGGGCGCAGGCTGCATCGAGAGCGCCGCCCTGGCTGCCTCGCGCCATGGCGAAATAGGTGTCGAGCGGCGCCGGGCCGCCGGTCCAGCCGTAGGCCTCGGGAATGGCGCCCACCATCACGCTCGTGTCGAGCACATGGTCGTAGAGCGAGAAGTCGTTGGATGGGATGACGGTCACGCCGAGCGCCTTCTGGCGCGCCCAGCTCAGGGCGCGGAGCCCGGCCGCCGCCTTCTGGAGCGCCGCGGCGTCGGACTTGTCGGACCAGTAGGATTCGAGAGCGAATTTCAGCTCGCGGCGCGGACCGATCCGCGGCACGCCGAGGCTGCTGACAGGAAGGGAAACGAGAGACATCGGCAGAACCCCAAGAAGCGTTGGGGGCAAAGGCCGAGCGGACGCTTGCAGAGGATTCCGGCGGCAGACAACCGGCGGAAGCGCAGGCGCACCACCGGGACACCCCGCCCAGGGACGTTGGCGTGTCGCGGCAGGTCTCCTGGCTCGCGGGTCCTCGCCTCCATCCGGCCTTCCCGGGGCGCTGGACCCCAGTGACGCGAAGTGGATGTCGGCTCGCCGCTCACAGTTGCGGGGGCAGCCCCGGCATCGCCCTGCGGCCCACCGGATTCCCTCTTCACTCCGGGATCTGGAGCAGACCCGGAGAACCACGACGGGTGGAGCGTGCGCCGGACGCAGGAGGGAGTCAAGGAGCCCCACGTCGCCGGCATCCGATCGGCAGCACACGAGTGGATGGATGCGGTGCGGAGGAAGATCGCCCTCGCCGTCCTTCAGCTTCCCGCCTGCCAGCGGGAGATGGCCTCGACGGGGTGGATGAGCTGGATGATGTTGAGGGTGAGGTTGTCCCTGATCATGTAGCCGGCGAAGAGCTCGAGGGCGATGGCGAGGGCGATGGAGGCCTTGACGGGGAGGAGGCGGGCGAGGGCGAAGCCCAGGGCGGCGGCCAGGGTGTCGGTGACCGAGTTGACGATGCTGTCGCCGAAATAGCCCTGGGCCAGGGCCTGCTCGCGGTAGCGCTCGATGATCATGGTGGAGTTCTCGGCGATCTCCCAGGCGGCTTCGAGGCCGATGGCGATGGCGAAGCGGGTGGCGAGGGGGAGCTTCGGGGCGATCAGCTTGAGGAGGAGGTAGAAGCCGAGGCCGTGGATGATGTGGCTGAAGGTGTACCAGTCGGTCAGGTGCTGCGAGTTCTCGGGGCCCGAGACGTCGCCCTCCCAAAGCCGGATGGTGCCGCAGGTGCAGATCCAGGGCTGGCCCATGAAATGGAGGGCGAGCGCCTGGACAACGATGAGCGCCGCCGCGAGGGCGAGCCAGGTGCCGTTCGAGATGCGATCCGGGTCCATGAAGCTCTCCAGCACCAGGTTTCGGTGGGGCCAGGGGAGGCGATGCCTCCCCTGATGCTGTTCTATCCCTGGAACACCCGTTGAATCAGCTCCGGCCAGCGGCTTTCGGGCGGCACCGGGCGAGGTGGCGGGCTCGGGCCGAAGAGGCGGCGGACCGCGTCGACGGCGCGCGGCAGGTCCTGGATCGGTGGCGGGTGCGGGCGGTCCCTCGGCCAGGGTTGGCCGAGCCAGACGGCACGGCCGGCCTCGACCTGCTGCTCGTGGATGATGCGCACGTCGCGGGTCAGGCGTCGCGGCACCGCGTGCATGCCGATCTTGTACATGATGGCCTGGGAGCGGAAGTCGGCGAGGCGTTCGGCGATGTTGCGCTTCTTGATGCTGCCGTCGGTCGGGCGGCGCGGCCGGTTGGAGCGGGGGCCGCGGGACAGGTCGAAGATGTGGGTGGGCTTGCCCGTGGCCACGGCCTCGGCGAGCATCGACATGCTGTCGGAGGTGACGACGATCTCCCGGGCCATGCCGAGAAAGGCGAAGAAGGGGTTTTCGCCCTGGGGCTGGAAGCGGACGAAGCGGTGGAGCAGATGGGGAACCTGGAGCTGGGCCTCGAACGCCTGGATGGCGGGCTCGGGGGTGCGGGCGCTGGTGGTGACCAGCAGCGAGCCGCCCTGCTCCGCCACCATGCGGCTCGCGTGCCAGCCGAGGAGGGCGCCGTTCTCGCGATCGAAATTGTAGGGTCCGGCATGGCCGCCGAGGAGGACGGCGATGTGCGGTCCCGGAAGGTGGGCGAGGCGGTCCTGCCACAGCGCCGCCTCGCGCTCGAGCCGGCCCTCGTTCACGCGCTGCAGCGGCAGTTCGTTCTGGAGGACGTTGGGCTTGTTCGGCAGGCGGTATTGCGGCGTGGTGACGATGAGGTCGAAGCATTCGTGCAGCGACCAGGGACGGCCGACATGGACGAGGCGGACGTTCTCGCGGCCGGCCTGCTCCTGGATCCAGCGGATCAGGGGCTCGTTGCGGCGGCCGGCGGAGATGACCAGCTCGGGCCACGGGGGCTCGAGCGGCTCCGAGCGCTCGGGCACGAGGCCGGCAACGGTCGGGCCGGCGAGCAGGTTGGTGAGGAGCTCGGTCCGGCGGTACGCCATGCGCCGGGTCTCGAAGGGCCAGCCGAGGCCTTCGGCGAGGGCGGTGATCTGGGTGTTGTCGCCGGCCTTGCCGCCCAGCATCAACCAGGTGCGTGGCGGCCGATGGGCGGTGCTCAAGGTGCGACGGGGGCGTGGTGGGTGTGCCAGTGGCGGGCGATGTCGAGGCGCCGGCAGAGCCAGACGTGCTCGTGGGCGTCGATGTGGTCGAGGAAGCGCTGCAGTGCGGCGAGGCGGCCCGGGCGGCCGGCGAGGCGGCAATGCAGGCCGATCGAGAGCATCTTCGGCGCCGTTTGGCCTTCGTTCCAGAGCACGTCGAAGCTGTCCCGGAGATAGGTGAAGAACTGATCGCCCGAGTTGAAGCCCTGCGCGGTGGCGAAGCGCATGTCGTTGGCGTCGAGGGTGTAGGGGACGACGAGGTGGTGGCCGCCGCCACCCCCGTCCCCGTCATGGGGCTTCTCGACCCAGTAGGGGAGGTCGTCGGCATAGGAGTCGGCGTCGTAGAGGAAGCCGCCCTCCTCGATGACGAGGCGGCGCGTGTGGGGGCTGGTGCGGCCCTGGTAGATGCCGAGCGGTCTCTGGCCGGTGGCGCGGGTCTGGATCTCGATGGCCTTCTGGAGGTGGGCGCGCTCGACCGCCTCGGGCACGTGCTGGTAGTCGAGCCAGCGATAGCCGTGGCTGGCGATCTCCCAGTCCGCCTCGATCATGGCGGCGGCGGCCTCGGGGTTGCGCTCGAGCGCCATGGCGATGGCGAAGACGGTGACCGGCACCCGGCGCTCGGTGAACAGGCGATGCAGGCGCCAGAAGCCGGCGCGGCTGCCGTATTCGTAGATCGATTCCATGTTCATGTGGCGCATGCCGGGCACGGGTGCGGCACCGACGATCTCGGAGAGGAAGGCCTCGGACGCGGCGTCGCCGTGCAGGATGCAGTTCTCGCCGCCTTCCTCGTAGTTGACGACGAGCTGGACGGCGATCCTGGCGCCGCCCGGCCATTTGGGGTCGGGTGTGTGACGGCCGTAGCCCCGCATGTCGCGGGGGTAGGAAGCCTCGGGCATGGCGTCAGGTTCCGGCTGCTGCTTGCCGGCTTCTATCAGGTGGCGCCGGCGAGGGCGAGGGGCCTCAAGACCGCTGGCGGAGCCGGTCGCGCAGCCATTCGCCGGTGCCGGCGATGACGCCGAGGCCGACCATGAGGACCTCGTTCGGGCGCATAAGGCGAGAGATGACGATCTCGTTGAGGCGGGTGCGGGTGAGGATGTGCCGGAACTTGCGCACCGGCCTGGTGCGCAACTTGTGGGCCACGTGGTCGCTGCCGCGAATCGCCTGGATGGCGAGCATGGGAAAATAGGCATAGGCACCCGGCTGGACCGCGTAGGCGGCGTCGATGCCGCCGCCGGCGGTCCGGAAGATATCCTTGCCGCGCGCGGCAAAGGGCCGCTCGGCCGCCCAGGTCATGAGGGTGCGGCTCGCCACGTAGGCGTGGGCGCAGGCCGAGCGGGTGGCGAGCGTGCGGGGGGCGACGAAGCGGGCGCGGAACGTCCAGTGGCCGAGGAAGAAGATGCGCCAGTCGTCGGGCAGCCGGCGCATGGTGGCTTCGACCCTGGCGATAAGCGCTTTGGTGATGCGGCGGGTGAAATGCACGTCGTCCTCGAGGACGAGGGCGGTCCGGGCGTTGGCGGCGAGGGCATGGGTGAGCACCGCGCGGTGCGCCTCCCAGATGCCCTCGATCACCTTCGTCCGATGCCGGGCCGGGCGGTGGAACAGGACCCGGCGGCAAAGCCCGGCCCGATGCAGCTCGGCGGCGGCCGTGGCCGCGCGGTCGGGACGCTCGCGCAGCGAGATACAATAGACGGCGTCGACCCAGGACCAGTCGGGTGGGTCGACCGCCGTGCCCTGGCAATGCGGGCAGTCGGGGTCGACGGGGCAGGGATGGAAGTCGTCCGGCCAGCCGTCGGTGCTGCCGGCCAGGCGGCTTCGGTCGTCCGGTGCCTGTCCAAGGGTCGGCGGCACGATCGGTCACCTCCGGCGGCAAGATGATTCAACTCTCCTTAACTATGCACGACCGCCGGTGGTTCCAGGCAGCATTTGGTCGCGGGGCCGAGGCGTTCAGTCGGGCATCTTCGGCCAGCGGCGCTTGATGCAGAGCCACTGCTCGGGGCGCTCCTCGATCCAGCGCTCGAAATGGCGGTGGAGCTGGCGCATCAGGTCCTGGGCCATGGCGCGCGGCTCGACGAGGCCGGGGCTCGGGGTCAGGGGGCGCTCGACCGTGATGCGGAAGCGGCAGGGGGCGACCCGCTCGCAGCGCCCCGGCGCGAACGGCAGGCCGAGACGGGCGGCGAGCAGCGCCGGGCCGATGGGGACCGAGGCCGGCCGGCCGAAAAGCTCCACCATGTCGCCGGCGTCGTAGCGCTGGTCGATCAGGACGCCGATCGAGCGGCCCCGGCGGATGGCGGCGAGCATCTTGTGGACGCTTTCGCCCTGCTCGATGAAGTCGCAGCCGAGGGCGCGTCTTTGCCGCTCGACCAGCGCCTCGATCATCGGGTTGGCGCGGGCGGCGTGGACCACGGTCAGCGGCACGCCCTGGCGGATGGCGGCCCCGGCCAGAAGCTCCCAGTTGCCGAAATGGCCGCTCGCCAAGATGGCGGGGCGGCCGGCGGCGGCGGCGGCGATCACGCCATGTCGGTCGACGATCTCGAGATGCCCCGCCTCGCCCGGCCGGGAGAGCCGCTCGAAATGCGGGAACTCGGCGATGACCCGGCCGAAATGCGCCCAGGAGGCCCGGGCCAGCGCCTCGATCTCGGTCGCGGATCGATCCGGAAAGACGACGCGCAGATTGGCCAGCACCATGCGGTGCTTGCGGCTCCGGGGACCCACCCGGCCGACGATCCAGGCGCCGAGCGCGGAGGCGTGCTCCGGCCTCAGCCGGCCAGTGAGCCCCCAGGCCAGACGCATTGTCGCCCCAGCCAGATGATCGGCCAGACGCATGGCGCACCCCCGCAACGTTCCGGGCCGGCTACTAGCACGAATTGCGGCCGGCGACGTCCCGGAGGTGTGCCGCCGGGGCGGCCGGCCCTCAGCCGGCGGCGGTGCGGCCTTGCCGGGCGACCGGGGGGCCGGACGGGCGGGAGCGCCAGCGGCGGCCGCCAAGCGTGCGGTTGAGCCATTGGCGGGCCGGCCGCTCGACCAGATGATGGGCGAGCATGGCGGCGGCGAGGGTCAGGGCCAGGGCGATCGGCCCGAGCCACCAGAGATGCGGCGACGCCGCGTCGCCGAGGAGCATGCCGCAGCCGCGGAAGAAGACGATGAAGACGATCGCGTGGGTCATGTAGATCGCATAGGAGATCTCGCCGAGATAGACGAGGGTGGGCCGGCCGAGGACCTCGAGGCGACCCTGGCGGGTGAGGCTCGCCACGGCGAAGATCAGGAAGGCCAGCAGGAGCACGGCGAGGAGCCCGTCGAGGCGCCAGTGCACGATGGCGACGGTGGCGCCGAGCGTGAGCGCCAGGATGGTGCCGGCGTGGCGTGGCTCGAGGTCCCAGGCGCGGATGGCGTGATAGAGGGCGATGCCGAGCACGAATTCCGGCAGGATGCGCAGGATGCCGAAGTCGTGGGTCAGGTGGGTGAGCGGCCGGCCGATGGCCTGCTCGGCGACGAGGGCGGCGAGGAGGAGGCCGAGCACCGCCGAGGCGATCTTGCCGAGCGGACCGAACGGCAGGCGGCGAACGGCGAGGCTGAGCGGCAGGAAGAGGAGATAGGCGAACCACTCGGCGCTGATCGACCAGGAGACGTAGTTCCAGCTCATGTGGTCCTGGATGCCCCAGGCGTGCAGCATCAAGAGGTTCGGCCAGGCCGCCTCCAGCGTGTAGGCCTCCGGCACGCTGAACGGGACGCCAGCCAGCCGGCCGGCGGTCACATAGGCGACGACGACGAAAAACGTCGCCAGATGAAGCGGGTAGAGGCGGGCGAAGCGGCGCAGCATGAAGCCTTGCCAGGCGAAGCCGCCTCGCTCGATTCGGCCGAGATAGACGTGGGTCAGGATGAAGCCGGAGAGCACGAAGAAGAAGTCGACGCCGAGCTTGCCCTCGGCGAAGAAGCCGGTGAACGCCGCGAAGTCCGCGGGCATGAAGTCGGTGTAGTGCAGCGTCAGCACCCAGAAGGCGGCGAAGAAGCGCAGCGCGGTCAGCGCCCGCACATCCCCCGGCAAGGGGGCGATGGCTGGCTTGAACAAGGGCATGGGCACGAGCTCGTTCCAATCGGCCGAGGCGGTGCCGACGACCCGGGGGCGGGCGCATCGACAGACGAGGCCCGCATCCTGCCGCATGGACGTTAATGGCCGATTAACGCTCGTCGCCGCGAACGGATCTCGACCATGATTCGGCGTACCCTCTTGCTCATGCCGGCAGCTTGCCGCAAACCGGGGCCGCAAGGGCAGCCGATGGTGCGAGATCGGGGCCGCCCAGGGAGGAGAAAGCCGTGCCGCGCTTCGCCGCCAATCTCAGCATGATGTTCACCGACCGGCCGTTTCTGGACCGCTTCGCCGCGGCGGCGGCTGCCGGGTTCGCCGCGGTCGAGTATCTCTTCCCCTACGAGCACGAGGCGTCCGAGATCCGTGCGGCACTCGACGCGGCCGGGCTCGCCCAGGCGCTCTTCAACCTGCCGCCCGGCGACTTCGCCAAGGGCGAGCGCGGGCTCGCGGCCTTGCCCGGGCGCGAGGCGGAGTTCCGGGACGGGCTGGAGCAGGCGCTGCACTACGCCGAGGTGATCGGCGCCAAGCGCCTGCACTGCATGGCCGGGCTGATCGGCGCCGACGACGACCGGGCGCATTATTCGAGCACCTATCTGGAGAACCTGGCGCTGGCGGCGGAGCGGGTCGCCGCCCAGGACATCACCATGCTGATCGAGCCGATCAACACGCGCTCGATCCCGGGCTATTTCCTCAACTACCAGCGCGACGGCCGGCGGATCATCGAGCGCGTGGGGGCGGCCAATCTGAAGCTGCAGTTCGACTGCTTCCACTGCCAGATCATGGAGGGCGACCTCGCCATGCATCTGCGGGAGCTGATCGGCGTGATCGGCCATATCCAGATCGCGGGCGTGCCCGACCGGCACGAGCCGGACACGGGCGAGGTGGCCTATCCCTATCTCTTCGGCGTGATGGACGAGATCGGCTACGCCGGCTGGGTGGGCTGCGAGTACAACCCCAAGGGGCGGACCGAGGACGGGCTCGGCTGGTTTCGGCCCTATCGCGAGAATCAGGCGAACGATTGAGAGTGGAGCGCACGAAGATGACGAAGGTGGCAATGGTGACGGGTGCCGGCAGCGGCATCGGCAAGGCTTCGGCGCTCGGTCTCGCCAAGGCCGGCTACGCGCTGGTGCTGGCCGGCCGGCGGCAGGCGCCGCTCGACGCGGTCGCGGCCGAGATCGAGGGCATGGGCGGCGAGGCGCTGGCGGTCTCGACCGATGTCGGCGATCCGCAGTCCGTGGCGGCCCTCTTCAAGGCCTGCGCCGGGCGCTTCGGCCGCCTCGACGTGCTCTTCAACAATGCCGGGACGGGCTCGCCGCCGGTGACGATGGACGAGCTGCCGATCGAGGCGTGGCAGAAGGTGGTCGACGCCAACCTGAACGGCGCCTTCTACTGCACGCGCGAGGCCTTCGGCATGATGCGCCGGCAGCAGCCGCAGGGCGGGCGGATCATCAACAACGGCTCGATCTCGGCGCATGTGCCGCGGCCGTTCTCGGCCCCCTACACGGCGACCAAGCACGCGATCACCGGCCTCACCCGCTCGACCAGCCTCGATGGCCGCCCCTTCGACATCGCCTGCGGCCAGATCGACATCGGCAACGCCGCGACCGAGATGACCGAGCGGATGACCGGCGGCGTGCCGCAGGCGACCGGCGAGATGAAGGTCGAGCCCCGGATGGACGTGGCGCATGTCGCGAGCACCGTGGTCCACATGGCGAGCCTGCCGCTCGACGCCAACATCCAGTTCGTCACGGTGATGGCGACCAAGATGCCGTTCATCGGGCGAGGCTAGGGGCGGGGGTAGGGGAAGGGCGGGTTGCGGCGTCTGGCACGGTTGGCGCGCGCTCCCGCATCGACCGGGCAGCGCCGGGCCGCGAGCCGTGGTCGATAATTTGTCCGGACCCCTTTAGCTTTCAGCTCGGGAAATGCGCCCGGAGGTCGGCGACCTGCTCGGGGGTCAGGGGGCGGATCTGCTCGTGGCGGAGCATCAGCCAGAGCTTGGCCGTCTCCTCGAGCTCCTCGGTGGCGAAGACGGCGTTCTCGAGGCTGGTGCCGGCGACGACGGGACCGTGATTGGCGAGCAGCACGGCGTGGTGCCGGCCGGCGAGCTTCTCCACGGCGGGTCCCAACGCCGGATCGCCCGGGCGGTAGTAGGGGACGAGCGGCAGGGTGCCGACGCGCATGACGTAGTAGGCGGTGATCGGCGGGATGACGTCGGCGGGGTCGATGTCGGCGAGGCAGCTCACCGCGACCGAGTGGGTCGAGTGGAGATGGACGACGGCCCTGGCACTCTCGCGGTTGGCGTACATGCCGTGGTGCAGGAAGGTTTCCTTGGTCGGCTGATCGCCGTCGACGTGGCGGCCGTCCCGGTCGAGCTTGGCGAGGCGGGCGGGGTCGAGCGAGCCGAGCGTGGCGCCGGTCGGCGTCATCAGCCAGCCGTCGTCGAGGCGAGCGGAGATGTTGCCCGAGCTGCCGAAGGTCAGGCCGCGCTCGAAGATCGACTGGCCGAAGCGGCAGATGGCCTCGCGGAGCCGGCTTTCGCTCATGGTTGCCGCCGCTCGCCGGGCATGCGGGTGAAGGCCTTGGTGAAGAAGTCGACGGCGCCGAAATTGCCCGACTTGAGGGCCAGGGCCAGGGGTGGCTGGCCGAGGCTGGTGCAGGCCGGAACACCCGGATCGATCTGCGGGCCGATGGCGAGGCCGCCGATGCCGAGGGCCTTGACCACTGCACCCGAGGTCTCGCCCCCGGCGACGACGAGGCGGCGCACTCCGGCCTCGACGAGGCCCTTGGCGATGGCCGCCATGGCCTCCTCGATCAGGCTGCCGGCGCGCTCGCGGCCGAGCACCTGCTGCGCCTCGGCAACGTCGTCGGCGGGGGCGCTGGCGTAGATCAGGACGGGCCCCTTCGGCAGATGCTCCCTGGCCCAGTCGATGGCGAGCTCGGCGGCATAGCCGTCGGCGAGGGCGAAGGGGTCGAGCTTGAGGGCCGGGTGGCGATCCTCCATGTGGTCGACCTGGCCGAGCGTCGCGGTCGAGCAGGAGCCGGCGAGCACGGCCTCGAAGCCGTCGATGGCGGGCAGGGCAGCGGCGTCGTGCTGGCCGAGGCGGCCCTGGCGGCGGAAGTTCCCGGGCAGGCCGAGGGCTATGCCGGAGCCGCCGGTGATCAGCTTGTGGCCAGCCATGGCGAGACCCAGATGGCGCAGGTGCCGGTCGGCCACGGCATCGGTGACCGCGTAGGCGATGCCGGCCGCCTCGAGCTCGGCGAAGCGGGCCTCAATGGCTTCGGGACCCTGGTCGACGGTGGCGAAGGGGACGAGGCCGACCGGCTTCGTGGCCTGGGCGGCCATGACCCGGACGAGGTCGCTCTCGGTCATCGGCGTCAGCGGGTGGTGGCGCATGTGGGTGTCGCTCAAGAGCTTCTCGCCGACGAAGAGATGGCCCTGGTAGACGGTCCGGCCGGTCTCGGGAAAGGCCGGGCAGACGACGGCGATGCCGGCGCCGAGGGCGTTCATCAGCGCGTCGGCGACCGGGCCGATATTGCCCTTTGGCGTCGAATCGAAGGTCGAGCAGTACTTGAAGAGGATCTGGGTGGCGCCGGCGGCCTGAAGCCAGCGCAGGGCCTCGAGCGATTCGTCGACGGCGTCGGCGACGGGGGCGGTGCGGGACTTGAGCGCGATGGTGACGGCGTCGGCGTCCGGCACGGCGAGGCCAGGCCCGGGCACGCCGATGAGCTGGACCGTGCGCATGCCCTCCTTGACCAGCGTATTGCAGAGGTCGGTGGCGCCGGTGAAGTCGTCGGCGATGCAGCCGAGCAGGATGCTCAAGACGGTCTCCTCTCCATGGTTGACCGGAGCTAACTACCGTCGAGATGCCGGCGCAAGGCCCTGAGCACGTCGTCGAGCATGGCTTCGGTGAGGCGGCCCGTATTCATGTTGTAGCGCGAGCAGTGGTAGGAGGAGGCGAGCAGGAGGTCGGCGCCGAGCTCGTGCCCGAGATCATGCATCGCGCCGTGCGCGAAGGGGTGGGCGGAAGGCCGGCGCCCCAGAGCGCGCAGCGTCGAGTCGTGGGCGATGCGGCCCAGCGCCAGGATCGCCTTCGGCCGGGGGGCAGCCAGGATCTCGGCCTCGAGGAAGCGGCGGCAGGTGGCGATCTCGGCACCAGTCGGCTTGTTCTCTGGCGGCACGCAGCGCACGGCATTGGTGATCCGGCAGTCGACCAGCTCGAGGCCGTCGTCGACGCGGGCATCGAACGTGCCCTGGGTCCAGCCGAAGCGGGCGAGGGCGGGGTAGAGGGTGAAGCCGGCACCGTCGCCGGTGAAGGGCCGGCCGGTGCGGTTGGCGCCACCGAGCCCCGGGGCGAGGCCGACGACCAGGAGGCGTGCCGCGGGGTCGCCGAAGGAGGGCACGGGCGCATTGTGCCAAAGGGGCTCGCGAGCGCGCATGGCGAGGCGAAGCTCGACCAGCCTCGGGCAGTCGGGACAATCGTGGGCGGGGGCGCGGGCGGGGGTGAGGCGCTGGTCTTGCATGGGTCGCTCATAAGCGAGCGAAGCCGGCGCGCCAAGTCGGCAGCGACCCTCTTGAACCCGTATCGGGACTTCCTATCTCTTGAGAGCCGAAGGTCGCAACGCGAGTTCGGCAAGTATCGACCAAGGCGTGTCCGAATGGAGCGCCGATCCAGCCAGTATCGCTCAACAGGAGGATACCTTGAGCACTGTCCGTTTCGATCCCTTCTTCCGCACCGTCCGCGACCTCGACCGCATGTCCGACGAGCTGCTCGGCAGCCGTGGCGGGTTCGCGCCCGAGTACGACATCGAGGACCAGGGCGAGGACCGCTTCGCCATCGCGCTGGCCTTGCCGGGCTACGTTCTCGACGAGCTCGAGATCACGGCCAAGGACCGCCAGCTCGTGGTCAAGGGCGAGCCGAAGGCCGCCAATCGCGCCAACTACATCCGGCGCGGCATCGCTCGCGCCTCGTTCCAGCGCAGCTTCACGCTCGGCGAGCATATCGAGATCGCCGGTGCGACGCTCGACAAGGGCGTGCTGCGCATCGAGCTCGAGCGGCGTGTGCCCGAGGCGATGAAGCCCCGGACCATCGCGATCGCGGCATCGGCCGCGGCCCCGGCGGTCGAGCAGGCGGCCTGACCGCCCCTTATCGACATCGACGACCATCTGAAAGCCTGGCGGGTCTCGGCCCGCCAGGCTAGCTTTCTGCCGGGCCGAGTGCCGGGAGGGTTTTCCTTGGAAAGCGTGGGATGAACGACGAGCTCTACAAGGCGCTGGGGGTCGGCAAGGCGGCGTCGGACGACGAGATTCGCAAGGCCTATCGGCGCCTCGTCAAGACCTGCCATCCCGACACCAACCCGAACGACAAGAAGGCGGAGGAGCGCTTCAAGGCGCTCGGCCGCGCCTATGCCATCCTGGGCGATGCGAAGAAGCGCAAGCGCTACGACCAGGGGCTGATCGATGCCGACGGCAATGAGCGGGGACCGCAGGGTTTCGGCGGCTTCGAGCCGCGCCGGGCCGGACGCGGCGGCTCGCGCCGGACCTATCACGGCAATAGTGGCACGACCGGCGATTTCGGCGGTTTCGCCGGCTTCGACGATGTGCTGAGCGACCTGTTCGGCGGCAGGACCGGCCGGGGTGGCCGTGCGCGGCCGCAGGGTGAGGATCTGAAGCTCGAGGTCAGCGTCGATTTCCTCGAGGCGGTCAAGGGCGGCAAGCGGCGGGTCGGCCTGCCGGACGGCCGCCATCTGGACGTGACGATTCCGGCCGGGATCGAGAACGGCCGCGTGCTCCGCCTGAAGGGCCAGGGGGTCGCCGGCGGCGATGCGCTGATCGAGGTCCAGGTCCGGCCGCACGAGGGCTTCCGCCGGGACGGGCTCGACATCCACCTCGACCACAGCATTCCGCTCGAGCTCGCGATCGCCGGCGGCCGGGTGACGGTGCCGACCATCGACGGCACGGTGGCCATGACGGTGCCGCCCTGGACCAGCTCCGGCCGCACGCTTCGGCTGAAGGGCCGCGGCATCGGCCAGGGCAAGAGCCGGGGCGACCAGCTCGTGCGGCTCGAGATCCTCCTGCCCGACCGGCCGGACGAGGCGCTGCAGCGCTGGGCCAGGGAGCGGGTGAAGGCGACAGCCTGAGCTACGATCGAGGGGCCGGCAACAGCCGCGAGAATCCGCCGTCGGCGTCGTCGGCGGGGAGATCGAGAAGGATCACCCGCTCGAGCCGGAAGTCGGCCTTCTCGCTCCTGATCTCGTTGCCGACCTCGGCGGCGCCGACGGTGCTGCCGATCTGCATGCTGCCGCAGGACGTGAACATGGAGACGCCGGCGCCGAGCAGGCAGGCGGCGAAAAGGCGGGCGAGCCGCATGTCGATCTCCCGTTGGCCCTTGTCGATCCTGGAGATGGGGCGACGCTCAGTGGTCGGCGAGGTGGCGGAGCTGGTCCATCTTGAGCACCATCAGATCGCCGCTGCCACGGCGCAGAATGCCCTGTCGCATCAGGTCGCTCATCGTCCTGGACACCGCCTCGCGGTGGGTGTTGACGCAGCTCGCGATGTCGGCGTGCTTGGGTGCCGGCACGATGCGCGCCACGTTGGCGGCGAGCGGCGCCTCCTCGGCGCGGCGCAGGAGCTCGGCGCAGACGCGCGTCGGCACGGGCGTGCTGAACTGATAGATGCGCTCGCTGAGCTGCCGGACGAGGTGGCTGAGCTTCTTCAGGACGAGCATGGCGAAATCGGGATGGCAGCGCAGCAGGTGGTGGAAATCCCCCCGGCTCACCAGGGCCAGGATCACGTCATTGAGGGCGATGACGTGGGCCGAGCGGGGCTCGCCATCGAGGGCGGCGAGCTCGCCGAACATCTCGCCGGCGGCGAGGTCGCGGAAGGTGACCTCCTTGCCCGATCTCGAGTAGAGGGTGACGCGCACCCGGCCCTCGACGATGAAGGCGACGTCGTGGCCCGTGTCGAGCTGGGCGAAGATCGTGCTGCCGGATTCGAACGCCTGCAGGCGCAGCACCGAGGCCACGGCTTCCAGCACGGCGTCGTCGAGATCGGCGAAGAGCTTGGACTGGCGCAGGCTGAGGGGGGCGAGGTCCGCCATTATTGTTTTCCGGGCTGTTCCATGCCGCGTCGCCGCGGGGGGACCAAGTGAGCGCAACCGGGGCGCCCTGGCAACCCTTTCGACTGTTGCGGCGCTGCACCAGGGAAGGGAAAATTCGCCCGATCGTAGCAGACGTCACAGTTTCCTGTTCATGAAAGGTTAATCTTGAACGGTGCCTCCCTGAACCAACCTTGAAGGCGGCCGACGCGCAGATCGCGGGTCGGCCGTTTTTTTTGCTTGTCGGCAGGCCATGGCGCGGGTGAGGACATGGCTTTCAGCGATGACGGGCGCAGACTCGAGGGGAGAAGTCGATGAACGGGGCCGAGCTCCTGATCGGAGTGGCACGCGAGCTCGGGCTCGAGGTCTGCTTCGCCAACCCGGGCACCACCGAGATGCCGCTCCTCAACGCGCTCGACGTGGCCGGCGGGGCGGGGAATGCCATGATCCGGGGCGTGCTCGGCCTGCACGAGAACGTCTGCACGGGGGCCGCCGACGGCTATGCCAGGATCGCCGGAAAGCCGGCCCTGACCCTGCTGCATCTGGGGCCGGGCTTCGCCAATGGCCTCGCCAACCTGCACAACGCCCGCCGCGCCCGCTCGCCCGTCGTCAACCTGATCGGCGAGCATGCGAGCTGGCATCAATCCGCCGACGCGCCCCTGCACAGCGAGATCGAGCGGCTGACCGGCTGGGCCGGCGCCTGGACGCGGCGGTCGGCGCGGGCCGCAGATCTCGGCCGCGACCTCGCCGATGCGCTGGGGGCGGCGATGAGCGGGCGCGGCAATGTCGCGAGCCTGATCCTGCCGCACGACCTGCAGCTCGAGGCGGTGGCGGAGCCGACCCCGGCGGCGTTGCGCGTGCGCGGCTTGCCGGCGGTCGATGCCGGGCGGGTCGAGGCGGCGGCGCGGTTGCTCGGGAAGGCCCGGCGGCCGGCTCTGCTGCTGGGCGGGCCGGCCCTTTTCGGCCCTGGTCTCGAGGCCGCGGGAAAGCTCGCCGAGCGGACCGGGTCCGCCCTGATCGGCGAGGTCGGATTCGCCCGGATGGCGGTCGGCAGGGGCCTGCCCCGGGTCCAGCGCCTGCCCTACTTCCCGGAGCTGGCGGCCGAGCTTCTGGCCGGCTTCGATGCGGTGGTGGTCGCGGGCACGAAGCTGCCGGTCTCGTTCTTCGGCTATCACGACAAGCCGGCGCGTTATCTCGAGGGACGCGGTGATGTCGTGCATCTGGCGGATGGCGAGGAAGATGCGCGCCGTGGGCTCGAAGCGCTCCTGGCCGAGCTGCCGGCCGGGCGGGCCCCGGCCGGGCGGCGGGAGGAAGGACCGGTGGCCGCATCGCCGGACGGCGAGGCGCTCGATCCGACCGTGATCGGCGCCGTCTTGGCGGCGGAGCAACCGGAGGACGCGATCATCGTGGTGACGGCGGTGAGCAGCGCTGCTCCCTACAGCCGCTTCGCGCTCGATGCGCCGCCGCACACGCAGCTCGCGCTGACCGGAGGGGCCATCGGCGAAGGACTTGCCCTGGCGCTGGGTGCCGCCGTGGCGGCGCCGGACCAGCGCGTCATCGCCTTCGAGGCGGATGGCAGCGGCGCCTACATCATGCAGGCGCTCTGGTCGCAGGCGCGGCTCGGCGCAAAGGTCACGACGGTGATCTGCGCCAACCGGCGCTACCGAATCCTCGAGATGGAGCAGGAGCGGGCCGGCATCGAGGCCGGGTCGATCGCCCGGGATCTCACCAGCCTCGACCGGCCCGAGCTGGACTGGGTCGGCCTCGCGCGGGCCATGGGCGTGCCGGGCGAGGCCGTGGAGGCCCGCGGGGCCCTGGCCCAGGCCCTGCGCCGGGGCCTCGCCGAAGCTGGTCCCTATCTGATCGAGGCGCGTTTTTGATGGCGGCGGGCGGATAAACCAGCACGCAATTTCGAGCCGGGCACTTTCACTCCCCTAGTTCTCAACGTGCGCCGGTTGCAGTAGGTTCGCGCGCACTGGGGCGAGCCGGGGGTGGTGTGTCGACGATGGAAGCCGACCTGCAGTCGACCGGGAACCTGCCGACCGACAGGGTGCCGACAGGCACCGGCTTGCCCGATGCCGCCGCGACCGATCGAGTGACGGCCGCCGAGGCGATCGTCGCGATCGGCGCCTCGGCCGGCGGGCTCGAGGCGATCGAGCGGTTCTTTGGCGAGGTGGAGGCGCCGAGCCGCCTCGCCTTCGTCATCATCCAGCATCTGTCGCCGGACTTCAAAAGCCTGATGCGCGAGCTCTTGAGCCGGCGCACGGCTCTGGCGGTGCGGCGCGTGGTCGACGGGACGCGGCCGGTGGCGAATGCCATCTATCTGATCCCGCCGGGCAAGACGATGACCATCGAGGGCGGCATCCTGCTGCTTGCCGATCGCGACGCGCGCGACTTCGCGCACCACCCGATCGACGAGTTCTTCCTCTCGCTCGCCGCCGACCAGGGGGCGGCGTCGATCGGCGTCGTGCTCTCCGGCAGCGGCAGCGACGGCAGTCGCGGGGCCCGGGCCATCCTGCGGGCCGGCGGCCGGGTGCTGGTGCAGGCGCCCGCCACCGCCAAGTTCTCGAGCATGCCGCAGGCGGCGCTGGAGGCCGGCTGCCAGGATGATGTGATGCCCCCGGAGGCGATGCCCAGGGCCCTCCTCGAGGCCGGCCGCCGGCCGGCGACCGAGCGTGGCCCGCTTGCCGAGAACGGCCTGCCGACCCTCCTGGTCGACACGCTGGATTCGAGCTTCGGCATCGATTTCTCGAGCTATCGGGCCGAGACGGTGCAGCGCCGCGTGCAGCGGCGGATGATGCTGCGCGGCTTCGACCAGATCGAGGAGTATGCCGAGCTCGTCGCCGATGACGGCGACGAGCAGGAGGCGCTCTATCAGGATCTGCTGATCGGGGTGACCGCGTTCTTTCGGGACTCCGCCGTGCTCGAGGTGCTGGAGCGGCAGGTCGTGCCGGCGCTCGCGGCCGAGCTCGATGCCGGGCGCGAGGTGCGCGTCTGGGTGCCCGCCGTGGCCACCGGCGAGGAGGCCTACTCGATCGCCATCCTGATCCTGGCCCAGTGCCAGGGGCCGATCGACGGGCTGCCGCTGCGCATCTTCGCCACCGACGTGCACCGGCGGTCCCTGGCCGTCGCGGCGGCCGGGCTCTACAGCGAGGAGGCGGTGCGCGGCATCCGCGAGGAATGGCTGGAGCGCTTCTTCAGCCGGCGCGGCAGCGGCTACCAGGCGATCCCGGCCCTGCGCCGCTCGATCGTCTTCAGCCCGCACGATCTCCTGAAGGATCCGCCTTTCACGCGGCTGCTGCTGGTCAGTTGCCGCAATCTCCTGATCTATCTCGGCAAGGAAGCGCAGGAGAGCGTGCTCCGCGGCTTCGCCCTGGCGCTGCAGGAGAACGGGCACCTGCTGCTGGGCCCGAGCGAGAGCGCGGGTTGCCTCGCATCGGACTTCGAGGCGGTGCAGGGAGCGCTCCGGCTCTATCGCCGGCGGCCCGGCGGCACCTCGCCCGCACGGCCGGCGCTGGTGCCGTCCGTTCTGGAGGCGACCGGGATGCCGGGGGGCGTGATGGCAAGGCGGGGCCGGCTCTCGGCGGCGGACGGTGTCGGACGGTCCGAGCGCCGCGACCAGCGGCTGACCATGGCGCACGAGCTCCTGCTCGACCGCTACGTCCCGCCGAGCCTGCTCGTCGATGCCGCTGGGCTCGTGGTGCACTGCTTCGGCGATGCCGGCGCCTATCTGCGCCAGCCGCGCGGCCGGCCGAGCCTCGCCGTGCTCGACATGGTCCAGGAGCCGCTGCGCGGACCGCTGGGCTCGGCCATGAGCCGGGTGCGGCGGACCGGGCACCCGATCACCCTCTCGCGCCTCGCCGCCGGCGGCGACCACGTGCTGCAGCGTCTGGTGGTCGAGATGCTGCAGGCGCCGGACGATGCCCAGCGCTGTCTTCTGGTCAGCTTCGACGACCGGCCGGGCGCTATCGAGCCGGTCGAGAGCGCTTCCCTGGTCGAGCCGGACGCGCGCGCGGTGGAGCGGATTCGCGATCTCGAGCGGGATCTGCGCTTCAGCGAGGACAGCCTGCAGGCGATGGTCGAGGAGCTCGGCAGCTCGAACCAGGAGCTTCTGGCCACCAACGAGGAGCTGCGGGCGGCCAACCAGGAGCTGCGGTCGACCAATGACGAGCTGCACTCGGTCAACGAGGAATTGCACACCGTCGGCACGGAGCATCAGCGCCGGATCGACGAGCTGATGCAGCAGGGCCAGGACATGGAGAACCTGCTCGGGGTCGCCGATCTGGCGGCGCTGCTCGTCGACGCCGAGCTTCGCGTCCGCCGGTTCACCCCGGCGCTCGGCCGCTTCTTCAACCTGCTCGCCCAGGATATCGGCCGGCCGCTCGCCCATCTGACGCATGGCTTCGGCGACGGGGATATCGTCGGGCGGCTGCGCGAGGTGGCCCTGACCGGCGACACCCTGAGCACCGATCTGGTGGCCGCCGATGGCGCCGTGGTGCGGCTTCTGGCCGTGCCGAATCGAAGCAGCGGGCAGCGGACCCCCGGGGTGCTGGCGACCTTCGTCGACGTCACGCAGAGCCTCCGCCAAGCCGAGGCACTGGCGCGCATGGGGGCCGAGGCGGCGGTGCTGCTCGAGACGCTGCCGCTGGCGGCGGCCCTGGCCGACGGCACCGGAAGGCTCACGGCGGCCAATGACATGATGGAGCGGGCGGCGGCGGTGGCCGGCCTGGCGCCGGACCTGATCGGCCGCGAGCTCGCCTGGCTCCTGGCACCGTTCCTGCCGCCGGAGGTCCTGGGCGAGCTCGGCTCGAGGCTGGCCTCGGCCCTGGATTGGCGGCATCGGGTGGTGACCGAGACGGGACAAACGCTCCGGATCGAGATCAGCCGGTCGGGCGGACAGCGCGTGGCGCTCGTCCTCCTGGAGGAAGCTGCCGTGGCACCTCGATCGGCAGCCTGCTAGCCTGCGGTCCGGCGAGCGGGCGAGGGATCATGCGGCGGCTGATTGTCGGCATTTCCGGGGCGTCGGGGGTCATCTTCGGCGAGCGGCTGCTGCGCGCCCTGGCCCCGCTCGACATCGAGACGCATCTCGTGCTGACCCGCTCGGCGGCCATGACCGTGGCCTACGAGCTGGAGACGAAGCTCGACGCGCTCAAGGCGCTGGCTTCGGTGGTGCATCCGATCGGCGACGTGGGAGCGTCGATCGCCTCGGGCTCGTTCGGGACCGAGGGGATGATCGTAGCCCCCTGCTCGATGCGCACGCTCGCCGCGATCGCCACGGGCGTCACCGACAACCTTTTGACCCGGGCGGCCGACGTGGTGCTCAAGGAGCGGCGCCGGCTGGTCTTGATGGTGCGCGAGACCCCGCTGCATCTCGGCCATCTGCGCAACATGGTGGCGGTGACCGAGATGGGCGCCATCGTCGCCCCGCCGGTGCCGGGCTTCTACGCGAGGCCGGGCAGCATCGAGGCCATGGTCGACCACACGGTGGGCCGGGCGCTCGATCTCTTCGGCATCGACACGGGCCGGGTCACCCGCTGGCGGGCTGAGGCGCCGCCCGCCGCCGATTGAGGGGCTGTCGATCCCCGCCGCGTCCGCGCCGGCGCTGCCTCGCCTGCTCATGACGATCATTTCATGATGCGCGCCGCGGCCGGGCCGGAACCGAGCGCCACCTCACGGTCTTCTCAGGGACTGACGACCGACCCGGATCGGGCGGTCAGCGGCCGAGGAGGCGAGGAGCTTGAAGCAAAAGCGTCGATTGCCCGTCACCCCCGTTTTCGAGCCTGCCGCCGCCGGGGCGGTCGATCCCGGGGCCGCCCGCCGGCCGCGCGGCCGGGTGACGCGCATCGCCCCGGAGATCGAGCACGTCTGGCGCCTGCGCAAGGCGGCGCGCGTCGCCCGCGAGCGGGGCGAGCTGGAGGCCGCCCTCGAGCTCTATCGGCAGCTCGTCGGGCGGCTGGCCGACGATGGCGACGCTCTGCACTGGCTGGGCGTGCTCGAGCACCGGCTCGGCCGACCGGCCGCCGGGCGGGCCTGCCTGGCCCGGGCCGTCGCGCTGGGGCCGCGCTCGGCGCGGCGGCGCTTCCACCTGGCCGAGATGCTGCGGGCCTGCGATGCCTATGCGGATGCCCTGGAGCACCACGGAGCGGCCGCCGATCTCAGCCCCGAGGATCCCGCTATCCGCCACCGGCTGGGCCTGACCCTGCTGGCCTTGGACCGGGTCGACGAGGCGGTGCAGACCCTGGGGCGGGCGCATCTTCTGGCGCCGGCCGACGCCGGCATCAGGGCGGATCTGGACGCGGCCTGCGCCGCGGCGGCCTGCGGTGCCGGCGAGGTGCTGGGGCGACGCCGGCGCTGGGCGGAGGCGGCGGCCTGCTACCGCCGGGCGCTGGAGCCGACGCCCGGCCACGAGCGAGCCATGAGCGGGCTCGAGTCGTGCCTGGCGCGGCTCGAAGGGAAGCCCGAAACGGCCGGCGCCTGAGGATCGGCTCGACAGCGGATGTTCACCGGGAGGAGCTGCCGGCAGCCGGCAGCAAGGGGAGGTGGTGCGGTCGAGAGGACTCGAACCTCCACGGGCTAGGCCCACAGCGCCCTCAACGCTGCGCGTCTACCAGTTCCGCCACGACCGCAACGGGACCGGTTTCTAACGAAAAGCGGGAGAAGCGCAAGGGGGCGTGGCCGCCTGAGGCGATCCGTTCGGTGGCAACTGGTTAATAATCCATTTAGGCTGATGCATAAGCCGGTGCGCCAGCGAGCGTGCGGTGCTTGAGCAGGGTGGCCGCGATCCCGATGCTTGGGCTGGATGCTCACGCCGATGCTCGCCCGCCGCCGGACGAGACGGCATGGATCGTGCCCGGTCGGCGGGTGCCGAGCTGGGCAGGAGACCTGGAAGATGGATGAGCGACGTGCCGTGGTGATCGCGGTGGGCAACCTGAAGGGTGGCACGGGCAAGAGCACGATCGCCGTCAATCTGGCTTGCGCGCTCGCCGCCGCCGGTGAGCCGACGCTGGTGATCGACGCCGACCCGCAGCTCACCGCGACCCGCTGGCTGCGCGGCCGCAAGGTGCCGGCCAGCGTGTTCGAGGCGCCGCTCGGCGATTTCGCCGCGACCCCGGCCTGGATCGCCGAATTGCAGGAGATCAGGCGGCACAATGCCTTCGTCGTCATCGACCTGCCGGCGGTGCTCGGCGCCGCTTTGGCCTCGGCCCTCCTGCTCGCCGATCTCATGCTGATTCCGACCTCGCCGTCCGCCATCGATCTCTCGGCCACCACCCGCACCCTGCAGCGGGTCGCCCGCGCCGCCGCCGAGCGGCGGAGGGGAACGTTGCGCAGCCTCGTGGTGCCGACCCGCATCGATGCCGGCTGGTTCGACGACGGCGGGCTTCGGCGCCTCAAGATCCGGGTGCCGTCGCCCCTGGCGCCGCCGATCCGCCGCTCGGAGCTGTTCGCCCAGGCCTTCGACGCGGGCAACTGGATCGGCGGCTTCGCGCCGCGCTCGGCGGCGCATCGCGACATAAGAGCGCTGATGGTGGCGGTCCGCCGGGCGATCGCCGCGCCGCCGCCTTTGCTGCAGCCGGCGGCGATGCGAACCACGACGGTCTTCGCGGCCTCGCTCGCCGCCTGAGAATCCGCCCGCCCTCGACCCTCAACGTGACTTGAGCAGGCCGCCCAGGATGCCGCGAACCAGGGTGCGGCCGAGCTGGCTGCCGACGCTGCGGGCCATCGACTTGGCCATCGCCTCGGCGGGGCTCTGCCGCCGTCCGCCACCGCCGGTGAAGATGTCGGCGAGGATGCCGCCGCCCGCGGGGCCAGGTGCCGGGCTCTGGCTGGCGCCGCGGCTCCGGCTGCCGATCCGCCGCGACGAGCCGAGCTCCTGGCCCAGGTCCTGCTGGCGGGCGATGGCCGCGTCGAGCTCGGCCGCGGCCGCCTCGCGGGTCTGATCGGCGGCCCGCTTCTGCAGCATCTCGTGCGCCGATTCGCGGTCGATGCCGTCCTCGTAGCGGCCGAAGAGCGGACTCCTGTCGATCAGGTCCTGGCGCTCCTCGGGCGATAGCGGGCCCATGCGCGAGCGCGGCGGCAGGATTTTCGCGCGCTCGACGATCGAGGGCTCGCCCTTGCTCAAGAGTGTCGAGACCAGGGCCTCGCCGACGCCGAGCTCGGTGATGACATCCTCGGTCCTGAAGGCCGGGTTGGGGCGGAAGGTCTCGGCCGCCACCTTGACGGCCTTCTGGTCGCGCGGCGTGAAGGCGCGCAGCGCATGCTGGATGCGGTTGCCGAGCTGGCCGAGCACGACCGGCGGCACGTCGATCGGGTTCTGGGTGACGAAATAGACGCCGACCCCCTTGGAGCGGATCAGCCGGACCACCTGCTCGACCTTCTCGAGCAGTGCTCTGGGCGCGTTGTCGAAGAGCAGGTGCGCCTCGTCGAAGAAGAAGACGAGCACGGGCTTATCCGGGTCGCCCAGCTCGGGCAGGGTCTCGAAGAGCTCGGAGAGCAGCCAGAGCAGGAACGTGCCGTAGAGCCGGGGCGAGCGCATCAGCCGGTCGGCCATCAGGACGTTGACGATGCCCCGGCCGGCCTCGTCGGTGCGCATGAGGTCCGCAAGCGACAGCGCCGGCTCGCCAAAGAACTTGTCGGCGCCTTCCTCCTCGAGCACCAGCAGGCGGCGCTGGATGGCGCCGATCGAGGCCTTGCTGACATTGCCGTAGGTCTTGGCGACCGCATCGGCGTGGTCGGCGAGAAAGCCCAGCATGCTGCGCAGATCCTTGAGATCGAGCAGCAGCAGGCCCTCGTCATCGGCGACGCGAAAGGCGATGGTCAGGACACCTTCCTGGACCTCGTTCAGCTCCATCAGCCGGGCGAGGAGGAGCGGGCCCATCTCGCTGATGGTCGCGCGCACCGGGTGGCCGGCCTCGCCGAAGAGGTCCCAAAAGGTGGTGGGCGTGGCGGCGCTGGCGTAGTCGTCGTCGCCGAGCTCGGCCGCCCGCGCTTCGAGCTTCGGGCTCGGCTCGCCAGCCATGGCGATGCCCGAGAGGTCACCCTTCACGTCGGCGCAGAAGACCGGCACGCCGGCCCGGGCGAAGCCCTCGGCCAGGATCTGCAGGGTGATCGTCTTGCCGGTGCCGGTCGCACCGGTGATCAGCCCATGGCGATTGGCGAGGCGGAGCAGCAGGCGTTGCGGCGTCTCGCCCTTGCCGATCAGGAGCGAGGGATCGTTTTCCATGGCCCGGTCCTCCGCGCCTCTTGCCATTCCTCGAGCGCTTCTTCTTTCTAGCGGCCGGTCGTCGAGTGACAAGGGCCGGTCGGCGAGGCGGGGAGTGGAGGTTGGACGTCAAGAGCGCGGCACTCAGGGCCTTCCGGCGGCGGCGTCCGGCGGAACAGGTTCATCCGTTTCGCGGCACGGCGCGGATCACCGAGACGCGGCTGCAATTGCCGGATGGCCGCCATGTCGGCCTGGGCCGGGCCGGGCCGGAATCGACCGAGCCGCTTCTCTACCTGCACGGCATTCTGGGCTCGCGGCTCGAGGCCTTCATCGGCGGCGAGCCGCGACATGGTGTGATCGGCCTCGATCGGCCGGGCTACGGGCTGAGCGACGCCATGCCGGAGCCGTCGCTCTCACGCTTCGGCGAGGACGTCCTGGCGGTCATGGACGCCCTCGGCATCGAGCGCTGCTGCCTCATGGGCGTGTCGGCCGGTGCACCCTACGCGCTGGCCGCGGCGTGTCGGCTCGGGTCCCGGGTGAGCGAGCTCTTTCTCGTCTCGGGCGTGGCCCATGCCGGCCTCGTGCGGACGGCCAGGCTCCCGATGCGGCTGCTCGTCGATTTCGCCGAGCAGCCGGTGCTGCGCGAGAAGGTGGTGCCGGGGCTGCGCGAGCTCCTGAGCCGGCCGCTCGTGGCCAATGGCTGGCTGCGCATGACGCTCACCGCCGAGCGCGAGCTGCTGCCGTCGACCGCGGCGATGCAGCTCCTGGCCCGCCGAATGGCGCGCTCATGGGTCGCGGGCAATGCTCGTGGCCCGGAAGGTGTGCTGACCGATCTGCGCCTTTTGACGACGCCCTGGGACATCGATCACGCGGCGCTGGCCTGCCCGGCGCGGGTCGTCCACGGGCTCGAGGACGGCGTGGTGGCAACCAGCCATGCGCGCTGGTACGCCCGGCATCTGCCCCGGGCCCGACTTAAGCTTCTGCCGCGCTTTCGGCACGTCTCGACCGTCCTCTTCACCGGCCCGAAGGTCACCGCCATGGCGCGCTGGCACGAGCGGCGGCATCAGGGAGGCGGCTGACGCCCGGCAGGCGGAGCTCAGCATGCGGCCGGCTTTTCCGCCGGCTCGCAGGCACGGAACTCGAAGGCGGCGAAGCTGTCGTCGCGGGTCGCGTCGAACGTCCGCCCGTCCTCGCAATGCACCTTGGCCATGACCAGCGACCGGCCGTCGATCTTGCGCTCGACGATCTGGCTGAGGAAGCTGACCGTGCAGTCCTCCATGATCAGCACCTCGGCGGCGAGATCCTCCTCCCAGCTCGCCTGGGCGAAGGCCGCCGTGATGGGTGTGGCGGCGAGAGCGAGCGCCAGGACGGCCGGGAAGGCGGGATGACGGATCGGCATGGCCGGAGCTCCAGCGGGACGGACGATTGCTCCACCCTCTAGCAGTCGGCATCGGCCGAGTCACCGCTGGCGGTCGCGATCGCCCGCGGCGGGCCCGGTCGGAGCAACTGCCCGTCCATGCGTCCGCAAGTGTGACAATGGTTACAGCCTCCGGCCGGATTAAGAGCCTATTCACGAGGCTCGTGCTGTGATGCCGCCAGTGAGCTGGGCGGGCGTGCGGCGCCAGGAGGAAACCCATGCGACGGATTTGGCAGGTCGTGCGACTCTCGGGCCTCGCTTTGGCGTTTGGCTCGATGGTGCTGGCTGCCGCAGTGCCCGCCCAAGCGGCGGGCGATGACGGGCTGCAGCAGGCGCTGGCCACGGTCGACCGGCTCGGCAACGAGGCGGTGGCCATCTTGCGCGATGCCGGGCTCGAGCCCGGGGCGCGCCAGGCGGCGCTGGCCGAGCTCGTCCATCGGCGCTTCGCGCTCGAGCGGATCGGCCGGCTGGCGCTGGGCCGCTACTGGCGGAATGCCGATCCTGCCGAGCAGGCGGCCTATGCCGGGCTGTTCGAGCGCTACGTGCTCGCCACCTATGCGCGGCTGGTGGACTTCTACACCGACCAGAGGCTCGAGGTCGCGGCCGCCATGCCGGTCAAGGGCGGCGTCTTGGTCAGCTCGCAGCTCGTCGGCAAGCGCTCCGCGGCAATCGACTGGCGGCTGGTCGAGGACGGGCAGGACTGGGTGGTGGTCGACGTGGTGGTCGAGGGGGTCAGCATGCTGCTCACCCAGCGCAACGAGTTCGCCTCGATCATCGAGAGGAATGGCGGCTCGATCCGCCCCCTCCTGGCCCATCTGGAGGAGCGCGTCGCCATGGCCGGCCGGCCGCCGGGCTGAGGCGATGGTCGTCGGCAGGCTTGCCGTGGCGGACCGGCTGTGCTCGCTTGCCGGCTGAAATCGGCCAAGAGGGAGGCTTGAGCATGCGCTGCACGACCCACGCGGGCCAGGGTGCCCGGACCACGAGGCTGCTCGCCGGACCGCTGCTCGCCGTGGCGCTGGCCGGGGCGGGGTTGGTTGCGACGACGACGGCCGCCCGGGCGACGGAGCCCGAGAATTGCTGGACGGTGCGCTTCTCCGATGTCGGCTGGACCGACATCACCGCGACCACGGCCATGGCCTCGGTGGTGATGGAGGCCTTGGGCTACACCACGGAGGCCAGCGTCCTCTCCGTGCCGGTGACCTATGCCAGCCTCGCCAATGGCGACATCGACGTGTTTTTGGGCAACTGGATGCCGACCATGGAGGCCGATATCCGACCCTATCTGGACGCCGGCACGGTCGCCAGCCTGGGCGCCAATCTCGAGGGGGCGAAGTACACCCTCGCGGTGCCGTCCTATCTCGCCGAGGCGGGCCTGCGCGACTTCGCCGACATCGCCGGCTTCAAGGACCAGCTCGAGGGCGAGATCTACGGCATCGAGCCGGGCAATGACGGCAACCGGCTGATCCAGGACATGATCGACGCCAACGCCTTCGGGCTCGGCGGCTTCAAGCTGGTCGAAAGCTCGGAGCAGGGCATGCTGGCGCAGGTGGCGCGGTTCGGCCGGAGCGAGCAGCCGATCGTCTTCCTCGGCTGGGAGCCGCATCCGATGAACGCCAATTTCGACCTCGTCTACCTGAGCGGCGGCGACGACTGGTTCGGCCCGAACTACGGCGGGGCCACGGTCTACACCAACACCCGCGCCGGCTATGTCGACGAGTGCCCGAATGCCGGCCGCTTCCTGCAGAACCTGAAGTTCACGCTGGCCATGGAGAACGAGGTCATGGCGGCGATCCTCGATGACGGCGTGGAGCCCATGGAGGCGGCCCGTGCCTGGCTCGTCGCCCATCCCGAGGCCTGGGAATCCTGGCTCTTGGAGGTCGAGACGGTCGACGGCAATGACGGTCTCGCCGCGGTCGGCGAGAAGCTGGGGCTCTGACCAGCGGCCGGCCGGTCTGGATGGCGATCAGTCGAGGCCGGGCAGGCCCTTCCTGATCCGCTCCGAGAAGTCGGCGGCCCCATCCGCGGCCCGGGCGCGCTCGTTGACCAGGCTCGCCCGGCGCAGCTCGGGGTAGGGCAGGCTCTGGTCGAGGGCGCCGCGCTCGTAGAGCAGCTCGGGGAAGTGGCCGCTCGAGAGCACCTGCCAGTTGAGCGGCAGGGTGCCGCCGAGTGCCTGGGCGTGCATGACGATGGTCGTGGTGCAGTTGGTGGTGGCGGTGTTGTAGAATTCGGGCTGCTGGTTCAGGCGGTTGATCTTCGCCAGATAGTGCAGGAAGAGGTCGCGAATCCGCTCTTTTTGGATGTCGACGCGGAAGAGATAGACGTTCTCCGGCGGCTCGCGGAAGGTGGTGCGCACGGCGACGAGATCCTGCTCGGTGCCAAGGACGTAGTAGAGCTCGTAGCGGCGAAAGAAGCCGGCGAGGGACGAGTAGACCTCGCCCGCCTCCTTCCTGGTCTCGATCGAGACGGTCACCGGGCCGTCGGCGAAGCCGAAGCTGAGCATGATGTGGGCAATATCGTCGCCCATCCAGTGGACGGCGAGGAGGTCGAGCGTGGCGAGCGTGTCGAGATCGACCGTCCGCTCGCGCCAGCGCTCGGTGAAGTCGGTGGCGCTGCGATAGGTGAAGTCGCGCACGTTCAGGAGCGTCACGAGGTTGCCGGCGATCTCGGCCTTCGGCAGGCGGGCGACATCCGCCTGCCAGACGCGGTCATTGCTCGGCTGGATGGTCGACCACCAGACGAGCAGGGCCACGCAGGCGAGCGCGAACGGCAGAAGCGGGCCGATGAACCGGCGTCGGGCCGCCGCCACGACCAGCCCGCCGAGGCCGAGCAGGGCCAGGAGGGCGCCGAGCGCGAGGCGGATCGGCTCGTCGGCCGGCAGCGCGAACCAGAGGGCGAAGGCTCCCCAAAGGGCGAGGCCGAGGACGCCGAAGGCGATGATGACGTAGAGCGTCCAGCCGATGGCCTGCTTCATGAGGACCTGTCCCGCGAGTTGTCCGAGGTTCCCTATCGGCCCTACACCACCAACCCGCTGCGACAAGTCGCGAACATCGCATCTCGATATGCCGCAAAACTGGCGGCACGGGCCCGGGTCGGGCAAGCTCGCCCAGGAGCAACCTGTGTGAGGGCGGCTCGATCAGGGAAAATGAGATGATGGACTGGATCACCAGCCACAAGATTCCGCTCGGCAAATGGATCAGCGACGGCGTCGACCTCCTGAATGTGCATGCGGCCTTCGTCTTCGATGCGATCGCCTGGGTGCTCGATCTGGTCATCTCCGGGCTCGTCGATCTCCTGCAGGCGGTGCCGGCGGTGCTCCTGGTCCTGATCTTCGCGGGCGGCGCCTTCGTGCTGCACCGCTCGTGGAAGCTCGCGCTCCTGATCGTCCTTTCGCTCCTGCTGGTCATCAATCTCGGCTATTGGCAGGAGACCACGGAGACCCTGGCTCTCGTGGTGGTGGCGACGCTGACCTGCCTGGTCGTGGGCGTGCCGATCGGCATCGCGGCGGCCCATCGGCCTTGGCTCTTTGCCTTGATCCGGCCGGTGCTCGATCTCATGCAGACAATTCCGACTTTCGTCTATCTCATTCCAACACTTATTCTTTTTGGTCTCGGCGTGGTGCCGGGCCTGATCTCGACCGTGATCTTCGCCATACCGGCCCCCATTCGGCTGACGCATCTCGGCATCGTCAGCGTGCCGCGGCCCCTGATCGAGGCGGGCGAGGCGTTCGGCGCCAGCCCCTGGCAGCTTCTTTGGAAGGTCGAGCTGCCGCACGCCATGCCGACGATCATGGCCGGCATCACCCAATGCATCATGCTCTCGCTCTCGATGGTGGTCATTGCGGCTCTCGTGGGCGCGGCCGGACTCGGCGTGCCGGTGGTCAGGGCGCTCAACACGGTCAACATCGCCCGCGGCTTCGAGGCCGGCCTCGCCATCGTCATCCTGGCGATCATCCTCGATCGCGTGTGCAAGCAGCCCGAGCGGCGACGCAAGAGTGGCTGAGGCAGGCCCCGCCCTGGCCGCCGGCCCGCCGGCCATCGCCTTCGAGGCGGTCGACATCGTTTTCGGCGAGGCGCCGGAGCGGGCCCTGCCGGCGCTCGAGGCGGGGGCCAGCCGCGAGGCGATCCTGGAGGAGACCGGCCAGGTGCTCGGGGTCGCGGACTGCACGCTCTCCGTGGCCCAGGGCGAGATCTGCGTCCTCATGGGCCTCTCGGGCTCGGGCAAGTCGACGCTGCTGCGGGCCGTCAACGGGCTCAACAAGGTGACGCGGGGGCGGGTGCTGGTCGCCGACGAGGGCCGCGAGATCGATGTGGCGCGATGCGACGCGGCCACGCTTCGCCGCCTGCGCACCTTGCGGATCGCCATGGTCTTCCAGCAGTTCGCGCTGCTGCCCTGGCGGACGGTGGCCGAGAATGTCGGCTTCGGCCTCGAGCTGCGCGGCACGGGCCGGGCGGAGCGGCAGCGGATCGTCGCCGAGAAGCTCGAGATGGTGAACCTCGGCCCCTGGGCCAGTAAGTTCGCGCACGAGCTCTCGGGCGGCATGCAGCAGCGGGTCGGGCTCGCCCGGGCCTTCGCCACCGACGCCGACATCCTCCTCATGGACGAGCCCTTCTCGGCCCTCGATCCCCTGATCCGCGACCGCCTGCAGGACGAGCTGCTCGAGCTGCAGCAGCGGTTGCACAAGACCATCCTCTTCGTCAGCCACGACCTCGACGAGGCGCTCAAGCTCGGCAACCAGATCGCCATCATGGAGGGCGGGCGGATCGTCCAGGCGGGGCCGGGCGAGGCCATCGTGACCCGGCCGGCGACGGCCTACGTCAAGGACTTCGTGGCCAACGTAAACCCGCTTCGCGTGCTCACCGCCGCCAGCGTCATGCAGCCGCTCGAGGCCTGGCCTGCCACCATCGAGACCGGCCGCGGGCGGCTCCGGCTCGAGGGCGAGGCGGGTGCTGTCCGGGCCGCGCTCGACGGCGAGCCCCTGGTCGTGGGCGACCTCGACGGGGCGGTGACGGGCGGCCTCCTGTGCTGCCCGGTCGAGACCCCGCTCAAGCGGCTGGTCGAGGCGGCGGAGCTGGGCCCCGCACGTTTCCTGGTGACGGCGGCGGACGGCCGGCCGCTCGGGCTGGTCTTCGAGCGCCAGCTCTTCAGGGCGTTCCTGCGCTAGAATCGAGCTGCGCGCGATAAGCGATGGACACGATCAAAATCAACCAATAGTTTAGTTACAGGGATCTTTCGTCAACGGCATGTCGGTCTCGGCTCCAGGGCCCGGGGACCATTTCATGCGTGTGATCGGCACTTGCCTGACCAGCCTCCTGTCGTTGACCGCCTGCGTCGGCGGCGGTGGGGGTGCCGGCGGCGGCGGAGCGGGCGTGCCGTCGCCTCTGGGCGGGCTGGTCCTGCCGCTCGTCGCCGACCCTGCGAGCTTCGACACCGCCGAGTACCGGGCGAACGGTGCCCTGCCGCGCGTCGGGGCGGCGACGCTCTATGCCGCCGGCGGCACCGGCAGCGGGGTCACGGTCGGGCTGATCGACACCGGCGTCGACGCCGGTCATGACGAGCTCGCCGGCGCGCTGCACCCGGCCAGCATCGACCTCATCCGAGGGGGTGCCCTCGGCGACGGCTCGGGCCATGGCACGGCGGTCGCCGGCCTCATCGGGGCGCGCAAGAACGGTCGGGCGACGCACGGTGTCGCCTTCGAATCGACGCTGCTCGTGGTGCGCGCCGACAGCGCCGGGACCTGTCCCCATGCCTGCCTCTTCAGCCAGGCCGATCTCGCCACCGCCACCGACTACGCCGTCGCCAACGGTGCCAAAGTGCTGAACTTCAGCCTCGGCGACGCGCCGAGCCTCGCCCCGGTCCTGCGTCGCGCGCTCGCCTCCGCCGCCGAGGCGGACACCGTCCTGGTCCTGGCCGCCGGCAACCAGGGTGCGCCAAACCCCAGCGACCCCGGCCGCTTCGCGCGGCTCGACGAGGCGCGCGGCCGTGCCCTGATCGTGGGCTCGGTCGACGCCGACAACGTCATCAGCAGCTTCAGCAACCGGGCCGGCAACAGCGCCGCCATGTTCATCGTGGCACCCGGCGAGAACCTGCTGACGACAGGGGTCGGCGGCGGCAGCGTGCTCGCCTCCGGCACGTCCGTGGCGACACCCCTGGTCAGCGGCGCCGCGGCCGCGGTGCTCGACGCCGCTCCCCATCTCGCCGCCGACGAGGTGGTCGACATCCTGCTCGGCACCGCCCGGGATCTCGGTGCCCCCGGCACCGACGCGATCTACGGCCGGGGCCTGCTCGATCTCGACCGGGCGCTGGCGCCGGTGGGAGAGCTGGTGGTGCCGGCGGCGGCCGGCGGTGATGGCGTGGCCGCGCCTGCTTCGACCTCCGGCCTCAGGCTCGGCGCCGCCTTTGGCGAGCGGCCGCTGGCGGTCGGCCCGGTCCTGGCGCTCGATGCCTATGGCCGAGGGTACACCGTCGAGATGGGCAGCGGGAGCGTGGGCGGCCGGCATGCGGGTGCGGCGCTGGCGGACCTGGTCGACCGCCACCGGCCAGTCCCGAGCGAGCGGGCCGAGGCGGGCGGTGTCACGCTGGATTTCGCCCGGCTGGCTCCGGGCAGCGAGGCGGCGCCGGTGGTGGCCGGCAGCGATCTCGGCAGTGTCGCCGCCACCTGGCGCCTCGGCGACCGGCTGGAGCTTCGCAGCTTCGCCGGCCCGGCGGCCTCCTTCGACGAGAAAGCGGGCGGGACAGGGGGCGAAACGCTGCCCGAGAGTCATGGCTTCGGTGGCCTCGCCCATGATGCCGGGCTGACCCTGGCGACCGAGCTCGGCCATGCCTGGCGGGCGACGATCGGCCTGCAGGCCGGGAAGGTCGAGAGCGGCGAGCTCAGCGCCGAGGCGCGCCTCGCCGAGCTCGGCCTCGAGCATCGGCTGAGCGAGGCGATCAGCCTGCGGCTCGGCTTCGGCGTGCTGGACGAGGCCGAAGGGCCGCTCGGCAGCAGCGGCAGCGGCGCGCTCGCCACGAACGGTGCCGTGACGCGCTACGCCACCCTGACCGGCCGGCTGGCGCTGAGCGAGCGCGTCGGACTCTTCGGCCGGGCCGAGCTCGGCACGACCGGCGGGGTGAGTGGCAACGGCATGCTCATCCGGACCGGCACCATGCGCAGCACCGCCTTCGCGGTCGGCCTCACCGCCGCCGACCTGCTGCAGCCGGCGGATCGGCTGGGCTTCACCGTGCTGCAGCCCTTGCGCGTCGAATCGGGCACGGCCGAGCTCGATGTGCCGGTGGCGCAGGATGCCTCGGGTGCCGTGCATTTCGCCCGGCGCAACGCCGATCTGGCACCGGACGGCCGCGAGGTCGATGTCGAGTTGACCTACGGCTTCGGCGTCGGCCGGGCCCGCCTGCAGGCGGCGGCCCTCCTGCGTCTCGAGCCCGACCACGACGCCTCGGCCGAGCCCGAGCTGCTTTTGGGCCTCGCCTGGCGCCTGCCGCTCTGAGCCGGGTCGACTAGCGCTTCCTACGTCGCCGGCGGGCAGTCGGCGGCATTCCGGTCGAGGGTGAAGGTGCCGTCGGCGCTGCGCCAGTGCAGCGCCTGGACGACCATCAGGGTCGGCGACCAGGGCTGGAACATCGGGCAGCCGACGGCGTCCGCGCCGGCCGGCACCATGTAGAGCTCCGGGCTCACCTGGATGGCGCCGACCGGCACGAGCGGCGGCTCCAGCTGGCTCTCCTCCGTGGCCGTGCAGGCGCCGAGGAAGATGGCCAGTGTGAGCCCCGCCAGGGCCCGGCCGAGGACCGCCGTCCGTCGAAAACGTCGATAAGCTCTGCAAGCCCAGCTCATTGCCGTCGGATCCTCAGGTTGCGTGCCAAAACCTTGGGTTAAACATTTATCAATTAACGTTCTACTGTAACGTGAGAGATTTCTGAAAAAACGTTTGAAAATAACCGCTTAGCTGGCTATGGTCCGGCTCAAGGGAAAGCACCGTCTGACGTTCCACAACCGCCGGGTCCCATCGGCTCGTCATCGAGTGACACCAACGCCCGAGTGATAATCGGGGTGGGAGCACCGAATGATGATGTTGAACCAGCATGGTGAAGGCAGCAAGCCGTTCGTGGCGATGCCGCGGCGGCTCGATAGCGACGCGCCGGCGCCAGGCGAACGGCGCTCGAGCGGCAGGGCGCTGGCGCTCGGCGCGCCGCTCTCGGCGAGCTTCATGGGGCTCCTGCTCCTGCGTGGCGAAGCCGCGGCGGCGGGCGAGGCGGGCGACGAGCCGGCGGCGGGGCCGCCGTCGAGCGGTCGCGATGTCGTGTCCTCGGGCACGGGCGGCGAGGCAGGCGCCACGCCGCTTTCGCTGGCAGCCCTGGGGCTCGGCATCCCGTCGGCCGCGGCGGCGACGCTGGTCGGCAGCGACGGCGTCATCGACGCGGCCGCGCTCGCGACCCTGAGCGAGGCGACCCTGGCCGAGGACCACGCGGGTGCCCGAACGTCGGAGGCCCCGCCGTTGGCGGCCGGTGCCGCGCCCGAATCAGTGCCGCCCACGCCGCCCGAGATCGGCGACGTCACCATCGCCTTCGGCAGCGAGGCGCCGTTCGAGCTGCCCACCTACGACACGGAGCTGCCGGGCCCGCCGGAAGAGAACCTGGGCGATCTCGGCGATCCGCGCCTGATCGACCGAAGCCGGATCGTCGCCGAGGGCGGCGAGGCGAACGCAGGGGACGGGTCGTCGCCGGGCGAGGCCGAGACTCCAGCGGAGGTGATCACCGGCCAGCGCATCATCGGGACCAGCGGCGACGACCGGCTCTTCGGCACCGACGGCAACGACCTCATCGATGCCGTGGCCGGCAACAACACCGTGCTCGCGGGGGCCGGCGACGACCACGTGATCGGTGGCCTCGGCAACGACACCTTGCGGGGCGGGCCGGGCGACGATACAATCGAGGGTAGAAATGGACGTAACATCATCTACGGAGACGAGGGTGACGACCGGCTGTTCGGTGGCCCCGGGAAGGACAAGCTCTATGGCGGCAGCGGCAATGACCGGCTCGACGGCATGGGCGGCGGCGACTGGCTCGAGGGTGGGCCGGGAGACGATACCCTGGTAGTCAACGACCCGCACGACATCGCGCTCGAGACCGGCGAGGACGCGGGTGGCGGCGGCAACGACACGCTCGAGGTGGCGGCCGGCTTCGGCGCGGCGCTGCGCGGCCGCTTTCCCACCCTGGCGCCCGACGGCACCGCCACCTTCGTCATGGGCGACCTGCCTGGTCGCACGTTTCCGGTCGAGGTCGCGGCGCATCGCATTCAGGTCGATCCCGACATCGAGAACGTGCGCCTAGTCGGCGGCGACGCGCACGACGTCATGGGCGACGGAAAGGCCAACGTCATCACCGGCAATGACGGCGACAACCGGCTTTATGGCGGAGATGGCGACGACATTCTCTATGCCGGAGGCGGCGACGACGTGCTGCACGGCGGGGCGGGCGACGACAGCCTTTACGCTGGCGCGGGCCACGACGCGCTCTTCGGCGAGGCTGGCGACGACGTCCTCTATGGCGGCTCCGGCGAGAGCGAGCTCTTTGGCGGCGAGGGCGACGACCTTTACGCCTTCGGTCTCGCGGAAGGTGGCGGTCTCGCGGAAGGTGGCCGGGCCACCATCTTCGACCACGAGGGCGTGAACCGGCTGAGCTTCGATGGGCTCGATGATCCGGCGGCCCTGGGCGCCCGGCTTGAGGGCGAGGACCTGGTGCTCGACCACGCCGGCGCCGACGTGGTGCGGATCGCCGATTATGCCGGCCACCGCGACGCTTTCGCCGGGGTCGAGGTCGGCGGCGAGACGGTTTCGCTCGATCACTTTTTCGAGGCGACGGCGGCCCGGGCTCCGGTATTGCCGGCCGGCGACGACCTGCTCGCCATCTATCTCGGGCCGCAGTCGGTCGAGGCCGATGGCGACATCCTCGATCCGGCCCGGCTCGGCGAGGAGGGACCGGCCCACGACGCGCCTTTCGCCCTCTACGAGGACGCTGGTGGCGATCATTTCGATGCCGGTCCGGCGATGGGCGACGCAGGTGGGGCGGATGACATGATCGGCAGCTTCATGCGCGCCGAGCCGCTCTGGATCGGGCCGGAGGAGGGCGTCTTCATGCCCGACGCCGACGACCTGCGCGGTGTCGCGGGCGAGGAGGCCCAGCACCAGCGCGCCTGAAGCCTCGGCCGGCGCGGCTTTACGGCCGCGGACGGCTTCTCTATAGCGTCGCACACCGCGCCTTCCCGGGCACGGTGTGCGCTACGCTGTCCGACAAGGCCCCGCCACACGTGAGCTCCCCGTCCATCGGCCCCGCCGCCCTGGTCCACCTCGCCCTGCCGAAGGGTCGCATGCAGGAGGCCGTCGTCCGGCTCTTGGGCGATGCCGGCATCCGCCTCACCTATGACCGGCGGGGCTACCGGCCCACCTTGTCGCTGCCCGAGCTCGAGGCCAAGATCCTGAAGCCGCAGAACATCGTCGAGATGCTCGATGTCGGCAGCCGGGATCTGGGCTTCGCCGGCGCCGACTGGGTGGCCGAGAAGTCGGTCGACCTGGTCGAGCTGGTCGATACCGGGCTCGACCCGGTGAAGATCGTCGCCGCCGCCGATCATCGCTTCCTGGTCGACGGCCGACCGCCCAGGGAGCGCTTCATCGTCGCCACCGAGTACGAGAAGCTGACCACCGCCTGGCTGACCCTGAACGGCTACGATGCGCGGGTCGTCCGCTCCTATGGGGCGACCGAGGTGTTTCCGCCCGAGGATGCCGACTGCATCGTCGACAACACGGCGACCGGTGCGACGCTCAAGGCGAACGGGCTCACCATCTTCGACGAGCTCCTGCGCTCCTCGACCCGGCTCTATGCCCACCCCCGCTCGCTCGAGGATCCGGAGAAGCGGCCGGTGATCGAGCATTTCGCGCTTCTGATCCGCTCGGTCCTGGATGCGCGCCTGCGGGTGATGCTCGAGGTCAACGTCTCGACCGAGGCGCTCGAGCCCGTGGTCGACGTCCTGCCCTGCATGCGCGAGCCGACCATCTCGCCGCTCCATGGCGAGGGCGGGTTCGCGGTCAAGGCTGCCGTGCCCCGCGCGGATCTGCCGGCCTTGATCCGGCGCATCAAGGAGCGAGGCGGGACCGATATCGTGGTCTCCGGGATCGCGCAGATCGTGCCATGACGGGCGCCATGGCCGACCGCCGGGCGGTGATCGAGCGGCACACCTCGGAGACCGAGATACGGCTGACCCTCGTCCTCGACGGCAGCGGAAAGGCGAGCATCGACACCGGGCTCGGCTTCTTCGACCACATGCTGACGGCGCTCACCAAGCACGGCCGCTTCGACCTCGAGCTGGCCTGCGCTGGCGACCTGCATGTCGATGACCACCACACGGTCGAGGATTGCGGCCTGGCCCTGGGCCAGGCGCTCGACCAGGCCCTGGGCGAGCGGCGCGGCATCCGCCGCTTCGCCCATGCCTATGCGCCGCTCGACGAGGCCCTGGCGCGGGTCGTAGTCGATCTCTCCGGCCGGCCGGCGCCGCATGTCGAGCTCGGCCTCCAGCGATCCCGGATCGGCGACGTGGCGGCCGAGAACCTCACGCACTTCTTCCATTCGCTCGCCGTGGCCGGCCGCATGGCGCTCCATGTCGACGTGCTCAAGGGCACCAACGACCACCACCGGGCCGAGGCGGCCTTCAAGGCCCTGGCGCTCGCCCTGCGCGATGCGGTGGCCGCGAGCGAGCACGGCGACGTGCCGAGCACCAAGGGTCTCCTGTGAAGCGGGAGGTCGCCATCGTGCCGACCGGCACCGCCAATCTGGCGTCGGTCAGGGCCGCTTTTCGCCGGCTCGGCGCGCTGCCGGTGATGGTCGAGGACGCGGCGGCGCTGGCCAGGGCGAGCCATGTCATGCTGCCGGGGGTTGGTGCCTTCGGGGCGTCGCTGGAACGGCTCGAAGCGCTTGGTCTGGTTGCGGCACTGAAAGAGCGCATCGCCGCCGACCTGCCGACGATCGCCATCTGCGTCGGCCACCAGCTCCTCTTCGAGGCGAGCGAGGAGAGCCCGGCCGCGGCCGGGCTCGGCATCGTCCAGGCCAGGGTGACCCGGTTTCCGGCCGGGGTCCGGGTGCCGCAATTCGGCTGGAACGAGGTCGTGGCGGGCGATGGTTGCAGCCTGCTCGAGAGCGGCTTCGCCTATTTCGCCAATTCCTATCGGGCCACGGCCGCACCCGGCTGGCAAATCGCCACGGCCGACCATGGCGGGCCGTTCGTCGCCGCCATGGAGCGGGGCCGGGTGATCGGCTGCCAGTTCCACCCGGAGCTTTCGGGCGACTATGGGGCCGCCCTGCTGTCGCGCTTTCTGGAGCTCGGCTGATGCTGACCAAGCGGATCATGCCCTGCCTGGATGTCAGCCACGGGCGCGTGGTCAAGGGCATTCGGTTCCAGGGCATGCGCGATGCCGGCGATCCGGTCGAGCTGGCGCTCGCCTATCAGATGCAGGGGGCCGACGAGATCGTCATCCTCGACATCTCGGCGACGCCCGAGGGCCGGGGCCACCAGCTCGGCACGGTCGAGCGGGTGCGCGAAGGGCTCGCCATTCCGCTCACCATCGGCGGCGGGGTGCGGACGGCGGTCGATGCCCAGGCCCTGCTCGAGGCCGGCGCCGACAAGGTCTCGATCAACAGCGCCGCCGTCGCCGACCCGTCCCTGATCGACGCCATCGCCGGCCGCTTCGGCAGCCAGTGCTGCGTCGTCGCCATCGATGCCGCCATGCGGGACGGGCGCTTCGAGGTCCTGGTGCGAGGCGGGCGGGACGGCACGGGCCAGGACGCGGTGGCCTGGGCGAGGGAAGCGCAGGAGCGGGGTGCCGGGGAGATCCTGCTCACCTCCTGGGACCGGGATGGCACGCGCGAGGGCTACGATCTGGTCCTGACCCGGGCGGTGGCGGAGGCCGTGCATCTGCCGGTGATCGCGTCCGGCGGGGCCGACCATGCCGGCCACATGGTCGAGGTTTTCGCCGCCGGAGCGGACGCGGTGCTGGCGGCCTCGATCTTCCACGACGGCGATCTCTCGGTCGGCGACGTGAAGCTGCACCTGATGGAAGCCGGGGTGGCGGTTCGGCCATGATCATCCCCTCGATCGACCTCATGGGCGGCCAGGCCGTCCAGCTCGTCGGCGGCGAGGCCATGGCGATCGAGGCGGGCGATCCCTTGCCGA
>CAYMTA010000003.1:0-140878 GCA_964393275.1 uncultured Geminicoccaceae bacterium | reverse complement strand
AGCAGTCGCTGGAGCGGGCCGGGATCACCTGCAACAAGAACGGCGTGCCGTTCGATCCGGAGAAGCCTTCGATCACCTCGGGCATCCGGCTCGGCACCCCGGCCGGCACCACGCGCGGCTTCGGCCAGGCCGAGTTCGAGGAGATCGGCATGGCGATCGGCGACGTGCTCGATGGCCTCGCCGCCAACGGAGCGGAGGGCAATGGCGAGGTCGAGGCGGCGGTCGGCGGTCGCGTGGCCACGCTTTGCAGGCGCTTTCCGATCTATTAGCCTGACGCTGGCGCTCGGCCTGCTGCCGTCCATCGGCCTCGCTCAGATGGTCGAGGGCTTTGCCCGGGTCACCAGCGACGGCTATTTCTCGATCGGCGGGCGCGAGGTGGCGCTCTTCGGCATCGACATCCCGACCTTCGACCGAACCTGCCGGCAGGCGACGGTGCCCACGTCATGCGGCCCGCGCGCCGTTCTGATCCTCGAGGACCTCGCCGGCGGCTTCGTGCATTGCGACATCGTCGGGCGGCGGAGCGCCGGCCTGCTCGACGGGCGCTGCACGGTGGCCGGGCGGCGGATGCTGGACGATCGGCTCGATCTCGCCTCGGAGATGCTGCGCCAGGGCTGGGCCTTCACGCGGCCCGAGGCGCCACCGCTCTACCAATCGCTCCAGCTCATCGCCCGCACCCGGGAGATCGGCATCTGGCGCGACGCGGCGGTCAACCTGCGCTAGAGGGTTCCGGAATCTGGTTGTCGCAGGGATGGAGCCGGGTCATCAGGTCGAGGGCGGCGAGGCCGACGCTGCGCGTTCGTGCCAGGTCGGCGAAGTCCGGAAGCTCGCGCTCGAACTCGTCGAGCATGGCATCGAAGGTGCGCTTGAACTCGGGCAGGTTGATCTCGATCTCCTCGCCGGCCGGCATGCAGAAGAGCGGCTCGCCCTCGTCGCCATTGAACTGGTTGAGCATCAAGAGCCCGTCGAGCACGCCCGTCAGGTAGGGAAAGACGCTCTCGGGCGGCTGGTCGGGCACCTGGTCCCTGGTGATGGCGAGATACTGCTCGACGGTCATCGCTTGCGCGAATTGCGGCACACTGGCCGTCAGGATGACCGTGCTCGCCGCAAGCAGGCGTCGCATGTCCACCGGCTCCTCCGATGCGGTTCTTGCCAACGCGTGGCGATTGCGCCGGATCGCCGCCCGAAGCTGCGCCGCCCGCAGGCTGCCACGCTCCCCGAACGCCCGAAGCCGGCTGTCGATGTCGTCGCTGATCCCGGCATCGACCGTGGCCTGGGCGACCAGCTCCGGCTCCGCCTGCAGGGTCGCGACGATGCTGTCCACCAATCGAGCACGGGTCGCCTCCTCGAGCCGGTCCCAGAGCCGGAGCCCGAGCAGCGTTCGCGGCCTCGTCTGCTGCTGAAGATAGCCGCTGGTGAGGATCGACCAGTCGAAAGCCCGCGCGGCGGCCTCGAGCGCGCTCTGCTCGAGCTCGATCTCGGCAATCATGAGCCAAGCCATCGGCTGGACGGGCGAGTAGGTCAGGCTCTCCTGGAACGCATCCAGGCTCGAGCCGAGCAGCTCGCGTTGTTGTGGTGAATCCGCTGGAGCCTGAGTGGCCCGGTCATAATAGAGGATGCCGAGCTCGGCCAGACTTCGTCGCTCGGGCATGAAGGCGATCGAGCGCTGGCGCGAATCTACCCCTCGCAGATAGGAGACCATCCGCAGATGTTCGCCAGCCACCGCCACCTCGACAGCCTCGTCCCCCGGCAATCTGAGGAGGGCTCCGATCAGCCGCGGCACCGCCAAGCCCGCGATGCCGAGCGCCAGCGCGCCGGCCAGTAGCAATACCAGCCAGCGCATCACGCGAAACCGAGCACAGGCGCCGGCAGCGGCGCCTCTTCTCCAGCTCTACCGGATGTCAGCGCAGCCCGAACAGATAGGTGAAGTTGCTCACACGAAAGAGCGCGTAGATCACCTTGTTCGCCGTCTGGGTCAGCTTCTCCGTCCCCTTCGGCCGAAAGGCGTTCACACCGACGGTCGACGAAGGATTCCAGAAGTTGTACGCGGCATTCTGGACCTTGGCGTTGCCGAAGAGTCCCGCATCGGCCGTGCCGGCGCTTGCGACCATCAGCGCACCACACGCCGCCGCGACCAAGAGCGTCTTCCGCATCGGGGGCCTCCTTCCTGCGATCGAACCTCAGCTAAGCACGCTTGCCGTCTCGCCACAAGGGTTGAATGGCCGCAAGCCGCTGCTGCACCAGACCGTCCGTTATCATTCCGGTTGTCCGAGGAAATAGAAGTTCTGGTGGATTCCACCCGTGCGGCGCCGTGCGGCATCACCTTCCGCGCCCTGTTCGATCAAGGTCGAGCCGGTTCGACGACGACCCTCACCCGAAGCCGGAGCGGCAGCATGATCAAGACCGGGAGCAAGACCACGCCAGGGCGGTTCTTCGAGGATTTCCGGCCGGGCGAGGTGATCCGCCATGCCACGCCGCGCACGGTTGCCGCCGCCGACGCCACGCTCTACCTCGCCCTCACCGGCTCGCGCTTCCTGCCCAACTGCTCCCTGCCCGCCGCCCGCGCCAATGGCCTGGACCAGCCGCCGGTGGACGACCTCCTCGCCTTCCACATCGTCCTCGGCAAGAGCGTGCCCGACATCTCGCTCAACGCGGTCGCCAATCTGGGCTATGCCGAAGGCCGGTTCCACCGCCTCGTCCAGCCGGGCGACACCCTGGCCGCCGAATCGACGGTGATCGGCCTGAAGGAGACCTCGAGCGGCAGGACGGGCATCGTCTACGTGCGGACGGTCGCAACCGACCAGGAAGGCCGGCCGGTGCTCGAGTATTGCCGCTGGGTCATGGTGCGCAAGCGGGACGCGGCGAGCCCGGCGCCGGAGACATCGGTGCCCCACCTGGCAGCCGCGGTCGATGCCGCGACCCTGGCCGTGCCGGCGGGACTCGGCCGCCTGGCGCTCGATCCGAAGGCCAGCGGCTCGCCCTTCACCTTCGAGGATTACGACGTGGGCGAGCGGATCGATCATGTCGACGGCATGGGCATCATGGAGAGCGAGCACCGGCTCGCCACCCGGCTCTACCAGAACACGGCCCGCGTGCACTTCAACGATCATGTCGAGCGAACCGGCCGGCTGGGTGCGGTCATCGTCTATGGCGGGGTGGTCATCAGCCTCGCCCGCGCCCTCTCGTTCAACGGCCTGGGCAATCTCTGGCACCTGCTCGCCATCAACGCCGGGACCCACGCCAACCCGGCCATCGCCGGCGACACGGTCTTCGCCTGGTCGGAGGTGCTGGACAAGGCGGCGCTTCCCGGGCGCGACGATTGCGGTGCCCTCAGGCTCCGGCTGGTCGCCACGAAGAACCGCCCTTGCCACGATCACCCCCTGCACGACGCCCATGGCCGCTACCTCCCGGAGGTGCTGCTCGATCTCGACCATTGGGGGCTGATCCCGACCCGGGCCGCCCTCAGCTCCTGATCAGGCGAAAGGTCAGGTTGATCCGGGGTCCGATGGGCCGCCTGGTCTTCGGCAGCGCATGCAGCCAGTGGTGCTGGAGCGCGCCGGCCATGACGAGGCAGGAGCCGGGCGGCAGCTCGAGCGTGAGGCCCACGCCCTGGATGGTCTTGTGCTTCAGCCGGAACCGGCGCACGGCGCCGAAGGAGAGGCTGGCGATCACCGGGTCCTGGCCGAGCGGCCGCTCGTCGTCGGCATGCCAGCCCATGCCGTCCTGGCCATCCCGGTAGAGATTGAGCAGCACGCTGTTGAAGACGGCACCGGCGATGCCTTCCGCGACAGCCTTCAGCTCGCCCAGAAGCGGCGTCCAGGCCCTGGGCGGGTTGTCGATGCCGCTGTAGCGGTAGCCGGCATCGCCATGCCAGGCGGTCAGGCGCGGCAGCTTCACCTGCCGTCCAGCTATCCTGGCGACATCCTGGCGCCAGTCGATCTCTGCCAGGAGCCGCGCCATGACCGCCTCCGGCTCGGCCACGGCGTCCGGCACGAGGCGGAGGACGCCGTCCCTCGGCAGCAGGTCGTTGGCAGCCACCACGCGGCTCAGAGCGAGGCGATGGCCCGGTCGACGGCAGCGCCGAGCCGTTCCGTGATAAGGGCCACGTGCTCCTCGTCGATGATGAAGGGCGGGGCGACGAGGATGTGGTCGCCGCTGCGGCCATCGATGGTGCCGCCCATCGGGTAGCACATCAGGCCCGCCTCCATGGCCGCCTGCTTGATCCGCGCGTTGAGCGCCAGGGCCGGGTCGAAGGGTGCCTTGGTGGCGCGATCCGCCACGAGCTCGAGGCCGCGGAACAGGCCGCGGCCGCGGATGTCGCCGACATGGCGATGGTTGCCGAAGCGCTCGGTCAGGCTCTGCTCGAGCAGCTCGCCCATGGACCGCACCCGCTCCAGCAGGCCCTCGTCCTCGATCGCCCGCTGCACGGCGAGCCCGGCGGCGCAGGCCGTCGGGTGCGCCATGTAGGTATGGCCGTGCTGGAAGAAGCCGCTGCCCTTCTCGATGGCCCCGGCGATGCGCTCGTGCACCAGCGTCGCGCCGATCGGCTGGTAGCCGGCGCCGAGCCCCTTGGCGACGCAGATCAGGTCCGCGCCGATGCCCTCCTGCTCGCAGGCGAAGAGCGTGCCGGTGCGGCCCATGCCGCACATCACCTCGTCGAGGATGAGCAGGATGCCGTGGCGGTCGAGGATCTCGCGGATCCGGCGAAAATAGCCGGGCACGGCGGGCACGGCGCCGAGCGTGGCGCCGACCACGGGCTCGGCGACGAAGGCGATCACGGTCTCGGGGCCGACCTCGTCGAGATGGGTTTCCAGCTCCCGTGCCAGACGCTCGCCGAACGCCTCGTCGCTCTCGCCATCCGCCTTCTCGCGGTAGGCGTAGCAAGGGGTCAGATGATCGGCATCGATCAGGATCGGCTCGAACTGCGCGCGCCGCCACGCATTGCCGCCGACGGCGAGGGCGCCGAGCGTGTTGCCGTGATAGCTCTGCCGGCGGGCGACGAAGCGCGTGCGCCGGGGCTCGCCGATCTCGAGGAAGTACTGGCGCGCCAGCTTGAGCGCCGCCTCGACCGCCTCCGAGCCGCCCGAGACGAAATAGACGCGGTCGATGCCGGCGGGCGCCTTCTCCACCAGCAGATCGGCCAGCGCCTCGGCCGGCTCGCTCGTGAAGAAGCCGGTATGCGCGTAGGGGATGGCGTCGAGCTGCGCCTTGATCGCCTCGATCACGCCCGGATGGCTGTGGCCGAGGCAGGAGACCGCGGCACCGCCCGAGGCATCGAGATAGCGCTTGCCGTCGGTGTCGACGACATGCACCCCGTCACCCCGCGCCGCCGTCGGGTAGGTCCGCCGCAAGTGCCGATAAAAGACGTGGCTCAAGGTGACGCTCCGCCCTTTCAGTAGACCAGCCAGGGACCGAGATTCTGACGCACGTTCTGGGTCAGCGCGTCGTCGAACTGGCCGAGGAAATCGCCGATCAGCCGCTGGGCCTCGGCGTCACGCGTCATGACCGAGGTGTTGCGCAGGATCGGCCGGCGGCGGCTGACCTCGGTCTCGGTGTAGACCTGCTCGAGCCCGTCAGCGCCCATGACCGCGAGGCGCACCCGCAGGAGCGCATCGAGCACCCGGTCGGGCTCGCGCCTGAACGCCGCGGCGACGCCGGTCTGCGGCGGCAGGTCCTGCTCGATGATGTGCGCGTCCTCGATCGTCACCTGCAGCCAGCCCTGGCCCGTGCCGGTCTCGAGGCGCTCGATCAGGAAGGCCTTGGTCGCCTCGGTCAGCCGCTCGCTCCATTGCCGGTCGCGAAAATTGGCCGTTGGCGGCAGCTGGCTCGGGTCGGTGATCACCGCCTCCGCCAGGTTGAAGACGAGGGGCGGCTTGGCGCTGGTCACCGCCACCGGCTCGCGGATCTCGGGCGGAGTGCAGGCGGCGATCAGGAGGGCGGCGGCTAGGCCGAGAGCGGTGCGCAAGCTCAATGCAGGCTGTCCTCGAACAGGGTGAAGATATCGGCGTCGCTCAGCCGGTAGACGCGGCTGCAGAACTCGCAGGTGACGACCACGGCGCCACTCGCATCACGCATCTCCAGGACCTCGTCGCGGCTGAAGCGCCGCAGCATCCGGCTGACCCGATCATCGTCGCAGCTGCAGCCGAAGGCGAGGTCGAGGGGCTCGAAGACCCTGACCCCGTCCTCGTGGAAGAGCCGGAAGAGCAGGGTGTCGGGTGCGAGCTCGGGGTCGAGCAGCTCGCTGTCGCTCGCCGTCTGCAGGAGCAGCATGGCGCGCCGCCAGTCCTCGTCGCGGTCCCGCGGGGTGAGCGAGCCCTCCTCCGGCATCGCCTGCACGATGACGGCTGCCGCCCGCCACTGGGCCGCCACCTCGTCATAGGCGATGGCGGAGCGAATGCCGGTCGGCACCTGCTCGGACTGGTGGAAATAGGTGAGCATGCTGTCCTTGAGCGAGCGGCCATCGAGCTGGACGATGCCCTGGTAGGTCTCGCCGCCGGCCGCCGCCTGGTCGACGGTCAGCGCCAGGAGGCCCGAGCCGACGAGGTCGCCGAAGCCGCTGTCCGCCTTGTCGAAGCTGTCGGGATCGAAGCTGGCATACCCGCGCATCCGGCCGTCATTGGTGACATCGGCCACCATCAGGCGGACGATGCCGTCGCCCCGCACCTGCAGCGAGAAGCGGCCGTCGAACTTGAGGCCGCCGGCGAGGCCACCGGCCAGGACCAAAAGCTCGCCCAGCATGTCGGAGACCGGCTTCGGGTAGGCATGCGCCTTGAGCACGGCATCGACCGCGGAGCCCAGCCGCACCAGCCGGCCACGCAATTGCGACCGCTCGAGCTGAAACGGCCGCATGATGTCGAGATGGGGGGTCGAGAGAGCATTCATGCCGACCACACTACCCACCCAGGCACCAGGCGAGAATGGCTTTCTGCGCGTGCAGCCGGTTCTCCGCCTCGTCGAGCACCACGCTCTGCGGCCCGTCGATGACCTCGGCCGTCACCTCCTCGCCGCGATGGGCCGGCAGGCAATGGAGGAAGATCGCCTCCGGCTTCGCCGCCGCCATGAGGGCACCGTCAACCTTGAAGGGCTCGAGCAGGCGGTGACGGCGCTCGGCGTCGGCGTCGCCCATCGAGACGCGGGTGTCGGTGATGACCGCATCGGCCCCGGCCACGGCCTCGTGCGGATCGGCGCCGACCGAGACCCGCGCCTGATGCGCCCGGGCCCAGTCGAGCGCTGCGGGGTCGGGCGGCAGCTCCACCGGGCAGGCGATGGCGAGCTCGAAGTCGAATCGCGCGGCGGCATGGATGAAGGATGTCACGACATTGTTGCCGTCGCCGCACCAGGCGAGCTTCCGTCCCCTGATCGGCCCCCGATGCTCCTCGAAGGTGAGCACGTCGGCCATGATCTGGCAGGGGTGCGAGGCGTCGGTCAGGCCGTTGATCACCGGAATGGTGGCGTGGCTGGCGAGCTCCAGCAGCTTCTCGTGCCGGTCGGTGCGGATCATGATGGCGTCGACATAGCGCGACAGCACGGCCGCCGTGTCGGCCGCCGTCTCGCCGCGGCCGAGCTGCATCTCCCGGGCATTGAGCACGATCGCAGCACCGCCGAGCTGGCGGATGCCGACCTCGAACGAGACGCGCGTCCGGGTCGACGGCTTCTCGAAGATCATCGCCACCGTCTTGCCGGCGAGCGGCTGGTCGGTCCGCCGCCCGGCCTTCATCGCCGCCGCCGCCTCCAGCATGGCGCGCAGCGTCGCCGCGTCGATCGCCGAGAGATCGAGGAAATGGCGCGGCTCGGTCATGCGGCCCGGGCCCGGCAGCAGCCCTCGATCAGCTCGATCGCCTGGTCGATCTCGGCCTCGCTGACGATGAGAGGCGGCAGCAGGCGCAGGACATTGTCGGCGGCCGGCACGACCAGGAGGCCGGCCGCGCGGAGCTCGGCGGCAAGCTCCAGGTTGGCGAGGAGCGGCTTGAGGCCGAGCATCAGCCCGGCGCCGCGCACCAGCTCGAGCTGGTCCTGGTGGCGGGCGACCAGGGCCTCGGCCCGCTCGCGCAGATAAGCGGCCCGGGCGGCGACCTGGTCGAGGAAGCCTTCCTCGAGCATGACGTCGAGCACCGCGTTGGCGACGGCAGAGGCGAGGGGGTTGCCGCCGAAGGTCGAGCCGTGCGTCGAGGCGGTCATGCCGGACGCGGCCCGGGCGGTGGCGACGCAGGCGCCGATCGGAAAGCCGCCGCCGAGCCCCTTGGCCAGCCCCATGATGTCCGGGGTCACGCCGAAATGCTGGTAGGCGAAGAGCCGGCCGGTGCGGCCCATGCCGCACTGCACCTCGTCGAACACGAGCAGGATGTCATGGCGGTCGCAGAGCTCGCGCAGGCTCTCGAGGAACTGCCGGTCGAGGGGGCGGATGCCGCCCTCGCCCTGGATCGGCTCGATCATGACCGCGGCGGTGGCGTCGGTGATCGCCGCCTCGATGGCGGCGAGGTCGCCGAACGGCACCCGGTCGAAGCCGTCGAGCAGCGGCGCGAAGCCGTCGACCATCTTGGCGCCGCCGGCAGCCGAGATGGTCGCCATGGTGCGGCCGTGGAAGGCGCCCTCGAAGGTGACGATGCGGTTGCGCTCGCCCTGGCCCCGGTGCCACTGGAAGCGCCGCGCCATCTTGATGCAGGCCTCCATCGCCTCGGCACCCGAGTTGCAGACGAAGACCGTCTCGGCGAAGGAGCAGGCGACCAGCCGGTCGGCCAGCCGCTCGAGCTGCTCGATGCGGAAGAGATTCGAGACATGCCAGAGCCTGGAGGCCTGCTCCTGCAGGGCCCGCACCAGATGCGGGTGGCAGTGGCCGAGCCCGTTGACCGCGATGCCGGTCGAGAAATCGAGGAAGCGGCGCCCGTCGCGCGTGTAGAGCCAGCTCCCTTCGCCCCGCTCGAAGGCGAGATCGATCCGGTTGTAGACGGGCAGGAGCGAGGGAATGGCGGCGTTCTGGCTCATCGTCGAGGAGGTCCGCTGGGGTCGGGTGAAAGAGCGCGGAAGATGGCCGAGGCGACCGATGGCGTCAACGCGCCCTATGCCTTCAGCTTGTAGCCCGAGCGGACGAGACGGAGCGCCAGCAGCCAGAGAAGGGCATTGGCCAGGGCCAGGACCACGACGCCGACGGCGATGCTGGCATCCGACTGGCCGGTGAAGCCGTAGCGCACCCCGTCGATCATGTAGAAGAAGGGGTTGGCCAGCGCCACCGCGTGGAACGGCTCCGGCAGGCGCTGGATGGAATAGAAGGTGCCGGAAAGGAACGAGAGCGGGGTGATGACGAAATTGGTCACCGCCGCCATGTGGTCGAACTTCTCGGCCCAGAGCGCCGCGAGAAAGCCGAGCAGCGACAGGAGCAGCGACGCCATCAGGCCGAAATAGAGGATGGCCCAGAGGTGGCTGGGGCTCATCGGCACGAAGGGCAGCATGCCGAGCCAGACGACCGCACCCACCAGCATGCCGCGGGTCACACCGCCCATGGCCACGCCGAACAGGAGCTCGCCCGCCGACAAGGGCGGCATCAGGTAGTCGATGATGTTGCCCTGGACCTTGGCGATCATGATCGAGGACGAGGTGTTGGCGAAGGAATTCTGGAGCACCGCCATGACGATCAGCCCGGGGGCGAGGAACTCGAGGAACGGGACCCCGCCCACGGCCGGCCGGTCGGCGCCGAACGCCAGGCTGAAGATGGCGAGGAAGACCAGGGTGGTGATGACCGGGGCCACCACGGTCTGGGTCAGGACCTTGACGAACCGGCGCACCTCCTTGGCGTAGAGGGTCCAGAGCCCGATGACGTTGATGTCGCCGAAGGTGCCGAAGGTCCTGGTGCCGGGACCGACTTCCAGGGTGGCGGCCGACTTCTGCTTGATTGGCATATCGATCCTCGATGGAGAAAATTCGCTTCAGTAATCCATGCTCCACTCGAGCCCGATGCCGGTCCGCGACTGGTTGTCGACCTCGCTGCGCAGGGTGATGCGCGGCGTCAGCTCGACCTCGACGCGCGCCCGCGTGGTGCCCGAGCTCAGGCCCTGGTCGACCGCGACGAAGACATTGTCGGCGACGTACTTGCCGGCGCTGGCCGTGGTCTCGGCCCCCTCGGCGCCGAAATCCTCGTTGCCGAAGTCGAGCGTGTCGAGGCCCGCGAGGTTGCGAAGCTGGCCGATCGTGTCCATTCCGCCCCCCTCGAGCCGGGCCACGGCATTGGCGATCCGCAAGCCCTGCATCGGCGTCAGGCTCGCCATGTCGCGGTCGAACAGCAGCCTCGAGAGCACCTCGTCCTGCGGCAGCGCGGGCTCGCTCGAGAGCGTGAGCTTCGGATCGCTGGCGGGCCCGGTGACCCGGACGATGCCGGTGATGGTCGGCGCCTGGGCTGCCGCCTCCAGCGTGATCCTCGGATCGGGCGGCGTCTCGCCGATGAAGCGGACGGTGCCTTCCCGGATATTGAAGCGGCGATCGAGGAAATCGAGAAACCCGCGCCGGTAGTCGATCGTGCCCGTGATCTGGGGCGCGGCGCTGGTGCCGGCCACCTGCAGCCGCCCGCCCCATTCCGAATCGAGGCCGCGGCCCCGGACGAAGATGCGCGCCGGCATGTCGACCACGACGTCCAGCTTCAGGACGTAGCCCGGGCCGCTCGGGGCTGCGCGGCGCGCCGCGTCGGGCTTCGGCGGCGCCCCCCGCACCTCGACGTTGAGCACGGTCGGCTCGACCACCCCGCCATTCGGCAAGCGGAGGTCGGCGCGCGGCACCTCGACCTTGCCGGTGAGCGCCCCGCCCTTGGCGTCGCCCTTCGCCTCGAGCGAGGCCGTCACCGTGGCCCGGCCGAGATCGCTGTCGAGGACCCGCAGATCCTGGCTGGTCAACGTGAAATCGTAGGGGAAGCCGGCCTTCGGATCGATGCCGATGCCGCCCTTCGCCTCGAGCCGCCCGCTGGCGCGGTCGCGGGCGGTGAGCGAGGCGAGCTCGAGGCGATCGCCCCGGCCTTCGATGGTCAGCGCCAGATCGTCGAGGACGATGCCGCTGATCGCGTCGCTGAGGCTGCCATTGGTGACCTCGATCTCGCCCGCGACCAGGGGCCGGACGACGGTGCCGGCGAGCCGCAGGTCGAGCCTGAGCTGGCCGTCCAGCCGCTGCCCGTCGAGATGGGCGAAGGCGACCAGCGGGGCGAGGCGGGTCTCGGCGGCGAGCCGGCCATCGAGCGGCAGCGTCTCCGGCAGCTCGAAGGCGAAGGGCTCGAGCGACAGCCGCACCGGCAGGCGGAACTCGGCGGTGATCGGCCCGTCGCCAATGCCCTGGATCGTCGCCTGGGCGGTGAGGCGGGCATCGCGCAGGGCGAGGTCGAGGCGGACATCCGCCGGCCGAGCCTCGGAGGCGTAGTCGTCGCTCACCTCGAGCCCGGCAATGGCGATGTCGCCGGTGATGACCGGCGCCCGAAGCGAGCCCTCGAGATCGATTCTGCCGGTGAGCTCCCCCTCGAGGTCGGGTGCGCCGAAGTCGGCCAGCATCGGCATCGGCAGGCTCTCGATGACGAGGCCGGCCCGCGCCCGCCCGGCGGGCTGGTCGAGGCGCAGCTCGCCCTGGATGCTGGCGTCCCCAATCTTCAGATCGAGCTGGTCGAGATCGAGAACGCCATTCTCGAGCCGCAGCGTCGCCGGGTTGACCAGCTCGATGCTCTGACCCTGGAACACGCCATCGAGCTTGTCGAGATTGACCTTGCGGGCCTCGCCCAGCACGTCGAGCCGGGCCTTGCCCGCCACGTTGAACGGGCCATTCATCTCGCCATTGGCCTTGGCATCGAGATTGAGGAGCGCCCGGTCACCCTCGACCCGAACGGTGGCGTCCTCGAGCACGAAGCCCGGCTCCGGCTGGGTGAAGCCGCCGGCGGTGATGGTCGCGTCGACCCCGAGCCGGCCCAGCGCATCCTCCACCTTGCCCTCGACGGACGCCCGCTTGAGGTTGCCGAAGTCCCCGCCGACATCGGCGGCGGTCATGGAGATCGTCGCATCCTGGCGACCGGCGCTGCCGTCGAACCGTGCATCGAGATCGATGGCTCCCCGCAAGTCCTGCCCGGTCCAGGGCTGAAGTGCCGCGAGATCGCCGGCCCGGCCGGCGAGCCGGCCCGTGGCCAGGAGCTTGTCGAGCGCCACGGTCGCCTCGCCGGAAAGCTCGGTGAAGGGTGCCGTGAGGCGGAGCTTGGAGAGCTCGAGGCGCTGGCCCTCGAGGGCGAAGCCGCTCTTCAGCGCCAGCGTGTCGCCGCCCTGCTCGATCGCCAGCGAGAGGTCGCCCGCGGGTGCCGCCAGGGGGCCGGACGCGCGCGCATCGAGCACCACTCGGTCGAAGCGCCGTCCGGCGATGGCGAGATCGACGACCTTGGCGCCGGCCGTGACCTCCGGCGCCGGCAGGGTGCCGGCGAGCGTGATGCCGCTGGTCAGCTCGCCCTCGATCGGCTGGCCCACGAGGCCCTCGAGGGTGGCGAGCGCCAAAGGCGAGAGATCGATCTGGCCGCTCAGCGCCTGCGCCTCGTCGAGGCCGAGCTCGAGCTTGCCGGAAAGGCCGAGGGCGGCCGTGGTCAGCTCCAGGCTTTCGACCGAGAGGCTCTTCCCCGGCACCACGACGGCATGCGACGTGAGGCGCGGATCGCTGCCGACGAGGGCATCGGCATTCCCCGGCAGGCCCGAGACGCCGGTCCCTTGCGCCGCCAGGTCGAGGGTGATCCGCTGCAGCTCATCGGTGAGGTCGACGTCGGCCCGCAGGTCGAAGGCGCCATCGAGCGCGAGATCGGGCGGCGCATCCGGACCGAGGGCCGCCGCCAGCGCCGCCAGCGACGGCACCTTCGCCTCGAGCCGCGCCGTCCCGGCGAGCCCCGGCATCGCCAGGCTGGCCGTGCCATCGACCGTGACATGCTGGCCCGCCAGGGTCAGCCGCTCGATCACCGCCTCGCCCTCCATCGGCACGGTCGCCGCGAGGTCGAGCGTCAGCGTGTCCTCGGGCCGGAGCGGCTCGCCCTCCCGGGTGATGCCGGCGACCCTGCCGCCGCCCGCGATGCTCGCCCCGGCGAAGGGCTGGTCGAGCGGCCCGAGCAGGTCGGCCGTGAGATCGAGCCCCACCGTCTCGACGCCGAAGGCATCGGCGGTGATCCCGCCGCCATCGAGCTTGAGCGCGAAGCGCGGCTCGCTGAAGGTGCCGAGCGCATCGAGCGTCAGCTCGACCCGGCCCGCCAGGGGCATGCCGGCGAGCCCGCTGGCCCGACCGAGGTCTTCGGCCGTCAGACGGATCGAGCCGTCGAGGCGGTTCTCCTCGAGCAGCGCCTCGAGGTGGCCATCGGCGGTGGCGATGCCGCTCTCGAGCTTCAGTCGATCGAGGACGAACTGGCCAGGGGCCCGCTGCCCGCCGGCCAGCGCCAGGGTCAGCCGGTCGCCGAGCACCGCCGCGATATCCTCGGGCAGGGCCCCCTCGACCGGCACCACCTCGGCCTCGAGGTCGATCGAGGGATTCTCGCCGTAGGCGAGGGCCAGATCGGCCGTGGCGGCGACCAGCCCCTGAATCGAGAGATCGAGATCGGCGCGCCAATCGTCGAGCGGGCCCTCACCCTTGAGCGTCAAGGTAAGGTCGCCCGCCTGCTCGACGCCGGTGAGCGAGGCCATGAGGCCACCCGTCTCGCTGCCCTGGAGGTCGAGGCCGATTCGCCGCTGCGCGAGGTCGAGCGTGGCATCGAGGCCGAGGGAAGCGGTTTTCTGGTCGATGCGGGTGAGGTCGAGCTTCGCCTCGGCATGACGGCCTTCGGGCCCGGTCGTGGCACGGCCCTCGAGCTTGAAGACCGCATCCTGGCCGATCAGCGCCCGGCCGAGCTCGATCCGGTCGACATGGATGCGCTCCGCCGTGACGCGCGGCAGGCTGTCCGGCAGCTCGGGCGCCCTGGGCAGGCTGAAGGGCTCCTCCGTGGCCGGCTCCGGCGCCGCCGCTTGCGGCAGGTCGGGTGCCCGCTCCACGGCGACCCGCTCGGCACCGACCTCCTCGATCTGGACCTCGCCCCGCAGGAGCGGCGCCGGCGCCAGCCTGAGGCGGGCATTGTCCACCTCGAGCCAGCGCCCCTCGTCATCGGCGAGCGAGAGCCGGCCGATGCGGATGTCGAAGGGCAGAAGGCCGCCCAGACCCTCCACCTCGGCGGTCTGCTGCTCGCTCGACAGGCCGCTCTCGATCAGGCCGCCGATCTGGTCCCTGGCGATCTGGGTCTGCGCCAGCGCCAGGGCAGCGCCCAGGAGCACGGCAGTGCCGAGGACGATGCCGAGCAGGGTGAGCACGATCTTGCGGAGCATGACTATGATCTGGTGCGGGCGTTGTCGCTTTGCCAGACCGGCGACCCCGCCCCGACGGGTCGTGGCTCAGAAGGCCTGGCCGATCGAAATGTAGAGCTGCCAGGCATCGTCGATGCCCTTGCGGCGGTCGACCGGCACGCCGATGTCGACCCGGATGGGTCCGACCGGGGTGAGGTAGCGCAGGCCGCCACCGGTGCCAAGCTGCCAGGCCTCGCCGAGCTCGGGCATCTGGGGCTCGAAGGCGCTGCCGCCGTCGAGGAAGAGCACGCCCTCGAGCTTGTCCATGACCTGGTAGCGCACCTCGGCATTGGCCACGAGCAGCGAGCGGCCACCGGTCGGATCGTTGCCGTCGAGCGGGCCGGCACGCTGGAACGGCACGCCGCGCACCGAGCCGCCACCGCCGGCATAGAAGCGCTCGTCGGCCGGAATGTCGTCGATATCGGCCCCGACGATGGCCCCGGCGACCCCGCGAAACGCCAGGACCAGCCGCGGGTCCTTGGCGATGCGGAAATATCTGGTGCCGGTGAGCTGGCTCTTGAGAAACTGCGTTCCGGGATTGATGGTGTCCCAATAGGGTGCCGTCTCCAGCACCACGCGGTAGCCGGTCGATGGATCGAGCAGGCTGTCGCTTCGATCGTAGCGCAGGCCGAGCGGCAGCGAGAGCAGGGCGAAGCTGTTCTCGTCGCCCTGGTCGGTGACCTGCGCGAGCCGGAACGCGACGCCCGCCGTGCCGCTCAGCCGCTGGTTGAAATGCCGCTCGACGCCGAGCGAGGCCTCGATCGCGGTGCTCTCGTAGGCATCGGTGTCCTCGTGGCCGAGCGAGCCGCCGGCGAGCAGATCGAGGTCGGGCATGAAGATGTCGGGCTTGCGCAACTGGCCCTGCACCTGCTGTCGGGTCTGGCCGAGCTCGCCCTCGATCCGCAGCTTCTCGGCGGCCCCGAAGATATTGCGGTGCTCCCAAAAAGCGCGGACGTTCGGACCTTCGTCGCTGACATAGCCGACGCCGGCGCCGATGGTCCGGGGCTTGCGCTCGGTCACCTCGAAGGTGACCGGCCAGGAGCCGTCGGCATCGGGCTTCGGGCCCTCGATCACCCGAACGGCGGCGAAGAGATTGGTGTCGAGCAGCCGCTGCTGGGCACGCTCGACATCCGCCGGGTCATAGCGCCGCCCTGCCTGGATCTTGGTCCGCTGCTCGAGGAACGCGTCGTCGATGTCGGTCTGGCCGGTGACCACGGGTGCGGCGAACACGAACCGGCGGCCCGGCTCGATCTTGAGCTCGACATCCATCGTCTTGGTCTCGGGATCGATGATCGACCGCCGGTCGCCGAGGCGGGCCATGGCATAACCCTGCACCCGGGTATCGCGCAGGAGGCTGGCCTCCGCCTGAAGCACGGTGTCGGCCAGGGCCGGCTCGCCCTCGCGCAGCCCGATCTTGCCGGGCGACGGTGCCTCGAAGCCGTGCGGATCGCCGATGATTTCGATCTGGCGATGGAGGAAGTGATAGAGCGGGCCGGGCTCGACCACGAACACGACCCGCGTCGTGATCGACCCCAGGGCCTCGTCGACGATGCCGACACCGGTCACCGGGGTCGCCGCCTCGCCGTTCTGGTCGATGCGGAAGCTGACGGTGCCGTCGTAGTAGCCTTCCGAGCGCAGCGTCGCCTCGAGGCGGGGCACGTCGTCGCGGGCCCGGTTGCGCAGGACCGCGAGGCTCGACGGCGGCCGGTCGACGCCCTGGGCGGCGCTCGACGCGGCGCGGAGCCGGCCAATGAGGTCGCTTTCCGCCGTGCCCTCGAAATCGACGGCATAGGGGATGCGTGGCCCGCTCAGGCTCTCGTCCTCGCCGAGCCCGCCGAGGCCATTGCCGCCGCAGGCGGCGAGCGCGGGCAGGAGAGAGAGGATCAAGAGCAGGCGGACCGCGAGACGCCGGGCCGGGAGGCGGGAGAGGGCTTGGAGAAGGGTGCCGAAAGGTCGAGCCGGCTCCGCGACGCGAGGAGCAGGCCGGGCCGGAAGCCACATCAGATGCCGCGCCGCCGCTGGCCGGATTCCGCGCCGGCAAGGCTCAAGGGCGGGTGGGCGGTGGCAGCCTCGCCGGCTTCCGGCGCGCCGGCGGCACCGTCGTCGGGCGGCGGTGCCGCCGCTTCGTCGACGCTGAGCTCGCGGTGCAGCTGCTCGACGAACACGGGTGGTGCCCGACCCTCCTTGTCGACGCCGAAGAAGACCGTCTGGTGCGGGAACGGGATCGAGATGCCGAGCTCGTCGAAGCGCAGCTTGATGCGTCGCAGGAACTCGCGCTTGATGCCCCACTGCTCGCCCGGCCGGGTTTTCGAGCGCATGCGGATCACGACCGCCGAATCGCCCAGCGCGTCGACGCCGGCGATGTCGAGGGGGCCGGTGATGAGGCGGCGGTAGGGCCATTCCTTGCGCATCCGGTCGTCGATCTCGCGCAAGGTCCGGATCACCTCGTCGGTGTTCTCCCGGTACGCCACGTCGATATCCATGACCGCGTAGGAGAAATCCTTCGTCATGTTGGTCACGACGTCGATCGAGCCGTAGGGGATGGTGTGGGCGCTGCCGTCGTAGCTGCGCAGCGTGATCGTCCGCATCGACATGCCCTCGACCACTCCCGACTTGCCGGCGATGTCGATGACGTCGCCGACCCGGATGGTGTCGCCGAGCAGGATGAAGAGCCCGGTGATCAGGTCCTTGACCAGCGCCTGCGAGCCGAAGCCGACGGCGAGGCCGACGACGCCGGCGCCGGCGAGGAGCGGCGCCGCCTCCACGCCCAGATGGCCGAGCGCCGTGAACAGGCCGGCCATGCCGAAGAAGAAGAAGGCGACGTTCTTGAAGATGCTGGCGAGCGTGCGCGAGCGGTTGCTGTGCCTGAGCTTGCCGGACGAGTCTTTCGCGTTGGCGAACCGGTCGGCGAAATAGCCGGTCAGCTCGAACGCCACGATGGTGAGGACGACGATCAGCGCCAGGCTGCCGACGAGCGCCGAGAACTCCCTGCCGATCGGGGAGGTCAGCCAGCCCACGACGCCGGTGTTCCAGACGGCGAGGATGGCGAGCATCGCGGCCAGGGTCACGACGCCGCGCAGCAGGAGCCGCGCCGGCCCGAGATAGCGATCGGCCCGCTCCTGCACGCCAGGCAGGGCATCCTCGCCCTCGGCGGAGACCGAGACGCCATCCTGGAACAGCCGGTTGATGCCCAGGGCCGCCAGCCGTGCGACCACGAGTATGGCGAAGGTCGAGATGGTCGCCCGGCTGAGGAAGATCAGGCCGTTCGGCACCTTGAGCGCCCATACCAGATAGTGCAGCAGCACGAGGCCGATGGCGAAATAGGACCAGAAGCGGGCGACGAAGCCGCCCGGGACGAAGCGGGCCAGGGGGCTGCCGCTGTTGTCGTTCCAGTCACGGATGGTGGCGGCGACCGGCTCGCGCACCCGAACGATCAGCACGATCGCGATGGCGACCGTCACCAGATAGAGGACGTGCACCAGGAAGACGAAGATGGGCGCCGGCAGACCCAGGATCAGGAGCGCATAGAGCAGGCCGAAGCCGATCAGGCCGAGCCGGCCGATGCGCAGGAGACCCTTCCGACAGATCGCCGCGGTGTCGTCGCCGGCGGTCGCGAGGCGCACGCTGGAGCCAGGCTCGCCGAACAGGAGCCGGACGCCAGCGGCCCAGAGCATGGCGGCGAAGAGCAGGCCGCCCAGGCTGAGCGCGGCTTTGCCGACCCGCTCGACGTTCAGGGCGGAGGCGGCGGCCACCGATTCGGCGATCCAGAGCATGCCGAGGGTCAGCCCGACGAACGCGACGGCGCCGATGATCTCGACGGCGAAGCGGCCGAGCAGGGTCGCCTTCGGGTGCAGGGGGTCCGGATCCGGTCGCAGCCGCAGCACCATGGACCGGGCGACGAGCCCCACCGCGACGATCAGCAGGACGGCGCCCAGCACGCTGAGCCATATGCTGCGCTGCTCGCTGTCGGTGACCTGCTCCTCGACCCAGTCGTAGAGCGCGGGCAGCTGGCCCGTTGACGCGATCGCTTCGGTCAGGATATCGGCCAGATCCTCGCCGCGACGTTGCAGCTCGCTCGCCAGATCCTCGGCCACCGTGGCCGCCACGGTATCGACCGGCGCCTTGGCCGCCGGGGGCGTCTTGCCATTCTGCGCGACGCGCAGCCGCTCGAGCAGGGCGGCGCGGCGAGCCGGATCCTCGAGCGTGCGGATCAGGGCCTGGATGTCGTCGTCGACCGACTTGTCGGCCGGGGCCGCTGCCGCGGGCTGCATCGGCATCGTCTGCGCGCCCGCCGATCCGGCGGCCGTCAGCAGCGCCAGCGCGCAGAACAGGATCGCCAGCCAGGGCCGGATGCGGCGGAGCGACAGAAAGGTGTCGTGGACAGACGGGATGACCGGGCTTCCAGACGACGGCGCGCCACGAGCCATCGCCCGGAGCGGCTGGCGAAATGCTCAACCTGGACGCGAACCTACATCGCGCCGCGGCTTCTGCAAGGACGATCCGAGGGTAGTGCCTCAGGCGGATTTCGCAAGACCACCGCGCATCGCCTGCAACGCCTGCTCGAACCGCCAGGCCGAGCCGACGATGGAATCGAGGTCGTCCCTGGCCGGCTCCCAGCCGAGCACGCGGCGGATCCGCCGGTTGTCGGCGACCAGCACCGCCGGATCGCCCGGGCGACGCGGACCGCTCTCGACGGGAATGTCGATGCCGGTCACCCGCAGCACCGCGTCGATCACCTCGCGGACGCTGAAGCCGTGGCCGTAGCCGCAATTGGCGATCAGCGAGTCGCCGCCGCGCACCAGATGATGCAGGGCCAGCACGTGGGCGGCCGCCAGATCTTCGACATGGACGTAGTCGCGAATGCAGGTGCCGTCCGGGGTCGGATAGTCGGTTCCGTTGATCCGCATCGACGGCCTGAGCCCGATGGCCGTCTCGAGCGCCACCTTCACGAGGTGGCTGTTGTTCGGCGTGGCCTCGCCGATCCGGGCCGCGGCATCGGCGCCGGCGACATTGAAGTAGCGCAGGATCGCGAAGCCGAGGCCGGCCGCCGCCGCGATGTCCTGCAGCGCCCGCTCGGCCATGAGCTTGCTGGCGCCGTAGGGGTTGATCGGCTGCAGCGGCTGGTCCTCGTCGATCAGGGCCACATCGGGCTGGCCGTAGACCGCGGCGGTCGACGAGAAGACGACGTGGCGGATGCCGTACTGGGCGCAAAGGTCGAAGAGGCGAAAGGCATTGCTGGCGTTGTTGAAGTAGTACTTGCCCGGGTTCCTGACCGATTCGCCGACCCAGATATGCCCGGCGCAGTGGATCGCGGCGTCGAACGAGGTCGCGGAGAGCACCCGCTCGAGGCGCTGCCGGTCGCCCAGGTCGCCGACCTCGAGCTCCGCCCCCGGCACCGCCCAGACGTGCCCCGAATAGAGATTGTCGAAGACGGTGACGCGATGCCCGGCGGCGATCAGATCACGAACGATGTGGCTGCCGATATAGCCGGCCCCGCCAGTGACGAGCACGCGCAGGCCGGAGGGAGCTTCGGGCATGGCTGATCCTTTTGCATCGCCCGGCTCGGAGCCTGGCGGAATGGTTCGAGCGAGAGAGCGGCCGGCACGCGGTCGGTCGCGCCCGCCGGCTGCGCGCGCGATGCGGAGGATATCCGCCCGAGCCTCTGAGATTCGTGAACAACCGTCGCCGGAAACGTATCTCGTTATGTTTTTTGCAGGTTCAAGACTTGCCGGCCGCCGGCTAGCGAGGCTGCCCGGTCGAGAGGAAGCGGTGCTCGGCGCCCTCCAGGACCAGGCAGGTGAGATTGCCGGTGAAGCAGGCCCCGGTGTCGATGCCGATCCGGTTGCGGCGGATGGCCGGCGCGTCCTCCACCGTGTGGCCATGCACGACGATCTTCCCGGCATCGCCGGCCCAGCTCAGGAACGGCTCGCGAATCCAGATCAGGTCCTCCTCGACCTGGTTGGCGAGCGGCACGCCCGGCCGGATGCCCGCATGGCAGAAGAGATAGTCGCCGAACGGCAGGACCAGCTCGAGCTCGGCCAGGAGCTTCCTGTGGCTCGGCGGAGCCGACTCCACGAGCCGTGCCCGGGCATCCACGAGGCGCTCCTCCCCCGGCCGGTCGAGGGCCAGCGGCACGCCGTAGCTGAGCAGCGTCGCGTCGCCGCCGAAGCGCAGCCAGCTCTCGCCGACCGGCTCGCCTGCGAGGAAGTCCCTGAGCCAGGCATCGTGGTTGCCGAGCAGCATGACCCGGTCGAACCCGTCGGGCGGGTCGCTGCAGAGATGGTCGAGCACCTTGCGGCTGTCGAAGCCGCGATCGACGTAGTCGCCGAGATAGACGAGCAGGTTGCGGCAACGCGCGGCGCAGGCGGCGGCGTCGGCCACGATCAGCCCCTCGAGCGCCCGCAGGAGATCGATCCGCCCGTGCACGTCGCCGATCGCGTAGACGCGCACGCCATCCGGCACGCGGGGTGGTCGACCGCCGACCAGAGGCGTCTCGTCGATGGCCGGGCGCGGGCGCTGGAACAGTCGCTTGAGCAGGGTTTTCTCAACTCACAATAGATTTTTTCCGGGACCATCCCGACGTCGCCCGTGCCACTCGTGGCAAACGCGTTACAGCATCAATGGTTTGCGGGCAATTGTGCACATCTCGCGGAAAATGCCCCCGGCTTCGGTTGTCACGCCTGGGCAAACCGGATAGACGCACCGATGGTTGATCGGGTTGTCGCTGCCGGCATGACCGTCGGGGTGGCGTGAGCATTCGCGTCGCCGCTCGTTCCGGCCCGTTCTAGCGCCGCTCATGACCGCATGCACGCGGCATGTTCGGGCGGATGGAGTTGGCCCCGATCGGGGCCCGGCACCGGGTCGAGCGACAGGCGATCACCCATGGGCAGGCGGGTGCGGGACCGGATGTCTGAAAGCGACTGTCGAGGGACCCCTCCTGAAGCGGAGTAGAGTAATGACGACGACCAGGCTGATCGGCGCTCTCGTGTCCGGGATCGCTCTTCTGGCACCTTTGGCGGCCGCGGCGCAGGACATCCGCAATGTCCCCGTGCAGGACCGGCCGCGACCCGACTACGATCCCCTGGGCATTCGGGCCCGGGCCTTCCTGATCTACCCGCAGATCGAGACCGGCATCGCCTACGACGACAATATCCTGGCGACGAGCAACGACGAGGAGGATGACATCATCTTCACGGTGCGCCCGCAGGTCGAGGCCCGGTCGCAGTGGTCGCGGCACCAGCTCAATGTCAGCGCGTTCGGTGATTTCGGCTTCTACGCCGACAACAACAACAGCGACTACCAGGACTTCGGCGTCGGCCTCGGCGGCCGTATCGATGCCCTGCGCAACAGCCGGACCAGCATCCAGACCGCCTTCGCCCGCCTGCACGAGGACGCCGAGCAGGCCGACTCCCAGGGCAACGAGGACGTGACCCAGCTCTACCGGATGAACGTCAACCTCAGCCACCGGCACGAGTTCGCCCGCTTCTATCTGCAGCCGATCGCCCGCTTCCTGCGGCTCGACTTCGACAGCGCCGGCCCCGTCAGCAACACCGACCGGGATCGCAACGAGTATTCGCTCGGCCTGCGGACCGGCTACAACCTGTCGCCACGCATCGCCCCCTTCGTCGAGGTGATCGGCAGTGCCCGCGAGTACGACGAGACGCCGGGCCTCGATCGGAACTCGACCGGCTTCGACGCGCTCGTCGGCACCGAGATCGATTTCACCGGCGTGATCTTCGGCGAGGTCTCCGCCGGCTACACGCGGCGCGAGTACGACGACAACGATCTGGAGAACGTCGACGGCTTCGCCGGCAATGCCGGGGTCACCTGGAACATCACGCCCCTGACCTCGCTGATCTTCGACGGCCAGGCCGGCATCGACGAGACCACCGTCACCTACCAGGGCGACACGGCGACCAGCAATCTCTATGCCGGCCTCGGCCTGAACGTCTACCACGAGCTGCGCCGCAACATCGTCCTCAACGCCAATGCCGAGTACGTGCGCGACGACTACGAAGGCACGGGCCGGACCGACGACACCTACACCGCCGGCGCCGGGATCAGCTACCTGATCAACCGCCGCTTCACCCTCGATGCGACCTACAACTTCAGCCACCGCCAATCGGACGACGGCGATGCCGAGTTCGACCGCAACATCTTCCGGATCGGCCTCGTCGCCAAGCTCTGAGCGGCAGCACCGCCCGCGGCACCCGGCCCTGCCTTTAGCCTTGAGTAAGATTTGGCGGGTAGTAAGAATCGGGCCGGGCGGCGGTGCCGACCGCGAACGGCGGATCGGACGCGCGGCTCGCGCGCGTGGCAGCGGTGGAGAAGGACTGATGGCGACGACTGGCCGCAAGCTGTTGACGGTATTGATGCTCGGGCTGGGCCTGATGCTCAGCGCCTGTGGCGGCTCGACGCCGGGAATCCTGGGGACCGCGGCCACCAATGCGGACGGCACCCCGGCCGTCCGCCTCAGCGCGCCCGCCTACACGCTGGACAGCGGCGACCGGATCCGCATCGTCGTCTTCCGCCACGAGGACCTGTCCGGCGAGTTCGAGATCGACGGCGGCGGCAATTTCGCCATGCCGCTGATCGGCGAGGTCAGCGCCGCCGGCCTCACGACGCGCCAGCTCGAGGACCGGATCGCCACGAAGCTCAAGGACGGCTACCTCGTCGACCCGCAGATCAGCATCGAGGTGCTCAACTATCGGCCCTTCTTCATCCTCGGCGAGGTCAACGCGCCTGGCTCGTATCCCTATGCCTCGGGCATGAGCGTGATCAACGCCGTGGCCCTCGCCGGCGGCTTCACCTACCGGGCGAAGGAGGACGGGATCGAGATCCAGCGCGGCGGCTCGGGTGCCCCCTCCGTGATCGTCACGCCCGACACGCCGGTTCTGCCGGGCGACATCATCCGCGTCCCCGAACGCTTCTTCTGAGTTGCCGAGGCGGGCAGCCGGCGCGGCGCGCCGGCTGAATTCGCGGGGTCGCGGGCGCCCGGGTGGCGCGCATGCGGTGGGCCCAACGCTGACGGAGGTCATCGATGGCTGAGGCGGTGCGGGGCTGGCTCGGTCGGCAAGGCTGGCTCGCCTCGCTCGGCATCTATCGCGACCCCAGGGTGGTCGGCGTGCTCTTTCTCGGCTTCTCGAGCGGCCTGCCGATCATGCTCATCGCCTCGACGCTCAGCACCTGGCTGCGCGAGGAGGATGTTACCCGGGCGGCGATCGGGCTCTTCGGCTTCGCCTTCGCGCCCTACACCTTCAAGTTCGCCTGGGCGCCGCTCATGGACCGGCTGCCCCTGCCGCCGTTCACGAGCCTGCTCGGCCGCCGTCGCGGCTGGATGATCGCGGCCCAGATCGGCCTCGTCCTCTCGATCTTCGCGCTCGGCCGGACCAGCCCCGGCGACGATCTCTGGTGGACCGCGTTCTTCGCGGTGCTCGTCGCCTTCTTCTCGGCCAGCCAGGACATCGTCATCGATGCCTATCGGGTCGAGATCCTGCCGAAGGAGAAGCTCGGCGCCGGGGCCGGGGTCGTCGTCCTCGGCTATCGCGTCGCCATGTGGGTCGCCACCGCCGGCGCCCTCCTGATCGCCGAGGCCTTCGGCTGGTCCGCGGCCTACACGGTGATGGCGCTGCTCGTCCTCGTCGGCATGGGCACCGTGCTCTCCATCGGCGAGCCGGCGCAGTCCTCGACGGCGCTCATCGACCAGGAGGTGCTCGAGGAGGACCGCCTGCTCCGCCAGGCCACGCCACGGCAGCTCGCCCCCTTCAAGGGCCGGGGCGGCCTCCTCCTGGCGGCCCTCGTCGGCCTCGGCGCCTGGCTGCCGCTCTCGACCCTCTTCGGCATCGTGACGGCGCCGCCCCAATCCTGGTCCCTCGCCGGGGCCATCGTGCTCCTGGGCAACCTCGCCGTCGCCGCCCTGGGGCTGCGGCTCGCCTGGCTGCTCCACGGCCGGGCACCCGGAGCCCTCGCCGCGACCAAGAGCTTCGCCCTCCTCGCCATCGCCTGGCTGACCATCGAGACGCTTTGGCACGTCATCGGGCCGGAGGCACCCTTCTTCGCCACCCTGCACGGCTGGCTCGTGCTCGGCGGCCTCTTCGTCATGAGCAACTGGGTCGTCGGCCTCTTCGGCGTCGCGCCGTTCACGGCGGAAGCCTTCATGGCGCCGGTCTGGCTGACCGTGGTCGGCTTCTGGCTGGAGCTCGTGGCCCTGCTCACCCTCTACGGCTTCACCTATTTCAGCCGCCGCGCGCAGGCCAATTTCGGCCTCGTGCCGATCGCCCAGGAGAGCAGGGTCCACCTCTGGATGCGGCGGGCGGTGATCGAGCCGTTCTATGACTTCGTCAAGCGCAACGGGCTCGGGGTCGCGGTGACGATCCTCGCCTTCATCTCGGTCTTCAAGGCGGCCGACGTCGTCCTCGCCCTGATGGCCAACCCCTTCTACATCGATGTCGGCTTCGACAAGGCCCAGATCGCCTGGGTCTCGGGCACGTTCGGCCTCTGGATGACGCTGGTCGGCGGCATTGTCGGCGGGGTCCTGGTCTTCCGCCTCGGGCTGATGCGCTCCCTCGCCCTTTCCGTGGTGCTGATGGCGGGCTCGAACCTGATGTTCCTGCTGCTGTCCTGGATCGGGCCCAACGTCGCCCTCTTCCATGCCGTCATCCTGGTCGAGAACATCACGGGCGGCCTCGGCACGACGGTCTTCGTCGCCTACCTCTCCTCCTTGTGCAACATCCACTACACGGCCGTGCAATACGCCCTGCTCACCTCCTTCATGCAGCTTCTGGGCAAGTTCGTGATCGTGCCGTCCTCCGGCTTCTTCGCCGATGCGGTCGGCTGGTCGGTCTTCTTCATGACCTCGACCCTCTTCGCCGTGCCGGCGCTGCTCCTGCTCTGGCTTCTGTGGCGTCAGGGCCTGGCCGTCGCGGGCCCGGTCGGGGCGCCGGCCGAGGCACGCGGCTAGGCACCTTTCCCGGTCGCCGAGGCGCCCGCAGGCAACGCCCGAGAGCCTCTCGGCCACATGAAGCCTGGAACAGCTCTGAACGGGGCGCTTTTGCGCCACGGGTCGCATTGACGGCCCGGTCGCCATCGATACATGAGGCCGGACATGCCGCGCTGGTCGCCGTGGGGAACGTGAATGATCGTCTGTGTCTGCAATGTGCTGCGCGAGAGCGACTGCCGCGAGGCCGCCGTCGATCCCGCCGTCAAGCGCGCGCATTGCGTCTATCGCCGGCTCGGCTGCCGGGTGAGGTGCGGCGCCTGCGTCGAGACCATGCAGGCGATCGTCGAGGAGCTCAAGGTCGAGCGGGAAGCGGCGGCCAGCCTGACGGGCGACGTCTTGAGCGATCCCCTGGAACTGGCTACGAGTGGCCCGCAAGGGTCGTGACGGGGTCCGGCCCTTCGGCCCGGCCGCGGCGCAGGGCTAAGGACCCCTGGCCGCGCGAGCGGCTCACCGTTCGAGATAGCGAGAAGGTTGCACCATGCCCGCCGAGGTCAAAGGCCATCCGGACGTCATCGCCGCCCTCAACAAGGCGCTCAAGGGCGAGCTGACCGCCATCAACCAGTACTTCCTGCACGCCCGCATGCTGGAGGACTGGGGCTTCAGGAAGCGCGGCAAGGCCGAGTACGACGAATCGATCGAGGAGATGCGCCACGCCGACCGGCTGATCCAGCGGGTCCTCCTGCTCGGCGGCCTGCCCAACCTCCAGGACCTGGGCAAGCTCCATATCGGCGAGACCCTCGAGGAGGTCATCCGGGGCGACCTCCGGCTCGAGCTCGAGGGCATCGAGCACTACCGCTCGGCCATCCAGATCGCCGAGCAGCACAAGGACTTCGTCTCCCGCGATCTCTTCATCGAGATCCTGGCCGACGAGGAGGAGCATCAGGACCACAACAAGACCGAGCTCGACCTGATCCAGCGCATCGGCCTCGAGAATTACGGCCTGTCGCAGGTCTGACCCTTCTGGTCCGCCGTCGGCGACGGCCCGTCTCGCCCGTGCCGGCGGCGCCGCCCTTCGGGACGCGCGGGCCCTGGCCGGTCGTCGCCTCGGGCGCACGCCTCAGGCCGGCACCTCCCCGGGTGCGCCGGCGTCGGCCAGGCGGCGCTCCAGCTTGCCGAAGATCTCCTTCAGCCGGCTCAGGCTGTAGGGCTTGACGATGAAGCCGAAGGCGCCCTGGCGGAGCGCCTTGACGACGACGTCCTGGGTGCTGTGGTGGGTGACCATGACGACCGGCAGCGCCGGGTCGGCATGGCGCAGGTCGCCGAGCAGGTCGAGGCCGCTCGCCCCGGCGAGCTCGATGTCGAGGAAGACCAGGTCGAGCGGATGGCGGCCGAAGGCGTCCCTGGCCGAGGGCACGTCGGCCGCCTCGAGCAGGCGAAGGTTGCGCCTCGCGTCATGGATGGCCTGACGGAGCAGCATCCGCTCGCTGCGCGCATCGTCGACGATGAGGATCGAGAAAGGTCGCATGCCGGTTCCGGCGCACTCCAGGGCTGGGTCCCTGGCGATCCTAGCCCGCATCCCTTGCCATTCGGTTAACGCCACGCTGGTCATGCCGGCCGGGCGGCCATAAGAGCCTCTCCATGTCAGCCGCCTTCGAGGCCATCGCACCCGTCATCCTCCTCCTGGTCCTGGGCTTCGCCCTGGGGCGCCGCCGTTTCCCGGCGGCCGGATTCTGGCCCGCCGTCGAAACCCTGGTCTATTGGTGCCTCTTTCCGGCGCTCCTGGTGCGGACGACGGTCGGCGTCGTCGGCGACGGCGGCGTGGTTCTGGGGATCACGGCGGCGATCCTCGGGCCGATCGGGCTCGTCATGGCCCTGGTGACTCTCGGAGCGCCGTTGCTCGGCCTCGCCGGCCGGATGATCCCGGCGGTGGCGCAGGCCGCCACCCGGCAGAACGTCTACATCGCCTTCGCCGCCGCCCTCGGCCTCTGGGGCGAGGCGGCCCTGCCGCCTCTGGCGGTCGCGGTCGCGGCCTATGTGCCGGGGGTCAACCTCGCGAGCGCCCTTCTGCTCGGCCTGCATGCCGAGACGCGGCCGCGCCCGGCGGCCCTGGCCCGGGCGCTCCTCCTGAACCCGCTGGTGCTGGCCTCGGCCACGGGCTTCGCGCTCGGCCAGAGCGGCCTGCGCCTGCCCTTCGTGATCGACGAGACGCTGCGCGTGCTCGGCGCCGCCTCCCTGCCTTTGGCGCTGCTGGCGACGGGCGCCGGGCTCGTCTGGCGGGGGGCGGGCCGGCGCGAGCTCGCCTGGCTCGCCGCCGCCAGCACGTTCAAGCTCGCCGGCCTGCCGCTGCTGACGGTGGCCGTGGCCCTGCTCCTCGGCCTCCCCGCTTTGCCCTTCGCCGTGGTCGTGCTCTTCGCCTCGCTGCCGCTCTCGCCCACGGCCTATGTCCAGACCAGGGCGATGGGCGGCCACGCGGGCTTCATGGCGAATGCCGTGGCCCTGCAGACGCTGCTCGCCATGGCGACCCTGCCGCTGATCATGGGCCTGCTCGAGGAGAGCGGCAGGTGAGCCGCGCCAGCCTCCTCGCCATCGGCGCCCCCGCCCTCTTCGTCTTCCTCTGGAGCACCGGCTTCATCAGCGCCAAGCTCGGCCTGCCCTACATCGAGCCGATGACCTTCCTGGTGCTGCGCTTTCTCGCCACCGCCCTGGGCTTCCTCGCGGTCGCGCTCTGGCTCGGCCTCGCCTGGCCCTCGCCCCGCATCATCCTCCACCAGTGCGTGGCCGGGCTGCTCCTGCAGGGCGTCTACCTCGGCGGCGTCTTCGCCTCGCTCGCCGCCGGCGTCGAGGCCGGCGCCTCGGCGCTGATCGTCGGGCTGCAGCCGCTCCTGGTGGCCGCCGTGGCGGCCCCGCTGCTCGGCGAGCGCGTCGCCGCACGGCAATGGCTGGGCCTCGCCCTCGGCCTCCTCGGTGTCGGCCTCGTCGTGGTCGAGAAGCTCGGCCGGGGCCTGGGCACGCCCGCCGGCGTCCTGCTCTCGGTCCTCGCCCTCCTCGGGATCACCGCCGGCACGCTCTACCAGAAGCGCTTCGGCGCCGGGGTCGATCTCAGGGTCGGCAACGTCTTCCAGTTCGGCGTGGCGGCAGCGGCCACCCTCGTCCTCGCCCTCGCCTTCGAGGACCTGGCCATCGACTGGACGCCCTCCCTCGTCGTCGCCCTCGCCTGGTCGATCCTGGTCCTCTCCTTCGGCGCGGTCACGCTGCTCTACGTGCTCATCCGCAAGGGTGCCGCCGCCCGGGTCTCGAGCCTGTTCTTCCTCGTCCCGCCGACCACAGCACTCATGGCCTGGGCGATGTTCGACGAGCTTCTGCCGCCTTTGGCGATCCTCGGCATGGCGATCGCCATGGCGGGCGTGGCGCTGGTCAACCGGCCCGTCGCTCCCGCCAGCCCACGTAGAGACCCGCGGCCGCGATGATGGCGATGCCGAGCCAGGTCACGGAATCCGGAAAGTCGCCGAACCAGAGATAGCCCACGATCACCGCCATGATCATCTCGGCATAGCCCAGGGGGGCCAGCACCGATGCCGGGGCACTCTCGAAGGCGTGGATCAGCAGGCCGTGGCACATCGCCCCTAGCGCCCCGATGACCACGAAGGCCGCCCAGTCGGCCCAGGCCATCGGCTGCCAGACCCAGGGGAGCGGCAGCGAGGAGAGCACGAGGCTGATGGTCGAGGCGTAGGCGAGGCTGACGAGCGGCGGCGCCTGGCCGGCGATCTTGCGGGTGATCAGGAGATAGATTGCACCGGCGACGCTGATGCCGAGGCCGAGGAGGGCCGCCGGCTGGATGAAGCCGAGGCCGGGCCGGATGATGACGAGCGCACCCATGAAGCCCACGGCGACCGCCGCGTGGCGCCGCCAGCCGACCGTCTCGCCGAGCACCAGGGGCGAGAGCAGCGTGATGACCAGGGGATAGAGGAAGGCCAGCGCCACCGTGTCGGCGAGCGGCAGGTAGGTCAGCGTCAGGAAGAAGAGGAAGGTCGCGGCGAGCTGGGCGAGGCCACGGGCGAGCTGCAGCCAGAGGCTGGGGACGGGCCAGATCGCCCGGCGGTGGCGGGCGAGGATGGCCGGCAGGATGATCGCCATGGTGAAGGCGTAGCGGCCCCAGGTGATCTGCAGCACCGGCAGGCGGGTCGCCAGCTCCTTGGCGATGGCGTCCATGACCGGGAAGAGCGCCACCGCCAGCAGCAGCATCGCCATGCCGCGCCGCGCATCCCCGCCCACCCCGGGGCCGCCCGCCTCGCGCACCGCCGCCACGTCCGCTTGCCCTCTCCAAGAATGGCGCCGGCCGTCCTGATTGCGGAAGCGGCCGGCGGCTGTCATAGTCCGCGTCGGTGGTTCCCCCTAGGCCTTTCGGCCGATGGAGGTGAAAAGGGAACCCGGTGAGATGCCCGGCCGTCATGGCCGGTTTCGATGCCGGGGCTGCCCCCGCAACTGTGAGCGGCGAGCCTTCGCCCAACCGCGCCACTGGACAACGAATGTCCGGGAAGGCCGGTCGAAGGCACCGACCCGCGAGCCAGGAGACCTGCCACCGCCTGATTCCTCCAGTTCCGGGGCGGGGTGTCCCTGGTGAAAGGTCATGCCCGATGCCGTCCACCGACCGCCGAGCCGCACCACCCGTCCTGTCGCTCGAGATCTGCGATCCGAGGCGGCTGATCCGCGACGCCCTCGAGGGCCCGGCCGGCTGGTCGCCGAAGGAGCTCTATCTCGCCTGGCTCCTGGCGCTGCCCGGCGAGATCGATGCCGCGCATGCCGCGGCCCTGCTCCTGCACCGGGTCACCAGCATCGCCCGCCACCCGGCGGCCCGGCACCTGATGGAGCTGCTCGAGACCACCACCGCCTACCCGCGCGAGCGCCTCGACCCGGCCCCGGCCGGGCGCCCCCGATCAACCGAAGGCCGCCTGCACTGAGGCCCTGCACCGAGGAGACATCGATGACGACGCCAGCCAGCCGGCGGAAGGTCCCCGCCACCATCGTCACCGGCTTCCTCGGCGCCGGCAAGACCAGCCTGATCCGCCATCTGCTCGAGAACAGCGGCGGCCGGCGCATCGCGCTGATCATCAACGAGTTCGGCGACCAGGGCGTCGATCGCGACCTGATCCAGGGCTGCGGCATCCCGAGCTGCCGCGAGGAGGACATGATCGAGCTGGCCAACGGCTGCATCTGCTGCACCGTCGCCGACGACTTCGTCCCCACCATGCAGAAGCTCCTGGACCGCGCCGAGCGCCCCGACCACATCGTCATCGAAACCTCCGGGCTGGCCCTGCCGAAGCCCCTGGTCAAGGCCTTCACCTGGCCCGCCGTCCGAAACGAGGTGACGGTCGACGGCGTCGTCGCCGTGGTCGACGCGGAAGCGACCGCCGCCGGGCTCTTCGCCAGCGATCCCGAGGCGGTGGCGAGAGCCCGCGCCCAGGATCCGAGCCTCGATCACGAGAGCCCGCTCGAGGAGCTGTTCGAGGAGCAGATCGGCTGCGCCGACCTCGTCGTGCTCAACAAGTGCGACCGGGTGGACGCTGCCGGCAAGGCCCGCGCCAGGGACGCGGTCGGCGCCCATCTGCGCCCCGCCGTGCGCATCGTCGAGGCCAGCCACGGCGCCCTCGATCCCCTGGTGCTGCTGGGCCTCGATGCCGCCGCCGAGGACGATCTCAAAAGCCGCCACTCGCATCACGACGGTGGCGGCGAGCACGACCACGACGATTTCGAGAGCTTCGTGGTGGGCCTTTCGCCCGTCGCCCGGCCGGCCGAGATCGAGGCGCGCATCCGGGCCGTGGCGGGCGCCCACGACGTCCTCCGGGTCAAGGGCTTCCTCGCGGTCGACGGCAAGCCGATGCGGCTCGCCGTGCAGGCGGTCGGTGCCCGGGTGGCGAGCCATTTCGACCGGCCCTGGGCAGCGGGCGAGGCACCGCTCGGCGCCCTCGTGGTGATCGGCCTCGCCGGGCTGGACCGGGCCGCCATCACAGCGCTCCTCGCCGGCGAGGCGGCGGAGGCCGCGGCCTGACCAGCCGGCCGGGACCTACGGCCCGATCAGCGAGAGCCTGGTCGCATCGAGCAGGACCGGCCCCGCGGCTCCCTCCACGCCGGTCGCCATGACCGGACGCGGCGCCGGTCGGGCGAAGGCGGGCGGCAGGGCGGCCGCCACGGTCACCGGCCCTGCGACCGCCACCGGTGGCGCCGCGGGAAGCGGCACCGGCTGAACGCGCCGGCCCACCACCGCCAGCTCATCCGGCCCGAGCCGGGCAGCGGGCCGCGCGACCGCCACGGGTGGCGGCGGACGAAACGGCTCGATGACGAGCGATGCCGGCGCCGACCCGGCAACGGCCGGTGGCGGCGCTTCGGGCGCTTTGGGAGCGTCCACGGGCGCCGGCGCCGGCAAGGCCGGCGGCGCCACCGTCGGCGGCGCCGCGCGCCGGCCGATGGTCGCAAGCTCGCTCGCATCCAGCGTCATCGGACCCGGCTCGGTCGCCCCGGCCGCGCCGATCGCGTCCAGCGCAACCAGCATGGCCCAACCGGCCACGAGCAGCGCGCCGCGCATGACACTCCCTCCGCTGGTTCAGGTCCGCCCATGGTGAACGGACGCGGAACCCCCGGCAAGAGCCTGGTCAGCGCCCCTCGGGCCGCCCGCTACGCACCGCCTCGGCGGCGAGGCGGGTGATGGCGGCCCAGTCGCCGGCGGCGACGGCCGCCTTCGGCGCCACCCAGGAGCCGCCGACGCAGAGCACGTTGCCGAGGGCGAGGAACGCCGGAGCGCTCGCCGCGTCGATGCCGCCGGTCGGGCAGAAGCGGATCTCGGCCAAAGGCGAGGCCACCGCCTTCAGGTAGTCGAGCCCGCCCGCCGGCACCGCCGGGAAGAACTTCTGCCGGTCGTAGCCGCGCTCGGCGAGCCGCATCATCTCGGACGCGGTGGCCGCCCCCGGCAGCAGCGGGCAGGGCGAGCCTTCGGCCGCATCGAGCAGCCGGTCCGTGAAGCCGGGGCTGACGGCGAAGGCGCAGCCGAGCTTCGTCACCGCGGCGAGTTGCTCCGGATCGCGCACCGTCCCGGCACCGACGATGGCACCTTCCACCTCGGCGATGATCGCCCGGATGGAATCCAGCGCCACCGCCGTGCGCAGCGTGATCTCGAGCACGTCGAGCCCGCCCGCGACCAGCGCCTTGGCGAGCGGCACGGCCGTGGCGAGGTCGTCGATGACGATCACCGGAATGACCGGGGCACGCCGCATCAGGGCATCGGTCGTGAGCATGGCAGTCATCCTTCAGGCGGCGAAATCGAAGATGGAGGCGCCCCTGTCGGCGGTCCCGACGGCACCGCGCAGGCTGGCGAAGAGCTCGCGCCCCAGCCCCTGGTGATGGGCGCCGAGATCGGCCGTCACCGGCGCGCGGGCGGCCCATTCGGCCGGCTCCACCAGGGCCTCGACGGTGCCGGCCTCCGCGTCCAGCCGGATCGGATCGCCGTTCCGCACCCGCGCGATCGGCCCGCCGAGGCAGGCCTCCGGGGTCAGGTGGATCGCCGCCGGCACCTTGCCCGAGGCGCCCGACATCCGCCCGTCGGTGAGCAGCGCCACCTTGAAACCCTTGTCCTGCAGCACGCCCAAAAGCGGCGTCAGCTTGTGCAGCTCCGGCATGCCGTTGGCGGTCGGGCCCTGGAAGCGGATGACGGCGACGAAGTCGCGCTCCAGCTCGCCCCGCTTGAAGGCGGCCACGAGCTCGTTCTGGTCGTGGAAGACGATGGCCGGCGCCTCGATCACCCGGCGGCCCGGCTTGACCGCCGAGACCTTGATCACCGCCTGGCCGAGATTGCCCTTGAGCAGCTTGAGCCCGCCATCCGGGCTGAACGGCTTGCCCACGGATGCCAGGATCGAGGCATCGCCCGAGGCGGCCGGGCCGTCCCGCCAGACGAGGCGGCCATCCTCGAGGAACGGCTCCCTGGCGTAGAGGCCGAGGCCCCCCTCGCCGGCCACCGTGCGCACGTCGGCGTGCAGGAGGCCGGCGCCGAGCAGCTCGCCCGTGAGACGGGCCATGCCGCCGGCGGCGTGGAAGTGGTTCACGTCGGCGAGGCCGTTCGGGTAGATGCGGCAGAGCAGCGGCACCACCTCGGAGAGGGCCGCCATGTCGTCCCAGGTGAGATCGATGCCGGCGGCCTGGGCCATGGCGACCAGATGCAGCGTGTGGTTGGTCGATCCACCCGTCGCATGCAAGCCGACGACGCCGTTCATGAAGGCCTTCTCGTCCAGCACCTCGCCGATCGGCGTGTAGGCGTTGCCGAGCGCGGTGATCTCGGTCACCCGCCGCGCGGCATGGTTGGTCAGGGCGTCGCGGAGCGGCGTGTTGGGGTTGACGAAGCTCGCCCCCGGCAAATGCAGGCCCATGATCTCCATGAGCATCTGGTTGGTGTTGGCGGTGCCGTAGAAGGTGCAGGTGCCGGGCGCGTGGTAGGAGGCGGCCTCGGCCTCGAGCAGCCTGTCGCGGCCGACCTTGCCCTCGGCGAAGAGCTGGCGAATCCTGGCCTTCTCGTCGTTGGGCAGGCCCGACGGCATGGGTCCGGCCGGCACGAAGATGGCCGGCAGGTGGCCGAAGGCCAGGGCGGCGATGACCAGCCCCGGCACGATCTTGTCGCAGACGCCGAGATAGAGGGCGCCGTCGAACATGTCGTGGCTGAGGGCGATGGCCGTCGCCATGGCGATGACGTCGCGCGAGAAGAGCGAGAGCTCCATCCCCGCCTGGCCTTGCGTCACCCCATCGCACATCGCCGGCACGCCGCCGGCGAACTGGGCCACCGCCCCGGCCTCGCGACAGGCCGCCTTGATCAGCGCCGGGAACCGCTCGAGCGGCTGATGCGCCGAGAGCATGTCGTTGTAGGCCGAGACGATGGCGATGTTCGCCTTGGCCTCGCCCATCAGCCCGGCCTTGTCGTGGGCATCGCAGGCGGCGAAGCCGTGGGCGAGATTGCCGCAGGAGAGGTGGCCGCGCAGCGGCCCGCGGCTGGCCGCTGCCCTGATCTTCTCCAGATAGCGCTGGCGGCGGTCGTGGCTGCGGCGGGCGAGGCGCTCGGTGACCTCGCCGAGCCGCGCATGGAGTTCCTTGGTCATCCTCTTCTCCTTCAGAGCCTCTCAGGCGGCATCCTCGTGCCAGTTGCGGCCGTCGCGCTCGATCAGCGCGATGGCGGCGGACGGGCCCCAGCTGCCGGCGGTATACGGCTTGGGCGGCTCGTTGCGTGCTTCCCAGCCGCGCAGGATCGGCTCGACCCACTCCCAGGCCGCCTCGACCTCGTCCTTGCGCATGAACAGCGTGGCATTGCCGCGCACCACGTCCATCAGGAGGCGCTCGTACGCATCGGGATAGCGGATGTTGAAGGCATCGGCGAAAGCGAGGTTCAGGGGCACGGCGCGCAGCCGCATGCCGCCCGGCCCCGGATCCTTGGTCATCAGGAAGAAGCGCACAGCCTCGTCCGGCTGCAGGCGGACGACCAGCCGGTTGGGGACCAGCTGGCCGCTGCTCTCGCCGAAGATCGAGTGCGGCACCGCCCTGAACTGGATCACGATCTCCGACTGGCGGACCTGCATCCGCTTGCCCGTCCGCAGATAGAAGGGCACCCCGGCCCAGCGCCAGTTGGCGATCTCGGCCTTGACGACGACGAAGGTCTCGGTCGCCGAGGCCGGCCGGCCGAGCTCGGTCAGATAGCCCGGCACCGGCTGCCCGTCGACCGCGCCCGCCTGGTACTGGCCGCGCACGGTCCTGGTCGAGATGTCGCCCTGATCGACCGGCCGGAGCGCCTTCAGCACCTTCAGCTTCTCGTCGCGCACCGCGTCCGCGTCGAGGATGTGCGGCGGCTCCATGGCGACGAGGCAGAGAAGCTGCAGCAGGTGGTTCTGCACCATGTCGCGCAGCGCCCCCGACGTGTCGTAATAGGCGGCCCGGCCCTCGACGCCGAGGCTCTCGGCGACGGTGATCTGGACGTGGTCGATATGCGCCGAGTTCCACAAGGGCTCGAAGAGGGCATTGGCGAAACGCAAGGCCACGAGGTTCTGGACCGTCTCCTTGCCGAGATAGTGGTCGATGCGAAAGATCTGCTGCTCCTCGAAGACCGCGCCCACCGCGTCGTTGATCGCCCGGGCGGAAGCCAGGTCGCGGCCGATCGGCTTCTCCAGCACCACCCGGCTCTCGGCCGTGACCAGCTCGTTCAGCGCGAGGTTTCGGGCAATCGGACCGAACAGGCCGGGTGCCGTCGCCAAATAGAAGATCCGGATCCCGTTGCTCCTGCCGTTGCGCTGCAGGTGCGCGGCGAGCTTCTTCCAGCCGGTGGTCCCCGCCGCGTCGATCGGCAGATGGTCGAGCCGCCGAAGGAAGCGGTCGAGGACCTCGGGCTGAAGCTGCTCGGCCGGCGTCGCGCGCCGGATCGCCCCCTCCACCGCCTCCGCGAAGGCCTTCCGGCCGAGCTCGCCGCGCGAGACGCCGAGAATCCGGCTCTCCGGCGCAATCTGGTCGTCGCAGTCACGATGATAGAGGCCGGGCAGCAGCTTGCGCATGGCGAGATCGCCCGTGCCACCGAACACCACGAGGTCGAACGGATCGACCGGAAGAAGACGTGCGCTCATCGAGAGAACTCCACAGGGTCCGACGGTCAGCCGGACCGGTTCAGAAGCGCCTCGACCTGATCGCGTCTGGGGAGGGCTGGAATCGCCCCCCGCTCGGTTGTCGTGAGCGCCCCAACCGCGTTGGCGAAGCGGCAGGTGGCGAACAGGGCATCGCGGTCGGCGAGCCGATCCGGATCGGCCACGAGGCCGGCGAGCAGCCCGGCCACGAAGCCGTCGCCGGCGCCGGTCGTGTCGACCGCCCTGACCTCGAAGCTCGGCACGCGGAACTCGCCCTCGGCGGTGAAGACGATGCAGCCGGCCCGGCCGACGCTGAGCACCAGCAGCCGCATGCCCTCGTGCCAGAGCGCATCGCGCAGGGCCGAAGGGTCGCGGTTGCCGATCAGGAACTCCTGCTCGTCGTCGCTGAGCTTGACGACGGCGGCCCGCTTCAGCCCCTCTTGGATGCCGGCCCGGGCCGCGTCCGCGACCCAGAGCGGCAGGCGGAGGTTGACGTCGAAGCTGACCAGCTTCCCCGCGGCAACTGCCCGGTCGGCGGCGAAGAGGGCCGTTTGGCACGGCTGCGGGGCGGCGAGGCTGATCGAATCGAAATGGAAGATCGAGGCCGCCTCGATGGCGTCCGTGTCGACCTCGTCGGGTGTGAACAGCATGTCGGCCGAGGGGTGGCGGTAGAACATGAAGTCGCGCTCGCCATCCGCCTTGAGGCTGACGAAGGCGAGGGCGGTGCGCGCCCGGGCATCGAAGCGAAGCGGCCCCACGTCCACCCCGTCGGCGCTGAGCGTGTCGCTGAGGAAATGGCCGAAGACGTCGTCGCCGACCTTGCCCATGAAGGCGCTTCCCACCCCGAGCCGGCCGAGCCCCACGGCGACATTGGCCGCCGCCCCGCCGGGCGCCCGGCGGAAGGTCTCGACCTCGCCGAGCGGCAGCCCGCTTTCGGTCGGCACGAAGTCGATCAGGAGATCGCCGAAGCAGAGGACATCAGCCATGGTCGCACCGTCGGTGATGATGGGCGGCATTCGGCCGCCTCGGAGCTTGCAAGGCTAGGCGCCCTCTTCGCGTTCGACAATCGGACGGCCCGCGCTGCATCCGATCAGCCCCTGTCCTTGAACAGCACTTCCCGATCGGCGGCGAAGTCGGCGAGCAGCGGCAGGCAGGCGCCGCCCATGGCGCGGGCAACCGTGCCGAGGGTGCCTTCGACCACCTCGAACGGGCTCAGCCCCTGCCGCTCGACCCGCCCGAGCGCCACCCGCAGCCGGTCCACGAGATGCCGGCGCTCGGTCGCGGGCAGGGCGCCGTCGACCACCACCGCCTCGAAATCGATCAGCGAGCAGGCCGAGACCACGGCGATCGCCAGCGCCTCGGCCGTCGTCTCGAGCCAGGCGTCGATCACCGGACGGGGCCCGGACCAGCATTCGGTGGAGCGCCAGATCCCCTCCGGATCGGCGCCGGCCGCGGCGAGCCGGGCCTCGAGCAGGTAGATCGAGGCGCGACGGATCAATTGCTGGGCGCCGCCCTGCCCGTCGGGCACGAGGAGCGAGCCCAAGGCCCCGGCATTGCCGGTGCGCCCCGGAAAGACGCTGCCGCCGAGCACGACGCCGCCGCCGACGAAGGCACCGACATAGACATAGAGAAAATCCTGGAACCTGCCGCCCTCGCCGAACACGAGCTCGGCGCCGCAGGCGGCGGTGATGTCGTTGCAGGCATGGACCGGCAGCGCGAAACGCTGGCCGAGGGCGCCGGGGAGATCGGCGTCGCGCCAGCGGTCGAGCTCCTCCTGCGGGGCGCCCGTCTCCTCGGCCCAGCTCCAGATCTCGAACGGGATCGCGACGCCGATGCCGCTGACCCGGCGGCGTGCCGATGGCGCGAGGCTGGCGAGCAGCTCCGCGATGCTCGCCTCGGCGAACGCCTGGAGCTCCGCCGGCATCGGGTAGCGGTAGGTGCGCCGCCGGGTGGCCAGCACCTCGCCGGTGAAGCCGAGCAGCACCGCCTCGGCGCTGCGCCGGCCGATCTTGAAGCCGATGCCATAGCTGCCTTCGGGATCGAGGCTGAAGGGCACCGAGGGCTGGCCGACCCGTCCGCGCAGCTTCTGCTCGCGCACCAGAAGCCCGTCGGCCTCGAGCTCCTTGACGATGACCGAGACGGTCTGCGCCGAGAGGCCGGTGAGCCGCGCGATCGCCGCCTTGGCGAGGCTGCCGTGGCGGCGGATCAGGGACAGGACCAGCCGCTCGTTGTAGGCGCGCACCCCCGTCTGGTTGGTGCCGGGGCTGGCGCTCCGGACCACGGTGGCTGGCTCGATGGTCTGGGCGTCGTCCATGCGGCGCTCCTCGGCTGCGGCTCGTTCGCTCGAGCATCCATGCCAGCCTCCAGCCGGCCCGTCAATTCTTAAATCCGACTGATTTACTTATTGACAGGCGGTCCGGCCCGCGCCTACATCGCGCGAATGCGGGAGACGCCCGCATCCCCCAGGGAGATAAACGCATGCTTCGCACGACCCTCCTCGCCGCCACCGCCACCCTCGCCCTCGCCGCCTCGGCCGGCGCCGCCGAGATCGTCGGCCTGATCACCAAGACCGACACCAACCCGTTCTTCGTCAAGATGAAGGAGGGTGCCGAGGCCAAGGCCACCGAGCTCGGCATGGAGCTGCGCGCCTATGCCGGCAAGTACGACGGCGACAACGAGACCCAGGTCGAGGCCATCGAGAGCCTGATCGCCGCCGGCGCCAAGGGCATCCTGATCACGCCATCGGACTCCGCCGGCATCGTGCCGACCGTGCAGAAGGCGCGCGACGCGGGCCTCCTGGTGATCGCCCTCGACACCCCGCTCGAGCCGGCCGATGCGGCCGACGCCACCTTCGCCACCGACAACTTCCAGGCCGGCCTGCTGATCGGCGAGTGGGCGGCCGCCACCCTCGGCGACGAGGCGGCCAACGCCAGGATCGCCCTCCTCGATCTGAGCGAGGCCGAGATCTCGGTCGACGTGCTCCGCAACCAGGGCTTCCTCCAGGGCTTCGGCATCGACGTGAAGGACCCGAAGCGGATGCGCGACGAGGACGATCCGCGCATCGTCGGCAACGACATCACCCAGGGTGCGGAGGAAGGCGGCCGCACCGCCATGGAGAACCTGCTGCAGCGCGACCAGGGGATCAACGTCGTCTACACCATCAACGAGCCGGCCGCGGCCGGCGCCTACGAGGCGCTCAAGGCCTTCGGCTTCGCCGACCAGGCGCTCATCGTCTCGGTCGATGGCGGCTGCCCGGGCGTGAGGAACGTCCAGGAGGGCATCATCGGCGCCACCTCGATGCAGTTCCCGCTGCTCATGGCGTCGATGGGTGTCGAGGCGGTCAAGGCTTACGCCGAGACCGGCGAGAAGCCGAAGACCTCCGAGGGCCTCGACTTCTTCAACACCGGGGTCGAGCTGGTCACCGACCAGCCGGTCGAGGGCATCCCCTCGATCAGCTCGAAGGAGGCGCTGGACAAGTGCTGGGGCTGAGCCGGCACCAGCCCGTATAGTCGACGTCCAGCCGCGACGGCGCGGGAGCGGGCAACCGCCTGCACCCGCGCCGTCCAACCCCCGGGGAGGGCCCGATGACAGAATCCAGCGGCGCGCCGACTGGCCCGCGTGAGATGCAGGAGTTCGAGAAGGTGCTCGCCACCGGCGCCAGCGAGGTGGCGCAGTTCGACGAGCCGAAGCGCAGCCCGCTCTCGCACGTCCAGCACTTCCTCCACTCCAACCCGACCATCGTGCCGGTGATCGTCCTGGCGCTCAGCGCCCTCGCCTTCGGCGCCATCGCCGACAACTTCTTCACGCCCTTCAACCTGACCCTGGTCATCCAGCAGGTGACGATCATCGGCATTCTCGGCATCGCCCAGACGCTGATCATCCTGACCGCCGGCATCGATCTCTCGATCGCCGCCATCATGGTGCTGGCGACCGTCGTCATGGGCGGGCTCGGCGTCAATCTCGGCATCCCGTCGGTCATCGCCGTGCCCATCGGCCTCGTCTGCGGCATCCTCTGCGGCGCCATCAATGGCGGCCTCGTCACCGTCTTCCGCCTGCCGCCCTTCATCGTCACCCTCGGCACCTGGAAGATCTTCTTCGCCATCGTCCTCTGGCTCTCCGCCGGCCAGAGCATCAGGAGCCAGGACATCGACGCCGCGGCCCCGCTGCTCAAGGTCTTCGGCGGCACCTTCTCCCTCTTCGGCGCGCAGTTCACCACGGGCTCGGTGATGATGCTGCTGCTCTTCATCATCTTCTGGTACGTGCTGAACTGGACCGGCTGGGGCCGCCACGTCTACGCCATCGGCGACGACCGCGAGGCCGCCGCCCTCTCCGGCATCGACACCAACCGCGTGCTGCTCTCGGTCTACGCCGTCGCCGGCGGCCTCTGCGCCTTCGCCGGCTGGGTCGCGATCGGCCGCGTCGGCTCGGTCAGCCCGCAGAGCTTCTTCGAGGGCAATCTCGACGCCATCACCGCCGTGGTGATCGGCGGCACCTCGCTCTTCGGCGGCCGCGGCTCGATCATCGGCACGCTCGTCGGTGCCCTGATCGTCGGCGTCTTCCGCTCCGGCCTCAACCTCTCCGGCGTCGACGTGCTCTGGCAGCAGTTCGCCGTCGGCGCCCTGATCATCATCGCCGTCGCCATCGACCAGTGGCTGAGAAAGGTCTCCGCATGATGTCCGAGAACACCAGGCCCCTCGTCAAGGGCCGCGGCCTCACCAAGCGCTACGGCCGCGTGGTCGCCATGAACAAGGCCGACTTCGATCTCATGCCCGGCGAGATCCTCGCCGTGATCGGCGACAACGGCGCCGGCAAGTCGACCATGGTGAAGTCGATCTGCGGCGCGGTCACCCCCGACGAGGGGGTTCTGGAGCTGGACGGCGAGCCCGTCCGGTTCGCCAGCCCGATCGAGGCGCAGGCCAAGGGCATCGAGATCGTCTACCAGAATCTCGCTCTCTCGCCGGCCCTCTCGATCGCCGACAACCTCTTCCTCGGCCGCGAGATCAGGCGCCAGGACTGGCTCGGCAAGTACCTGATGATGCTGGATCGCAAGCAGATGCACGCCGTCGCCCGGGCGAAGCTGTCCGAGCTCGGCCTGATGACGATCCAGAACATCAACCAGCTCGTCGAGACGCTCTCCGGCGGCCAGCGCCAGGGGGTCGCCGTCGCCCGGGCCGCCGCCTTCGCCCGGAAGTTCGTGGTCATGGACGAGCCGACCGCGGCGCTTGGCGTCAAGGAAAGCCGGCGCGTGCTCGACCTCATCCTCGACGTCCGCTCGCGCGGCATGCCGATCGTGCTCATCTCGCACAACATGCCGCACGTCTTCGAGGTCGCCGACCGCATCCACATCCACCGCCTCGGCAGCCGGCTCTGCGTCGTCGACCCGAAGACCATCTCCATGTCGGACGCCGTGGCGCTGATGACCGGTGCGATGGCGCCGCCCGAAGCGGCCGCCGCCTGAGATGATCCGCCGCGGCCGCGAAGGACGCGGGCCCAGCCGCCCGCAACTCGCCCGGCGGCGGTCTCAGAGCCTCATTCGACGAGCTCGATCTCGCTGATCCGCCAGCTCTTGTCGAAGAACGGCTCGAGCGGGCTGTAGAGCCGCAGGCCCACGAACCAGCCCTTGTCCGGCATCGTCTGGATCCAGTTGCCCCGGCCGACGCCCTCCGGCTGGGTCGGCGAGAACCAGACCGTCGTGGAGCCGTCGGCGTCGGCTTCCGCCGCGGGCGACGGGTAGCTCTGGCTGCCCGCTCGCGGGTAGCGCTGGGGCGTGTCGAGCATCGAGCGGGTCATGTTGTCGTAGACCGTGAGCGACCAGAAGTTCGCCTCCGGAATGCCCTTCGGCAGCGTGACCCGGTAGGTCCTGGACCCGTCGAAGTAGTTCCTGTCGGCGTCCCTCGCCGTCAGCAGGTATTGCGAGCCGACGCCCGTCAGTCGCATCGCCATCGCCGGCGTGATCCCGGTCACGCCGTAGAAGAAGGCCGTGCGCGCATCCATCTGCCGGTAGCCGGTCGGCGGGAACGGCTTGGCACCCTCCGGCGTGATCTCGGGAATCGGCGTCTCGAACTCGTACCCGCTCTCGAAGAGCATGTTGAACCAGGACGAGTCCGGGTAATAGAACCAGTCGGGGTCGCGCGGGTTGATGAAGACGTTGCGCGACGCGGCGTTCGCCACCGCCACCGCGCCCGTCATGATCCCCTTCATGCGCTCGTCGGGCGCGAAGGGCTGTCCCCTGACGATGCCGAGGGCCGCGATCGGCCCCATCAGCTCGACGTCGAGCGAGGTCGCGGGCTCCTCCTGCACCACCTGATTCAGAAGCTCGAAATAGCTCCAGTCGTTCGGCGGCAGCGTGTTCATCGCCTTGCCGCTCCCCTCGTGGAAGACGGTCGCCGGCGGCTCGGTGATCTTGCCCAGATGGGCGTTGCCGGCGAGGAACGCCGCGATCGGCGTGCCGAAGCCGCCCGGCACGTACGGGTAGACCTTGGTCGCCGCTTTGATCGTGTCCACGGACGGCTTCGGGTCGCGCCCGTCCTTCAGGAACGAGCGGCCGAACCAGAGGATGCCGGTCGTGCTCGCATGGGCGACGAAGTAGCCGCCTTCGGGCAGCTCGCCGTCGTAGCCGGGCGGGACGATGAGATACTTGCCGCCGAGGCCGCGGTCGGGTCCCGGGTTGCCCAGGTCGGTCACCCAGTGGAACCAGGCGTCCTGCACGATGCCGAGAAACTCGGGTGGCGATTCGATCACCACCGGGCCGTCGCTGAGGTCGAGCCAGCCCATGACGTAGATCGTGTCGGCGTTCGGGGTCAAGAACAGCGACTTCGCGTCCATCAGCTCCGAGAAGACCATCACCTCGTTCTGCTTGACGCCCATGTCCTCCATCCCGCGGCGCAGCGCGCGAATGCTGACGCCACGCATCGTGTCCATGAAGGCGCGGTACGCGTAGGTGAAGTCGAGCTGATCGTAGAGCGCCGTGGCGGTCGCTTCGGTCGGCACGCCGTCCTCGAAGTCGAACGTGCCGCGCGATGTCTCCACGACATCGGGTGTCACGACCGACGGTGGGACGGACGTGTCTGCTCGGGCTTGCAGCGGCGACACGAGCGCATAGGCCGCGGCAACGGCGATCGGCAGGTGCTTGAGCATGGCGCTCCGATTCCAGATGTCTGTTGAAGGGGCGACGACCAACCCTGCCTTGCGATCCCCCCGTGCCGCAAAGCCCCTGCCGGCCAGCCTGTCCGTTCCTGGATTCGACGGTGCTCCTCGAACGGTCGATTGTCTACCGAAAGCCCGCCAAGGGCGCGGCCGCGGCGATCCGGGCACGCCGTCTCAAAACCCCGGCCGGCCGAGAAAGAGGCCGGGCAGGAAGGTCGAGAGCGGCGGCCAGAGCGAGAGGAGCACCAGCACGACCAGGAGCGGGATCAGCCAGGGCACGATCGCGATCGACATCCGCTCGAAGCTGATCTCCGCCAGCCTGGACGTGATGAAGAGCAGCGGGTTGCCGAGCTGCTCAAGCACGTTGGCGCCGCGATGGCGGCAGCGGCGAGGGCCGTCGCCGCCAACAGGCCGCGTCCGGACAGTCTCGTCATCTTATCCTCCCCCTTTGATATGCCGCTTCTGGCGCAGGCGCACGGCGCTGGTCGATGGGAAAGCCAGGGCCCGCGCATGGCCACGGGCGGCCGGAGCGGCTATCAGGGCACCGACCTGCGAACAACCCGGGATGGTGACATGGCCACATCGAACGTCGGCGCCATGGCGACGCTGCGCGAGGAAAGCGCTCTCATCGGCGGTGCCTTGACCACGCTCGTGCTCATGACCGTGGGCTCGGCCTGGTTCGCGCTGCTGGGCCAGCCGGTGCCGACCGCCGGCCTCTTCGTCTGGATCTTCGCCGCCATGCTGTGGTGCGCCTTCGGCGTGGTCCGCCATGCCGACGGCCTGGCCGAGCTCCTGGGCGAGCCCTACGGCACGCTGATCCTGACGCTCGCCGTGACCGCCATCGAGGTCGCCCTGATGGCCGCGATCATGCTCGCCGGCGAGGACAACCCGACCCTCGCCCGCGACACCATGATGGCGGTGATCATGATCGTCCTGAACGGCGTCGTCGGCACAGCACTCCTGATCGGCGGCCTCAAGCACGGCGAGCAGGAGTTCAACCTGCAGGGTGCCCGAACCTTCCTCGCCGTGCTGATTCCGCTCGCCACCATGGCGCTGATCCTGCCGCGCTTCACCAAGTCCACGGCCGACCCGACCCTGACCCCCCTGCAGGAGATCCTCTTCGCCGCGATCACCATCGCCCTCTACGCCACCTTCCTCGCCACCCAGACCCGCCGCCATCGCGCCTTCTTCGTCCAGCCCGGCGAGACCGACTCAGCCCACGGCCCCGACCACGGCACCGACCACGGCCCCACCCACGGCAAGCCGCGCTCGATCCCCTGGCACGCCGTGCTCCTGGTGCTGACCCTGCTGCCCATCATCCTGCTCTCGGAGAAGCTCGCGGCCCTGGTCGAGTTCGGCGTCGCCAGGCTCGCGGCACCCGAGGCGCTCGGCGGCGTCCTCGTCGCGGTCCTCGTGCTCTCCCCGGAAGGGCTCGCGGCACTCGGCGCCGCGCGCGCCAACCGCATCCAGCGCTCGGTCAACATCTGCCTCGGCTCGGCGCTCGCCACCATCGGGCTGACCGTCCCGGCCGTGCTCGCCATCAGCGTCGTCACCGGCCACCCGATCGTGCTCGGGCTCGGCGACACCGAGATCGTGATGCTCGTCCTCACCCTGCTCTTGAGCATGCTGACCTTCGGCGCCGTGCGCACCAACATGCTGCAGGGCGCCGTCCACCTCGTCATCTTCGTGGTCTACGTCGTCCTGGTCTTCAATCCCTGACCGGCCGGAAGGCCCCGATCCGCCGGAAGGGTTGACATCGCCCCCGCCATGCCGCCTTTCGCCGCCATCGCCAAGGCATCAGGGGACGCCCGCCATGATCTACGACATGCGCATCTACACCTGCCGGCCCGGCACCGTCGCCGCCCAGCTCGCCCTCTACAAGGAGCACGGCTACGCCACCCAGACCAAGCACCTGGGCCAGCCCGTCCTCTACGGCGTCACCGAGACCGGCCCGATCAACACCTATGTCCACGTCTGGGCTTACGACTCCGCCGCCGACCGCGAGCAGCGCCGCGCCGCGATGGCCGCCGACCCCGCCTGGACCGCCTTCCTCAAGAAGAGCCGCGAGGCCAACAACCTGATCGCCCAGGAAAACCGCATCCTGAACCGCGTCGCCTTCGACTAGCGAGCGAAGGCGGGCGGGCTCCGCTCGACCGCACGCGTTTCGACTGTTCGTGGATCTCGGAGTCCGAGGGACACCTCCCTCTTTGACCATTCTCGCCGCCCCGAGCATCCCCATCGCGACGCTGGCGCTTTCGCCAGTATCCCCGTGAGTCCTCGAGTCGCAACGGCGAGGGACGGAGTGCCGCCTTGCCCCGTCCGTGCAGCACAAGCGTTCAGGTTGGCGCATCCGCTTATGGGGTCAGGACTCTTTTAGGTGCAAGACGCGGGGCAGGCAGCTCCAGCAGCGACATTGCCGAGCTGCCATCGGCCGCCGCCGTGTCCGAGGTAAAGCACCCCCATCACCTGCCTGATCTACCGAGAAGTCGGACGCCCCTTGCCCATCAGGCCGGCTCCAGGCTGATCCTGAGGCGGCGGCCCGTGCTCTCGGCGTAGCGCTCCAGCGCGCACTCGAGGGCTTGGCCCGGCCGCTCTCCAGCCGTGCCACAACGGTCCGCCTGGTGCCCATGCACCCGCGCCCGATCCAGGCCAGCCGCGACTCTCCACCGCTTCCAGGACGGCTCCTGTTGCTGCTGAAATGCCCTCAGCCCGAATCCGGTGTCGGGCGGTTGTGGTTGCGCACGACAAAGGCGCCCCACACCCACCCCTCCGAGAGCTGGCACCAGTCATCCGTTCGACACTGAATCAGAGGGTATTCTTGTCCACTCCGGAGAATGCCGATGACGCGGCCGACGCCGCCGGGAATATCATAGAGATCGACGTCCGAGATGATCGCGGTCGTTTTCTGCAGCGGCGGGAAGTGAAGATCCGGTGCGGCGACCAGTCCCTGAATGGGCTTCGGCACATTCTCCTTGAACTCGCCGGCCGTGTTCCCGGCAGGATAATATTCGCAGGCCCAGAGCGTGCCTTCATTGGGACCGAGCGCGCAAGTGTTCTTGGCGCAACCGAGCTGCTGCGTGGATTTCCAGACCACCTGGGTGAAGTGACCTGTCACCTTGTCTGGGTTGTTGTCGCAGCCAAACATCAGGCTACCGCCAGGTTGGGGGTTGTCGTAATCATAGATCTTGTTTTCGCAGTACCAACCGTCGACAACCTCGGCAGGTTTGAGCTCCGGCGTCCAAAACGAGAGATTTTCGCCGAATTTGTAATTCGCATCGGTGCCGCAGCCGTAGTCCTTGTTCTGATGACAAAAGAACTCGTCGCCATTTGCATTCTTCGAGGTATGACAACCCGCGACCCAATCCTGGGCGTTCTTGGCGAGCTCTTTCGACCAGGTCAATGGCGGTACGCCGGGATGCTTGGCGCGATTGACGTTGTGCTGCTCGCAGATGGCCTGCTCGTCACCGACGAGCCCCGAGCAGCCGCTCATGGCGACAGGTGGTGGGATGACCGGCCCCGTGCCTGGCGTGCGCTTGGCGAATGGTCCGCAAATCAGACCGAGGGCATCGACGTAGGAACCGTAGCGACCATGAATGCCCGTGGCGGCTTCGCCATCCGGACATTGTTGATAGATCGTGGGGAAAAAGGGTGCGCTGCCCACATCGAGATTGTGCCTGGCGTCACCGGTCGTCGACACGCAATTGAAGATGATCAGACGAACCACGTCATGCGGTGGCTGCCTGCCCATCAGCAGCCCCATGGCATCGATGATTTCGCTGCCACCGCATTCCCTCGCCGTCGGTTGGCTGCCGCCTGAGCCACCGCGAGCATCGGGATCCAGCTTAATGTCCGAGATGGTTCCGTCCGGCTTCACGGTCGCGCATTTGATCGCGATCTGATCGATCGAGGCCCCGGTGCGTGCCTGCACGCCGATGAGATATTGATCGGCCCCGCACTCGTCCCGAAAGGCGCCCCCTCCAGCGCCGCCCTCGATCGGCAGATCGCTCGCTGTGGCGGGACCATATCCGGCGCCAACAAGACCGAAGGAAACAAAAAGTCCGAGCAAGGTTCTCCAGGTGCGACGAGCCATTCCAGGTCTCCCGAGTGGAATCACCGCGACACGTCGCTGCTCGACCATTCTCACCGCCCCGAACGTCCCCATCGCGACGCTGGCGCCGTCAAATATAGCGCCGTGAGGTCCCGCCTCGCAACGGCGACAAACAGACTGCCACACCATCGCCGTTGCCCCCCTCCCGTGCCGCATGAGCGCTCGGGTTGTTGCATCTCATGCAACACCGGCGCTCGGGTTGTTGCGCCCGATGCAACAAAACCGCTTGGGTTGTTGCATCTCATGCAACAGGCAACCCCGGGTTGTTGCATCCGATGCAACAGAATCCTCGGGATGTTGCATCCGATGCAACAGCCGACGACGAACGAACCTGCCGATTCGACGATCGAACCCACCGATTCCACGATCGAACCCGGCTTTCGACGAACGAACCCGGGAGCCCGGGCCGCGCCTTTCGGGCGTTGGCGGCGCTTCGGCGACGGACGAACCCGGCCGACCCCGGATTGCCGAACGAACCCGCGCCCTTGACATCGGCAGCGGTATAGGATAGTAGTCTTGTAATTCGCGAGCCCGGCCGGCGCCCCGCCGATCCAGCGCCCCTTGATCCAACGCAAGGCGCTGCCGCCGGATACCTTGATACTGACACCACGCCGGCCGTCGTCCGACGGCGGAATTCCAAGCAAGGAGGAAACACATGGCGAGCAAGATGAAAGCGGCGATCTTCATCGAGCCCGGGCGGATCGTGCTGGGCGAGAAGCCGATCCCCGAGATCGGCCCCAACGACGCGCTGATCCGCATCACCACGACGACGATCTGCGGCACCGACATCCACATCCTCAAGGGCGAGCACCGGGTCGAGAAGGGCCTCGTCATCGGCCACGAGCCGGTCGGCACCATCGAGAAGCTCGGCCGCAACGTGATCGGCTACACGGAGGGCCAGCGGGTGATCGCCGGGGCGATCTGCCCCTCCGGCCACAGCAACGCCTGTCTCGACGGCCTGCATTCGCAGGATGGCCCGGGCACGAAGCACGGGCTGAAGCCCCTGGGCGGCTGGCGCTTCGGCAACACCATCGACGGCTCGCAGGCCGAATATCTCCTGGTGCCGGACGCCATGGCCAACCTCGCGGCGGTGCCGGACGGCCTGACCGACGACCAAGTGCTGATGTGCCCGGACATCATGTCGACCGGCTTCGCCGGTGCGGAGGCCGCCAACATCAAGATCGGCGACACGGTCGCCATCTTCGCCCAAGGCCCGATCGGCCTCTGCGCCACGGCCGGGGCGCGGCTCAGGGGGGCGACGACCATCATCGCCGTCGATTCCGTGCCCGAACGGCTGGAGATGGCCAAGCGCCTCGGCGCCGACGCGGTGGTCGACTTCAAGAAGGTCGATCCGGTCGAGGCGATCATGGAGCTGACCGACGGGCGCGGCGTCGACGCGGCGATCGAGGCCCTCGGCCTGCAGCAGACCTTCCTGAGCTGCCTTCAGGTGCTGAAGCCGGGCGGCACGCTCTCCAGCCTCGGCGTCTACAGCAGCGATCTGACCATTCCGGTCGCCGCGTTCCATGCCGGCCTCGGCGACAACAAGATCGTCACCTCGCTCTGCCCGGGCGGCAAGGAGCGGATGCGCCGGCTGATGAACGTGATCGCCGCCGAGCGCCTCGATCTCGGCCCGCTGGTCACCCACCACTACAAGCTCGACCGGATCGAGGAGGCCTACGACCTCTTCGGCAACCAGCGCGACGGGGTGCTCAAGATCGCCGTGACACCCTGAGCCTCGGGCGCGAAGCGCGCCACGACACCGCGCTTCGCGCCGGGCGGGCGGTCAGCCGGAGCCCGGCGGGGCCGGCTTCCAATCGGGCTTCAGGTCGAGCAGCGGCGTGCCGTCCAGGCAATCGAGGCCGCGCACCATCAAGCTGGCGCCCTCGACCCCCTCCAGGTGGACGATCGAGGTGCCGATCGGGTTGGGGCGGACCGGCGAGCGGAGCGCGAACACGCCGCGCGTCCGCCCGTCGCTCGCCGGGCTCTGCAGGAGGATGTCGCGTCGCGCGGCGTCGAGCCAGTAGAGCACCTCGAGCCGTTCGTGCCGGTCGATGGAGGCGAGCCCCATGTCCCAGGGCGCGAAAAGCTCGATCCGGCAGACCGGGCCATCCGGCTTGCCCTGGCGCGGGCAGCTCTCGCGCGACTTCCAGGGGGTGTGGATGCGGCCGATGAAGACGAGGCCGGCATCGCGCGCGTCGGGCGGCTCGACCGCGACCTCGCCCGGCCGGATGTCGCCCATGGCGGTCATCGGTAGACCAGGGTCGGCACGAACATGGAAAGCTGCGGAATGAAGGTGACGAGGATCAGGACGACGACCAGCGGGACGAGGAACGGCATGGTCGCGCGCATGCAGACGTCGAACGGGATGTTGGTCACCTTGGCGAGCACGTAGAGGACGAGGCCGACCGGCGGGGTCAGCAGGCCGATCATCAGGTTGAGCACCATGATGACGCCGAAATGGACGGGATCGATCCCGATGCTGACGGCCACCGGCAGGAGCACGGGCACCAGGATGGTGATGGCGGCGATGGTCTCGAGAAAGCAGCCGGCGACCAGGAGGATGACGTTCAGGAGGATGAGGATGATGATCGGGTTGTCGGAGATCTGGAGCACGAGCGCCGCGAAGTCCTCGGTGACCCGGTTCGAGGTCAGGATCCAGGCGAAGATCGAGGCGCCGGCGACGATCAGCATGATCGATGCCGTGGTCTCGATGGTCTCGAGGCTGACCCGCAGCAGCCGCGTCGGGGTCAGCGTGCGATAGACGAAGATGCCGAGAATCATCGCCCAGAACACGGCGGCGATGGCAGCCTCGGTGGGCGTGACCAGCCCCGTGAGAATGCCGCCGACGATGATCACCGGCGTCATCAGCGAGAGGAACGCGCGCTGGGTCGCGTGCCAGAGGACGCAGAGGTCGAAGGCGGCATCCACCGGATAATTGCGGGTCCGCGCGTACCAGGCGACCATCACCATGAGCGCTGCCGCCATCAGGAGGCCGGGGATGAAGCCCGCGGCGAAGAGCTGGCCGATCGAGGCATTGGCCATCACGCCGTAGATGATCATGGGCAGGCTGGGCGGAATGATCGGGCCGATGGTCGACGAGGCGGCGGTGACCCCGACCGAGAAGCCGCGATCGTAGCCGGCGTCGCGCATCGCCTTGACCTCGATGACGCCGAGCCCGCCGGCATCGGCCACCGCGGCGCCGGACATGCCGGCGAAGACGATCGATGCGCCGATATTCACATGGCCGAGGCCGCCCCGCATCCAGCCGACCAGGCCGCGGGCGAAGTCGAAGATCCGGTTGGTGATGCCGGCCGAGTTCATCAGGTTGCCGGCGAGGATGAAGAACGGCACGGCGAGCAGCGGGAAGCTGTCGATGCCGCTGACCATGCGGTGCAGCACGACCACGTCCGGCACGGCGCCCGAGACGAGCACGAAGATCAGGGACGAGCCGGCGAGCGCGAAGGCCACCGGCACGCCGATGATCAGGAGCCCGAAGAAGGCGACGAAGAGGATGATGATGAACACTGATCCGACCCCTCAAACGTCGCCGGGATAGGGGCTGTCGCCCTGCAGGCGGCGCCACAGGGACTGGCCGGTCCTGATGACCATGACGACGACGCCGAGGAAGACGGCCCAGTAGAGCCAGGCCATCGAGAGGTCGATGACCGCCATCTTCTGCGTCCCCATCATGTTGATCATCCGCCAGCCGATCCAGCCGATATAGGCGAGGAAGACGATGACCAGCCCATCCACCAGGATCATCAGCCGCCGCGAGCCCTCGCGCGACAACTTGGTGTGCAGGTACTCGACGGCGATGTGAGCGCGGCGGCGGCAGACCATGCCGCCGCCGATGAAGGTCACCGTGATCAGGAAATAGCGCGCCGCCTCCTCCGTCCAGCCGAGTGAATCGTTCAGGACGTAGCGGGTGAAGAACTGCAGGAAGACGACGATGGTGAGCCCCCAGAAGACGAGGAAGGTGGGAACGTCCTCGATCCCGATCTCGCTCCACGCGAAGGGCGTGTCGGGGGCCTCATCGAGGTGGAAGCCACTGACCTCGGCCTTCGGGGCGTCGTCCTGCATTGGCGATATCTCCAGCCGTCGAGCCTACTCGATCGCCTGCAGGCGGTCGTACTGCTCCTGGCTCCACGGCATGTCATCGCCGGTCAGATAGGGCTCGACGACCGCGCGGAAGAGCGAGCGATCCACGACGTTGATGGTGGCACCCGCATCCTTGAACTTGCTCAGGAGATCCTCCTCGGACGCGAGGATCGCCTCGTTGGAGCGGGCCGAGGCCTCGGCGAACACGGCGTCGAAGGTGGCCTTGTCCTCGTCCGAGAGCTGGTTCCAGAGATTGCCCGAGACGATGGTGATCAGGCTCTCGGTGATGTGGCCGGTGAGGTTGATGATCGGCGTCGGCTCGTAGAACTTCTTGGCCCAGATGGTCGGCAGCGGGTTCTCCTGGGCATCGACCGTGCCCTGCTGCAAGGCCAGGTAGACCTCGGCGAAGGCGATGGGCGTGGCGTTCGCCCCGACGGCCTTGGGGAAGAGCACGTAGAGCGGCGCGTCGGGCACGCGGATCTTCAGCCCCTTCATGTCCTCGGGCTTGTTGATCGGCATCTTCGAGGTGACGTGCCGCTCGCCATAATAGAGGATGGCGGAGACATGGTGGCCGGTGGCGTCCTCGTAGCCGCCCTTCATCTCCTGCCAGAGATCGCTCTTGGAGTACGCCATCCAGTGGTCGATATCGCGGAACATGTAGGGGGCCGAGGCGATGGTCATCGGCTCGTAGCTGCGGCCGGCGAAGTTCATGCCGGTGTAGATGATGTCGACCGTCCCCAAGGTCAGGCCCTGGTTGATGTCGGTCTCCTTGCCGAGCGACGAGGCCGGGAACACCTCCATCGTGTAGCGGCCGTCGGTGCGCTTGGCGATCTCGTCGGCCGCCCAGAGCGCCGCGTCATGGAAGGCCTCGGTGACCTCGTAGACATGGGCGAACTTGAGCGTCTGCTGCGCCGAGGCGGTGCCGGCGAGGAGGGCGATGGCGGCGGCGACGGAAATGCCGGCCGCGCGGCGCGAGAAGTGTTGCATCGAGACTGCTCCCCCTGAACGTTGGCGATGCGGCGCGAACGGACGCGCCGAGCTTGCGACCTTCCTAGCCACTGATCGAGGGCTTGGCTATCCCTGGCCTGCCAATTCGATCGGCATCGACGGCCCGAGACGGGCCTGCGCGTCATCGCGGCGCTGCGGGGAGGGCGATTGACAAGCCCTGGTGGCGTTGGGCATGTTGCACCGCCGCATTCCAGACCCCATTTTATCTTTCTCTGTCCTTCACTCCAGCGGAACAGATCTCGAGCATGGCAACGGCAGTCGAGCACGCCCCGCAGATCGAGCGCGGCGTCGTCATCACCCTTCCCGACGGCAGCGAGCGGCGGTTCGGGGCGACGACGACCGGCGCCGAGATCGCGGCCTCGATCGCCAAGAGCCTGGCGAAGCAGGCGCTCGCCGTCGAGGTGGACGGGGTCTTGCGCGACCTCGACTGGCCGATCGATGACGATGCCCGGGTGCGTATCGTCACGGGTCGGGATGAGGAGGCGCTGGCGCTGCTGCGCCACGACTGCGCGCATGTCATGGCCGAGGCGGTGCAGGATCTCTTTCCGGGCACGCAGGTGACGATCGGCCCGCCGATCGAGAACGGCTTCTATTACGACTTCGCCCGCAACGAGCCGTTCCGTCCGGAGGACCTCGAGCGGATCGAGGCGCGGATGGCGGAGATCGTCGCGGCCGACAAGCCGTTCCGGCGCGAGGAGGTGAGCCGCGCCGAGGCGCGTCGGCGGTTCGACGCCATGGGCGAGCGCTACAAGCTCGAGCTGCTCGACGCCATTCCCGAGGGCGAGCCGGTGACCCTCTACCACCAGGGCGACTGGTTCGATCTCTGCCGCGGTCCGCACGCAACCTCGACCGGACGGATCGGCGCCTTCAAGCTGATGAAGATCGCCGGCGCCTATTGGCGTGGCGACTCCAGGAACGCGCAGCTTCAGCGGATCTACGGCACCGCCTTCGCCAGCCAGAAGGAGCTCGACGCCCATCTGCACCAGCTCGCCGAGGCGGAGCGCCGCGACCATCGGCGCCTCGGGCGCGAGATGGAGCTCTTCCACATCCAGGAGGAGGCGACGGGTGCCGTCTTCTGGCACCCCAAGGGCTGGCGGGTCTGGCAGCAGGTCGAGAACTATCTGCGCCGCCGGCTGGATGCGGCGGGCTACCAGGAGGTGAAGACCCCGCAGCTCGTCGATCGCGTCCTCTGGGAGCGCTCGGGGCATTGGGACAAGTTCCGCGAGCACATGTTCACGATCGATGCGGACGAGCGCGTCCTGGCGCTGAAGCCGATGAACTGCCCCTGCCACGTGCAGATCTTCAACCAGGCGCTGAAGAGCTATCGCGAGCTGCCGCTGCGCATGGCCGAGTTCGGCTCCTGCCACCGCAACGAGCCGTCCGGTGCCTTGCACGGCATCATGCGGGTCAGGGCCTTCACCCAGGACGACGCGCACATCTTCTGCACCGAGGAGCAGGTGACCGCGGAGAGCATAGCGTTCTGCGAGCTCCTGCAGCAGGTCTACGCCGATTTCGGCTTCACCGACGTCAGCGTGAAATTCTCGGACCGTCCAGCCGTCCGCGCCGGCGACGATGCCACCTGGGATCGGGCCGAGCAGGCGCTTCGCGATGCGACCGAGGCGGCCGGCCTCGCGACCACGTTCAACCCGGGCGAAGGCGCCTTCTATGGCCCGAAGCTCGAGTTCGTCCTGCGCGATGCCATCGGCCGCGACTGGCAATGCGGCACGCTGCAGGTCGACTTCGTCATGCCCGAGCGGCTGGACGCGACCTATGTCGGCGCCGATGGCGCCCGTCACCGGCCGGTCATGCTGCACCGGGCCATCCTGGGCTCAATGGAACGCTTCCTCGGCATCCTGATCGAGCATCATGCGGGCCGCCTGCCGCTCTGGCTGGCACCGGTCCAGGTCGTGGTGGCGACCGTCACCAACGATGCCGACGCCTATGCGCTTGAGGTCGGGGCAGCCCTGGAGAAGGCCGGCCTGCGGGTCGAGCGCGACACGCGGAGCGACAAGATATCGTACAAGGTGCGCGAGCATTCGCTCGCCAAGGTGCCCTTGATCATGGCGGTCGGCGGACGCGAGTCGGCGGAACGCACGGTGAGCCTGAGGCGGCTCGGCAGCCAGGCCCAGGAGGCGCTTTCGCTTGACGAGGCGATTGCCATGTGTCAGCGAGAATCCGCTGCTCCCGACCGGCGATCCTGAAATGCGCCGGTGAGCGGCCGAAGGCCCAAGGCCGGGCGACCTTCCGTCGTCCGGTCGCTTGGGCTTTCGACAACGAGCGAGGATGAAACATTGGAGGTCGATCACGGCTGATGGCAGCAAATCCCAAAGGCGACGAACACCGCATCAATGACCGCATCGAGGCACGTGAGGTCCGGCTGGTCGATCAAGACGGTGGAATGGTGGGGGTCGTGGCCCTGCGCGACGCTCTTATCCGGGCCGAGGACGTGGGGCTCGATCTGGTCGAGATCTCCCCCAACGCGTCGCCGCCCGTCTGCAAGATCCTCGACTACGGCAAGTTCAAGTACGAGGCGCAGAAAAAGGCCAATGCTGCCCGCAAGAAGCAGCGCGTCATCGAGGTCAAGGAGATCAAGATGCGCCCTTCGATCGACGGCAACGACTATTCCATCAAGATGAAGAAGGTGCGCGAGTTCCTGGACGAGGGCGACAAGGTCAAGGTGACCATGCGCTTTCGCGGGCGCGAGATGGCGCACCAGCATTTGGCGATGAACATCCTCGAGAAGGTGCGCGAGGACATGGCCGACCTCGCCAAGATCGAGCAGTTTCCGAAGCTCGAGGGCCGCCAGATGATCATGGTGATGGCGCCGATCAAGTGACGGCGCCGCAGGCCGCCCGCCTCTCGGGCTTGCGAACGGCGCTCGCCGAGGCGGGCGTCGATGGCTTCGTCCTGCAGCGCACGGACCAGCACGGCAGCGAGTACCTGCCGGCAGCGGAGCAGCGTCTCGCCTGGCTCACCGGCTTCACCGGCTCGGCCGGCGAGGCGGTGGTGCTGCCCGCTGCGGCCGCCGTCTTCACCGACGGCCGCTACACGGTGCAGATCGGCATCGAGGTCGACGACACCCTCTTCGAGCGCTGCAATTCCGGCACGTGCCCGCCGGCGCGCTGGCTGGAGGGGCGCCTCGAGCCCGGCATGCGGCTCGGCTACGATGCGAAGCTGATCCGCAAGGCGGAACGCGAGCGATTGGAGCGGCTCTGTCAGGGTCGCGGCGCCGAGCTCGTCGCCCTGAGCCCCAACCCGGTCGACCGGATCTGGACCGATCGGCCGGCGCCCCCGCTCGCACCCGCCAGCGAGCACGAGGAGAGCCGGGCCGGGGAATCGAGCACCGCCAAGCGGCAGCGAATGGGCGAGGCCGTGGCCAAGCGCGGCGCCGACTGGCTCCTGGTCACCGCCGCCGACAGCATTGCCTGGCTTTTGAACATCCGTGGCGCGGATGTGCCCTACAACCCGCTCTGCCTGAGCCACCTGCTGCTCAAGACCGACGGCACGGCCAGGTGGTTCGTCGATGCGCGCAAGCTCGAGGGCGGTGTCAGGCTGAATAACGCCGTCGCCACCGAAGCCTACGAGGCGCTGGACCCGGCGCTCAGGGACCTCGGGCGATCCGGCGCCCGGGTGCTGGTCGATCCGGCGATGAACGCCGCCGGCTTCGCCGACCTTCTGGCCGAGGCGGGGGGACGGGTCGTCGAGGCCCAGGATCCGATCCCGCTCGCCAAGGCGCGGAAGAACCCGGTCGAGATCGAGGGGGCGCTGGAGGCGCAGCGCCGTGACGGCGCGGCGGTGGTGCGCTTCCTGGCCTGGCTCGACGGGCTCGTCCTGGACGGGGCGATCGACGAGGCCGCCGCGGCGAAGCGGCTCGAGGCCGAGCGCGCCAGGGACCCCCTCTATCGCGGCCCGAGCTTCGAGACCATCTCGGCGAGTGGCCCGAACGCGGCGCTGCCGCACTACCGCGTGACACCCAAGTCCAACCGGAAGCTCGCCGCCGGCACGGTCTATCTCGTCGACTCCGGCGGCCAATATCCGGACGGCACGACCGACATCACCCGCACGGTCGCCCTCGGCCAGCCGACGGCCGAGGTGCAGGAGCGCTTCACCCTGGTCCTCCAGGGTCACATCGCGCTCGCCGAGGCGATCTTTCCGGAAGGCACCAGCGGCGGCCAGCTCGACACGCTCGCACGCTTGGCCCTCTGGCGCCGCGGCCTCGATTTCGACCATGGCACGGGGCATGGCATCGGCAGCTATCTCTGCGTCCACGAGGGCCCGCAGCGGATCGCCAAGCGGGGCGGCGACGTGCCGCTCGAGACGGGCATGATCGTCTCGAACGAGCCTGGCTACTACGAGCCGGGCGCCTACGGCATTCGCACCGAGAACCTCCTCCTGGTCGAGGAGGCGCCCGCCGCCGAGGGCGGCAACCGCCCGCTCCTGCATTTTCGCACCCTGACCCTGGCACCGATCGATCGCCGGCTGATCGATCCGCACCGGCTCAGCGAGCCCGAGCGGCGCTGGCTCGATACCTATCATGCGAGGGTCCGGGCGGAGCTCGCTCCCCTGCTCGACGACGCCTCCCGGGCCTGGCTGGAACGGGCCACGGCGCCGCTCTGAGCCGCCTTGTCACCCCGGGGACAGGCTCTGGGGGTGCGTCGATTGGCAGCCTCCGCTTCAAGGGCGGCGGCGGTTGAGCCATATCAATGCGGAAAAGCGGCCATCCGGCAGGATGGCCGCCGATCCATCTCGATTGGCGCAACCATCAGCCCGGCAGGAGCTCGATGAGCGAGGCAGTTTCCGTCGAGGACATCCAGTCCCGGCAAGAGCAGCGAAGCTCGCCGCTCTACAAGGGGCGGGTCGAGGTCTACGCCAAGGCGGTCAAGGGCCGCTTTCGGACGATCAAATGGGCGGCGCTCGCAGCCCTGCTCGCGATCTACTACATGGTCCCCTGGATCCGCTTCGATCGTGGCGCCGGGGCCCCGGACCAGGCCGTCCTCGTCGACATGGCGGGCCGCCGCCTCTACTTCTTCTGGATCGAGATCTGGCCGCAGGAGGTCTATTTCCTCACTGGCGTCCTGGTGCTCGCCGCTTTCGGCCTGTTCTTCGCCACGGCGCTCTTCGGCCGCATCTGGTGCGGCTTTGCCTGCCCGCAGACCGTCTGGACCGACCTTTTCATGGCCGTCGAGCGCTGGATCGAGGGCGACCGCAACGAGCGGATGCGCTTCGACAAGCAACCCTGGACCGCCGCCAAGTGGCGCCGGCGGATCACCAAGCACGCGGTCTGGCTCCTGATCGCGTTCCTGACCGGCGGGGCCTGGATCCTCTACTTCAGGAATGCGCCCACCGTCGTCGCCGAGTTCTTCACTGGCGAGGCGGGTGCCGCCATCTACTTCTTCACGTTCCTGTTCACGGCCACCACCTACATGCTCGCCGGGCTCGCCCGCGAGCAGGTCTGCACCTACATGTGCCCGTGGCCGCGCATCCAGGGCGCCCTGGTCGACCAGGACACCATGGCGGTGACCTACGAGGCCTGGCGCGGCGAGACGCGTGGCAAGCACAAGAAGGGCGAGAGCTGGGACGGCCGCGGTGACTGCATCGACTGCAAGCAGTGCGTCGCGGTCTGCCCGATGGGCATCGACATCCGCGACGGCTTCCAGCTCGAATGCATCGGCTGCGGCCTCTGCATCGACGCCTGCAACGATGTCATGGCCAAGGTCGACCGGCCACCCAACCTGATCGCCTATGACAGCGAGCGCAACCAGGAGCTGAGGGCAGCAGGTCAAGCCGGACGCTATCGGCTCATCCGCCCGCGCACCATCCTCTACACGGCGATCATCGCCGCCGTGGCTCTGGTCATGCTGGGTGCTCTCGCTTTGCGCTCGTCGACCGACGTGAACGTCATCCCCGAGCGCAACCCGCTTTTCGTGACGATGTCCGACGGCAGCATCCGCAACGGCTACCACATCAAGATCCTGAACAAGGAGCGGGCGGATCGCACCTACACCCTGGCGCTGGCCGACCCGCTGCCGGGTGCCGTCTTCAGCACGCCGCATGGCGAAAGCGGCTCGTCCCTCGAGCTTGCCGCCGGCTCCGACGATGTCGCGACCCATCGCGTGTTCCTCGGCATGCCGCGCGCGGCATTGACTGCCGCCGCCACCCCGATCACGCTCGTCCTGACCGACAACCTGACGGGCGAGGAGCGCCGCTTCTCGACCGTCTTTCGAGGACCCGACACATGAGCGTCGGCATGGCCGGCGGGACCCGCCGGCGCCAGCTGGGCCTGCGCCAGCCCGGGTGGTACATTCCCTGGATCCTCGTCGCCGGCTTCGGCGTCGTCCTCGCCGTCAACGCCGCCATGATCTGGTTCGCCATGAGCACCTGGACCGGCATCTCGACCAACCGTGCCTACGACAAGGGCATCACCTACAACCGCAACCTCGAGGCGGCGGAGCGGCAGGCGGCCCTGGGCTGGCGGGCGACCATCGAGATGGCCGACGGCGCCGGCCTCGACGGCACCCTTTCCGTTCGCCTCCTCGATGCCCAGGACCGGCCGCTCGAGCGCGTCGTGGTCCGGGCCGATTTCGAGCGGCCGACGCAGCAGGGCCACGATTTCAGCCTGGCGCTGGACCGCACCGACGCCGGCATCTATTCGACGCCCTTCGCGGCACCCTTGCCCGGCCTTTGGGACGTCCGCGTGATCGCCACGCGCGGCGACGACCGGCTGGTCGCCACCAGGCGCCTGGTCGTTCGCTGACGCCATGGTCACGCACGCCGAAAGTCACGGTCGATCGGGTGCTCCGGACGAGGCTGCCGCAGGGCGGCCCGACGTCACCAGCTTCGTCAAGCTCGAGCCGGCGGGCGACATCGCCGTGCTGCAGCTCATGGTCGAGGGCGTCCATTGCGGCGGCTGCGTCCGGCGGATCGAGCGGGCGCTGGAGGCAGAGCCGGATGTCCGCACCGGCCGGTTGAACCTGACGACGCGACGGCTGACGATCGCCTGGGAAGGGCCGCCATCGCGCGGCAACGAGCTGGTTGCGAAGATCGAGGCGCTCGGCTATCCGACCGTGCCGTTCGACCCGGAGAGCCTCGCCGTCTCCGACAACCGGGCGGAGCGCGACCTGCTCCGCTGCATGGCGGTCGCCGGCTTCGCCGCGAGCAACGTCATGCTGCTCGCGGTCTCCGTCTGGGCCGGCCATTTCTCCGGGATGGGGGATGCGACCCGCGATTTCCTCCACTGGATGCAGGCGCTGATCGTCCTGCCCTCGCTCGCCTATGCCGGCCGACCATTCTTCCGCTCGGCCATCACGGCCCTGCGGGCCGGCCATGCCAACATGGACGTGCCGATCTCTCTCGCCCTCGTTCTCGCCCCGGCGATGAGCCTGCTCGAGACCATCCAGGGCGGCGAGCACGCCTATTTCGACAGCGCCATCATGCTGCTCTTCTTCCTTTTGATCGGCCGCTATCTCGACAGCCGCGCACGGGGCGTCGCCCGTTCCGCCGTCGAGCGGCTGATGACGCTCCGCGCCGCCGCGGTCACCCTGCTCCTGCCCGACGGCCAGACGCGAAGCTGCCGGCCGGAGCAGCTCGAGGCGGGCCAGACCGTCCTCGTCGCACCCGGCGAGCGCATCGGGGTCGACGGCGCCATCCGGCTCGGCCAAAGCGAGATCGACACGAGCGCCATCACCGGCGAGACCCTGCCGGCCATCGCCGCGCCCGGCACGCGCGTGTTCGCCGGCACGATCAATCTGGCAGCACCCATCGAGATCACGGTCCGCTCGGTCGGCGAAGGCACGCTGCTCGCCGAGATCGTCAAGCTGATGGAGCTCGCCGAGCAGAAGCGCGGCCGCTTCGTCGCCCTCGCCGACCGCATCGCCCAGGCCTACTCGCCGGTCGTCCATCTGCTTGCCGCCCTCACCTTCCTCGGCTGGTGGCTGGCCATGGATGCCCCCTGGCAGGTGGCCCTGCTCAATGCCGTGGCCGTCCTGATCATCACCTGTCCCTGCGCGCTCGGCCTCGCCGTGCCGGCGGTCCAGGTGCTGGCCAGCGGACGGTTGATGCGGCGGGGCGTGCTGCTCAAGTCCGCGACCGCTCTCGAGCGCCTCGCCGAGGTCGACACGGTGGTGTTCGACAAGACCGGCACCTTGACGGAGGGCGATCTCGCCCTCGTCGCCGGGAACGAGGCACCGGAGCGGCTGGCGCAGGCCGCTTGCATGGCGAAGAGCTCGCGTCATCCGCTCGCCCGAGCCCTCGCCCGCGCCTGCCCCGAGGCGCGCGTCGTCGCGGGCGTCGAGGAGCTGCCGGGGCAGGGCCTGCGGCTCATGACCGAGGCTGGCGAGGTCCGCCTCGGCCGGCGCGGCTGGGCAGCGCCCGGGATGGTCGACGATGACGGCACGGGCATCGAGCTCTGGCTGGCGCTGCCGGGGCGCCCGCCGCACCGCTTCGCCTTCCGGGATCGGCCGCGCGCCGATGCCGCGTCGACGATTCGGGCCCTCCAGGCACGCGGGCTCGACGTCCAGCTCCTCTCGGGCGACCGGACGGCGCCGGTCAGGGCCCTCGCCACCGAGCTCGGCATCGAGACCTGGCGGGCCGGCTGCCGCCCCGACGAGAAGGTCGCGCATCTTGCCGGCCTCGCCGCTGCCGGCCGCAAGGTGATGATGGTCGGCGACGGCTTGAACGACGCGCCGGCGCTGGCCGCGGCGCACGTCTCGCTGTCGCCCTCGACGGCCGTCGACATCAGCCAGACCGCGGCCGACGCCGTGTTCCAGGGCCGCCTTCTGGCACCCGTCGTGCTGGTCCTCGAGATCGCTGAGCGGAGCCGTCGACTGGTCCAGCAGAATCTCGGCCTCTCGTTCGGCTACAACATCCTGGCGGTGCCGCTCGCCGTGCTCGGCTTCGTGACCCCGCTCATCGCGGCGATCTGCATGTCGGCGAGCTCGCTGGCCGTCGTCGGCAACTCGCTCCGCCTGAATCGGGCCGGCAGGAACGGGCCGCTCAGGCTTCGTGATTGCGGCGCAGGACCCGCTCCGGCGTCGTCGCCTGATGCACCAGGACGACGATGATGGCGATGCCGAAGAGGAAGATCATCAGGCCGAAGAAGCCGAACATCGAATCGGCCGCCCGGCTCATGATGACGAGGCCGAGCAGGGCGAGAATCCCCATTGCCAAGCCACCCGCCCAACGACCCAGGTCGATCATCGACGTATTCCTTGCCGGCTCGAGGTGAGCGTCTGTCCTGACGGCTCCGGTGCCTCACACATCGTCGAACACCACGATGTCCCGATAGGCATGCCAGGTGGCATGGCCGACCAGGGGCAGGGTCACGATCAGCCCCAGATAGAGCGTCACCAGCCCGGCCAGCATGAAGACGACAATCAGCCCGCCCCAGAAGAGGAGCGGCATCGGGTTCGCCTGGACCGCCCGAAGGCTCGTCGCGATCGCCTCGATGACGTTGGCGGCTGGTCGATCGAGCAGGAGCGGGATCGAGACGATGCTGATCGAGAAGGCGACGAGCGCCAGCACGCCACCCACGGCTGAGCCGACGATCAGGAAGGGCCAGCTCTCGGCCGAGAGGAACGTCGCAACGAAGAGGTTGTGGAACTCGGGTGGCTCCATGCCGAAATAAAGGAAGAACAGCAGGGCCGCCGTCCGCGCCCAGAAGAACATCAGCAGCAGCAGGGCGATGCCCATGAGCCCCATTTGGCTCGGGTTGCGGTTGAAGGCGCCGAGCGCCTCGGCCAGGGTCGTCGACAGGCCATGCTCGGAGCGGCGGCTCGCCTCGTAGAGGCCGACCGCCAGGATGGGACCGACGATCAGAAAGCCGGCCATGAGCGGCAGCACCAGATAGGGCAGGTCGAAGGCGAACAGCCCCCAGGTGACCAGATAGCCCGTCACCGCCGCCAGCACGCCGTAGCCGAAGCTGACGCCGGGCGTCTTCAGGCAATCCTGCCAGCCCTTGCGCAGCCATGTCCATGGCTGGTCCATCTCGAGCTTGCGGACCCGGACCATCGGCTGCGCGAACACTGGAATGGCGTCGGCCATCGTCGTCACTCCCAGATCGTTTCCGCCACCGGCGCGGCCCGGGCCGAAGCCGACGAGCCTTGCCGCACACTCTAAACGCGGGCAATGGACCATGCCATCGTCGCCGAGCCGCGACACGATAACCAAAGCGCGCGGTCGGGCTTGCGAAATCGACAAGCTCGTAGTGCAAGGGCGGCGGCCGACTCTTGACGTGGATCAATGTCAGGTCGCCGCTGCACGGGCAAGTCCTGCGGCGCAGCGCAAGCGGAATCCTCCAATACTGGCGGGCGGGACGTGCCAAGCGGGAGAGCTAGATGGCAGCGGTGATGACGGCCCCGGTCGGTCGCGTGGAGAGCGCTTACGACGAAGACGTGATCCGGCTGTTCACTTTGGCGACGGTCTTCTGGGGCGTCGTCGGCTTCCTCGTGGGCGTCGTCATCGCCTTCCAGCTCGCCTATCCCGTGCTCAACCTCGATCTCGAGTGGACCAGCTTCGGGCGCCTGCGGCAATTGCACACGTCGGCGGTGATCTTCGCCTTCGGCGGCAACGCGCTGCTCGGCACCTCGCTCTACGTGGTCCAGCGGACCTGCCGGGCCAGCCTGTTCGGCGGGCCGATGCTCGCCAGCTTCCTGTTCTGGGGCTACCAGCTCTTCATCGTGCTCGCCGCCACGGGCTACGTCATGGGCGTCACCCAGAGCCGCGAGTACGCCGAGCCGGAATGGTATGTCGACGTCTGGCTCACCCTCGTCTGGGTCACCTACCTCGTCATCTTCATGGGCACGCTGCTCAGGCGTCGCGAGCCGCACATCTACGTCGCGAACTGGTTCTACCTCGCTTTCATCATCACCATCGCGATGCTGCACATCGTCAACAACCTCTCGGTGCCGGTCTCGATCTTCGGGACCAAGAGCTACTCGCTCTTCGCCGGCGTCCAGGACGCGCTGACCCAGTGGTGGTATGGCCACAACGCGGTCGGCTTCTTCCTCACCGCCGGGTTTCTCGGCATGATGTATTATTTCGTGCCGAAGCAGGCGAATCGCCCGGTCTATTCCTATCGTCTCTCGATCATCCATTTCTGGGCGCTGATCTTCCTCTATATCTGGGCCGGCCCCCACCACCTGCACTACACGGCGCTGCCCGACTGGGCGCAGGTGCTCGGCATGACGTTCTCGATCATGCTCTGGATGCCGTCCTGGGGCGGCATGATCAATGGCCTGATGACGCTCTCCGGCGCCTGGGACAAGCTCCGCACCGACCCCGTCCTGCGCTTCCTCGTGGTTTCGGTCGCCTTCTACGGCATGAGCACCTTCGAGGGGCCGCTCATGTCGATCCGCCAGGTCAACGCGCTGTCGCACTACACCGACTGGACCATCGGCCACGTCCATTCAGGGGCGCTCGGCTGGGTCGCCTTCGTCAGCTTCGGCGCCGTCTACTACCTGGTGCCCAGGCTCTGGCGGGCGCAGCGGCTCTACTCGCTCCGCCTCGTCGAGTGGCACTTCTGGATCGCGACCCTCGGCATCGTCCTCTACATCACGGCGATGTGGGTGTCGGGGATCATGCAGGGCCTGATGTGGCGGTCCTATGACAGCCTCGGCTTCCTCCAGTACTCGTTCGTCGAGACGGTGGCGGCCATGCATCCCTATTATGTGATCCGCGCCTTCGGCGGTGTCCTCTTCCTCTGCGGGGCGCTCATCATGGTCTACAACCTGAGCCGGACCATGCGCCGCGAGATCAGGGTCGAGGAAGAGCCCGGTCGCGTCATGGCGGCACCCCTGCCCGCTCCGGCCGAGTAGGGAGCGCCGCCATGAACCTGATCAAGCATCACGGCAAGATCGAGACGCGCGCCTCGGTCCTCGCCATCCTCATCCTGATCACCGTCTCGATCGGCGGGCTGGTCGAGATCGTCCCGCTCTTCCAGATCGAATCGACGATCGAGAAGGTCGACGGCGTCCGCCCCTACACGCCGCTCGAGCAGCTCGGCCGCAACATCTACGTCCGCGAGGGCTGCTACAACTGCCACAGCCAGATGATCCGGCCGTTCCGCGACGAGGCCGAGCGCTATGGCCACTACAGCCTCGCCGCGGAGAGCATGTACGATCATCCGTTCCAGTGGGGCAGCAAGCGGACCGGGCCCGATCTCGCCCGGGTCGGCGGCAAGTACTCGAACGACTGGCAGGTGGCGCATCTGGTCGATCCGCGCGCCGTCGTGCCGGAGAGCATCATGCCCGGCTATCGCTTCCTTCTGGATCGCGACGTCGACACCGCCGACATCGCCGACCATCTGCGCACGCTCGTCGTGGTCGGGGTGCCGTATAGCGAGGAGATGATCGAGAGCGCCGCCGCCGATCTCGTCGATCAGGCTGCGGCCGATGGCGACCACGATGGCCTGCTCGCCCGCTATCCCAAGGCCGTCGTCGGCGACCTCGACGGCCAGCCCGGCCGGGTCAGCGAGATGGACGCGCTCGTCGCCTACCTGCAGATCCTCGGCCGGATGGTGGATTTCACCGATATCCGCACCGAGGACATCCTGCAGTAGCATCGCCGGTCTGGATCACGCGCCATGAGCAGTCTCGCCGAATGGGCGAACACCGTCTGGGGCCTGTGGCTGATGCTGATCTTCCTCGGCATCGTCGCCTGGGTCTTCTGGCCCGGTCGGAAGAAGGCGATGGAAGAGCACGCCCGCATTCCGCTCGAGGACTCGGGCGACGATCTGCCCGCCCGCCGACCCGGTGACCCATCCGGTGACAAGGAGAGGACGAATGGCGACCATTGAGAGGGACGAGGTCACCGGGGTCGACACCACCGGCCATGAGTGGGACGGGATCAAGGAGCTCAACAATCCCTTGCCCAGATGGTGGCTCTACGTCTTCTACGCCTGCATCGCCTTTTCGGTGCTCTGGTGGATCCTCTTTCCGGCGTGGCCCAGCTCGACCGGCTACACGCCGGGCCTGCTCGGCTCCAACCAGCGCGTGGCGCTGGACACGCGGATGGCCGAGGCGCGCGCCGCGCAGGCGGTGTTCCTCGAGCGGATCGCCGCGGCCGACCCGGCCGAGGTCGCCGCCGATCCGCAGCTCTCGCAGTTCGCCATGGCGGGCGGCGAGCGCCACTTCAAGGACAACTGCGCCCCCTGCCACGGGCTCGGCGGCGCCGGCCAGCTCCACTACCCGACCCTCGCCGACGACGCCTGGATCTGGGGCGGGTCGTTCGATGCGATCCAGGACACCATCCGCCACGGCATCCGCAACGAGGATGACCCGGACGCGCGCTTCGGCATGATGCCGGCGTTCGGCGCCGACGATATCCTGAGCCGCGACGAGATCGCCGCGGTCGTGCAGTACGTGCTGGCGCTCGGCGGGCGGGACCACGACGCAGCGCTGGCGGCCGCCGGGCAGGAGACGTTCGAGGTGAACTGCGCCGCCTGCCACGGCGAGGACGGCAAGGGCATTCGCGATCTGGGCGCGCCCAATCTGACCGATGCCGTCTGGCTCTACGGCAACACACCGGAAGCCATCACCGCCCAGATCTCCAGGCCCCAGCATGGGGTGATGCCGGCCTGGCAGGGCCGGCTGCCTGAGGAGGTCATCACCATGCTCACCGTCTACGTCCACAATCTCGGTGGCGGCGAGTAGGCGAGCCGGATCAATCGGGCGGCGGTCCGAGGGAGCGCGGCACGGCGAGGAGGGCGAGGCAGGCCAGGAGCAGGAGCAGGCTGGAGACGGCGAGAACGCCGAGGCCGAGGCGCTCGATGGCCAGCGCCATGAGGAAGGGTGCCGCAGCCTGGGCGATGCGCGAGGGTGCCGTGATCAGGCCCTGCCGCAGCCCGTAGCCGACCGGCCCGAAGAGCACGAGCGGCAGCGTGCCCTTGGCGATGGTCAAGATCCCGTTGCCGGCGCCATGCAGCACGGTGAAGAGGACTGCCGCCGGCGCGCCGAAGGCGAGCAGCGCCGCGGCACCGAGCGGATGCGCCAGGGTGGCGAGCCGCGCCGAGACCAGGGGATGATAGCGACGCAGCAGGCTGAACTCGACCAGCCGCGCCGCCACCTGGGCGGGCCCGACCAGCGTCGCGGCAAAGAGCGCCATGGCCGGCGTCAAGCCGGTGGTCGAGAGCAGCCCCGGCAGATGCGCCGCATAGGCGGTGCTGACGAACCAGCTCACGGCGAAGACGAAGCTCAAGGCGATCATGGCGCGAAGCTCGCCCGGCTGCCGGGCGGGCAAGGGTGCTCCCTTGGTCACCTCCGGCAGCTTCTGGGTGCCGCGCGGCACCAGCCATCGGTTGATCGGCAGGCAGAGCAGGAGATGGACCAGCGCCCAGAAGACGCAGGCGCCGCGCCAGCCGACCGCCTGGTCGAGCAGGGTGGTGAGCGGCCAGGCGATGGTGCTGGCGAAGCCGGCGATCAGGGTGATGCCGGTGATGGGGGCGCGCGCCTCGCGCCCATAGATGCCGGCGAGCGTGGCAAAGCCGGCCTCGTAGAGGCCCATGGCCATGCCGACGCCGATCACCAGCCAGGCGACGATCAGGAGAAAGGCGCCCGATGTGGCCGCGAGCAGGCCGAGGCCCAGGGCGAAGATCAGGCTGGAAGCGGCGAGGACATCGCGCCCGCCCAGCCGGTCGATGCGGCGGCCGACGACGGGGCCGAGAAGGCCGGAGATCAGGAGCGCCACCGAGAATGCCGCAAAGACCCAGCCGACGCCGAGGCCGAGCGTCTCGGCCATCGGTGCCGCGAGGATCGCCGGCAGGTAGTAGGTCGAGCCATAGGCCAAGGTCTGCGTCGTGCCGAGGGCGACGACCACCTTGAGCCGCGAGGTCGTCATCCCGGCCGGACCCGGCCTGGGTGCTGTTGCCGCGCCGCCGCTCGCGCTAGATTTAAGCATGATGCCATCAGGGAGGAACGGCCATGAAGCTGGCACGTCTCGATCACGTGAATGTCCGCACCAACCGGCTCCAGGAGATGATCGACTGGTATGGGAAGATCCTCGCCATGGAGATCGGTCCCCGGCCGGATTTCCCGTTCGGCGGCGCCTGGCTCTATTGCGACGGCTCGCCCATCGTCCACCTCGTCGAGGTGCAGGAGGAGCCGGCGGCCATCGCCCCCAAGCTCGAGCATTTCGCGATCGGCGCCACCGGCCTCGAGGCCTTTCTTGCCCACCTCGAGACGCACGGCGTTCCGTACGAGGTCGGCCGCCCGCCCGGCTTTCCGCTCATCCAGGTCAACATCCACGATGTCGACCGAAACCACATCCACATCGACTTTTCGGCCGACGAGGCAGCGGCATTGACCAAGCGTGGGCTGGCCTGAGGGCGGCCCGCCGGCCGCTCGGTCTAGCGACACCGCCGCGGCTGCCTACTCCAGCGAGATCCAGCCCGGCTTGAAGCTTTTCTTGAGCTCGGCGGCGCGGGCGTCGAGGCGGCCGGTGCGGCGCCAGGCCTTGAGCTCCGCCGAGGTCGGCGTCCGGCTCGCGACACGCGGACCCTCGGGGTGGAAGAGGCCTTGCGCGTATTGCCGGGCGAGGCTGGGCGTCGACTTGAACAGGCTGCCGATCATCGGATCGTCGCAGTCGAGCGCCGGCGCCGCGCGGCGCTCGCCCTTGCGGTAGTGCGTCATGAAGACGTGGTTGCCGATGGTGGTGGTGCGCTTCAGGCCGGCGAACCAGTCGCAGTATCTCGGGTCCATGGCGCGCGGGTTGACGAAATAGAGGGCACCAGCGGTGCGCGACGACGCGCCGGCCGCGACCAGGCGGAAGGCGCGATCGAGGCTGCGGCGCGCCGGACCGCCGGCCAGCATGGCGTGCGGGTCGAGCGCCGCGGGCTGGGCCAGCGCCCGCTTCAGGGCGGGCCACTCGCCGACCGGCTGGAACTGGCGATCCTGGGCGACCACGGCGCAGGCGTCGTCGGGAAAGCGCGGATCGGCCGCCCGGTTCTTCACCACCTCGATCACCGCCGCCATCCCGGCCTCGCCCTCGCCGGCGGCCTCGAGCACGGCGATCAGGGCGAGACACCGCGCCGCCGGCGTCGCCGCCTGGGCGGCCGTGGCGACGCCGGGCAGCATGGCCAGCAGCAGGAGCAGCACGCGCCGCAAATCCGTCTCCCCGATGGGCATCTCGATGGCGTGATTAAAGGGTCGTTCACCACCTTGCGTCAATCGTCGCACCACCACAGCGACCTTCGAGTGCGACCGCGTGTTAGGCTTTACGGGTTTCGCAGGACACGCCGCTCCGCTAGTTCCTGCCCCTGGACAAGCTCTCGAGGAACGCATGACGCCACGCGGACGAATCTTCCTGGCGACGCCGGGACCCACCAACGTGCCCGACCGGGTGCTGCGTGCGATGCACCGCGCCGCGGAGGACTTCGCCGCCCCGGCCTTCAGCGGCATCGCCCGGTCCTGCCTCGACGATCTGGCCAAGGTGTTTGGCACGACGGGCGAAGTCTTCTGCTTCATCGGCAACGGGCACGCCGCCTGGGAGGTGCCGCTCGTCAACCTCGTGGAGCCGGGCGAGACGGTGCTGATGCCCGTCTCCGGCCGATTTTCACAGCACTGGGCCGACATGGCAGAGATGCTCGGCCTCGAGGTCCTGCGGCTGGAGATGGACCGCCGCCTGCCGCTCGATGCCGGCCGGATCGCCGACTGCCTTCGCGCCGATCTGGAGCACCGGATCAAGGCCGTGCTGATCGTCCAGACCGAGACCGCGACCGGCATCCGAAGCGACATCGAGGCCATCCGCGGGGCGATCGACGAGGCGGGCCATCCGGCGCTTTTCGTGATCGATGCCATCGCCAGCCTCGCCATCGAGCCGTTCGCCATGGACGACTGGGGCATCGACTGCGCGCTCACCGCCTCGCAGAAGGGCCTGATGGGTGCGCCGGGCCTCTGCTTCGCGGCGCTCGGCGAGCGGGCGCTCGGCGTGGCCGAAAGCTGCCGCCACCCCCGGCGCTATTTCGACGTCGGCTTTCGCCGCGGTGCCATGACCTATCAGTGGTTTCACGGTACGCCGCCCTTGCAACAGATCTGGGGCCTGCGCGAGGCGCTCGACATGCTGCTCGAGGAAGGGCTGGACGAGGTGATCAACCGTCATCGCCGCCTCGCCGACGCCGTCCGCGCCTGTGTCGCCCGCTGGAGCGAGGCCGGTGCCCTGAGCTTTCATGCCAGCGAGCCGGCGAGCCGGGCGAACGGCATCACCGCGATCCGGACCGCCCCCGGCGTCGATCCGGACGCCATGCGCCGCTGTGCGCGCGACACCTATTCGACCGCACTCGGCGCCGGGCTCGGCGAGCTGGAGGGGCAGGCGTTCCGCATCGGCCACATGGGCGACCTCAACGAGCCGATGATCCTCGGCACGCTCGCCACGGTCGAGCTGGCGATGCGCCGGTCAGCCATCCCCTTCGGCAGCGGCGGCATGGACGCCGCGATCGAGAGCCTGGCGCTGGCCGGCGCCGGGGTCGAGGCGAGGAGTGCCGCACGAACATCGGAGCCCGCCAGTCTCGGCATCACCTCGGCCTGAGGCTTCAGCCGGGCGGCGGCGCCGTCTCTTGCATCGACGGCCTCGTGGCGAAGCCGGCCTGCCATGCGGCGAGGGCCGGCCGACCGTCCCGCCAGGGGTCGTCCGGGAAGCGGAGATCGAGATATTCCAAGGCGATGGCGACCGCGATCTGGCCGATATCCGGCGCCTCGGGGAAGACCCGGACGTCCTTCTCGAGCGCATCGAGGGCGCGGTCGATCTTGCTTTTCTGGCCGAGCGCCCATTCGTCCCATTGCAGCTCGAGCGGCCGGCGGAACGTCTCGTAGCGGCGCAGTAGGGCGGCATCGCAGATGCCGTCGCCCAAGGCCTGGCGACGCAGCGCCAGCCAGCGCGTCGGGCCGGTCCGAGGGAACAGCCTGTGCCTTTCATGCAGGCTGTCGAGATACTCGCAGATCACCGGGCTGTCGTAGAGGGCTTCGCCATCCTCGAGCAGCAGGCACGGCAGCTTGCCGAGCGGGTTGTCCCGGACAACGGCGGCGGCTTCGCCGACCGGCGAGGCGCTCGACGCGATCAGCTCGATCCGCTCATGAAGCCCCGCCTCGCGGGCCACCACCATGACCTTGCGGACATAGGGCGACGTCTGACTGTGGTACAAGCGCATGCGGCTTACCTCCCTGACACGGCGATGAATTTGCAATAGCCCTCTTGAGGTCGGCCCGGCTAGGCTCCATCCTCGTTTCTTCGCTCGCTCCCACCCGCCAGTCCGAACGGTGCGTCCATGCAGCCAGCCGACAGCCCGTCGCCGCTCGACGTGCTCAAGAGCCTCGCCGATCCGGAGCAGCTCATCGCTCGGCCCGAGGCCGGCCGGCCGTTCGAGCTGGTCTCCGAGTTCCAGCCGTCGGGCGACCAGCCGACGGCGATCGCCGAGCTGATCGGCGGCATTGCGGAGGGACAGCGCGACCAAGTGCTGCTCGGCGTCACCGGCTCCGGCAAGACCTTCACCATGGCGCAGGTCATCGCCGACCGGCAGCGGCCGGCCATCATCCTCGCCCCCAACAAGATCCTGGCGGCGCAGCTCTACGGCGAGTTCAAGTCCTTCTTTCCGCACAACGCGGTCGAATATTTCGTCAGCTACTACGACTACTATCAACCCGAGGCCTATGTGCCCCGCTCGGACACCTATATCGAAAAGACGGCGAGCGTGAACGAGCAGATCGACCGGATGCGCCACAGCGCCACCCGGGCCCTCTTCGAGCGCGACGACGTCATCATCGTCGCCTCGGTCTCCTGCATCTACGGCATCGGCTCGCCTGAGACCTATGCCCGGATGACCCTGAACCTGCGCGAGAAGCAGAGGGTCGAGCGGCAGCGTCTGCTCCGCGCCCTGGTCGAGCTGCAGTACAAGCGCAACGAGCTCGACTTCAGCCGCGGCGCCTTTCGGGCGAAGGGCGACACGATCGAGATCTTCCCCGCCCATCTCGACGACAGGGCCTGGCGCATCTCGATGTTCGGCGACGAGATCGAGGCGATCTGGGCGTTCGATCCCCTGACCGGGCAGAAGGGCGAGCGGCTGACCCAGATCCGCCTCTACCCCAACAGCCACTACGTCACGCCCAAGCCGACCCTGGCCCAGGCGGTCGAGTCGATCAAGATCGAGCTGAAGGAGACGCTCGAGCATTTCCGCGAGGCCGGCAAGCTGCTCGAGGCGGAGCGCATCGAGCAGCGCACCGTGGCCGATCTCGAGATGATCCTGACCACCGGCTCTTGCCCCGGCATCGAGAACTATTCGCGCTATCTCACCGGCCGCAAGCCGGGCGAGCCGCCGCCGACGCTGTTCGAGTACATTCCCGAGCACGCCATCCTGTTCGTCGACGAGAGCCATGTCGCCGTGCCGCAGGTGGGCGGCATGTACAAGGGCGACCGGCAGCGCAAGTCGACCTTGGCCGAGTTCGGCTTTCGCCTGCCGTCCTGCGTCGACAACCGGCCGCTCAAGTTCGAGGAATGGGACGCCATGCGGCCGCAGTCGATCTACGTCTCGGCGACCCCGGGTCCCTGGGAGCTGGAGCGCACCGGCGGCGTCTTTGTCGAGCAGGTCATCCGGCCCACCGGCCTCGTCGATCCGCCGGTGATCGTGCGCCCGGTCGAGCATCAGGTCGACGACCTCCTGGCCGAATGCCGCTACAGCCGAGAGCACGGCCTGCGCGTGCTGGTGACCACGCTGACCAAGCGCATGGCCGAGGACCTCTCCGAATATCTGCATGAGCAGGGGGTCCGGGTCCGCTACATGCATTCCGATATCGACACGCTCGAGCGCATCGAGATCATCCGCGATCTCCGCCTCGGCAAGTTCGACGTGCTGGTCGGCATCAACCTCTTGCGCGAGGGGCTGGACATCCCCGAATGCGGCCTCGTCGCCATTCTCGATGCCGACAAGGAGGGCTATCTGCGCTCGGAGACCTCGCTGGTGCAGACCATCGGCCGCGCCGCCCGCAACATCGACGGGCGCTGCATCCTCTATGCCGACACCATGACCCGCTCGCTGAAGGCCGCGATCGACGAGACCGACCGGCGCCGGGCGAAGCAGCTCGCCTTCAACGAGGCCAACGGCATCACCCCGGCGAGCATCAAACGGGGCATTCAGGACATCATGGCGAGCGCCGCCGAGCGCGACTATGTCACGGTCGATCTCGGCCTGGATGCGCCGCCGACGCTCTCCGGCATGGACCTGCAGGCCTATATCGGCGAGCTCGAGAAGAAGATGCGCGACGCCGCCGCCGACCTGGAGTTCGAGGAGGCGGCACGGCTGCGCGACGAGATCAAGCGGCTGGAGGATGGCGAGCTCGGCCTGCCGGCGGCGCGGCCGAGCGGCCAAGCCGACGGCCGCAAGCCCTGGCAGCCCTCGAATACCCGCGCCGACAAGCGCCGGGCCGCGGAGGCGAGGAAGCGAGCCGGCGCCCATCGCCGCCGCGGCGCTTGACGACGCTGCCGCCGGCACCTTTGCTGCGGCGCCAGGGCAGCAGGGGGACCGCATGAAGCTCTATCGCGAGTTCGAGGACCAGGCGGCGCTCGACGCGGAGTACAGCCCGGGGCAGTCGGTGCCGGACGCCGCCGCACGCATGGCGGACTGGCCGGCGCGCAGCGCCCGGGCGCTGGAGCACCTGCCACAGGAGCTGGCCGTCCGCTACGGTCCGACGCTCGCCGAGCATCTCGACATCTTCCCGGCCGGCGACGGTCGACCGGTGCACGTGTTCCTGCATGGCGGCTATTGGCGGCGCTTCTTGGCCCGGGATTTCGCCTGGGTTGCGGAGCCGCTGGTGGCGCGAGAAGTCACAGCCGTGGTCGTGAACTACGCCTTGTGCCCGGGTGTCTCGCTCACCGAGATCGTGCGCCAGGTTCGCGCCGCCATCGCCTGGTGCCATCGCGAGATCGGCCGGTTCGGCGGCGATCCGGCCCGCCTCACCCTGTCCGGCCATTCCGCCGGCGGCCATCTGGTCGGCATGGCGCTCGCCACCGATTGGCCGGGACAATACGGCCTGCCCGCCGACCTCGTCGCCGGGGCGATAGCGGTCTCCGGCCTCTTCGATCTGCGGCCTTTTCCCTACACCTACCTGCAGCCGGCTCTGCAGCTCACCACCGCCGAGGTGCTGGCGCTGAGCCCGATCGACCTCGTGCCCGCTTGCCGCTGCCCGCTCGAAGTGGTCGTCGGCGGCGCCGAGAGCGCCGAGTTCCGCCGGCAGAGCCGCGACTTCACCGACCGCTGGCAGGGGCACGGGCTCGATTGCCGCTATGGCGAGATCAGGGCTGCCAATCATTTCACGGCTCTGGATGCGCTCTTTTCCGACGAGAGCCCGCTGCTCGAGCGGCTGCTCGCCACCGCCGATCGCTAATCGTCCAGAATTGGCGCGAAAGGGCGCCACGGTACGTTCGCCTGCCGGTTGTCATTGGCCGCATCCTCGACATCGACCACGGCGATGACCGGCGGCTTCTGCCGACTGAAATCGGCATAGAGTCGCAAGAGCCGGCCGAGCTCGTTCACCGCCTGGGTTCGATAGCGGAGCAGGAGATCCAATGTCCGCGGCCCGTGGCTGTCGCGGATGAAGGCCTGGGCCATGGCGCCCGGGTCCGTCTCTGCGGGCTTCTCCGATCGTGGCGCCATCAGCTCGCGCTCGATCTGCCGCGCCCGTCGCAATCGCCAGAGCGCCGCGACGATGGCTTCGGCCAGCTCCCGCTCGGCATCGTCGGCCGGCAGCAGGCGCTCGTGGATCGCATCCATCAGCGTTTGCGCGCCGATCGCCTCCTCTTTCGGCAGCGAGTGGATGGTGGCGGAACGAAGGCCGTGCTTGAGGGCGTTGAGGCGCGAGCGGCGCTTGCCCGAGGCGGTCTTGGGGCCGCGCGACCGCCGCCCGTTGGCACGGCTCGCGGCGATCTGCGCCGGCGTTCTCGAGCGGTCGGGCATGGCTCACCTCATGACGTTGGAAGCCGCCAACCTAATAGAAAATAGGAATAAATTCAAGACAAACGATGCGCTCAGCCCGCCTCGAACCAGTCGAGCGCCCGGCCGAGCCAGCCTTCGGGCAACTCGTGCCCGCCATCGTGCAGGCAGAGCTCGAGCTCGCCACCCGGGGCGCATTCGGTCCAGGCGCGGCAGCGGCGGCCGTCGTCGATCGTGATCCGATCCGGCTCCGAGCCGCAGCCATCCACCTCGCGCATCAGCGCCATCGCCGCGAAGACATCGCCCTGGTGCCAGCGGTCGCCGATCGGCCGGCCCTCGAGCGGCACGACCATGTCGGTGAAGCCGTGCAGATGCAGGAGCCGTACCGGGCCGCCGGGGCAGGATTCAGGATGCGGCCGCCAGAAGGACCCGGAGACGGGGGCGAAGGCGGCGAAATCCTGGCCCAAAAAGCAGGCAATGTGCCAGGCCATCGAGCCGCCCTGGCTGAAGCCGGAGACCAGCACGCGATCAGGGTGGAGCGGCAGGCGCCCTGCGACATCCGCCATCACCGCGGCAATAAACGCTTCCTCGTCGCGCCCCGCGAAGGGCGAGCCCTGGTGCGCCCAGCTCCGGCGTTGGCCGGATCCGGGGTCCTGGCCGTTGGGTGCTATGAGGAGATAGCCGCGCGCGGTGACGGAATCGCGCAGGCTCGCATCGCCGACGACATCAGCACCGGACGAGCCGTAGCCGTGGAAGAAGAGCACGGCCGGCAGCGGCGTCGTGCCGTCCCAGGCGTCCGGTGCGGCCAGATGATAGCTTCCGGTCGCCACCGCACAGGGTGCCGTCTCGCCACACTCGGCCCCGGCCGCCGGCCCCGCCTGCAGGAGGGCCAAGAGGAGGGCCAGCGGCAGCAGCGCTGGGGTGAAGCCGCGACCGGCCGTCATTCGGCCGGCGCCCCTCAGCGGCCGCCCGAGACGTCGAAAATGGTGCCGGTGACGTAGGCGGCCTGGTCGGAGAGCAGCCACAGCACGGCCTCGGCAACCTCCATCGCCGTGCCGGCGCGACCGATCGGCACGGTGGAGCCGAACCGCGCAATGCGGTTTTCGACGCCGGTGTCGTCCTGGATGTCGGTGTCGATCAGGCCCGGCCGTATGCCGTTCACACGGATGCCGTCGCCGGCCACCTCCCGACCCAGGCCCTGCGTCAGCACATCGATGCCGCCCTTGGCGGCGCCATAGGGGATGAAGCCGCCGGCACCGAAGAGGCTGGACGCCATCGAGGAGATGTTGACGATCGCCCCGCCCGCACCGCCGCGCGACCGCGCCATGCGCCGGACCGCCTCGCGGTTGCAGATCAAATGCGCCGTGAGATCGATCTCGACGATCCGCCGGATTTCCTCGACGGGAATGTCGGCGAGCGGTGCCGCCCTGTTGATGACCCCGGCATTGCTGACGAAAGCGGCAATCGGGCCGAGCGCCGCCGCTTCGTCGAACATGCGCTCGACGGCCGGGGCATCGCTCACGTCGGCCTGGATGGCGACTGCCCTGGCACCGGCAGCGCGCACGTCCGAGGCGACCGCTGCCGCAGCCGTCTCGTTGCCCTGAAAATTGACGGCGACGTCGTAGCCACGACGTGCCGCGAGCCGGCAGCAGGCGGCGCCGATGCCACGGCTGCCGCCGGTGACGAGAATGACCTGGTTCAAGAATTCGCTCCTTCAGCGGATGGCAGCCGATCGTCCCAAATCAGGAGCGGCCGTAGGTGTCATCGATGCGCACGATGTCGTTCTCGTCGAGCCGATCGCCGGTTTGCACCTCGATGAACTCGACCGGCACGGTGCCCCGGTTCTCGATCCGATGCTTGATGCCGAGCGGCAGGTAGACGTGGCTGTCCTGGCCGAGCTCCAGGATCTCCTCGCCGCGGGTCACGTGTGCCGTGCCGGCGACGATCACCCAATGCTCGGCGCGATGGTGGTGGAGCTGCAATGACAGCTTGCCGCCGGGCCGCACGGTCAGGCGCTTGACGCAGAAGCCGGGCCCGATGTCGAGCACCTCCCAGCGGCCCCAGGGTCGATCGTCGGCCTCGCCGCGATGGTAGAGCACCTCACTCATCTTCCCTCCTCCCCTTGCCATGACGACCGCGGCGGCCGATCAGCCGGCGCCACCGGTCTTTGTTGCCTCGTCGCCTGGGGCCGGCGGCACGCGGGCATAGCCCACCACCGTGAGATCGGTGTCGACCACCACATCCGCGGCGCCCAGGTCGATGCCCGAGACGGCGATCCGCTCGACGGTCAGAAGCGGCTCGTGCGTCTCGATCCGGTGCAGGAGGCTGCGCAGACCACCGATCTCCATCGTGCCGCTGAGCCGCACACCGATCTGCATCACCAGGTCGTCGACCACCGGCTCGAGCACCTGGGTCCGGTCGAGCTTGCCACCGGACCGCTCGAAGAACTCGGTGAGCAGGCCGGCGAGGGCCGCACCGCCCACCGAGGGCGTCTCCGCGCGCAGGAGCCGCCGGTCGTCCGCCGTCTGGCGCTCGAGCTGGCGCAGCTCGGCCAACACCTGCTCGCGGGTGACGATCCGCTGCTCCAGCCGGGCGATATGGGCTTCCAGAGCGTCGCGCTCGACCGACTGCCGTTCGGCGAGCCGGGCCGGGACGACGACGAGCGCCACCACGGCACCCAGCGGCACCAGCAGCAGCAGCACGGCGAGCCAGCGACTCAGCGTGGGCGAGAGCGTCGGCATCAGCGGGGCAGCTCCATGCCGGGCCGCACCTCGGCCTGCAGCGAGAACTGGTCCACCTCGAGGAAGTTCTCGCCTTCGCCGGCGATCGAGATGCGTTCGCTCGGCGCCGTCAACCGCGCCGCCTCGAAGGAGGCATTGCCCTCGATCAGCGCCGGAAGCCCCGCCGCATCGCCGCCGTAGCCGGTCAGGGTCAGGCGCCGACCGTCGATCGTGAGCGAGTCGAGCCAGACGGAATCGGGCAGGAGCCGGCTCAGGGTCTCGATGGTGGCGAGGGTCGAGGGCAGGCCCAGATGGCGCTCCAGCACCGCGCGGCTGCCGGCCTCGAGCGCCTCGATCCGGCCGCGAATCTGGGGCAGATCCTCCAGGCGCTGCTCAAGGAGGCCGGCATAGGCCCGGCGCTGCGTCAGCCCCGCATTACGCGCCGCGATATCGAAATAGGCGAAGATGCCGATGGTCACCGCAGCCGCCGCGAGCAGGGCACCGCCGACCGGCAGCCAGCGCGGCAGCCGGCGCTGTCGATTGCCGTGCAGAAGGTCATGGGTCGGCGGTGCGTAGGGATCGTCCTCGCCGAGATCGACGATGTCGACCGCGAGGCCGAGCCGCTCGACGGCGCCGACCGCCCGCGCCACCGTCCGCTCCGGCGCCACGGCGATCTCCACGGCCAGCATGCCGGCGTCTGGCGCACCCACCCGGACGGTGTCGAAGCAGGCCGTCTCGGCGGACCAGGGTGTCAGCATGTCGAGCTTGTTGGCGATGATCGCCCGAAGCTCGCCCTTGGCCGCCGCCGGCAGCCGGTCGCCCGTCTGGATGCCGAGATCCGGCACCAGACGCAGCACCAGCGGCAGCTCGCGCCGGCGAATGCGTTCGGCCAGAAGCTCGCTTCGGGTATCGGCCTCCCGGTCGTCCGCAGCCGTCTCGACGACACCGAGCTGCTCCACCCGCCCGCGATGGCGGATGGCGAGCTGCAGCGTGCGGCCGTCGAACACCGCGACCACGAAACGGTCGGATGGCAAGCGCCGGCCATTGGCCGGCATGAGCGCGGTCAGCTCGCTCGCCCACCAGGCGAGGAAGCCGTTGCCGCGCTGGCCGGCCTGGCCGCTCAGCGCGACCGCCATGTCACACCTCCATCTGCCGCACCGCCGCCGCCCGCGCCGGTCAGGGCAGGTGCGGGCTTGGGCACGAGGCCGGTGCGGCTCTGCAGGACGAGGAACGGATCGCTGCCGAGCGGCGGCTCGACCCAGATCACCGTCTTCTGCCTGAAGCTCGGTCCATCGTCGTAGGCCAACTCGATATCCAGGGTGTAAAGGCCTTGCGGATCCGGGGCGAATGCCGTCGCAGGCGCATCATCCGGCCCATTCTCTAGCGGCTCCGGCGGCCGATCGAAAGCGCTTTCGGCAGGCTCGCCGTCGGTCGACCCCGCAATCGCGAGGCCGGAGGCGTGGTCGAGCGCCTTCTGGACGAGCGGCGAGTAGGGCACGGGGCCGGGCTCGGCGTCGCCGGAGAACACGGTCACCGCGTCCTCGAGACGGACATAGAGGTCGAGATCGAAGCCGCGAACCGAGCGCAGCTCGGCGGCGAAGGGCAAGGGTCCGTCACGCGGCCGGGCGGAACCGCCTTCCCGCACGTAGTCGTCCAGCTCGGCACCGGCGAGGCGGCGGGCATTGTCCGGATCGCGCCAGTCGAGCAGTGCATCCGCCAGGGACTGCGCGGTGCGTGGATCTGGAGCCACGGCGGAGACGAGCCCCTCGATCAGTTCCTCGTCGGCCGCATTCAGGTCGATCTTGCCGGCTTCGGGCAGCGCGGCGACGCGCATCCGGGCGGGGCCATTTTTCCATTCGAGCACGCCGCTCACCGGAAATCCGTCGCCTCCGAGCAGGCGGCCGGCGATCTCGACCGCTCCCTGCATCGCGGCCCGCGCCTCGATCGACCTGACCGCGTTGCGGGTCACGTAGGCGGTATCCCGACTGATCGACACGAGCGTCACGGCGAGGGCGCTCATCGCCGCCACGAACCAGAGCACGGTGAGGAGCGCCACACCCGCCTCGCCCCGGCCGGCGCGCCTCACGGTTCCGGGCATGCGAGCTCCGCCGCGGCGGAAGCGCAGAGCGTGCCGACCCGTTGCCGGATCGGGACGATGACCGGCGGCAGCGCCAGCCGCGCATCGCCGAGATCGAATCGGACGGCGCGCGGCAGCCGCGCCTCTTCCTGCCAGACATCGTACCAGGCCGGGTCCTCGCCCTCCTTCCGCCCGAAATAGCTGAGGCGGACCGCCGGAACCTCGCGCAGCAGCAGGCGCCGCTCCGTCCTCCTGGCATCGTCGAGGGCGCTGAAATCCCGCTGATCGGCGGCGAGGCGGGCGAGTCCCAGCCAGATGCCGGCCTCGGATCCTGTCCCGATCTCCATGGCGAGCACGGGCTCGCCAGCCTGGACATCCCGGGCGAGGGTCAGGAAGCGGACTCTGGACGCGTTGCCATCGAAGGACACGGAGGGCTTTCCGGGCGTGCCGAAATCGACCTGCACCGCATCGCCCAGGCGCTCTTCCACGAGGGTCGAGAAGAGGGCCAGATCGGCGAGGCCCTCGCCCCGCTCGGCCAGGCGGTCGCCGGTGCCGCGCAGCACCCGGGCACCGACGCCGATCAGCGTCAGCACGAGGGCGAGCAGGACCAGGGCCACGATCATCTCGACCAGGGTGAAGCCGAGCTCGCCGTCCCGCGCCTGCCCCGTCATGGCGTTCGGCCGGACGGCACCACCGCCTCGAGCGTGTAGCTGCGGCCGGTCGCGTCCTCCGCCCGGACCACCAGCCAGTCGAGGTCGCCGCCGAGCGCCCCCACCTTCTCGGCGAGGCCGGGCCACGTCGCGGCTACTGCCCTGAAGCCTTGGCGCTCGACCGTGAGCATGATGTCCGCCGGCCAGCCGTCGCGCCGTGCTTGGCCCGGGGTCAGGCGCTCGATCTCCATGGCCGCCTCGGCGGCGAGCGCCAGCCGCAGGCGCGCCTCGCGCCCGGAATATTGGACGAGACTGTCGCCGGCCAGACGGAAGAGGGTGGTGAGCACGACGCCGAGCACGGCCAGCGCCACCAGGACCTCGAGCAGGGTGAAGCCCTGATCGCCCGAGGCGGCCCGATCATGGCGCATCGATGGCCACCCGGCCGGTCAGCCAATCGACCGTCAGGGCAAGGGCTCGATCGTCGACCTCGAGCCGCCACGCGACCCCGTTGGTCATGCCATTGGGAAAAAACACGATTTCCTCGGGCTCCGTGGCGGCGAGCGTGATCCCGGCCGGCAACCGCACCGCCAGATCGGCGGCCGTGAGGGTCAAGGTCCTACCGGTGCCAACCGCCTCCAGGCGCAGGCGGCGAAGATCGCGGGCCAGCTCTCCGGCCTGCTGCTCGAGCGTGCGCGGCCGCTCACCCCCGAACCGCGGCAGAATGGTGGCGGCGATGACCGCGAGCAGCGCCAGCGTGACCAGAAGCTCGAGCAGCGTGAAGCCGGCGTCAGTCGGTGCCCGTGCCGATATCGGCATCCTCACCGCTGCCGCCCTGTCGGTTGTCGGCGCCGAGGGAGATGAGATCGTAGGCGTCGTCCGCTCCGGGGACGCGGTAGACATAGGCATTGCCCCACGGGTCCAGCGGCACGGTCTGCCCGTTGATATAGGGGCCGTTCCAGCCGATGGTGCCTTGCGGCGCCTCGATCAGCGCCTTGAGCCCCTGCTCGGTGGTCGGGTAGTCGCCGACGTCGAGCCGGTAGAGATCGAGCGCCTGGCGGAAGGCAGCGACCTGCACGCCGGCCGTATCGGTTCGCGCACCGCCCAGATAGCCGATGACCCTGGGCCCAGCCACCGCGGCGAGCAGGCCGAGGATGACCAGGACGACCAGCAGCTCGATCAGCGTGAACCCGTCGTCGGCACGCCTCCGGCCAGTGAATTTCGTCCGCAACTGCGCCGCTACTCCAAAATCTTCAACTCGTAGCGCTCGTCGTCGAGGCCGAGAACCAGCCGGCGGGGCTCGATCGACACCACCCGCCAGCCTTCGATCTCATCGCCCGCCGCGAGCGCCCGCACATCGAGGCCATCCCCGACGAAGGCCCGAACCGCACCCTTTTCCTCGACACTGCCGATGAACCGGATGCCGGGTGGCTGCGGTCCCGCGGCCGGCTCGATCGGGGCAGCCGGCTCGCCCATCGGGGCGAGCTCGGACGCATGCACGGGCGGCCGTCGCGTCGGGCTGAACAGCGGTCGCTCGAGCATGCCGTTGAACGCCTCGATCGACGGCAGGGCACGGGCGAAGAGGGCGCCGTCCTGGGCCGCCCGCACCTCGGCCAGGATCAAGGGCTCGGCCCGCGCGACGGGCACCGTGCCGGCCGGATCGTCACTCGCCATGCCGGTCTGGATCTCGTCACCGGTCCACCAGAGCCAAGCCAGCGCCAGGCCGCCGAGAACCGCCACGAGTTTGGTAAGGGGATGCCAGGGTTGCACCGCGGCCTTGATTGGTCTGAGGGTCGAAGGGGTGGCGCCATCCAAGGCGCCTAGCATTGACCAGCGTCTGTCTAGCCGATTACCGCTGCCGCGCCAAGCGGCCCGATCGAGGAACATTCGCCTAGAAGGCAAGCTCGTTCACGCTGAGCACGGCGGTCAGGATGGCGATGACGATGCCGCCGACGAGACCGCCGAGGCCGATGACCAGGACCGGCTCGAGCAGCGTCACAAAGCGCTGCATGCGCGTCGCCTGAACCTGCTCGAAGCGTTCCGCGATGTAGCGGGCAAGCGGCTCGAGCCGGCCGCTCTCCTCGGCGGTCTTCAGGAGCTTTTGGCCCATCGGCTGGAGGATGCCTTCGGCGGCCAGCGCCTCGCTCAGCCGCCTTCCCTGGCGAACCGCCGACGCGGCGCGCCCGAGCGCCTCGGCGATGGCGAGGTTGCTCACCATCTCGCGCATCAGCAGCAGCGCCGACGGCAGGTCGAGCCCGCCCTTGAGCAGCGTGGCGAGACCGCGGCAGACCTCGGCCGTGGCCCGGTCGCGGGCGAGGCTACCGAGCCCCCAAAGACGCAGCGCCAGCCGGTGGCCGAAGAGCCGCAGCCAGCCGATCCGTGCCGCGAGCAGCCAGGCGAGACCGACGCAGGCGAGCACGAGCGCCAGAGTCGGACCACGGGTCCGCAGCCAGCCGGCGGCGTCGAGAATGAAGCGGGTGAGCGGCGGCAGCCGGTCCTCGTGGCCAGCAAAGATGGGGGTGAACTGGGGCACGACATAGAGCAGGAGCACCAGGACGGCGCCGATCGCGGTCAGCAGCAGCACGATCGGATAGATCAGGGCGGAGCCGAGCTGACGCTGCAGCGTCTCCTGCCGCTCGCGCAGGTCGGCGAGCTCGGTCAGCACCTCGCCGAGCCGCCCGGTCGCCTCGGCCGCGCGCACCATGCCGATATAGAGGCGCGAGAAGATCCCGGGTTCCGCCGCCATGGCGTCGCTCAGCGAGGCGCCGGTCCTGACCCGGTTGAGGAGGGCTTCGAAGACCGGCCGGAGCCGCCGGTCGGAAAGCTCGCCGGCGACCAGGGCCAGGGCGCTCTCGAGGGTCTCGCCGGCCCCGATCAGGGTGGCGAGCTCGCGCGTGGCGACCGTCACGGCGGCGGCCTGCCGGCCGCTGCTGCGCGCCGGCCGGCCAACGGGTGCTTCCATGCCCTGAGGGGCGCCACGGCTGGCCGGCTGCGCCTCGATCGGGATCAGGCCCTGCGCCTGCAGCCGCTGGATGGCGCCCCGGCGGTCGCCCGCCTCGATCTCGCCGACGACGCGCTCGCCGGCCTCGGTCAGCGCCCGATAGGCGAATTGCGGCACGTCCTTACCTCCTGATCGAGCCCCTCGCCTACCATTCCTCGGTGACCCGGCAAACCTCCTCGAGCGTGGTCGTGCCGGCGAGCGCCTTGACCAGCCCGTCCTGGAACATGGTCGCCATGCCGCGACCCAGGGCATGGGCCTGCAGGGACTGGCTCGGGGCGCGATCGCGGATCAGCTCGCGCAAGGGCTCGTCCACCTCGAGCAGCTCGAAGATGCCGATGCGGCCGGTGAAGCCGAGCTCGTTGCAGGAACGGCAGCCGACCGGCCGGCAGAGACGCAAGGGTGTCGGCAGCTCGATGCCGCGGTTCTCGAAGAGATGCCGCTCGTCGACGCTCGGCACGTAGGCCTCCTTGCAGGCCTCGCAGAGCACGCCGACCAGCCGCTGGCCGATGACGCAGCGCAGGACCGAGGCCAGGAGATAGGGCTCGACCCCCATGTCGAGCAGCCGGGCCACGGCACCGGCGGCGCTGTTGGTGTGCAGGGTGGTCAGCATCAGATGCCCGGTCAGGGCCGCGTGCACCGCGATCTCCGCGGTCTCGGCGTCGCGCGTCTCGCCGACCATGACGACGTTGGGATCGTGGCGCACGACCGAGCGCAGGATGCGGGCGAAGCTGAGCTCGATCTCCGGCTTCACCTGGATCTGGGTGACGCCGTCGATCTGGTACTCGATCGGATCCTCGATGCTGATGATCTTGTCGCTCGCCGCGTCGAGGGTGCGAAGGGCGCCGTAGAGCGTCGTCGTCTTGCCGCTGCCGGTCGGGCCGGTGACCAGGATCATGCCGTGCGGCGACTGCAGCTGCCGGCGAAGCGCCGCCTCGTTGGCCGGGGTGAGGCCGACATGGCCGAGCTCGACCGAGCCCGCCGCTTGGTCGAGCAGGCGGATGACCAGGCTCTCGCCGTGGATGGTCGGCATGGTGGCGACACGAAGGTCGATCCGCCGGTCGAGCAGGACGAGCTGGCTGCGCCCGTCCTGCGGCAGGCGGCGCTCGGCGATGTCCAGCTTGGCCAGGATCTTGATGCGCGAGATCACCGCCGCCGCCAGCTTGGCCGGCGGGGCACCGATCTCCTTCAGCCGGCCATGGATGCGGTAGCGGACCTGCAGGCGATCGGGATAGGGCTCGATATGAATGTCGGAGGCGTTCATCCGCAAGGCGTCGGTCAGGAGCTGGTTGACGAGGCGGACGACCGGCGCCTCCTTGGCGAGGTCGATGAGCTGCTCGACGTTCGAGGCATCGTCGAGGCCCGGCAGCGCCAGATCGTCGACGATCTCCTGCAGGGCCCGCTGGCCGCTGTCGAAGAGGCGCGAATAGGCTTCCTTGAGATCCTCGACCGGCACCACCACCGGCACCACATCGCGCTCGGCGGCGAGCCTTGCCGCCTTGATCGCCGCCTCGTCGGCCGGATCGGCCATGCCGAGCCAGAGCGTCGTCTCGTCGACGGCGAGCGGCAGCACCCAGGCCTGGCGCAGGAAGCGTGCCGCGAACGTCTCGGGCAGCAGCGGCGCCGTCGGCAGCTCGGCCGGGCCGGCCTTTTGCAGACCGTAGCGCTCGGCCATGAGGGCCGCCCATTCGTGCCCGGTCAGGAGCTCGAGCTCGCTCAGCACCACCGGCAGCGGCTGGCGGGTCTCGGCCGCCCGGGCCAGGGCATGCTCGACCGCCTCGGGCCCGAGATGGCCGCGCTCGACGAGGATGGAGAGCCCGGGATGGCTGGCCCGCGCACGGGTCACATCGGCGCTCGAGCCGGATTTCCTGGTTCCCCAGCGCGGACGAAGGAGCTGCAGCATCAGTGTCTCCGCCAGCCGTGTCGCGAATGGTGCGCCAAACGGTCAGCCGTCGGCGAGACGATAGAAGGCCTGCGCGTTCTCGACCCAGAACATGCGCAGCTCGCTGTCCGAGGCGCCGGCCAGGGCCTCGTCGAGCACCGCCACCCAGCGCGGGATGTCGGTGGCCTGGGTCATGACCGGCCAGTCGCTGCCGAAAACGAGGCGATCGAAGCCGAAGGTCTCGACCACATGGTCGATATAGGGCCGCAGATCCGCTGGCTGCCAGCTTTCGTGATCCGCCTCGGTGACGAGCCCGGACATCTTGCACATCAGATTGGGCAGGGCCGCGAGCTCGGCCATGCGGGTCTTCCAGGGCTCGAGCTGGGCATCCCTGATCGCCGGCTTGGCGATGTGATCGAGCATGAAGGTGACGTTCGGCAGCCGCCGCACCAGGTCGACGACGGCGCCGAGCTGATGGTGGCGCACGCAGATCTCGAAATGCAGGTTGTAGCGCGGCAGCAGGCCGAGACCGGTCAGGAACTGGTCGTCGAGCACCGCCTCGATGTCGGCTTCCTGCTGCAGCAGCCGGCGGATGCCGCGCAGCCGTGGCTCGCGGGCAAGGACATCGAGATCGGCGGCCACGGCCTCGCCCTTCTCGAGCGGCGCGTGGGCCACGATGGCGCGCAGCCTGGGCTCGCGCTCGGCGATCTCGCCGACCATGCGGGCCTCGTCGAGATGGCGGCCCTCCGCCACGTCGCATTCGAGGAACACCATGGCCTCGACCTCGACGCCACCGCGCGCCTCGTCGTACTCGGCGATCAGATGCCGCCGGTTGATCGCCGGCACGCTGTCGCCCCAGGCGAGCGGAATGCGCGACGGGTCCCAGAGATGGACGTGCGTGTCGACGATCGGAAATGTCGGCATGGAGGTGCTGCTCGATTGGCTTGAGGACGAACGGGCGCAGGATAGTCGGTTATGCGCGCTTGGCTACCTTTGCTGAAGCCGTTGAAGCGCCAGCAGAGTTCCGGCAGCCACGCCGAAACGCCCGGCCTGGCCGATGTCGGGACGTTTTCACGTCGCTTGACGCCGTTCGCGGCGCTGCCTAGGCCATGGCATGGACAGAACGGGAGGGCGTGGGACATGACTGGAAGGCTGGCCGGCAAGAAGGCGCTGATCACCGCCGCGGGGCAGGGCATCGGCCGGGCATCCGCCGAGCAGTTCCGCGATGCCGGCGCCGAGGTGATCGCCACCGACCGCGACCTCGGCCTGCTCGGCGATCTCGCCGGCTGCCGCACGCTGGCGCTCGATGTCACCGACAAGGCGGCGATCGAGGCTCTGGCAAAGGATCTGGGCGCGGTCGACGTGCTCCTCAACTGCGCAGGCTACGTCCACCACGGCACCATCCTGGAGTGCGACGAGGCGGCCTGGGACTTCTCCAACGACCTGAACGTCAGAGCCATGTTCCACATGTGCAAGGCTTTCCTGCCGGCCATGCTCGACCATGGCGGCGGGTCGATCGTCAACATCGCCTCGGTCGCCGGCAGCGTCAAAGGGGTGGTCAACCGCTTCGTCTACGGCACCACCAAGGCCGCCGTCATCGGCCTGACCAAGGCGATCGCCGCCGATTTCGTGACCAAAGGCATCCGCTGCAACGCCATCTGCCCGGGCACGGTCGAGACCCCGTCGCTCGAGCAGCGCTTGCATGCGCAGGGCGACTACGCCAAGGCGCGGGCGGCCTTCGTGGCACGCCAGCCCATGGGCCGCGTCGGCAAGCCCGAGGAGATCGCGGCCCTCGCCCTCTACCTCGCCAGCGACGAGAGCGCCTACACCACCGGCCAGGCGCTGATCATCGACGGCGGGATGGTGATGTAGGTCCGCGGGAGCGGGGCGGCGGAGCGCGGCGCTTGGCGGCGAGGAGCCTGGATGTCCAGGATCTCTACCGGCAGTCGATCCGCCTGATCCTGGCCGAGCCGGGCCGGATCCTGGGCTTGAGCGCCATCGGCCTCGCCCCCTCCTGGATCGCCAGCCTGATCAGCGACTCCTATCTCTGGTCGATGCTCGTCCTCGTGCTCAGCCTGCCGCTGGTGGCGCTGGCGCATGGCGGGCTGGTGGTCCTGGTGGCAGCACTCCGCCGCGGCGGGCCGGCGCCGGGCATCCGGGCACTCCTCTCCGGCCCGAGCGACGGCTACGTCCGGATCACCTGGGCCCTGGTCGTCCTCAGCGTCATCCTCGGCCTCGGCTTCGTCCTGCTCCTGGTGCCCGGGCTGATCGCCCTCGCCTATCTCTGGGTCGCCTGGCCGCTGGTCGTCCTCGAGGACGCGCCGGCCATGGCGGCGATCAGGGAGAGTGCCCGGCTGACGGCGGGCCACCGGCTCAAGATCACCGTCATGGTCATGATCCTGATCGCCATCGATCTCGGCTTCATCATCGTGCAGGTCACGCTGGCCAGCGCCTTCGGCCTGCTCTTCAGCATCGGCCTCGGCGCCCTGATCGGCACCGCCGTCACCGCCCTGGCGCTGACCCTCGTCACCCTGAGCTATCTCCAGCTCAGGGAGCCGGCACCACTCACCGTCCACTGAAAACTGCCTGATAATATTCCTATCACGAACGGGCCGTGCCGGCAAGCGCCGTTTCGGTTCGTTCGGCAATTTCGGGGGCCGGGTTCGCTCGTCCATCGACCCGACCGCGGCGAACGGCCGAAAAGCCTTGCGGATCAAGGAATTGAAGGGCCTCGGGTTCGTTCGCTCGGCGTCGGGTTCGATCGTCGATTCGCCGGGTTCGATCGTCGGATCGGTGGGTTCGATCGTCGAAAAGTGATGCATCCCATGCATCAACCCGGGAGAATTGTTGCATCGGATGCAACATCCCAAGCTGGAATGATGCATGGGATGCAACATTTGTCATAATAATGTTGCGTCCTACGCAACAACCCGAGGACGCTGTTGCATCCGATGCAACAGCGGAAGATGGCGGGAAGGCACGGCCTTCCCGCGCCCATCCGGTTTTTGGCTGTGGTGGATGCGGGGGCGGCGTGGCTCGGCCGGTGTCAGAATCTCGACCGGCGCTCCTCGATATTGGCGCGGACGTCGATCAGGACGGTTCGGCCGCTGGCGTTGAGACGCTGGGCTTCCTTCAAGGCCGGCTCCAGCTCCGCCGGCTTCTTGACGTAAATCCCGACGGCACCCATGCCTTCGGCGATCCTGGCATAGTCGCCATGCATGGTGGAGACGCCGTAGCGCTCCCGCGCCTCGTCGCCGATCGTGCCCCGGGTCGGGCCGGAATAGGTGGCCATCGCACTGTTGTTCAAGAGCACCGTCGTGATCGCGGCACCGGAGCGGGCGGCGGTCTCGATGTCCGTCCCCGACATGCCGAAGGCGCCGTCGCCCATCAGGTTGAGGCAGAACTTCTCCGGCTCGGCCATCTTGGCGCCGATCATGAGCGGGATGCCGAAGCCGAGGTGGGTGGTCTTGCCCCAGCCGACATAGCTGTGCGGCACCGTCGCCGTGTAGAAGGGCACGATGACGTCGCGCGGTGCGCCGGCGTCGTGGGTGACAATGCTGTTCTCCAGATCGAGCGTGTCGTTCAGGGCCTGGATCACCCGATAATAGCTGATCGGTTCCTCGTCGGAGGTGAGGGCCGGTGTCCATTCGGCCAGCCATTCGGCCCTGGCCCTGGCTATGGCGGCTTCGGTCCGGCCTCGGTCGCCAAAGCCCTTGCCGCCGGTTCTCGCCTCGATGCAGGCGATCAGCGCCTCGATGGTGAGCCGCGTGTCGCCGACCAGGCCGATGTCCACCGCTTCGTCCTTGTTCACGTCGTCCGGGTTGTTGGTGTTGTGGATGAGGGTCTTGCCGGGCCGAATCGCCTGGCCATAGGGCGTGCGTGTCAGGCTGCTGCCCAACGCCAGCAGCACATCGCTTTCGGTCAGCCATGCGTGCGCCGGGCCGGTGGTCGTGCCGCTGCCCGCACCGAGTGCGAGGGGGTGGCGCTCGTCGAAGGCGGACTTGCCCGGCATCGTGCAGAAGACCGGGGTCGCGGTCAGCTCGGCGAGCGCGCGGAGAGCGGCGGTGCCACCGGAGAAGAGCACGCCGGCGCCGGCCCAGATCACGGCTCGTTCGGCACCGATGAGGGCGTCGGCGGCGGCTTCGATCTCGGCATTCGCCGGCACCTGGCGAGCCAGCTTCGGTGACTTGTAGGTCCGGGCGGATTCGGGCACGTCCTGGGCGCAGACATCGGCGGTCAGCTCGACGACGACCGGGCCGGGCCTGCCGTTGCGCAGGGCGTGAAAGGCGCGACGCATGACATCGCCGACCTGGTGCGGCGTGTAGATGGCCTCGACCTGCTTGACCCAGCCCCGATAGTTCTGGGCGGCCGTGAAGTTCGGCCTGACCGACAGCCGGTCGAGCGCGTTGCCGCCGAGGAACACCAGCACCGGGACATTGTCGGCATGGGCCTGGGCGATGCCGCCCATGGCGTTCTCCGCGCCGGCCTGCGCCTGCAGCGCCACGACGCCGAAGCGCCGCCGGTCGCTGACCCGGCTGTAGCCGTCCGCCGCCATCACCGCACCGCGCTCGTGCCGGAACGCCACCGGCCGGATGCCGACCCGGGCCGCGGCCGAGATCAAGGGATTGCTGGGAAAGCAGGACATCCATTCCACACCTTCCTGCTTCAGGATCTGCGCGATGTAGTCGATGCCGTTCATCATGTTCTCCCCTTGGCGGCAGAGGCCCTGCCCTGCGAAGTCGGCTGGCTGGCAGGATGTGGACCCGACGCGGCCTTGTCACTGGAAATGCGAGCGGTCCGGAGGGGACGGGTCCTTTTGGAGCGGAAGAAGGCGGGAAGGCACGCCTTCCCGCGCCCATCCGGTTTTTTTGGCGGGGGGCATGCCCTGCCTGGATCGCGCGGGCGCGCGGCGGGCGGGTCAGAGGCTGTCTGGATCGACCCCTCGCTCGCGGAGCCATGCGGCGCACTGGGGCACCTCGGGATGCTTGATCGCCCGAAAGATGACGAACCCGGCCACGGCTCTGGTCAGCGCTGCGTCCGTCTCGGCAAGTTCCTCGTGCGCATAGGCCATGTGCCGGAGCGCCATGCCCTCGCCGTGACGGTCGCCGATTTCCCACGAGATCAGGAGTTGCTACTCGTCATGCCCGATGGCCTTACGTGGCTCGCCGAGGTTCATCCAGGCAACGCCGAGTTTGTCCAGCACATTGCCCTCGCTGCGACGGTCGCCGATCTCCCGCGCTATCGCGAGTTGCCGCTCGTAGCACTCGATAGCCTTGCGCCACTCGCCGAGTTCCGCCCAGGCACTGCCTAGTCTGTCCAGTGCATTGCTCGTACCGCGAAGGTCTCCGATCTCCTGCGCTATCACGAGTTGCTGCTCGTGCAACTCGATGGCCTTGCGGGGCTCGCCGAGGTTCGCCAAAGCAACGCCGTGGTGGTGCGGACCGGTGCGCCTTGGCGACAGGACGTGCGGCGGGACTGTCTGTGCCGAACTGCGAGGCTGGGTCAGCCGGTCGATTTCGCGAGCGATATCAGCCAGCGGGATATTGGCGTTCGGCCAGTCGACGAGCGGCTTGAGGTTTCGGTTCTCGTCCTGCGGGCGGGCCTGGAGAGATTTGATCGGCAAGCTGGTCCAGTGGCAGTGGTCGGCGATGATCGGGATGACGCGGGCGCTGCCCTCACCGTGGCGCTCCATAGCGCGCTTCAGTTCAACGGTCTGGCAGAAGGCCGAGTTGAGGAAAGCGGGGGTGACGATGAGCACGATGATTGCCGCCTCGTCTAGCTCTCGGCGGATGGCGCGATCCCACTCTTCACCGGCCATGATCTCGTCGTCGGCCCAGAGTGCGAGGCGGCCCTGGTGCCGGAGGGCACCAAGGTGCTGCAACAACCGCTCGCACCACGCGCGATCCTCGTGCGCGTAGGAGATGAACGCCTTGGGCGGCGCCGTCCCTTCCGTCCCCGCTTGACTATGCGAAGCGCGCGCGGTTTTGGAGGTTGTCTCTCTTGCTCCGGTCGGCGTCTGGCACAGCTCGATGATGTTCAGGATGCGCCGATCCTGGGCGTCGAAAGGCTTGCATATGGTGAAGTGGTCGGCGGCGACGCCGAGTGGAGTCACATCCACGAGGCCCGGATTGGCGCTCGTCTCGTCGACCACGAGGATGCCCAACGGGCCACGTTTCTCGTACCAGACCTTGACACGAAGCGGGGCGGTCGCTTGTCGAGCGGCTACGTGATTGCGAAACCAGTCGTTGAGGTTGCGAATCTGCGGGGCGTTCGCCTGCAACTCTCGAAGGATGTCTGAGCTACGGTAGAGCACGCCCAAGGGACCCAGTAACGGGAGCGCGCTGCCAGCCAAGCTCGCAATTCGGGAGCCGGTGTTGGGCGTCGCGAAGAAGGCGACGCCCATCGTCGCCTCGCCGATATGCCTGACGTCCTTTCGTTCGGCTGTCGTCCGCAGCATCTGCTTGACCAACAGACCGCCGAGCGAGTGGCAGACGAAGACGAGGGGCCGTTGGCCGATCCGAGCAACCCTTAGACAGTCGAGGACGTCGTCGGCGTGCTCCAGAATGGACATGCTGGGGCCGCGCCACGCCGTACGCACGGCCGGATATTCCAGCGACCAGACGGCCAGATCAGGATGCTCCTCCGCGACCCAAAGTGGCCAGAAGCCCGTCTTCTCGCCATTGTGCGACCACGTTTCCAGCCAATGCCCGTCGAGCCCATGGACGAACACGAGATCAAGTCTCGGCTGTTCGGGATGAGTTCCCACCGGGTGAAGCGTGCTCGACAACAGCGCTGATCCTGGCTTTTCCGGCACTCAAGGTGCCGTACCCGTCCAGATCGAGCAACAAATGTTCGGTCGAACGCCAACCAACGGTTCCGAGGGGGTGCGGGGGAAATCATTTCCCCCGGTCTTGTTCCCTGCTCGACCGACGCCTCGCCATATCGACGGCAGACCTCGCAGCGGCCGGTCTCGATCCCATATCTTGGGAAACCGAGGAGATGCCGATGCAATCGATCCTGCGGCCGATCGTGGCTGCTGTCCTGGGGATCGCGGGGCTGGTCCTGACCGTCCTGCTGCTGCCGCTGGTTCTGGCGACCATTCTGGCGATCATGCTGGTGGCGGCTGGCGCCATCGGCTTCGCGCGGTGGCGGCTGCAGAAGGAGCTGGGGAATGCCGCCCGTGATGTCGACGCGGGCCGGCAACAGCGTCAGCCGGCGCGTGGGCGGGTGATCGAGGCGGATTACGAGGTCATTCGCGAGCGTTGATCGGGCTCGGGTGGGCTCGGTGGGGGGACACCTCCCTTTTTAACCATTACCGCCGGCAATGGTTAAAAAGGGAGGTGTCCCCATGCGTTCGAGGGATTGGCGGTATTTCTCGGCGTCCCAGCCGAGGAGTGCTGCCTCCTGCTGGGCCGTGAGGGGGATCAGGGTGGCTTCCTCGGACACGCGTTCCAAGACGAGGGCGAGGCAGAGGGCGAGCTCGTCGGCGGCGGGTTGGGCGTCCTCGGGCAGGTAGGCGCCCTCGTTCGGCACGAGGAGGAGGTGCTGGCCCGACCGGCGGTTTTCGGGCGTGGCGGCGGCGGGGCCGAGGAAGATGACGTGGTCGGGGTAGTAGGAGCCGGCCGTGGCGCGCTCCAGCATCAAGGTATTCGTGGCGAGGGCGTGTGCCTTGCCGTGGCGGACGGGGCGCAGGCCGGGGTGCGGTGCCACCTTCGTCGCGGCTTTTGACGGTTGCACCGGGGCGTCGAGCCGGCGCTCGACCTCGGCGAGGAGGGTGGCCGCGGCTTCGAGGTCGTCGGCGGCGACGACGAGGCCGTGATTGCCCATGACGATGACGTCGATGGGGCGGGAGTCGATCGCCGTCTTGATCGCCCGGGTCAGCGGCAGGCCCGGGAAGACGTAGGGAACCCAGGCCCAGCTCAGGCCCTTCAGGCGCTCGGCGAAGCGGGCCTCGGCGTCGGTGCGGATGGCGAGGGCGATGGTCCGGACCGAGTGGGTGTGGACGACGAAGCGGTGCGGCAGGAGCGCGTGCAGGCTGGTCTCGATGGAGGGGCGGAGGCCCGCGGGGTTCTCCGCGTCGATGGTCGCGGCGCGCACGTCGTCCTCGTCGCCGCCGTCGATGGCATCGAGGACGCGGGCGGTGTCGACCGGCACGAAGAGGTCGCGTTTCTGCGCGTCGGCGAGCCAGAAGCCCGACGCCTTGACCCAGAGCGTGCCGTCCCTTTTGAGCGAGGTGTTGCCGCCGCCGGCCTGCACCTGCTCCGGGTCGCTGCCGATGGCGGCCGAGAAGTCGGCGAGGGCTCTCAGATCATCCATGGTCGAGACCTTTGCGGGCCAGGAGGGCCGTGCCGCGGGCGGCGTCGGTGCCGGGTGACGGCAGGAGGGGCACGCCCAGGTGGCGGGCGCGGATGCGGGTCCAGGCCTGGTTCCTGGCGCCGCCGCCGACCGTGCGGACCGAGCCGAGCGGCGGGCCGCCGAGCGCCTCGAGCCTTCGATAGGCCAGCGCCTCGACCCGGGCGATGCCTTCCATGAGCGCCTGGAGGAAATGCACGCGGTCCTTGGGAATGTTTGGCGGATCGAAGGTCAGGGCGGGATCGGCCAGGGGAAAGCGCTCGCCGGTGCCGGGCAAAGGGTGCCAGCCGAGGTCCACCGGCTCGTCGGGCCGGAGTTGGGGCGAGAGGGCCTCGATCTCGTCGGCGTCGAAATAGCGCAGGAGGGCGCCGCCGCCGCTGTTAGAGGCGCCGCCGGCGAGCCAGGCGCCGAGCAGCCTGTGGCTGTAGATGCCGTGCCCGGGTGCGAAGATCGGCTGGTCCGACAGGAGCTTGATGGTGAGGGTGGTGCCGAGCGCCGTCACGCCGTCGCCGGGCAGGGTTGCACCGGTGGCGAGGAACGAGGCGCAACCGTCGGTGGTGCCGGCCACCACCCTCGTTCCGGCGAGCGGACCTTGGCGCACCTCGCCGATCGGCGTGCCGGGCTCGACCACCTCCGGCAGGAGGTCGGTCCGGATGCCGAAGGCGGCGAGCCAGGCGGGCCAGGTGCGCTTCACGGGGTCCCAGCCGAGCTTGAGGGCGTTGTTGTCGTCGCTGAGGTCGAAGCGGCCGGTGAGCCGGGCTGCCAGCCAGTCGGCCTGGTGCAGCGCATGGACGGCCCCCTGATGGTGCTCCTGCAGGCGAAGGAGGCGGGCCGCCGGCGAGGTGGCGCCGTGCGCTGCGCTCTCGGGCGGGGCGAGGCTCGCGATTTTGGGCGCCAGATCGGCCGCCGAGGCGTCGTTGTAGAGCAAAGCCGGGCCGAGCGGGTCGCCGGCGGCATCGGTGAGCAGGATGGTGCCGGAGGTGCCGTCGATGGCGAGCGACGCGATGGGCGCGACTTCCGCCAGCTCGGCGATGACCGCGTCGCAGGCCCTGGCCCAGACGGCGGGGTCGGTCGTGCCGGCGGGGAAGGGCCGCGGCGCGGTGGCGACGACAGCACCCGTGGCGTCGACGACCACGCCCCTCAGGCCCGACGTGCCGCAGTCGATGCCGAGCGTGCAGGGTCCCTCAGGCATCCTGGGTCTCGGTGGGAGGTTTCCCCATGAGTGTCCAGGCCTCGAAGGCGCGCCGCTGGGCTTTGTCCAGGTGCAGCCCGTGCTTGGTCCGCCGGTCGAGGATGTCGGCGGCGGTCAGCGCCCATTCGTGGCGGCGGAGGTAGTCGGCCTCGCGCTGGAACAGCAGGCCGCCGAACGGGCGGCCGAGATCGGCCATGGCGGCGGCGCCATCGAGCAGGACGCGCGCCCGCGTGCCGTAGAGCCGGGCGTAGTGCAGCACCAGCTCGGCCGGGAGCCAGGAAAACTCCTCGGCGAGGTCGTTCAGGAAGCGGTCGAAATCGGCGTCCGGCAGGTCGCCGCCGGGCAGGGGTGCCTTGGCGGTCCAGGCTGGGCCGAGCGTGGGGAAGAAGGGCTGGAGCTTGCCCAAAGCGTGCTCGGCGAGCTTCCTGTAGGTGGTGATCTTGCCGCCGAAGACCGAGAGGATGGGCGCCTCGCCGCCTGTGGGCAGCGCCGGCTCGACGTCGAAGACGTAGTCGCGGGTCACGGCGGAGGGGTTCAGGGCCGCGTCGTCGTAGAGCGGGCGCACACCGGAGAAGCTGGCGACGACATCGGCCGGGGTCAATTGGCGCTCGAAGTAGCGGTTGAGGACGGCGAGCAGGTAGTCGATCTCGGCCGGATCGATGGCGACGGCGCCCGGATCGCCCTCGATGGGGATGTCGGTGGTGCCGATCAGCGCCAGGTGGCCCTCGTAGGGATTGACGAAGATGACCCGCTTGTCGGTGTTCTGCAGGAGATAGGCGTGGGGGCCCTCCCAGAACTTGCGGATCACGATGTGGCTGCCCTTGACCAGCCGGACGTGGCGGCGGCTGGCGGCCCCCTCCACCCGGCCGAGCATCTGCTCGACCCAGGGCCCGGCGGCGTTGACCAGGGCACGGGCGCGGATGGTGCGGCGGGTGTGATCGCGGCGATCCTCGAGCTCGGCCTGCCAGTGATCGCCCTCGCGGCGGGCGCCGACGCAGGCGGTCCGGGTCAGGATTTCCGCACCACGCTCGCTGGCGTCCAGGGCATTGAGCAGCACCAGGCGGGCATCGTCGACCCAGCAGTCGGAATACTCGAAGGCGCGGGTGAAGGTCTTGCGGATGGGTGCACCTTCCGGCGCCCGGCGGAGATCGAGGTGCCTTGTCGGTGGCAGGCGCTTGCGGCCGCCCAGGTGGTCGTAGAGGAAGAGGCCGAGGCGGATCAGCCAGGCCGGGCGCTGCTCCCGGCTGTGCGGCAGGACGAAGCGCATCGGCCAGATGATGTGCGGGGCGGCTTCGAGCAGGACCTCGCGCTCGATCAGCGCCTCGCGCACGAGGCGGAACTCGTAATATTCGAGGTAGCGGAGGCCGCCATGCACCAGCTTGCCGGAGCGCGAGGAGGTGCCCTGCCCCAGATCGTCCATCTCGCACAGGGTGACGCTGAGCCCGCGGCCGGCCGCGTCGCGGGCGATGCCGGCGCCGTTGATGCCGCCGCCGATCACGAGAAGGTCGATGACCTGTTCCGTCATCGGCGACGCTGCTCCATCAGCAGGGGTTGAGGAAAGGCTCGCCCGCCCGCCAGCGCCGGATCTCCTCGGCGACCATGGCGGCGGCGATGCGCACCGTGGTCGTCGAGGCACCGGCGATGTGCGGGGTCAGGGTGACGTTGGGGAGCTTCAGCAGCGGAGAGTCCGGCGGCGGCGGCTCCTGCCAGAACGTCTCGAGCATGGCGCCGCGCAGGTGCCCCGATTTCAGCGCGGTGTAGAGGTCGTCGTAGCTCACCATGGGGCCACGGGCGGTGTTGATGAACCAGGCGCCGCGCTTCATCGCGGCGAACTCCGGGGCGGCGAGGAAGCCGCGTGTCTCGTCGGTGACGCGGGCATGCAGGCTGACGACGTCGGATTTGGCCAGGAGGTCGGCCATGTCGGTCATGACGACGCCATGGGCGGCATCGTCGGCATCGAGCGTCTTGTAGGGATCGGCCACCAGGATGCGGCAGCCGAAGGGCCTAAGCAGCTTGGTGACACGGGTGCCGATCTGGCCGTAGCCGATCAGGCCGACCGTCAGCTCGGAGAGCTCGGGGCCGGTGAGGTCGGCGCGGTAGAGATCGCCGCGCCAGATGCCCTGGCGGAGCGCCTCGTGGCCGGCGCGCATCAGGCGGGTTTCCATGAGGATGGCGCCGATGGTGAACTCGGCCACGGCCGAGGCGTTGCGGCCGGGCGCGTTGACGACCTGGACGCCACGGGCGGCGCAGGCTTTTCGGTCGATGTTGACGGGGCCGCCGCGGCTGACCGCGACGAGACGGAGGCTCGGGCAGCGCTCGAGGATCGAGGCGGAGACCGGGGCGAGGTGCGTGACCAGCACCTCGGCGTCGCCGATCATGGATGCGATCTGGTCCGGCTCGCCCATGAACTCCTTGAGCCCGGCGAAGTCGCCCGAGTCGCAAGAGTTGACGAAGGGCTCGTCCGGCCAGGCGAGCTGGTGCAGGCGGCAGTCGAGACCGGCTTTGGGCAGGGCTTCGAGGAACACCTCGGGCGCCATGAAGCGGTCGCCGATGATCGCCACACGGGTCATGGCCGGTCCACCTTTGCGAGCTCGCGCCAGACGTCCGGCATCGCCTCGCGGGTCGCCTTGTAGACGGGGAAGAGCCGGTCGTAGAGGGCGGCCAGCTCCGGGTCGGGCCTGACGGTGTCGCCCAGCGTCGGCGTCACCCAATGGGCGGCACAGCTCGCCATGTCCGGGTAGAGGCCGATGGCGCAGGCGGCCATCATCGCCGCACCGGCGGCCCCGGCCTCCTCGCGGCTGCTTTGGCGCAAGGGGGTGCCGAGCACGCTCGCCATGATCCTCTTGAAGGAGCGCGACCGGGCGGCACCACCGGCGATGCGGATCTCCTCGGGCACGTGGCCCATGGCGGCGTAGCAATCGCGCGCGGCGAAGGCGAGGCCCTCGTAGACCGCCCGCACCAGGTCGAGGAGGCCCACCCGGCTCGAGAGTCCGGAGAACATGGCGCGGGCGTCGCTGGCGACGAAGGGGCCACGCTCGCCCGCCTCCAGGATGTAGGGATGATAGAGGGCAGCGCCCGGGCGGCCGTCGAGCACCCGGCCATCGAGCACGGCGAGCGCCTCCTTTCGAGCGACCTCGGTGCCGAAGAGGGCGGCTGCCTCGCGCACCCGGTCGGTGATCCAGTCGATGTTGATCGTGGCTGCCATGTTGGACTGCATCTGCACGACCGAGCCCGGCACCGGGAAGGGCATGGTGTAGCCGGAGGGCTCGGGTGGCAGGACGACCTGATGCGCGTCCGCAAAGAAGCGCATGTGCATGCCGGTGGAGCCCACGATCGAGCAGCCGACCCGGCGCTCCGCATCGTAGATGCCGGCACCCAGCGCCGTGCAGACGACGTCGAGAAAGCCCAGGGCCACGGGTGTGCCGGCGAGGAGCCCGGTGGCGGCGGCGGCCTCGGTCGTCAGCGCGTGGGTCGTGGTCGAGCCGTCGAGCATCGGTGGCAGCAGGCGGCGCAGATCCGCGAGATCCAGGGCATCGAGCACCGCTTCGGCATATTCACGGCTGCGGAAGTCGCCGAAGGTGAAGGTGCCTTCCGAGCGGTCGGTGGCACGCACGCCGGTGAGCTTGAGATGGAGCCAGTCCTTGCAGTGGAAGGCCGTGGCCGCCCGCTCGAGGAGATCCGGGCGGTGCCGCTTCAGCCAGACCAGATGGGTGTTCTGCTGGCAGGCATTGAGGCCGCAGCCGGTGTATCGCCAGGCGGCGCGGCGGGCGCCGGAACGCTCGAGCTCGTCGACGATCGAGGCGGCACGGCTGTCGAGCCAGAGCCAGCCCGGGGTCACGGGCTCGCCCGCCTCGTCGATCAGCCAGGTGCCGTCGCCCTGGCCGGTGACCGCGAGTGCTGCCGTCCGCGCCGGCAGGCCCGGGATTTCCTCGCCGAGGAGACGCAGGACCAGGGCGGCACTGGCCCAGGTGCGCGCCATGTCCTGCTCGACGGCACCGCCGGGCAGCGTCTCATAAGCATTTGGCCGGGACGCCACGGCCACCTGGCGGCCGTCCCTGTCGAAGGCCACGGCCTTGATCACCGAGGTTCCGGCGTCGAGGCCGATGATGAGGTCCCGGCTCCCGGTCAAGCTGCTGCCTCCGAGCCATGGAAGAGGGCCCGGCCATCCTTCGCGTCGAAGAGATGGACCGCGCGGAGCGGCACCTGGACGGGAATCTGCGAGCCGAGCCGGGCCGGCACCTCGCCCTCGGCCACGACGATGCATTCCGTGCCGCCGATCTCGACGCCGATATGGGTCTGGTCGCCGAGCCAGCTGTGGCTGGTCACGGTTCCCTGGACGGCATCGGCGCCCTGTCCCAGGCGCAGGCGGTGCGGGCGCATGCCGAGGTGGACGGCGGCGCCATCGACGAGGCCGGCGACCTCGGTCGTGAAGTGCAGATCGAAGGCCTTGCCGCCGGCGGCATCCTGGACGACGAGGCCGAGGCCCGAACGGCTGCGGTCGACGCGGGCAAGGAAGAGGTTCATCGGCGGCTCGCCGATGAAGGAGGCGACGAAGAGGTTGGCCGGCCGCTCCTTCAGCTCGTCGGGCGAGGCGAGCTGCTGCAGGACACCCTCCTCCATGACGGCGATGCGGTCGGCGAGGGCGATGGCCTCGGTCTGGTCGTGGGTGACGAAGACGGTGGTCATCCTGCGGGTGATCAACCAGTCCTTGAGGCGGGCGCGGAGCACGGCCCGGAGCTGCGGCTCGAGCTGCGACATCGGCTCGTCGAGGAGGAAGACGTCGGCCTTGCGGATCAGGGCCCGCGCAAGGCTGGTGCGCTGCTGCTGGCCGGCCGAGATGGTCGGCGGGTAGCGGTCGAGGGCCGGGACGATCTCGAGCAGCTCGGCGATCTCCTCGACCTGCCGCTTGACCTCGGCCCGGGGCTGGCGGTCGCGCAGGAGCGCGAAGCCGATATTGTCGCGCACCCGCAAGGGCGGGTAGAGCGCATAGCCCTCGAAGGCCATGGCGATGTTGCGCTCGGCCGGCAGGAGATTGTCGATCACCCGCCCGCCGACCTCGATATGGCCGGACGTCACGTCCTCGAAGCCGGCGATCATCCGCAGCGTGCTGGTCTTGCCGCAGCCCGAGGAGCCCAGGAGGCCGATGATCTCGCCATCGGCGATCGTCATGTCGACCGCGTCGACCGCGAGGACCGGACGGCCGCGCGCGGCCTTGTAGACCTTGGAGACGCGATCGAGGGTGAGTGTCGCCATGCCCGCCGCTCCTCAGCTCGCCACGGGCCGCAGCCGGCGGCCGGCGGTATCGAAAAGGAGCAGGTCGGCGGCCTGGATGTGGGCGTGGCCCCGACCGTGGCCGCGCGGCAGCCGGCTCGCCTCGTCCTCCGAGCAGGTGGCGAGCAGCTCGCGGCCGTCTTTGGTCCGCAGCAGCATGACGGCGCGCACGTTGAGCGGGGTCACGGCCTCGAGGTCGACCGGCACGGCATGGGTCGTCTCGCCGATGCCGAGCTCGACCGGCATGGCGCCGGCGGAAGTGGCTTCGTCGAGGGTGACGGCGATGCTCTCGGGGCGGATGGCGATCTGGCAGGGGCCGTCGGCGCAGCTTCCGGCCAAGGGAAAGCGCAGGCCGAGCACGTCGACCGTGCCGTCCCTGATCTCGCCCGGGAGCAGGTTGACCGTGGGATCGCCGAAGAGCCGGGCCACGTCCGTGCCGTCCGGGTCCTTGTAGATGGCCGCGGGCCGGTCGACTTGGCGAAAGCCGCCGCCCATCAGGACGGCCACCCGGTCGCCGAGCGCCATCGCCTCCTTGTAGTCCTGGGTGACGTAGATCACCGTCGTCTCGAACGCCTTGAGCACGCGCGGCAGCTCGAGGCGCATCTCGTAGCGCAGCTTGGCATCGACATTGCGCAAGGGATCGTCGAGCAGCAGCACGCCCGGATTGCCGGCGAGAGCCCGGCCGAGCGAGGTGCGCTGCTTCTGCCCGTTGGAGAGCGCCTTGGGCAGGTGGTGGAGGACGTGGTCGATCTTGAGGAGGCCCGCGACCTCGTGCACGCGGCCGTCGATCTCCGCCCGGGCCATGCCCCGCGCCCGGAGCGGGCTCGCGATGTTGTCGAAGGCGGAGAGGTGCGGGTAGAGGGCGAAGTTCTGGAACGCCATGCCGACGTCGCGATGCTCGGGTGCGAGGAAGGTGACGTTCTGATCGCCGATCTTGATGGTGCCGGAATCCGGCTCGTTGATGCCGGCGATCAGGCGGAGCAGCACGGTCTTGCCGGAGCCCGAGGGACCGAAGACGACGACCGTCTCGCCCCGCTCGACGTCGAGCGAGGCGCCGTCGAGCACGACCTCGCTCTTGAAGCGCTTTTTCACGTTGGCGAGTGAGAGGTAGCTCATCCCTTGACGGCCCCCAGGGAAAGGCCCTCTACCAGGTAGCGCTGGGCGTAGAGGGCGAGCAGCAGGGTCGGGGCGACCGACAGCACGATCGATGCCGCGATCTGCCCGTACTGGATGCCCGAGGCGGTGACGAAGGCGAGGGCCCCCACCGTCACCGGCTGCTTGGCGGCCGAGGCCAGGATCAGGGCGAAGACGAAGTTGTTCCAGGCGAAGATGAAGGAGAGCAGCGTCGCCGCGGCGATGCCGGGCTTGGCCAAGGGAATGGCGATGCGCACGAAGGTCTTGAACCAGCCATTGCCGTCGAGCCGGTAGGCGTGCTCGATATCCTCGCTGATGTCCTCGAAATAGCCGCGCACGATCCAGAGGATCAGCGGCAAGGTGATGAGCTGGTAGACCCAGATGAGCCCGAAATAGGTGTCGATCAGGCCCATCTGCTGGAAATAGAGGGCGAGCGGCAGGAGGACGAGGAGCGGTGGCGCGAAGCGGAACGAGAGGAGGGTGAAGGCGATGTCCTCGCCGAGGCGGAACTTGAACCGGGCGAAGGCATAGGCCGCCGGGATGCCGAGCACGAGCGAGAGGGCGACCGACGAGACGGCGAGGATCACGCTGTTCATGAGGTTGCTCATGAAGCGGATCTCGAGCACGCCCGCGGTGCTCTCCAGCCGGCCCGAGATGAGGGCCGCGTAGTTCTCCAGCGTCGGCTGGAAGATGATGGAGGGGGGGATGCGCAGGATGTCCTGATTGGTCTGGAACGACATCAAGATCACCCAGAAGATCGGGAAGAGGAAGAAGAGCCCGATCAGCGTCAAAAGCGCCACTCGCACGACCCGGCCGATGATGGACTGGCGCCGCATCAGGCCACTCCCCGGGCGCGCTCGCGCAGGCGCAGCCACTGCTTGATGAAGATGTTCGAGAGCAGGAAGGTGATCGCCCAGAGCACCATCAAGATCGCAGCCGAGCGGCCGACATTGGTGTACTGGTAGCGCTCGAGATAGGCCGCCACCTGGAAGACCATGAGCGAGTTGCCCGGCCCGCCCTGCGTCATCGCATAGATGATGTCGAACTGCTGGATGCTCTCGAGCATGCGAAAGAGGCTGGCCGTGATGATGTAGGGGGTCAGCATCGGCAGGGTGATGCGGAAGAAGACGAAGGTCTGCGGCACGCCGTCGAGCTCGGCCGCCTCGAACGGCTGGCGCGGCAGGGCGCGCAGGCCGGCGAGCAGCAGCACCATCATGAAGGGCGTGTAGACCCAGATGTCGATGAGCACGACGGTGAAGAGCGAGGAGGACGAGGCGCTGGCCCAGCGGAAGTCGGCGAAGCCGAGCAGCCCGGCGAAGTAGCTGAGGATGCCGAAGCCGGGGTTGGTCATGAGCTTCCACATCAAGGCCGCGATCGCCGGTGCTATCATCAAGGGCAGGAGGAGGAGGATGCTCATGGTGTTGTTGAAGACCGAGCGCCGCTGCAGCAGCATGGCGATGGCGAGCCCGAGCACCAGCTCGAACCCGACCGTGTAGAGCGTGTAGAGCAGGGACACCCGAACCGTGCTCCAGAACCCCGGATCGGTGAACAGGAGCGTGTAGTTCTCGAACCAGATGAACCCGCGGGTCATCGGAAAGGCGAGGTTGTAGCGCTGCAGCGAGTAGTAGACCGCGGCACCGAAGGGAATGAGGATGCCGATGCACACCAGCAGCGCCGGCAGGCTCAGGAAATAGGGCAAGGCCTGCCGCATGAACGGCCGGCGCGAGCCGTCCATCGCCGTTCTCTCCAGCGCTCCGGTTGCCAAGGCCGCCCTCTCCTCTTGCGATCGGTGAAGCACCGGGGCCGGAGCGTGCCGGCCCCGGTCGTTTCAATCGCCGATCAGATGCCGGCCTGGCGAAGCTGCCGGTTCACGCTCTCGACAAGCTGGTCGAGACCTTCGTCGACCGGCACTTCCTTGCCGACCATCTGCTGCAGCATCGACGCCCACTCGGTCGTCAGGTTGAAGAAGAGGGGCTGCGGCGTGAAGTAGATCTTCGAGCCCGGGGCCGAGGCCTTGTACTGCTCGAGATAGCCCGGATAGCTCTTGGCGATCCGGTCCTGGAAGGCCTGGTCGTCCCAGACCGACTGGCGCACCGGGTTGACGAAGTCCATCTCGCGGGCACCGAAGAGCGCGTGGTCGGTGCCGGACGCCCACTGCATGAAGAGCCAGGCGGCCTCCTTCTGGGTCGAGAAGGTGCTCATGCCCAAGGACCAGATCCAGACATTGGGCGTCGGCTCGGTGGCCTCGGGATTGGGGGCGAAGGCGTGATAGGCGAGATTGCCCGCCTCGGCATTGCCCGGACCGTTCATGAAGTAGCCCAGGATGTCGGCGTCGTAGATCATGCCCGACGCGCCGGCGCCGAGGTCGGTGCCGACCTGGTACCAGGTGTAGGTCGCCCAGTCGCGCGGCCCGCTGTCCTGGATCATCTTCACCCAGTCGGCGTGGAACGCCTTGGATTCCGGCGTCCCCATGGCGGCCATGAGCTTGCCGTCCTCCATGGTGAAGTCGCGCTGCTTGAAATTGGTGTAGGCCGAGAGGAAGCCCGGATGGATGGTGGCCCAGGAGCGCGAGCCGCGCACGCCGATGCCGTACATGCCGTCGACGTCCTTGCTGATCCTGGCTGCGGTCTCCATCAGCTCGGCCATGTTGTTGGGCGGGGTCAGGCCCTGCTCGTCGAACACCCGCTTGTTGTAGGTGATCGAGTTGAGCTCGAAGCCCCAGGGGATCGCCCACTGCTTCGCCCCCTCGCCGCCGAGCTCGGCGCCGGGCACGCCGGACCAGGCGGTCGAGGCCCGCAGGTTCGGCAGGATGTCGTCCCAGTTGTAGTTGGGATTGGTCAGGGCCGGGTCGCCGATGAACTCGTTCATGTCGACCAGCCAGCCGGCCGGGCCATACTGCCAGGTCTGGTAGGCGCCGGTCATGAAGGCGTCGTAGCTGCCGCCGCCCGACGAGAGCTCCGCCGTCACCTTGTCGAAATAGACGTCCTCCGGGAAGACGTCATAGGTGACGTCCATGCCGGTCATCGACTTGAAGGTGTCGAGATTGGCGATCATCGCATCCGCGTAAGGATGCTTGTTGAGCAGCAGCCTGACCGTCTTGCCCTTGTGCTGCTGCCAGTCGAAATCCGCCGCGAGCGCCGTGCTCTGCGCCCGGTTCAGGAAATAGGTCGCGGCCCCGGCGCCGACGCCGAGCTGGCCGGCGCGGCGCATGAAGTCGCGGCGGCCGAGCTGGCGCCTGACGACGGCATTGGCGAGATCCTGTATCCTCGAAGACATCCCTCTTCCTCCCTTCGTGGCACGCGCCCCGGTCAGGACGCGGTTCTCAACAACGTCGCCGGCGAGCCGACGACGGGTCCGATGCCCGGCTGCCGGCTCCGGCCGAGCTCGGCCAGCCGCCGTGCCGTCGCCTCGTCGGTGACGAGGCCGGTGACGAGGCCGCTCTGCAAGACGGCGTGGATCGCCCGCGCCTTGCCGCGGCCGCCGGCGATGGCGACGACCTCCTTGCCGCGCAGGTCGGCGGGCTCGAGGCCGAGTGCCCGGCGGTTGATCTCGGCCGCGACCGAGCGGCCGTCGGCGGCGAAGAAGTGGCCGAGCACCTCGCCCACCGCACCGGCCCTTGCCAGCTCGGCGAACTCGGCCTTGGTGATCATGCCGGTCTGCAGGAGATGCGCGTCGGCGGCGAGCTCGCCGATGCCGACGACGACGAGATCGGCGAGGCGGGCGAGGGCGAACACGTCCTTGACGCTGCGCTGCGCCATCAAGACCGCCTTGTCCTCGATGCTGTCGGCGAAGAACGGCACCGGCAGGAAATAGCTCTCGCCGCCGACCTTCTCGGCGAGCCTGTGGATCACGTCGAACGGGTTGGCGGCGGCGTTGCGGGTCAGGCTGCCGAGCAGCGAGACGAACTTCAGATCGGCGCGGGGCAGGCGCGGCAGGCGGTCGACGACGGCGGCGAGCGTGCGGCCGTGGCCGACGCCCAGGATGCCGATCTCGGGCCGCTCGAGCACACCCAGGAGGTATCTCGCACCGGCCGCGGCCAGCGTATGCAGCGGCATGTCCGCCTCGCCGAGATCGGGTGCGACGCGGCAGAAGGCGAGGCCGTGGTCGCGGGCGATGCGGTCCTCGAGCGCCACGCACTCGGCGGCCGTGCCCTCGACGAAGACCCGCACCAGTCCCTCGCGGTGGGCCGTGGCGATCAGCCGGTTGACCTTGACGCGGGAGACGCCGAGCCGGCCGGCGATGTCCTCCTGGGTGTAGCCGCCGATATAGGAGAGCCAGGCCGCCCGCGTGGCGAGCCCCAGCTCGTCCTGTCCCCTGGCCGCTTCCCCCGTCATGAACTTTTTTGCAACCCTTGAACTTTCTTTCGCCACCTTGCCCAACAAGGCGGCAGGCTGTCAAGGGGCGCTATCGAGTTGCGCACCGAGATTTTCCGGCTCAATCTCATTGTCTGGGGGTGTTTCCACCTGGGCAAGCCGGGCCAAGATCAATGGTCGAGCGGGCAGAGCGTGCCATGAACCTTTCGTTGCGCCGGTTCCCGGTGGCTTCCCGCGGCCTCGCGGCGCTGGGGCTCGGCCTGCTCATCGGCCTGTCGCCCCTGCGTCCCGCAGCGGCTGACGATGCCGAGGCCCTCGCCAGGGCGCTGGCCGACATGCCCTTCGACCAGAGCACGCTGGACCAGGGCTATCGATGGCTCGAGACGCTGACGGGCGCGATGCCGGCGGAAGCCGCGGAGCATGGGGTGGTCGCCGGCGCGGCCGCGACCTTCCAGCGCCAGCGCGAGCTCTATCGGGATGCGGTCGCCGTCTTTCTCATCTTCGCGACGCCGGAACAGGCGAGCGACTACTACGACCTCCAGTTCCCGATCATGCAACACGAGCACAGCGGCGTGAGCGCGATCGTGTCGATGATAGTGCTCACCAAGGATTACACGGAGCTACCGTGCCCATGCTTCGTCAGCACGAGCGATGACACAATGTCCTGCCTGTACCTCGCCATCCAGCTCTCGACCGTGATCCAGATCGTCGCCGGCCCGGGGCCGGTAGTCGAGGAGTCTGTCGATAAGGAGGGCTTGGTGGACAAATTCCTCATGAGCGGCGGACACTTGGTGGCCACTAGCATCCTGCCGACCGCCTGGGCGCACCTGCTGGACGCGGCCGGCCTGTAGCCGACATCCGCCTGCCGTCGGGCCAGGCGCAAGTCGACGGGGAAGCTGGCCGGGTGAACAGGTTCGAGGCTGATGACATCCGCGTCGAGAGGCGCTGAACGGGGAGGCCATGCGATGGAAAGGAGGTTCTGGCTCGGCACCGGCTGGAAGATGAACAGGACCCGTGCCGAGGCCCGCGCCTATGCCGAAGCGCTCCGCGCGGCGCCCGATCTGGGCGACCTGCCGCTTCGGCTCTTCGTGCTGCCGCCCTTCACGGCCCTGGCCGAGGTGGCGGCGGCTTTGGCGTCAACGCCCGTCCTGGTCGGTGCCCAGAACTGCCACTGGGCCGATGCCGGGGCCTGGACCGGCGAGATCTCGGCGCCACAGATCGCCGAGTGCGGGGCCGCCCTGGTCGAGCTCGGCCACAGCGAGCGGCGCGCCCATTTCGGCGAGACCGACGTCGCCGTCAACGCCAAGGTCAAGGCGGTGCTCGCCGCCGGGCTGATGCCGCTGGTGTGCGTCGGCGAGACGGCGGAGGAGCGCTCGCTCGAGGCCGCCGCCGTCACCGTCGCCCGCCAGGCGCGCATGGCGCTCGCCGGCGTCGCCGCCGCCGACCTCGACCGCGTGCTGCTCGCCTACGAGCCGGTCTGGGCGATCGGCGAGGGCGGCGAGCCGGCCTCGCCCGACTACGCCAACGCCATCCATGGCGTGATCAAGAGCGCGGTATCGGACCTGCACGGCGGCAGCGTGCCGGTGCTCTATGGCGGCAGCGTCAATCCGGCGAACGCCGAAGCCCTCGCCGCCGAGCCCGAGATCGACGGCCTCTTCGTCGGCCGGGCGGCCTGGACGGTCGGGGGCCTGCTCGGCCTCGCACGGCAGGTGGCGGGGGTGTTGACGGGAATGGCAACGCGGAGGACTTGACAGGCGTGGGAGCACTGGGGACACCTCCCTTTTTAACCATTCGCATTGACGTGCATGGCCGTCGATCAAATGTGGAATGGTTAAAAAGGGAGGTGTCCCCCCGCCTGTCCATATGACAGCCGGCGATGCCTTCGACGTCGACCTGATCGACTATCACTGAAAGCCAGCCCGAGGAGGGGGACGCGAATGAATGATCCATCACATCCGGGACCCATCGTCCGCCATGAAGTGCTGGAGCCGCTCGGACTGAGCGTCACCGACGCCGCCGAGGTGCTGGGCGTGGCCCGGCCCACCTTGTCAAACCTGCTCAATGGCCGGGTCGCCCTGACGCCCGAGATGGCCATTCGGATCGAGAAGGCCTTCGGCCCGAAGGCGGATCATCTGCTGCGCGTGCAGCTCGCCCATGACCTCGCCGAGGTCAGGCGGCGGCAGGACCGGATCGACGTGCGGCGCTTCGAGCCGGCTTAGGAGCCGGTCCGGGAAATTGTCACGACCTGGAGAGCACTGGGGACACCTTCCTTTTTAACCATGCGCGTTGACGCGCATGGTTAAAAAGGAAGGTGTCCCCACGCCCGAGGTCCTCGCCTGGTCCTCACCCCAGGCTCACCCAGTCCCGCCAGAAATCCACGGACTCCTTGAGTGCGGCGACCACCTCGCTGTCGGTCGGCTCGCGCTCGCGGAAGGTGAACTCGAAGACGAGCTCGTTGCTCTGGCCGCCGCCTTGCTCGAGGGCCTGGATCAGCCGTTTTGGGACCACGCGCCCCTTGGCGTTGTAGTCGGCGGTGAAGGGGCGGTGGCCGCCCTTGTCCATCGAGCTCTGCTTGATGTGGACGACGGGGCTCAGGGCGGCGAAGGCCTCGGCCCAGGCGTAGGGGTCGGTGTCGGCGGGGTCGGGCGAGGTGACGTCGCCGTGGTCGATGTCGAGATTGATCAGGATCGGCAAGGGCGAGCCCTCGGCGAGGGCGGCGTGGTCCCGCCGGCAGGCCTCGATGGTCTGGCCGAACTCGCGGCTGATCGACATGGGCTCCCACATCAGGCAGGCGAGGCCGCGCCCCTTGGCGTGCTCGGCGAGGCCATGCCAATGGTCGCGGGCCTCGGCGAAGCGGACGGCGCGGCGGGCGGGGTCGCGGTCGTCCGCGTAGGTCAGGATGCCGATCTGGCTGCCGGTGGCGCTGGCCCCGAGGTCGGCGGTGATGTCGATCAGCCGCCCGAGCCAGGCCCGCCAGTGGGCCCGCACGCCGGCGTCGGGGTGGCAGAGGCTGTTGAGGCGGGTGTAGTTGCCGGTGAAGGTCGTGGTGATCCGGGCACCGTGCCGGGCGCAGGCCGCGTTCCAGCGGCGGACCTGGGACGCGATCACGTCCGCCGGCCAGTCCGGGCTCAGGATTTCCGGCGTGAGCTGGATGCGCCTGAGGCCGATCCCGTCCACCACGGTGCGCACCAGCTCTTCCGGCTCGACGATCCGGTTGACGAAGGCGTTGGTGTTGACGCCGAGGGTGAACGGCATCGGGTCAGCTCATCCAGTTGCCGCCGTCGACATTCAGCGTCTGTGCCAGCACGTAGTCGGAATCGCTGGATGCCAGGAACACGGCGGCGCCGGCATGGTCCTCGGGCACGCCCATGCGGCCGAAGGGCACCTCCTCGCCCACCAGCCGCTTCTTCTCGCCGATCGGCCGGTTCTCGTATTTCGCGAATAGCCGGTCCACCTCGTCCCACATGGGCGTGTCGACCACGCCGGGGGCGATGCCGTTGACGTTGATCCGGTGCGGGATCAGGCCCTTGGCGGTGCTCTGGGTGATCGAGATGACGGCGGCCTTCGACGCGCAATAGGCGGTCACCAGCGATTCGCCCCGCCTGCCCGCCTGGCTCGCCATGTTGATGATCTTGCCGCGCCACTTCGGGTCGCGGGCGGCCTGGTCGACCATCTGCCGGGCCACGGCCTGAAGCGTGAAGAAGAGCCCTTTGGTGTTGATGTCGAAATTGCGGTCCCAGTCCTCGCGGGTGACCTCGAGCACCGGGGCCATGTTGAAGATGGCGGCGTTGTTGACCAGGATGTCGATCCTGCCCGCCTCCTCGACCACGGCCTTCACCATGGCGTCGATCGAGGCCTGGTCGGTGACGTCGATCCTAAGGGCGAAGGCGCCCCGGCCGATGGCCTGGGCGGTCGCGCGAGCGTCCTTCTCGAGGATGTCGGCCACGACCACCCTCGCCCCCTCCGTGGCATAGGCCTCGGCGATCGCCCGGCCGATGCCGCGCGCCCCGCCGGTGATGACGGCAACCTTGTCCTGCAGCTTCAAGGCACATACCCCTCGAGAATGACCATGCTCATGACGGCGGCCTCGGCGCGCAGCGCCTTGGCGGCCACGTACTCCTCGGACGCGACGAAGCCCTCGGCCGTCGCGTAGTCGGGGAACTCCAGCAGCACGAAGCGGCTGCCCGGGAATTCCCCTTCCACCACGCGGGTCCGGCCGCCGCGCACCAGATAACGGCCGCCGTGGCGCGCTATCGCGGCCGCGCCAGCCTTCTTGTAGTCCTCGTAGGCCACCGGGTCGGTGACCTCGATGGTCGCCATGACATAGGCGGGCATTCTTCAGCTCCTCACCAGATGGTGTAGCCGCCATCGACGACGACGATGCTGCCGGTCATCAGGCTCGAGGCGTCGCTGGCGAGGAACAGCACGGCCGAGGCGATCTCGTGCGGCTCGCCGACCCGGTTCATCGGCGTCATCTCGAGCCAGGTCGGCAGCCATTGGGGGTTCTCGCGGCCGGCCTTGGTCATCTCCGTCGCGATATAGGTGGGGGCCACCGCGTTGACCCGGACCCCGCGCGTCGCCCACTCGCCGCCCAGGGATTTGGTCAGCATGTGCACGCCGGCCTTGGACGCGTTGTAGTGGCTCTGCTCCTGCGGCTTGTTCGAGATGATGCCGCTCATCGAGCCGATATTGACGATGCTGCCCTTGCCGCGTGCGAGCATGTGCCGGCCGAAGGCGCGGTTGCACCAGAAGACGCCGTTCAGGTTGATGTCGAGGACCAGCAGCCATTCCTCGTCGGACACGCTCTCGCCGGGCGTGCCCTTGGCGATGCCGGCACAGGCGACGAGGATGTCGATCCGGCCGTGCCGCTCCTGCAGCGCGTCGGCGGCGGCGGTGACGGCGGCGGGCTTGGTGACGTCGAGGTGCACGTACTCGGCCGAGCAGCCCTCCTGCTCGAGCGCTGTCACGGCCCTGGGGCCGGTCGCCGCGTCGAGCTCGGCGATGACCACGTGGGCGCCGCATTCGCCGAGTGCCCGCGCGCTCTCGAAGCCGATGCCCCGGCCGCCGCCGGTGACGACGGCGACGCGGCCGGTCAGGTCGTACTTGTCGCGGTACACGGGGCAGCCTCCTCGGAGGGTAGGGTGTGGCGATGAACGGGTGCCCGGCGCAGGTTGAGGCTCGCCATCAGGCTACTTCACGGCGCCGAAGGTGAGGCCGCGGACGAGCTGCTTCTGGCTCATCCAGCCGATCACCAGGATGGGGGCGATGGCCATGGTCGAGGCGGCCGAGAGCTTGGCCCAGAAGAGGCCTTCGGGGGCGGAGAAGCTGGCGATGAAGGCGGTCAGGGGGGCGGCGTTCGAGGTGGTCAGGTTCAAGGACCAGAAGGCCTCGTTCCAGCAGAGGATGACCGAGAGCAGGGCCGTCGAGGCGATGCCCGGGACGGCCAGCGGCAGGAGGATATGGCGGATTTCCTGGGTCGTGTTGGCGCCGTCGATGCGCCCCGCCTCGAGGATGCTGCCCGGCACCTCCTTGAAGAAGGTGAACAGCATCCAGACGATGATCGGCAGGTTCATCAGGGCGTAGATCACGATCAGCCCGATATGGGTGTCGATCAGGCGAAGGTCGCGGAAGAGCAGGTAGATCGGCACCAGGACGCCGACGGGCGGCAGCATCTTGGTCGAGAGCATCCAGAGCAATGTGCCGCGCGTGCGCGTGGTCGAGAAGAACGCCATGGCGTAGGTGGCGGGGATGGCGATCACGAGGGCCAGCACGGTGGCGGCAACCGAGATGATCACGCTGTTGAAGGCGAACTTCACGTAATTGGCGCGCTGCTGCACCGTGACGTAGTTCTCCAGCGTCGCATGGAAGAAGAGCGTCGGCGTGCCGATCGCGTCGATCTCGGTCTTGAACGAGGTGAGGAACATCCAGAGGATCGGAAAGAAGATGAGAAGCGCCACGACCCAGCCCAGCACCCCGATCCAGATCGGTGTCTGGCGCCGCATCGTCAGACCTCCAGGGTCCGTGCGACGGTGCGCACGAGGAAGATGGCGACGATGTTGGCGAGGATGATGGCGATCACCCCGCCAGCCGAGGCGAAGCCGATGTCGAACTCGAGCAGCGCCTTGATGTAGATGAGATAGGCGAGGTTGGTAGTGGCGAGGCCCGGCCCGCCCGAGGTGGTGACGAAGATCTCGGCGAAGATGGTCAAAAAGAAGATCGTCTCGATCATGATGACGACGCTGATCGCGCGCTTGAGATGCGGCACGATGATGAAGAAAAAGAAGGCGAAGGGTCCGGCACCGTCGATGCGGGCCGCCTCCTTCTGCTCGTCGTCGAGCGACTGGATGGCGGTCAGGAGGATGAGGAAGGCGAACGGGATCCACTGCCAGGCGACGATGATGACGATCGAGGTCAGGGGGATGTTGGTGAACCAGTCGATCGGCTGGAGGCCGACGCTCTTCGCCAGGAACGCCGTGAACCCGTTGACCGGGTGCATCAGGAGGTTCTTCCAGATCAGCGCGCTGACGGTCGGCATGACGAAGAAGGGGGCGATCACGAGGACGCGGCAGACGCCATTGCCCCAGAAGGGCTGGTCGTAGAGCACCGCGAGCAGGGTGCCGAGGACGACGGTGAGGACCAGCACCCAGCCGACCAGGAGCAGCGTGTTGACCAGCGAGGTCAAGAGCGCCGGGTCCTCGAGCATGTACCGGTAGTTCTCGAAGCCGACGAAGCCCTTGATCATCGGGTTCAGCAGGTTGTAGCGCTGGAAGCTGAACCAGAGCGTCATCACCAGCGGCACGATCATCCAGAGGACCAGGACGATCACCGAGGGGGCCACGAGGGCCATGGTCCCTAGTCGGCTGGCACGCGCTGCCTTCATGACCTGGCGACCTGTCCCGTTCTTGGTTGAGGGAACGCTCGATGGTGACGCATCCCCGGCGGCCCGATGATGGCCGCCGGGGATGCGGCCGCCGGCCTACTTGATGTAGCCGGCCTGCTTCATCGTCCGCTCGGTCGAGGCCTGCGACGCCTCGAGCGCCTGGTCGACGGTCATCTGGCCGGTGAGGGCCGCCGCGATGTTCTGCCCGACGGTCGTGCCGATGCCCTGGAACTCGGGGATGGCGACATACTGGATGCCGACATAAGGCACCGGCTCGAGGGTCGCGTCGGTGATGTCGGCATTGGCGACCGCGTCACGAACCACCTCGGCGAACGGCGCCGCCTCGATGTACTTGGGATTGGCATAGGTCGATTCGCGGGTGCCCGGAGGTGCCGAGACCCAACCCACGCTCTCGCCGACGAGCTCGACATAGTCCTTGCTGGTCGCCCATTTGATGAAGGACTTGGCGGTGTCGACCTTGCCCGACGAGCTCGGGATGCCGAGCGCCCACGCCCAGAACCAGCCCGAGCCCTTGTCGGTGACCTCCATCGGTGCCGCGGTGAAGGCGGTCTTGTCGGCGACCTGGCTTTCGTTCGGGTTGTAGATGAAGCCGGCGGCCGAGGTCGCGTCGACCCAGAGCGCGCAATGGCCGGTGGCGAAGAGGGCACGGTTCTCGTTGTGGCCGTTGGAGGCAGCACCGGGCGGCCCGTAGGCGTTCAGGTTCTCGACATAATAGGTGACCGCCTTCTTCCACGGCTCGGTGGTGAGCTGCGGCTGCCAGTCCATGTCGAACCAGCGGCCGCCGAAGGCATTCACCATCGGGCCGACGAAGGCCATGTTCTCGCCCCAGCCGGGCTTGCCGCGCTGGCAGAAGCCATATTGCTCCTTCGACTTGTCGGTGAGCTTGGCGGCGTACTCGGCGATCTGGTCGTAGGTCGGCTTGTCCGGCATCTCGATGCCGGCCTCGTCGAACAGATCCTTGCGATAGAAGGTGAAGGAGCTCTCGGCGTAGAAGGGCAGGGAATAGAGGCTGCCGTCGTACGACAGGCCGTTGCGCACGGACTGGAAGATGTCGTCGTAGTCGTAGTCGTCGCCCAGATCGTCGAGCTGCACGAGCCAGCCCTGGGCACCCCAGATCGGCGTCTCGTAGGAGCCGATGGTGATGATGTCGAACTGCCCGCCGCCGGTGGCGATGTCGGTGGTCACGCGCTGGCGCAGCACGTTCTCCTCGAGCACCACCCACTCGATCGAGTTGCCGGTCTCCTGCTCCCATTGGGAGGCGAGCTTCTGCATGATGATCATGTCGGAATTGTTGACCGTGGCGATGGTGATCGACTCGGCCGAGGCGAGCGAGGTGCCGCCGAGCAGTGCCGCCACGAAGCCGGCTATGACGAGCGAGCGCCGCATGAGGTTCTCTCCCTGAACAGTGGTCGGACAACCTTCCGACTTGCGCGCGACTGTCCCGCAGCCCGCCACATGGTGTCAAGTGCCAGCCACGCCCTCAGGAGCGAGCGTCGGCGGCGAGCCTGAAGTGGAAGAGCACGTCGTCGCCCATCGCAATGGCGGGGCCCTGGAGCCGGAGCGCCTGCTCCATCCGCTCGGCCGGCGGCAGGTAGATCCCCGGCCGGCCGGCGCCGATCACGACGGGGGCGATGCAGATCTGGAGGAGGTCGAGGCAGCCGGCGGCGAGGAAGCGCGAGACCGTCCGCCCGCCGCCCTCGATGAAGATTCGCTTGAGCCCTCGGGCACGTAGTGCGTCGAGCACCGCCGCCGGCCGGACACCTTCGGCATCGGCTTCCACGCCGAGCAGCTCGGCCTGCCCGAGGCGGTCCCTGTCCAGGGCGGCCTCGGCGCAGACGACCAGGGTCGGCGGGCCGGAGCGGAACAGGCCGAGATCGGCGCAGAGTCGGCGCCGGCTGTCGATCACCACGCGCACCGGCGACGGGCCAGGGACCAGCCGCGTGGTCAGTCGCGGGTCGTCGCAGGCGGCCGTGCCGGCGCCGACCAGGACGGCGTCGGCCAGGGCCCGGAGGCGGTGCAGGTGGCGGATGTTGGCGGGTCCGGTCACGTTCGCCGCATGGCCGGAGGCGGTCGCGATCTGGCCATCGAGGCTCTGCCCCAGGTGGCCGAGCACGACCCGGGCGGGTGCGGCGAAATCGAGATAGGCCCGGGCCAGGGGATCGGCTGCCGCCGCCTCGGGCAGGCTGCGCTCGTCGAGGAGCTGCCGCCAATAGGTCTCGGGATCGAGGCTCAAGCTGCATCCACCTTCGGGCCCGGATGTCGACCGGAAAGAGCTGGCACCCCTTGGCGCCGCGTCAATCCTGGCGGATCGCCTCGACCTCGAAGGCGAGGAAGATCTCGTCGCCGACCAGGCCGTCCTCGAGGGCGTAGGTGCTGCCGAACTCGCTGCGCCTGACCACCGCCTCGGCGCTGACCCCGAGCACGTAGTTGCCGCCCCAGGGATAGGGGGCGATGCGGTTCAGGGTGACGTCGACCTCGGCCGGCCGGGTGACGCCGCGGATGGTGAGATCCCCTTTGATCGTGCCCGATGTGTCGGTTGCCGGCAGGGCCTCGGTCATGACGAAGCGGATCAGCGGGTGGCTCTCGGCGGCGAGGAAGTCGTCGCTCATCAGGTGCTGGTTGCGCGCCTGGTTGTCGGTGAAGACGCTGGCGGCCTCGACCTCGAAGACGAGATCGGAGAGCTCGCGCGTCGCCTCGTCGAAGGTGAAGCTGCCGCGCTCCACGAGGAAGAGGCCGAGCACGTCCTTGTAGCCGATATGGTTGGCGCTGAAGCCGATCGACGAATTGCCCGGATCGATCACCCAGCGGGCCGGCTCGGCGGCGGCCGGAAGGGCCATCAGGGACGACGCCGCGAGCATCAGGGCCGCGAGCCGGAGGGGGCCGGGGGTCATCCGGGGCGACTGCGATGGCAGGGGCATGGGATCATCCGACTGGAGCACGTTTCGCCGTAAACTATAGCTCTGTCGGGCCTCGTGAACAGCCCTGCCCCGCGCGGTGGCACCCGTCGCCCTAGGGGTTCCCTGACTTCATCCACGTTGTCCACAGGCTGTGCGCAGATGTCCCGCACCCCGGCCCGGCCGGGGAATCGAGGATCCCCGGGCCTTGGCGCCGACCGTGCGCCGTGGCGTTCCGAGGGACGGGCTCCCGGTCGAGGCCCGGCGGACGAAATCTTTTCTTGTCAATTGGTTGACAGAGGCCGCCGGCGCCACCCGCGGGTGCCGGGCGCGGCCGAATCGAATTCAACCGCCCCTCCCGCGCGGCCACCGGGAGGCCGCCAGGCGGCATGAACGCTTATCCACATTGGCGGGGATAGGGCTGTTCATCGGGGTGTGGATTCCTTGTCGACGAACTGTCATTCGGCTTTCACATCAGGCAGATGGGTCGCGGCTTCGGCTGGCCGCCGCGATATCGCGCATCGCGCGCATTTCCCGCATCCAGCCTCAATTCATTCACCCGTTTCGCCGGAGCCTGTCGCGGCTCCGGCCAGAGCCTGCTAGAGAGCCTTCGGCACGGCCGGGCATTCAGCCGATCCGGCCGCACCAAATGGAGCAGATCGTGGCCGATGACGGCAAGGCGCCCCTGAAGGGGATCGCCTTCATGCTGGTGACGATGCTCACCTTCGCCTCGCAGGACGCGATCACCAAGCTGCTCGCCCAGGATCTCCACGTGGCGCAGATCGTCATGGTCCGCTACTGGCTGTTCGCAGCAGTCGCCACGGTCCTGATCGGCCGGCAGCCGGGCGGCATCGGGCGGGCGCTGCGCGCCCGGCGGCCGTGGCTGCAGATCCTCCGCTCCGCCATCTTCGTGATCGAGGTCGGCATGTTCGCCTGGGTGGTGGCGCACATGCCGCTCAGCACGGCGCAGGCGCTCTTCGCCGGCTGCCCGCTCATGGTCACGGCACTCTCGCCTCTCGTCCTCGGCGAGAAGGTGGGGCGCCTGCGCTGGATCGCCGTCATCGCCGGCTTCGTCGGCGTCGTCATCATCCTGCGGCCCGGCGGCGGCGACTTCTTCCCGGTCGGCCTCGTCGCCCTCCTCGGCACCGCCATGTTCGCGGTCTACAGCCTCCTGACCCGGCTGCTCGCCAAGGAGGACCGGTTCGAGACCTCCTATGGCTATGTCGCCTGGATCGGCTGCCTGATGGCCTCGGCGGTCGGGCCCTTCCTCTGGCAGAACCCGTCGCCGGGCCAGATCCTCGGCCTCCTCGTCATCTCCTGCACCGGCGTCCTCGGGCACATGCTCCTGATGAAGGCCTACGAGCTGGTGCCGGCGAGCGTGCTGCAGCCCTTCAGCTACACGCAGCTCGTCTGGGGCATCTTCATCGGCATCATGGTCTTCGGCGAGTATCCCGACGCACCGATGCTGCTCGGCGCCGGGATCGTCGTGGTCGCCGGCATCATCGCCATGCGGGCTCGCTGAGGATCACCCCATCTTGACAGCAGCCCGAGGTTGGCCTTCTAGAATATGGGGGTCGTCTGCCTTTGCCGGCGCCCCGATCCGGGCGGTGGGACCAGACAAAAATGAACAGTGCTGCGCTGGGCGTACGCACACCCGACAAGGTCGAGTGGCCGACGGTCGGCCTCTTCCTCGTGATCGTCGGCGGCCTCCTGGCCCTGACCTGGTTTCATGCCAGCCTGCCCTGGTACGTGATGCTGCCGGTGGGCGCCTATCTCGGCGCCTGGTACAGCTCGCTGCAGCATGAGATCGTCCACGGCCACCCGACCCCGAGCCCCCTGGTCAACGCGCTCATGGGCGGGCTGCCGGTGCTGCTCTGGCTGCCCTTCGGCATCTACCGGGCGAGCCACCTCGCCCACCACCAGGACGAGCATCTGACCGACCCGCTCGACGACCCGGAGAGCTACTACGTGACGGCGGCCGCCTGGCGCCGGCTGCCGCGCTGGCGACGGGGCCTGCTGCTCGCGCGCAACTCGCTCGTCGGCCGGACGACGATCGGCAGCGTGCTGGTCGTGCTGGGGTTTCTCGTCGACCAGGCCCGGGCGCTCGTCGCCGACGAAGCGGGCGTGCGGCGCGCCTGGCTCGCCCACGCGGCCGGGCTCGCGCTTCTGCTCGGCTGGCTGGTGCTGGCCGGCATGCCGCTCTGGCAGTACGCGCTCCTGATCGCCTGGCCCGCCACCTCGCTCATGCTGGTCCGCTCGTTCCTCGAGCACCAGGCCCGGCCCCTGGTCGAGCATCGGACCGTGATCGTCGAGGCCGGCCCGTTGATGCGGCTCCTCTACCTCAACAACAACCTGCATCTCGTGCATCACGCGCGGCCCGGCCTGCCCTGGTACCTTCTGCCCGAGGCCTATGCCAGGGACCGGGCCGGCTGGCTGCGGCGCAATGACGGCTACGTGTTCGAGGGCGGCTACGGCGAGATCCTGCGCCGCTACGCGCTTCGGGCGAAGGAGCCGCCGGTGCATCCCTTCGCCGACGACCGGCCGGATGAAACCGTGCCGACTGCGGCCTACTGACCGGTATTCCCAAAAGCGCTCGAGGTTGTAAGGTGGCCCGAAGACCTCGGGAGTCGGAGCTCATGGACTACGAGACCATCTTCACCGCTGCCATCGGCAAGGTGCGTGACGAGGGCCGGTATCGCACCTTCGCCGATCTCGCCCGCCGCGTCGGCCACTATCCGGCGGCCGACCACCGCTGCCCCGGCCGGGGGCGGCGCGAGGTGACCATCTGGTGCTCCAATGACTATCTCGGCATGGGCCAGCATCCGGTGGTGCTCGAGGCCGCCGGGCGAGCGCTCAGGGAATACGGCGCCGGCGCCGGCGGCACGCGCAACATCTCCGGCACGACGCATCTGCACGTGATGCTCGAGGAGGAGCTGACGGCCCTGCACGGCAAGGAGGCGGCCCTCGTCATGACCTCGGGCTTCGTCGCCAACGAGGCGGCGATCTCGACCCTGGCCCGGCTCTTGCCCGACTGCGTCATCTTCTCGGACGAGCTGAACCACGCCTCGATGATCGCCGGCGTGCGTTCGAGCGGCTGCGAGAAGCGCGTCTTTCGCCACAACGACCTGGGGCACCTGGAGGCGCTGCTCGCGGCCGAGCCCGCGGATCGCGCCAAGCTCGTCATTTTCGAGAGCGTCTACTCGATGGACGGTGATTTCGGCCCGATCAACGCGGTCTGCGACCTGGCCGAGCGCTACGGGGCCCTGACCTATCTCGACGAGGTGCACGCGGTCGGCATGTACGGGGCGACCGGCGCCGGCGTCGCCGAGCGCGATGCGGCGCTCGGTCGGGTCGACGTGATCCAGGGCACGCTCGCCAAGGCCTATGGCTGCATGGGCGGCTACGTCGCGGGCTCGGCCATGGTGATCGACGCGATCCGCAGCTTTGCGCCCGGCTTCATCTTCACGACGTCGCTGGCACCCGCGGTGGTCGGCGGCGCCCTCGCCTCGGTCCGTTATCTGCGGCGCTCGAACGCCGAGCGCGCGGCCCAGCAGGAACGGGCCGCGAGCCTCAAGCACCGCCTGGCGCAGGCCGGCCTGCCGGTCATGGCCAGCCCGTCGCACATCGTGCCGGTCCTGGTCGGCGATCCGGTGCGCTGCAAAGCGGCGACCGATCTCCTGCTCGAGCGCCACGCCATCTACATCCAGCCGATCAACTACCCGACCGTGCCGAAGGGCACGGAGCGGCTGCGGCTGACCCCGGGCCCGCTGCACGACGACCGGACCATGGACCGGCTGATCGAGGCGCTGGTCGATGTGTGCGGCCGGCTGACCATCCCGCGAGCGGCGTAGCGGTCGCTCTCCTCGGCGGAACCGAAGGCGTTGCCCGGCTGTTGGTCGGGCAGCTCATTTCGTTGCCGAGGAGACGATCCATGCAGCGGGCTTTTCAGCTTCAGACGACCGCGATCCTCGCCACGCTCGCCTTGGGTGCCGCCCTGGCGCTCGGCGGCTGTGGCGAGAGCACGAGCGACCGGGCCATGAGCGGCGGTGCGATCGGTGCCGGGGTCGGCGCCGCGGCGGGTGCGGTGACCGGCACCAGCGTCCTCGGCGGCGCCGTGCTCGGCGGTGCGGCCGGGGCTGCCACGGGTGCCGCCACGGACGAGGACACGATCGACCTCGGCAAGCCCGTCTGGAAGTAGACGTCCCGCCTGAGCAGCCCGGCGGCTCAGTTCGTCGCCGGCGGGCGGCCCTCGTACCAGTCGATGATCATCCTTGCCCAGCCGGCGGGTATCTCGTGCCCGCCGGCATGGAGGGCGAGCTCGAGCGTACCGTCGGCGCAGGCGGTCCAGGCCTTGCGCCAGTAGGGGCCAGACGCGTCCTGCCAGTCGGCGCGTGAGCCGCAGTCATCCGTCATGCGCCAGATTTGCAGGCCCGCGTAGATGTCGGCTTGGGCGGTCCTGCCGTCCCGCAAGAGGCGGCCTTCCAGCGGCACGGTGCGGTCGGTGAAGCCGTGGGTGTGGAAGAGGCGGACCGGACCCTCGCAACCTTCCGGCAGCGGCCGCCAGAAGCCGCCGCTGATGGCGGCATAGGCGCTGGCGAGGCTCGGCGCGTGGCAGGCGATGTCCCAGACGAGCGAGGCGCCGCGCGAGAAGCCGGCCAGGAGGACGCGGTCGCGGTCCAGGCCGAAGCGAAGGGCCGCGTCCTCGATCACCTCGGCCACGAACCGGGTGTCGTCGCGTGAATAGGTCTGGCCGTCGCGGACGCTCCAGTTGGGACCCCTGCGGCCTTCCCGGGTGAGGCCCTGCGGTGCGAGGACGGCATAGCCGGCATCGAGAAAGGGATCGAGATAGGCGCCGCCACGCACGACCTCGTCGGCGTGGCCGCCCGCACCGTGCAGGAACACCACGAGCGGCGGCCGAACCGCGGCGGCGTCATTCTCGGACAGGCGGATGTAGTAGTCGCCATCGGCGACCCGGCAGGGCGCCTCGGCACCCGGGCAGGCGCTCGCCGGTGCTGTCCAGAGGACAGCGCTCAGCAGGAGGAGGCCCGTGGCCCAGCCTTGGAAGGGTCGCATCGCGTGGTCGCCTTTCGCCAGTCGCAGCACAGATGCGTGGTCGCCTTTCGCCAGTCGCAGCACAGATGAAGGTTGCCAGTCCTTGCAGTTCCGCCCATCAGACGGGGTGGTGAGAAAAAACGCGGAGAACTTCCCATGTCGGTTCGGGCGAATGAGCGGGTGGCCTGGTTCAACGGCGAATTCATGCCGGAATCGCAGGTGCGCATCCCGTTTCGCGATTCGAGCTGGATCTACGGCGATGGCTGCTTCGACCTGACCCGGACCTTCGGCCATCGGCTGTTCAAGGTGAAGGAGCATGTCGATCGGCTCTACCGCTCGCTCAAGTATCTGCGCATCGATCCGGGCTTCGGGCCAGCGCGGATGTGCGAGCTCACGCTGGATCTCTTCGAGCGCAACCGCCATCTGCTCGGCCCCGATGACGACTACTGGGTCGGCCAGCGCATCAGCCGCGGGGTCAAGGAGGTGGAGGGCGACAATATCGACCATCACGGCCCCAACATCGTGCTCGAGTGCAACCCCCTGCCGCTCGGCAAGCGCGCCAAGCTCTACAAGCATGGCATTCGCGTGGTCGTGCCGTCGCATCGCCGCATTCCGCCGGATTCGCTGACGCCGCGCGCCAAGACGCACAACTACCTGAACCTGATCGTGGCGGACCAGGAGGTGCAGAGCATCGACCCCGAGGCCTGGGCCGTGCTGCTCGACGTCAACGGCAATCTCTGCGAGGGCATGGGCTCGAACATCTTCATCGTCCGCGACGGCGAGATCCTCACCCCCCGCGAGAAGTTCGTGCTGCCCGGCGTCAGCCGCCAGACCGCCATCGATCTGGCCCGGGCCGAGGGCCTGACCCTGCGCGAGGCCGATATCGACCTCTACGACGCCTACAACGCCGACGAGGCCTTTCTCACCTCGACCTCGCTCTGCATCTGCCCGATCGTCAAGGTGAACGGCGTGGCGATCGGCCCCTCGGGCCAGGTCTGGGGCCCGGTGGCGCAGCGGATCGCCGATGCCTACCAGCGCCTCGTCGACCACGATTTCGTCGGCCAATACCTGAAGCACTACGTCGAGGGCGCCGAGACGCGCGCCTTCTGAACGCTGCCTTGCGGGCGGTGCGCCGGGCGGCCGGGGCGTGACGCCCTCGATCGGGGCCGTCCTCGCCGGCTCGGTGGCGATGGCATCCGCCGGCATCCTGCGGGGCTTCACCGGCTTCGGCACCGCCCTCGCGGGCGTGCCGCTCCTGAGCCTCGTCTTCGCGCCGCGGCTCGCCGTGCCGACCATCATGGCGCTGCAGATCGTGGCCGGGCTGCAGAACCTGTACGCGGACGGCCGGCACATCGAGTGGCGAACACTGCTGCGGCTGCTGCCCGGTGCGGTGCTCGGCATCGTGCCGGGCATGGGGCTCCTGCTCTGGCTTCGGGCGGACACGGCAAGGCTCGCCATCGGCCTGATCGTCGTCGTCACCGTGCTCCTGCTGCAGCGCGGCTGGCATCTGCAGCGTCTGCCCGGCCCCTGGGGCCTCTTGGCGCTCGGCGGGCTTTCGGGCGTGCTCAACGGGCTCGCCGCCATGGCGGGCCCGCCGATCATCGCCCTCTTCTTCTCGCTGCGCCGGCCGCCCGAGGTGACCCGAGCCTCGCTCGCCGCCTTCTTCCTCTGCAACGGCACGCTCGGCCTGGCCCTGGCCCTCGCCCAGGGCCTGATCGCCCCAGGGGAGCTCTGGCTTGCGGCCCTGCTCTGCCCGGCGATGATCCTCGGCACGACCCTGGGCGGGCGGCTCTTCACCGGCGACCTTAAGCGGCACTACCGGCTGGTCGGCCTCCTGGCGCTCCTGGCCGTCGGCCTCGCCGCCGCGGTTCGCGGGGCCATGGGGCTGTGGCTCGCCCCCTAGGCGGCGCCGCGTCGCGGCAGGTCGGGCAGCCGCAGGAGATGGCCGCTGCGCCGCGCCTTGGTCTCGAGATAGAAGCGATTGTGACGGTTCGCGGCGAAGCTGTGCTCGACCCGCTCGGTGACCTCGATGCCGCGCTCGGCGAGCTGGGCGACCTTGTCGGGGTTGTTGGTCAGGAGCCGCACGGCCTTGAAGCCCAGGGTGCGCAGCATGGTGGCGGCGGCGAGGAAATCCCGCTCGTCCGGCTCGAAGCCGAGATGCGTGTTGGCATCGACCGTGTCGACACCCGAATCCTGCAGCCGATAGGCGCGTAGCTTGTTGACGAGGCCGATGCCCCGGCCCTCCTGGGCCAGATAGAGGAGCACCCCGCCGCCGGCCTCGTCCATCCGCCTGATGGCGCCCTTGAGCTGCTCGCCGCAGTCGCAGCGCATCGAGCCGAAGAGATCGCCCGTGAAGCATTCGGAATGCAGCCGGCAGAGCGGTGCGGCTAAGCTCTCGGGCCGGCCGACCAGGATGGCGTAGTGCTGCGGCCCGCCGAGCCGCGAGCGGAACGCGACGAACCGCGTGTCGGCCGCATCGGCGAGCGGCACCCTGGCCTCGGTGATCCGCTCGACGCTGCCGGCGGCGGCGGTGCGGTAGGCCATGATGGCGGTTGCATCGAGCTCGAGGCAGGGCAGCTCGGCATCGTCGAGCACGACGCAGGCCGGCAGGAGATTGGCGATCTTGCAGAGCTCGACCGCCGCCACGTCGGCCGGCGAGGCGGGGCGGGTCGGCATGTCCTCGAGCGCCGCCATGAGCCGGGTCGGATCGACCAGGGCCTGGACCTGCTCGACCCCGATCCCGGCGTCGAGAGGCAGGCGCACCGCGTCGGGTCCGGCGGACTCGATGCCGAGCGCCGCGGCGCGCCGGGCGCTGAGCACGAGGGTCGCCCCGCCACCGCCCGAGAGCAGGGCCGCGAGGCTCGGGTCATCCATGCCCTCGAGCGCCTTGACGGTGACCGAGCCCGTGGCCGCGACCACCCGGCAGGCCATGCCGCCGCGCAGAAACCGCTCGGCGGCTGCGACCTTGATGAACTCCTGCCTGGCAGGTTCGATAATTTCCGACATCGGCGCCTCTTGATGGACTGGCCCTGTATACGATGCGTTTCCCTGCACCGATCAACGCTGCTTCACGAAAGGAGTGCTGACGCCGACGACGCTCTCGAAAGTTAAGTCGGATGCAACTTTTTGCCAGTAGGCTGCGGCCGTGTCACGTTCGGCGAACGGATTGGTCGCAGGTTAAGGGCGGCCATCGCGCCGGATCGAACGGGAGCAGGCGTGAGGCTGGAGGCTGAGGCGTATTGGGCTACTGGCCCGGGACAGGGCGAGATCCGCCCCGAGGCACTGGCAGCGCCGGGCCCCGGGGAGGTGCTGGTCGAGACGCGCTGGTCGGCGATCAGCCGCGGCACGGAGGCCCTGGTCGCCCTGGGCCGCGTGCCAACCTCGCAGGCTTTGGTCATGCGCTGCCCGTTCCAGCAGGGCAGCTTTCCCTTTCCGGTCAAGTACGGCTACTGCAGCGTCGGTGCTGTCAGCGCCGGCCCGGCGGCGCTCCAGGGCCGAGACGTCTTCTGCCTCCATCCGCACCAGACCCGCTACGTCGTGCCGGCGAGCGCGGTGCACGTCCTGCCCGATGGCCTGCCGCCGGAGCGGGCCGTGCTCGCCGCCAACATGGAGACCGCGCTGAATGTCGTCTGGGACGCGGCCCTCCTGCCGGGCGAGCGGATCGTGGTGATGGGCGCCGGCGTGGTTGGCTGCCTGATCGCCCGGATCGCGGCGCGGCTGCCGGGTGCGGAGGTGACGCTGGTCGACACCGACCCGGGGAAGACCGCCATCGCCAGGAAGCTCGGCCTGCCGTTTCGGAGCGCTTCCCAAGGGCTCGAGCCCGCCGACTGCGTCATCAACGCCTCCGGCGCCGGTGCGGCGCTGGCGGCCGGCCTCGCCATCGCCGGCATCGAGGCGCGCATCGTCGAGGCGAGCTGGCACGGTGATGGCAGCGTCGCGCTGCCGCTCGGCGAAGCCTTCCACAGCCGCCGGCTGCGTCTCCTGAGCTCGCAGGTCGGGACGATCGCGCCCGCCATGCGACCGCGCTTCGATCACCGAAGGCGGCTGGCCAAGGCGCTGGAGCTCCTGGCCGCCGACCCTGCGCTCGACGCCCTGATCGACAGCGAAGGCCCCTTCGACGAGCTGCCGGCGCTGCTGCCGGCCCTTGCCCGCTCGGGGTCCGGCGTGCTTTGCCATCGGGTGAGCTACCCGGCCCCCGAGGCCAGCCTTTGAGGAGTGAGCATGTACAAGGTTCGGGTTCGCGACCGGATGATGATCGCGCACAGCTTCAAGGGCGAGGTTTTCGGCCCGGCGCAGGAGCTGCACGGCGCCACCTTCGTCGTCGATGTCGAGTTCAGCCGTCGGGACGTGAACGAGGACAACATCGTGGTCGACATCGGCCGGGCGATCGACCAGCTCAAGGCAATTTTGGCCGGGCTCAACTACCGGAATCTCGACGACATCGAGGCCTTCGAGGGCCAGAACACGACGACCGAGTTCCTCGCCCGGCACATCTTCGATGCCATGAAGGCGGCGATCGCCGAAGGCAGGCTCGGGCCGGGCAGCGAGGCGCTCGCGGGCCTCAGGGTCGAGCTGGCCGAGAGCGATGTCGCCTGGGCGAGCTTCGAGGCGCCGCTCTGAGCGATGCTTTCAGATGCTTCGGCCGTCGAGCAGAGCCAGCCAGCCGCGGATGATGCGGTAGGCGGTCCAGAGCCAGAGCAGGCCGAGCACGAGATAGCCGATCAGGATGAAGAGCAGGACGAAGCCAATGATGCCGATCACCAGCGCCACCCAGAAGGTGGTGATGCCCCAGTCGAGATGGCTGCGATAGACCGGCTCGGCAGCGCCGCGGCCGATATAGGCGACGACCACGCCGGCGAGCATCGGCAGGGCGGTGAAGAGGGCCACGGCATAGAGCGCGTACATGAGATGCGCCGCGGCCCGCCCCGGTGCCGCGTCCGTTTCGATCCGACCTGCCATCGTTCACCTCTCCGCGTCCTTTCCACGGGCGCCGGATAGCACATGTAAGGCCGATGTCCGACACCACCCTCGCCTTCGCCGTCCCGGGCGGCTTCGACCGGCTGACCGGCGGCACGATCTACGACCGGCGCCTCGCCGAGGCGCTCGAGGCGCTCGGCTGGACGGTGCGCCGGATCAGCCTGCCGGATGGCTTTCCCGAGCCCGATGCGGCGGCCCTGGACGAGACCCGGAAGCGCCTGCTCGCCCTGCCGGAAGGGAGCCGCCTCGTCGTCGACGGCCTGGCGCTGGGCGTGCTGCCGGACCTCGCGGCCGAGCTCGCCGCGCGGCTCGAGCTGATCGCCCTCGTTCATCATCCGCTGGCCTATGAGACGGGCCTCGACGCGGACCTTGCCGACGCCTTCCTCGCCAGCGAGCGCCGGGCTCTCGCCCAGGCGAGCCGGGTGATCTGCACATCCAGGACGACGCGACTCGCTCTGGTCGAGGATTACGGGGTGCCGGAGGCCAGGGTCGCGGTGGCCCCGCCCGGCACCGATCGCCGCCCGCCGGCCCGGGGCTCCGGCGGCCCCGGGCTGCATATCCTGAACGTCGGCAGCGTCATCGCGCGCAAGGACCAGCGCACCCTGGTGGCGGCCCTGGCCGGACTTTCGGACCACGCGATCGAGGCGACCATCGCCGGCAGCCTGGAACGCGACCCGGCGACCGTCCATGACCTCGCCCTGCTGATCGAGGAGACCGACCAGGCGAACCGCATCGCGCTCGTCGGCGAGCTCGATGCCAGCGATCTCGACGCGCTGCTCGCAAGCACCGACCTCTTCGTCTCCACCGCCCTCCACGAAGGCTACGGCATGGCGCTCGGCGAGGCGCTCGCCGCCGGCATCCCGGCGCTCGTCGCGCGGGGCGGCGCCGTCGTCGAGGTCGTGCCGGAGAGCGCCGCGCTCTTCTTCGAGCCCGGCGATGTCGCCGAGCTTCGCCGGCTGATCCAGGCCCTGGCCGAGGATCCGATCGCCCTGGAGCGCCTGCGCGAGGGTGCCCGGCGGGCCAGCGGGCGCCTGCCCGGCTGGGCGGAGACGGGACGCCGCGTGGCCGAGGCGCTGCAGGGCGCCTCCGCCGGATGAGCGGCTTCGCCACGGGCTGGCTCGAGCTGCGCGAGCCTTACGACCATGCCGCCCGCGCCCCGGACCTGCTGGATCGGCTCGCCGCCTGGGCAGCCGGTCGGCCGTGCCTCGGCATCGTCGATCTCGGCAGCGGCACCGGCAGCAACCTGCGGGCCATCGCCCCGGCCTTGCCCTGCCCGCAGGGCTGGACGCTCGCCGAGCACGACCCGGCGCTGATCGCGGCCGGCACGCCGGGCCTCGCCACCCTGCCGGGGCACGTGACGGCGGCCTATGCCCAGGTCGACCTCGCCCGGAACCTCGCCGCCGCCATCGCGGAAGGCACGGACCTCGTCACCGCCTCGGCCTTTCTCGATCTGGTGAGCGCTGCCTGGCTCGACGAGCTGGCGGTCCTGGCCCGCGAGCGCGGCACGGCGCTCTATCTCGTCCTCACCTGTGACGGCGGCCTGCGCTGGCGGCCGGGCGACATCTTCGACGGCGAAGTGAAGCGGCTGTTCGATGCGCACCAGCGCACCGACAAGGGCTTCGGCGCGGCCCTCGGCCCGACCGCCGTGGCGGCCCTCGAGGCGCGCCTGGCCCCGGCCGCGGGCGAGCTCCTCGTGGCCCGAAGCGACTGGCGGCTCGGCTACGGCGACCAGACGATCCAGAAAGTCCTGCTCGACGGTTACGCCCAGGCCGCCACCGAGATCGCCCCGGGCCAGGCGGCCGAGATCGCCGACTGGCGGGACCAGCGCGCGCGCCAGATCGAAGCCGGCCGCTCCGAGCACCGCGTCGGCCACCAGGACCTGCTCTGGCTGCCCGCCTGATCTGGCCCTTCGACCCGGCCCCTCGACCCGGCCCGACTGGCCTAGAACCGCTCCACCCATGGCCGCAGCTCGATCTCCCAGGACCAGGCGCTGCGCGGCTGGCGCACGAGATGGTGCATGGTCTCGGCGATCGCCGCCGGATCCAGCCGGTCCTCGCCCGCCATGCCTCCCGGTGGGGCGCCTCCCGGTGGGGCGCCTCCCGGTGGGGCGCCTCCCGGCGGGGCAATGGAGCCGTCGATCACGAGGTGCACGACGTGGATGCCCGAGGGCTGGAGCTCGCGGGCAAGGCTCTGGGCGAGGCCGCGCAGCGCGAACTTGCCCATGGCGAAGGGTGCCGAGCGCGGGTAGCCCTTCACGCTGGCCGAAGCACCGGTGAAGAGCAGTGTGCCGCCACCGTGCCGGAGCAGGCGCGGCACCGCCTGGTGCGCCACCAGAAAGCCGCCGAAGGCGGTGATCCTGAGCGCCTTCTCGACCTCCCCGGGCACGAGCTCGACGAAGGGTGCGTGGATCCGGACACTCGGGTTGTAGTGGACGATCGAGGGTGTCCGCCCGGCCGCGTCCAGCTCGGCGAAGAGGCCTGCCACCGCCGCCGCGTCGCCGGCGTCGCAGGCAAAGGTCCGGGCATCCAGCTCCCGCGCCAGGCCGGCCAGCTTCGCCGTGTCGCGCGCGGCGAGCGATACGGCGACCCCGTCCAGCGCCAGCCGGCGGGCGAAAGCCGCCGACAGCCCGTGTCCGGCACCCACGATCAGGGCATGCTCGGTCATCGCTTCCTCCTCCCGCTCATTGTCACCTCCATGACCATACAGGCATGACGATACAGGCCACGTCGCTGACGCAACATCTATTCTTGACCGGTCGGTCAAAAGGCCTAGATGCAGGATGCGGGTTGCATGGGAAGAAAGCCGATGGCGGGGACGCGACAATTCGACGAGAGCCAGGTGCTCGACGCGATGATGCGGGTGTTCTGGGAGAAGGGCTTCGAGGCCACGTCGATCGACGATCTGGTGCACGCCACGGGCCTGCAGCGCGGCAGCCTCTACAACGCCTTCGGCGACAAGGCGGCCATGTTCTGCCGCTCCTTGCGGCTCTACCAGGACGAGGTTCATGCCGCGAATCTGCATGCGCTGCGCGGCGACGACCCGCGGGCGGCGCTCACCCGCCTGTTCCAGCTCGAGCTGAAATCGGCGCGCAACGCCGGACAGCCCAAGGGGTGCATGCTGGCGGAGGCGAGACGGGTCTGCCACCGCCTGCCCGCCGCGGTCGCGACCGAGACCCGGGCGGCGGCCGGCGAGCTGGAGGAGGCCCTCTTCGCCATGTTCGAGCGCGCCCGCGCCGCGGGACGGCTGGCGCCCACCGCCGACTGCCGGGCGCTGGCCCGCTTCTACGCCGCCGTGGCGCGTGGCGTCTCGGGGACCGAGGCCGAGCCGCTCGAGGACATTGCGCGGATCGGCGTGGCGCTGCTCGAGGCAGCCTGAGCGTGACCGGCGCTCGCGCGACGGCCCCCGCCGCGCTATACTGGAGGGCGTCGAAAACGAAGATTGATTGAAAGTCCAGCCGTGTCGAAGCATTCCGTGGCGCGCGACCCGAACGAGGCCGCGGGCGAGACAGCCCTGGACCACGAGGCGGTCGGTGGCCCGCCGAGCGAGCTGATGGAAAGCGCCGAGCGCGCCTCGGCTTTCCTGAAGACCGTGGCCAACAGCAATCGCCTGATGATCCTCTGCTGCCTCGTCGGCGCCGAGCGGTCGGTCAGCGAGCTCGAGACGCTGCTCGGCATGCGCCAGCCGGCCCTCTCGCAGCAGCTCGCCCGGCTCAGGCAGGACGACCTGGTCAGGACCCGGCGGTCGGGCAAGATGATCTTCTACAGCCTCAACGGCGACGAGGCGGTGGAATTGATCGGCCTCCTGCACCGCCTGTTCTGCGCGCCCGCGAGCGGCTCCAACCACTGAGCCCGATGATTCTTCCTGGTCTGCCGTGATCCAGTCCGAGCGCCTTCGAGAGCTGAACGGGTCCGGCGAGCGCCCGGGTGGCCGCCATATCCTCTACTGGATGCAGCAGGCGCAGCGCGTCCGGTCGAACCACGCGCTCGGCCTCGCGATCGAGCTCGCCAACAGGCGCGGCCTGCCGGTGGTCGTGGGGTTCGGCCTCATGGACGACTATCCCGAGGCCAATCGCCGCCACTATGCCTTCATGCTCGACGGCCTAGCCGAGGTCGCGGCCGAGCTTCGGAATCGCAACATCCGCTTCGTGCTGCGCCACGGCGAGCCGGCGCGCGTCGCCATCGATCTCGCCAGGGAGGCGGCCGTCGTCGTCGCCGACCGGGGCTATCTCCGCCACCAGGTCGCCTGGCGCCGGACGGTCGCGGACGAGGCGGGCTGCCGGGTCGTGCAGGTGGAAAGCGACGTGGTCGTGCCGGTCGAGACCGCGAGCGACAAGGCGGAATATGGCGCGCGCACCCTTCGGCCGAAGATCGCCCGGCTGCGAAACGATTTTCTCCTGCCCTTCGAGCCCGAGGCGGTGGCCCGGGGCTCGCTCGACATGGACCTCGCCAGCGACCTCGACGCGGGCGATCCGGAGGGCACGCTCGACCGGCTGAAGCTCGACCGGGGAGTCGACCGGGTCAGCCGCTTCGAGGGCGGCGCCAGCAGGGCACGGGCACAGCTCGACGCGTTCATCGAGGAGAAGCTCGACGGCTACGCCGAAGGCCGCAACGAGCCCGTCGCCCGGCACGGCTCCGAGCTCAGCCCATACCTGCATTTCGGCCAGATCTCGCCGCTCGACCTCGCCCTCGCCGCCCGCGATGCCGAAGGTGTCGGCCGGGAGGACCGGGCGAGCTTCCTCGAGGAGCTGATCGTCCGCCGCGAGCTGGCTGCAAACTTCGTCACCTTCACTGAAAATTACGACAGCTATGCCATGCTGCCGGGCTGGGCGAGAAAGACGCTGGGCGAGCACGAACGCGACCGGCGCGAGCATCTCTACGACAGGGATGAGCTCGCCCAAGGCCGGACCCACGACCCCTACTGGAACGCGGCGATGCGCGAGATGCGGGTCTCCGGCTACATGCACAACTACATGCGGATGTACTGGGGCAAGAAGATCATCGAATGGTCGAAGACGCCCGAGGAGGCGTTCACCACCACGCTGGCGCTGAACAACCGCTGGTTCCTCGACGGCCGCGACCCGGCCTCCTTCGCCAATGTCGGCTGGCTCTTCGGGCTGCACGACCGCGCCTGGACCGAGCGGCCGGTCTTCGGCAAGATCCGCTACATGAACGACCGCGGGCTGAAGCGGAAGTTCGACATCGCGGCTTACGTGAAGTGGACGGAGACCCTCTGAGCGGCCAATCGCTCGAAAGTTGAGCGAAGACGCTTGCCCTCAGCCGCGCCGCTTGGCACTTAGGGGCCGCTCGCGGGGCATGGGCCCCGCCTCTCGGGACGATCCATGGACCGTATCCTCATCAAGGGCGGCGTGCCGCTCCAGGGCGAGGTGGCGATCAGCGGGGCGAAGAACGCCGCCCTGCCGCTCATGGCCGCCTGCCTCCTGACCGACCAGCCGCTCGAGCTGGACAACGTGCCGGACCTCGCCGACATCGGCTCGATGCAGCGCCTGTTGCAGGTGCTCGGCGTCGAGGCGCGTCTCCTGCCCGGCGCACCCGGGCGGATGACGCTCGCCTGCGAGAACGTGCTCTCGACCACCGCACCCTACGACCTCGTCCGCCGGATGCGGGCGTCCGTCCTGGTGCTCGGCCCCTTGGTCGCGCGCGAGGGGGTCGCCAAGGTCTCGCTGCCGGGCGGCTGTGCGATCGGCACGCGGCCGATCGACCTGCACCTGGCTGGGCTCGAGACCCTGGGTGCCACCATCGAGCTGGCCGACGGCTACGTCACGGCGACGGCTCCAGGCGGCCTCAAGGGCGGCGTGATCCGCTTCTCCCAGCCCTCCGTCGGCGCCACCGAGAACCTGATGATGGCGGCCGCTCTCGCCAGGGGCACGACCGAGATCCACGGTGCCGCGCGCGAGCCCGAGATCGTCGACCTCGCCCAGCTCCTCGAGGCCATGGGTGCCGGGATCGAGGGCGCCGGCACCTCGGTCCTCAGGATCGAGGGCCGGCCGACGCTCGGCGGGGCGCGCCACCACATCCTGCCGGACCGGATCGAGGCCGGCACCTACGCCATGGCGGCGGCGATCACCGGCGGCCGGGTGCAGCTCACCGGCTGCCGGCGCGACCTCCTGGGTGCCGCCCTGGAGAAGCTGGAGGAGGCCGGCGTCGCCCTCGAGGCGACCGAGGACGGGCTGGTCGCCAGCCGCGCCAATGGCGCCCTCACCGGGGTCGACGTCATGACCCGGCCCTTCCCCGGCTTCGCCACGGACCTGCAGGCGCAGTTCATGGCGCTGATGTGCGTCGCCGAGGGAGCCTCGATGATCACCGAGACGATCTTCGAGAACCGTTTCATGCACGCGCCCGAGCTCCTGCGCATGGGTGCCAACATCAACGTCCACGGCGGCACCGCTTTGGTCCGCGGCGTCAGCCGGCTCAATGGCGCGCCGGTCATGGCGACGGATCTGCGCGCCTCGGTGTCGCTGGTGCTGGCCGCCCTCGCCGCCGAGGGCGAGACCGAGATCAACCGCGTCTACCATCTCGATCGCGGCTACGAGCAGATCGAGCGCAAGCTCGGCAATCTGGGGGCCCGCGTCGAGCGGGTCGCCTGAACGGACAGTTCTTTGACAAACGGGAGAGAAACGCGATGAAGCTCTTGCGCTACGGCCCCAAGGGCCAGGAAAAGCCCGGCATGCTCGATGCCGCCGGCACCATCCGCGACCTTTCGGGCGTGGTCGCCGACATCGACGGCACGACGATCGGCAGGGATGGCCTCGCCAAGCTCGCCGGCCTCGATCCGGCGAGCCTGCCCGCGGTCGGCGGCAACCCGCGCCTCGGCGCCTGCGTCGGCAAGGTCGGCAAGTTCATCTGCATCGGCCTCAACTACGCCGACCACGCCGCCGAAAGCGGCATGGCCGTGCCGCCGGAGCCGGTCATCTTCATGAAATGCACCAGCGCCATCTGCGGGCCCGACGACGACGTCGAGATTCCGCGCAAGTCGAGCAAGACCGACTGGGAGGTCGAGCTCGGCGTGGTGATCGGCAAGGAGGCGAAGTATGTCGAGGAGAAGGATGCCCTCGACCACGTCGCCGGCTACTGCGTGATCAACGACGTCTCCGAGCGCGAGTTCCAGGCGGAGCGCGCCGGCCAGTGGACCAAGGGCAAGAGCCACGACACGTTCGGCCCGACGGGCCCCTGGCTGGTGACCAGGGACGAGGTTCCCGACGCGCAGGACCTGAAGATGTGGCTCGAGGTGGACGGCAAGCGCTACCAGGACGGCTCGACCCGAACCATGGTCTACAAGGTGCCGTTTTTGGTCCACTACCTCTCGCAGTTCATGAGCCTGCAGCCGGGCGACATCATCTCGACCGGCACGCCGCCCGGCGTCGGCCTCGGCATCAAGCCGAAGCCTGTGTTCCTCAAGCCCGGCCAGACCATGCGGCTCGGCATCCAGGGTCTGGGCGAGCAGAAGCAGCGCACCGTCCAGGCGTGAGCGCGAAGCTGGCCTCCCGAGACCCTCGCCGACCTGATTCAGCGCGAGACTCGAGGTTGTAGAATCGCCTATCCTCCCTCAGAATCCACGGTTTCGAGGGAGGATGCGCGATGTTCACGAAGATTCTCGTCGCCGCCGACGGCTCCGAGCACGCCCAGAAAGCCGTGGCCATCGCCGGCAGCCTCGCCGGCCGCTACGACGCCGATCTCGTCATCGCCCACGTCCTGACCGGCCAGCCCGTGCCGGACGGGCTGCGGCATATGGCCGAGGTCGAGCACCTGGCCGAGCCCAGGCAGGTGGAGCCGCCGCATCTCGGCCGGCTGTCCATCGAGATCATCTCGAAAGCCAACGAGGAGCGGCTGGCCGCCGCGGTCGGCGCCAAGGTGCTGGAGCGCTCGGTCATCGCCGCGCGGCACGAAGGGGCAGAGCGCGTGACGCCGCTCGAGCTCTCCGGCGATGCCGCCGATGCGCTGCTCGAGGCGGCCAGGGAGCAAAAGGTCGACCTCGTCGTCGTCGGCAGGCGCGGCTTCGGCGCCATCGGCAGCCTTGTCATGGGCAGCGTCTCGAGCAAGCTCACCCATCATCTCGACGTCCCGTGCCTGACCGTGAAGTGAGCGGCCCGGCGCTTTCGGCGAAGATTGTCCTTGTCAACATTCGATGGATGCTGTTGACTTCAAGATCAACCGGTAGGCGAACAATGGTGGAGGACCGGAAACATGTCGAACCGTCCCGTCCGTGACTTCCTCGCCCGCGACACCCTGCTCAAGGCCGAGCCCGAGGAGACGGTACGCGATGCCGCGATCGGCATGGCGGCACACCACTGCGGCAGCGTGCTGGTGGCGCGCGGCGACGTCCTGGTCGGCATCTTCACCGAGCGCGACCTGCTCGCGCGGGTGGTCGCCGCCGGCCGCGATCTCGACACGCCGCTCGTCGAGGTCATGACCGCCAACCCCGACACCATCGCCGCCGATGCCCCGATCGGCGATGCCATCCGCCAGATGAACGAGTGCTGCTATCGGCATTTGCCGGTGATCGAGAACGAGCGGGTGCTCGGCATCCTCTCCATCCGCGACCTGCCGTTCGCCGAGATCGCCATTATGGAGAGGGAGCTGGACGAGCGCCAGTCGCTCGCCGAGCGCATCTGGTAGGCGGGAGCGCGCGACACCCGGGACTGAGTCTGCCGGCAGGACGGCGATTGATCCTGATCATGGTCCATGCTCAATTGCCCTGCTAGGCAAGGCTTGCGACTTGCAGCAGGCATCAAAGCAGCGGGAGTGAGAGCATGTCCAAGAGACCGGTTCGCGAGGTCATCCAGCGGGATATCCTCGTGCGCGCCGACCCGGCCACCACCGTCAAGGCCGCCGCCGACAAGATGGCGAAGCACCGTTGCGGCAGCATCCTCGTCATGGAGGGCGAGGCGGTGGTCGGCATCTTCACCGAGCGCGACCTCCTGATGCGCGTGGTGCATGCGGGGCTCGATCCGGCCACCACGGAGGTGGGCGACGTGATGACCAAGTCGCCGGACACGATTGGCGCCGACTCGCCGATCGGCGATGCGATCCGCTCCATGGACCAGTTCAGCTACCGCTATCTGCCGGTCATCGACGGCGGCCGCTGCATCGGTGTCATCTCGACCCGCCATCTGCCGTTCGGCGCGGTCATCGGCATGGCATGGGAGCTCGATGAGCGTCATCGGCTCGCCGAGCGGATGTGGTAAGGGCAATGGCGCCGATTGTCGCGGCTTGATCTGGATCAATGTCAACCGGCGCAACCTATCGTAGCGCTGCCCGTTATATGTCCGTAGCGTCAGCAGTCGGATGTGGGGGGTATGAACGATGGGACAGGCAATGCCCTGCCGGGTGCAATGGGTCACGCGGCGCAGCGATCTTTCGAGGCTGGTCGACCTCTTGGCCGTAAGTGGGGCGATGCTCGTGTCCCGCAGCAGCTTCGAGCTGGAAACGAGGGATCTGGACGAGCTGGAAGACGCCGAGACGGGCTTCATGAGCATCGCCGAGCTCGCCATCGATGCCGATCAGCTGGCCTCTCACCTGGCGGCCGCGGCACGCACGCTTCCGGCGGGTGAAACCATGCTCATCGACCTCACGGGGCCGCGGCTCCGCGTGGCCCTCTTTCCTGTCGGCGGCGCGAGTGGCGTCATCATCCGCGATACGCAACATGTCCGCCGCATCCCGCGCCCGGCCGCCGGCTTCGGCCGCCGTATGGCCCGGCGCCTCATCGACCGCTTCGTTCCGACAGCCGTCAATCAGCCCAAGGTCGCCGATCGGGCAGCCGCCCAGGGAGTCGCAGCATGAGCACCGTTCTGTCGAGAGAGCTTCTCAAGCCCGTCTGCGTGGAATGGAACCACACGGCGGCCATGGCCGAGGCCAGGATGCGGGCCGGCGGGTGCGACATTCTTCAGGTCGTCGATGGCGGCAAGCGGCTCGGCCACATCACGCGCGCCGACATCGAGCGCTGCCGCCGGCACGGCAACTGGCTCGACGCCGTCCTGGTGGTCGATCTGATGGGCGAGCTGCGCCGCACCGGCACCTGAACGTCCGACCCCCGCGAGCAGCTCGAGGCGACGCTGCTCGCGGGCCGGTGCGGAAGGAGCCGGGCGGGCCTAGTCCGTCAGGTCGTCCCAGAGCTCGCGCACCTTGGCGAAGAACCCGTCGGATTCGGGGTGGTGGTTGTTCGCCTTCTCGCCCGCCCCGTCGAACTCGCGCAGCAGCTCCTGCTGGCGCTTGGTCAGGTTGACCGGCGTCTCGACGATGATCTCGACGAACATGTCGCCCCGGCTGTGGCCGTGCAGCTCGGTCATGCCCTTGCTGCGCAGGCGGATCTGCTTGCCGGTCTGGGTGCCGCCGGGAATCGCGAGGCGCACCCGCTTGCCCTCGATCGTCGGCACCTCGACGTCGCCGCCGAGCGCCGCCGTGGTCATCGGGATCGGCACGCGGCAGAAGATGTTGTGGCCCTCGCGGCGGAACAGCCGGTGCGGGGCCACGGTGACGAAGATGTAGAGGTCGCCCGGCTGGCCGCCCCTGAGGCCCGCCTCGCCCTCGCCCGAGAGGCGGATGCGCGTGCCGTCCTCGACCCCCGGGGGGACGCTGATGGCGAGCGTCTTCTCCTTGTGCACGACGCCGCTGCCCGAGCAGACCTTGCAGGGATTGGTCACCACCCGGCCGCTGCCCTGGCAGGTCGGGCAGGTCCGCTCGACGGTGAAGAAGCCCTGCTGCGAGCGCACCCGTCCCGCCCCGCGGCAGGTCGGACAGGCCGAGGCATCCGCCCTGCCCTCGCTGCCGCTGCCGTCGCAGGCGTCGCAGGCGACCGCGGTCGGCACCCGCACTTGCGCCTTCTTGCCCGAGAAGGCCTCTTCCAGGCTGATCGTCAGGTTGTAGCGGAGATCGTTGCCGCGCGGGCTGGCACCGCGCCGCCGCCCGCCGCCGACGAAATCGCCGAAGAGGTCGTCGAAGACGTCGGCGAAGCTGGTGAAGTCGAAGCCGCCGGCGGCACCGCCCCGGCCTCCCATGCCCTGCTCGAAGGCCTGCGGCCCGAACTGGTCATAGGCTGCCCGCTTCTGCGGGTCCCGAAGGATCTCGTAGGCCTCGTTGACCTCCTTGAACCGCGCCTCGGCCTGGTCGTCGCCGGGATTGCGGTCGGGATGGAACTGCATGGCGAGCTTGCGATAGGCGCGCTTGAGGTCCGCCTCGTCGGCGCTCTTGCCGACACCGAGGGTTTCGTAGAAGTCGCGCTTGGCCATGGGCGCTCGATCCTAGTGATGGACGGTCAAAGTCGAAAGGATGGAATGGCGAGGGACCGGGTCGTCACCGACCCGGTCCCCGCCCGTTCCGTCCGCCAGGAGGCGGCTGCTCACGCAGAGCGTTTCTTGTCGTCGTCGACCTCCTCGAACTCGGCATCGACCACGTCGTCGCCACCGCCGCCGGCGCTGCCGCTGTCGCCGCCGGCATCGGCGCCGTCATTGGCCTGCTGCGACTTGTACATCGCCTCGCCGAGCTTCATCGCCACCTGCGCCAGCGCGTCGGACTTGGCCTTGATGGCATCCGGGTCCTCGCTCTCGAGCACGCCCTTGAGCTCCGTGATCGCCCCGTCGATCGCCGACCGGTCGCTTGCCTCGAGCTTGTCGCCATACTCCTTCAGGCTCTTCTCGGTCGAGTAGATCAGGCTGTCCGCCTGGTTCCTCGCCTCGATGACCGCCCGGCGCTGCTTGTCCTCCTCGGCATGCTCGGCCGCTTCCTTGACCATCTTCTCGATCTCGGATTCGCTGAGCCCGCCCGAGGCCTGGATGCGGATCTGCTGCTCCTTGCCGGTGGCCTTGTCCTTGGCCGAGACATTGACGATGCCGTTGGCGTCGATGTCGAAGGTCACCTCGATCTGCGGCATGCCGCGCGGGGCCGGCGGAATGCCGACGAGATCGAACTGGCCGAGCATCTTGTTCTGGGCCGCGAGCTCACGCTCGCCCTGGAAGACGCGGATGGTGACGGCGCCCTGGTTGTCCTCGGCGGTCGAGAACACCTGGCTCTTCTTGGTCGGGATCGTCGTGTTGCGGTCGATGATCCGGGTGAAGACGCCACCCAGGGTCTCGATGCCGAGCGAGAGCGGCGTCACGTCGAGGAGCAGCACGTCCTTGACGTCGCCGGCGAGCACGCCGGCCTGGATGGCGGCACCCACGGCCACCACCTCGTCGGGGTTGACGCCCTTGTGCGGCTCCTTGCCGAAGAACTGCTTCACGGTCTCGACGACCTTCGGCATGCGGGTCATGCCGCCGACCAGGATCACCTCGTGGATGTCGGAAGCGCTGAGCCCGGCATCCTTCAGGGCCTTCCGGCACGGCTCGATGGTCCGCTGGACCAGATCGTCGACCAGCATCTCGAGCTTGGCCCGGCTGATCTTCATGGTCAGGTGCTTGGGGCCGGCCTGGTCGGCGGTGATGAAGGGCAGGTTGACCTCGGTCTGCTGGGTCGAGGATAGCTCGATCTTGGCCTTCTCGGCCGCTTCCTTGAGCCGCTGCAAGGCGAGCTTGTCGGAGCGCAGGTCGATGCCCTGCTCCTTCTTGAACTCGTCGGCCATGTAGTCGATCAGCCGGAGGTCGAAGTCCTCGCCGCCGAGGAAGGTGTCGCCATTGGTCGACTTCACCTCGAACACGTCGTCGGCGATCTCCATGACGGAGATGTCGAAGGTGCCGCCGCCGAGGTCGAAGACCGCGACCGTCTGGTTCTTGCTCTTGTCCATGCCGTAGGCGAGGGCCGCCGCGGTCGGCTCGTTGATGATGCGCAGCACCTCGAGCCCGGCGATCTTGCCGGCATCCTTGGTCGCCTGGCGCTGGCTGTCGTTGAAGTAGGCCGGCACCGTGATGACCGCCTTCTCGACCTTCGCACCCAGATGGCGCTCGGCCGTCTCCTTCATCTTCTTCAGGATCTCGGCCGAGATCTGCGAGGGCGCCTTCTTCTCGCCGCGCACCTGGACCCAGGCGTCGCCGTTGTCGGCCTTGACGATCTTGTAGGGCACCATGCCCTTGTCCTTGGCGACGACCGGGTCGTCGAACCGCCGGCCGATCAGCCGCTTGACGGCGAAGACCGTGTTCTCCGGGTTCGTCACCGCCTGGCGCTTCGCCGGCATGCCGACCAGGACCTCGCCATCCTCGGTGAACGCCACCATCGAGGGCGTCGTCCGCATGCCCTCCTCGTTCTCGATGACGCGGGCCGTCTTGCCCTCCATCACCGCCACACAACTGTTGGTAGTACCGAGATCGATGCCGATGATCTTGCTCATTCGAACCCCTCGCGCAGCACGCGTAAAATGGCTTGTTGCTCCCGATCGCCCTGGCCTTCGCCATCGGGCGGGACCGGTAGCACCGACGGTCGGTCTTGACGGTTCCGAGGCTGGGACGCCGCCAACCCTCGCCGGCCACTCGACCAATCGACCATATAAGCACCGCCCCGAGAGGCTGCAACCGGCGGGCGCGGCGCGATTTTCGGCGGCCTCGGGCCGCGCGGCCGTTTGCCCGCGGCCGAAGCCGCCTATCTCACGAAGCGACACATGCACCAGGAGACCCTCATGCGGCACCTTTGGAAGGCCATTTCTGGCCTGGCACTGCTGCTCGTCGCGGCCGGCGGCGGCCAGGCGCGGGCGACGGACTACGCCATTCTCGCCGGGGGCTGCTTCTGGTGTGTCGAATCCGACATGGACGCCGTGCCGGGCGTGCTGGAGACCCAGTCCGGCTATATCGGCGGCAAGTTCGACAACCCGACCTACGAGAGCCATTCAGCGGCGGGCGATCTCGAGGCGGTGAAGGTCACGTTCGACCCCGCCGTCATCAGCTATGGCGCGCTGCTCGACATCTTCTGGCGGACCATCGACGTCACCGACGATGGCGGCCAGTTCTGCGATCGGGGCAACAGCTACCGGACGGCCGTCTTCGTCGCCGACGCCGAGCAGCGGGCCACGGCGGAGGCCTCCAAGGCCAGGGCCGAGGAGGCGCTGGGCCAGGAGATCGTCACCCGCATCATCGACGCGCCCACCTTCTGGCCGGCCGAGGACTACCACCAGGATTTCTACACCAGGAACCCGCTGCGCTACGCCGGCTACCGGTTCGCCTGCGGCCGCAACCGTCAGGTCGAGAAGGTCTGGGGCGACCAGGCCTATCGGGGCCTCGAGGAGTAGGCGGTCGGCTCGCCCGTCAGCTCGGGCGCCAGTCCTTCACCCGCTGCTCCGCCAGCTCGAGCTGCTCGGGCGTCAGCCGCGGCACCAAAAGATCGCGGTCGCGCGCGGCCAGGGACGCTATCGGCGCGCTGTCCTCGGCCGCCAGCGCCAGCCACTTGTAGGCCTCAACCAGATCGCGACGGACGACGAGGCCGTGGGCGTAGATCTTGCCCAGATTGTACTGGGCGGCCGCCTCGCCCTGGGCGGCTGCCAGGTTGTACCATTTCAGCGCCTCGGTCTGGCTGCGCTGCACGCCGCGGCCCTGGTGGAAGCTGAAGGCCAGGTGGTACTCGGCCTTGGCGTAGCCCTTCTCCGCGGCGCGCAGGAACCAGCGATGCGCCTCGGCATAATCCTGCGGCACACCCCAGCCATTGTCGTACATGAGCCCGATGTAGGTCTGGGCCTTGAGGTCGCCTTCCTCCGCGAGCGGCCGCCAGATCTCGATGGCGAGCGCGTACTCGCCACGATGCGCCGCCTCGATGCCCTTCTCGAACTCCGAGGTCTGCGCGGATGCCGTCGAGGCGGCGATGAACAGGGCAAGGACGATCGCCAGGCCGAGCTTCAGCATGAAGAGATGCCTCCGGATGTGCAGCATGGAATAAAAAACGGAACGGCCCGCCGACGCAAGAGCTTCAGGCTTCGAGCGTCAGGTCCAGGTCGACCAGCCGTGGCGCGTAGCCGAGCGACTCCAGAAAACACAGCAGATCGGACGCCTTCAGCGTCGTCGTCGCGGTGTTGGCGAGCGGGTGGCAGTTCACGAGCTCGTGCGCCAAGAGCTTGGTGTCCAGCACCGGGCGCACCCGCCGCTCGGTGTCGTTGACCAGCGCCAAGGGCGTCACCGAGCCCGGCGGCACGCCGAGCGCCTCCATCAGCCGCTCGGCCTTGCCGAACGAGAAGCGGGGTGCCCCGAGCAGGCGGGCCAGCGCGTTGACCTTGACCGGCTGCTCGTCGAGGCAGGTGACCAGCCAGAGCCCGCCCGTCTTGTCCTCGAGAAAGAGGTTCTTGGTGTGCCCGCCCGGCAGATGGTGGGTGTGCTCCCGCGCCTCCTCGACGGTGAAGACGGGCGGATGCTCCAGCGTCGCGTGCGCGATGCCGAGGCTGTCGAGACAGGCGAAAAGCTCGAGGCGGGTCATGGGCATGGCCGGCTCCTAGCAACGCGGCAGCCATGCCGCAAGCAAACGGCGTCACGCCATCGTGGTTTGTCGTGAGCTGCAGGTCTGCCTAGGTCAGGGGAAGCGGCAAGCGCCACGAAGGATATGACGGCTCTCCTGAAACCCGACATCTGCGTCATCGGCGCCGGCTCGGCCGGGCTTTCGGTCGCCGCCGGCGCCGCCCAGCTCGGCGCCGAAACGGTGCTGATCGAATCGGGGCCGATGGGCGGCGACTGCCTCAATGTCGGCTGCGTGCCGTCGAAGAGCCTGATCGCGGCGGCGGCGCACGCGCATGCGATGCGGAGTGCGGAGCCCTTCGGCATCGAGCCGGTGCGGCCGGTCGTGCGCATGGACCGGGTCCGCCGGCATATCGACGAGGTGATCGCCGGCATCGCCCCGCATGACAGCGTGGAGCGCTTCGAAGGCCTGGGCGTGAAGGTCATCCGGGCGCATGGCCGGTTCACGGATGACCGGACGGTCGAGGCCGGCGGCTTTGCCATCCGCGCCCGCCGCTTCGTCGTCGCCACCGGCAGCCGGCCGGCCGTCCCGCCGATCCAGGGCCTCGACACCGTCCCGTTCCTCACCAACGAGACCATCTTCGCCAACGAGACCCTGCCGGATCACCTCCTCGTGCTCGGCGGCGGGCCGATCGGGGTCGAGCTGGCGCAGGCCTACCGACGCCTCGGCGCCAACGTGACCGTGCTCGATATCGGCCCGCTGCTGGCCCGTGACGATCCGGAGCTGGCCGCGGTCGTGCGGGCGGCGCTGACCCGAGAGGGCGTGGTGCTCCACGAGCGGGTGTCGCTCCTTCGGGTCGAGCCCGGCCCCGCCCTGGTCATCGAAAGGGATGGCGCCGAGCAGCGGATCGCCGGCTCCCTTCTCCTGGTCGCCACCGGCCGCCAGCCGGTCGTCCAGGACCTCGGCCTGGATGAC
>CAYMTA010000002.1:0-152496 GCA_964393275.1 uncultured Geminicoccaceae bacterium | reverse complement strand
CTAGGCCACAGCTCAACGGCGGTCAAGCCAGCCTGAGCGTCGCGGAGAGGTAGCTCATATCTTTTGAAATTGACCTGTACAGCATCGCCGTTGATCTTGGAGAAGTCCACACATTCGAGCCCGAAGATTATTTCGATGCTTGAGACGGGCAACAATGTCTGGGAAATGTCGGTCTACTAGACTCAACCAACTCTTCCGCTGACCTGCAAGCGCCCCCCTCACGCCGCGTTCTGCCCCATCAACCGGTCCGGCTCGGTGGCGGCTCGGCGTAGCCGCCGAGGACGGTGGCGATCCGGGCGGGCTTGGGCGGCGGAGAGGTCGCGGCGCGGGTGGCGGACACCGCCGGGCGTGTCGATGGCTCTTCGAGGAACCTCCCGTCTCGACAGTTCGCCGCGTTTCACTGAAGCCTCTCGGCGATCCACATCTTGATCAGCGATTGTCGGGTCACGCCCAGATGGCGGGCCTGCTTGTCCAGGCCGTCTACGACCCACGCCGGGAAATCCACATTCACGCGCCTGGTCTCGCTGTTCGGGCGACGGGCCCGGGACCAGTCCACGGCATCGCTGACGTCTTCACCAGCATCGAACTTCGTGTCGAATTCAGCTGCCTTCATAGTAGGCGATCTCCTCCTTGCGGGCGCGGCGCACCGAGATGATCCGCACCGCCCTCCTTCCGGGATTTTGGCCTCGCGGTGTCCAGACGACCGCCCAGTGCTTGCCCTCGATCTTGCCGATCGCCAGAAAGCGCGGCTCGTCCTCGGTCCGGGCTGGCGCTTCGAGCATCCACGGATCGTCCCAAAGGGCCTGTGCCTGGTCGAAGTCGATGCCATGCTTCGCCATATTCGAAGCACTCTTGACCGGGTCGTACTCAAACTCCATGGAATATTATGGTATTGAAATTATCCATTTTCAAGCATGGGATACGGGTCCACGAGACTCGATGAACCCTTCCGTTCGCCAGCGCTCCCCCCTACGCCGCGTCCTGCTTGCTCCGCCGGTCGAGCTCGCTCGCCAGCTCCGCGAAGCAGCCGAGCACCGTTGCGATCTGGGCGGGCTCGTGGGCGGCGGAGACGCTGCAGCGGAGCAGGCAGACGCCGCCGGGCGTGCCGCCGGGCAGCGCCAGGTTGACGTAGACGCCGGCCTCGATGAGCCGGTTCCAGGCCATGACGGCCGTCGCCTCGTCGGGCATGCGGATGGCGATCACGGGGCTGAGCGGCGCCAGGAGGGTGAAGCCGAGGTCGGTCAGGCCGGTGTGGAGCTGCTCGGCATTGGCCCAGATGCGGGTCCTGAGCTCGGGCCGGGCCTCGATCTGGCGCAGCGCCTCGGCGACCGACGCCATGGTGGCCGGGCTCGGCGAGGCGGTGAACATGTAGGGCCGGCTGGCGAGCCTGAGGAGGTCGAACTTCGGGTGGTCGGAGACGGCGAAGCCGCCGCTCGCGCCCAGGCTCTTGGAGAAGGTGCCGACGATGAAGTCGACGTCGGCCTCGACCCCCTGCGCCTCGGCGACGCCCCTTCCGTGATCGCCGAAGACGCCGAAGGAATGGGCTTCGTCGACCAGGAGGAAGGCGCCGTGCTTCTTCTTGACCTCGACGAATTCCTTCAGCGGTGCCGTGTCGCCGAGCATCGAGTAGAGGCCCTCGACGATCACCAGCCGGCACTGGCCCTTGTCGCCGAGCCGGGTCAGCCGCTTGTCGAGGTGGTCCGGGTCGTTGTGGCGGAAGATCACGGTCTCGGCCGGGCTGAGCTTGCAGCCGTCCCAGATGCTGGCGTGGCTGTCGGCGTCGGCCAGGATCACGTCGTCGGGCCCGGCGAGGCCGCAGATGGTGGCGAGATTGGCCTGGTAGCCGGTCGTGAAGACGATGGCCTTCTGGCGGTTGAAGAAGCGGGCGAAGGCGGCCTCGAGGTCGGTGTGGCGGCCATAGGTGCCGTTCGCCACGCGCGAGCCCGTGGTGCCGGTGCCATCGGAGGCCAGGACCTTGCGGCCGGCCTCGATGCAGGCGGGATCGAAGGTCAGGCCCAGGTAGTTGTTGGTGCCGACGAGGATGGTGCGGCGGCCGCCGATCAAGGCCTCGGTCGCCGAGAGGATGCGGTCGACGCGGACGGCGAAGGGGTCGCCGCCGATCGAGAGAAGGGCGCGGTGGCGCTGCTCGATGCCGGCATGCTTGTCGAAGATGTCCATGTGCTCGGGCACCTCTGGAGCTGGGTTGGAGCGCATGAGCTCAGCCTTTGGGCATCTGGCCCTCGGCCAGGGCCACGAGGTCGCCGATGGTCCTGAGCTCGGCCACCTGGTTCATCGGGATGTCGATGTCGAACTTGTCCTCGATTTCCATGATCAGGTCCATGGCCGCCACCGAATCGATGCTCAGGTCGGCGCCGAGCTCGGTCTCGACGCCGAGCGGCTTGCCTTCCGGGTTGTAGCGCTGCATCAGCGCCATGATCTCGTGCGCGACGTTGTCGGTCATGCCTTCCTTTCCCCGGCCGGGCGGCCCACCGGCAGCCAGCCGGCCGCCCGGTACCACGCGACCGTCTCGGTGAAGCCTTCGCCGAATGTGATGCGCGAGGCGGCCCAGGGCAATGGCGGCCCGGCCGCGACCCAGTCGGCATGGGCCAGCTCGGCGAGCTTGTCGGCCGAGAGCGGCAGGTCGGCGCCGGTCGTCCGGGCGACGAGGTCGGCGAGGCGGGCCGGGCCGGCGAGCAGCCTCCGGGGCGGCCGCAGGATGCGCACCCGGCGGCCGGTCCGCCGTGCCGCGATCGCGGCCAGCATGGCCCAGCCATAGCCGCCCTGCGTCCCGTCATCGGGCTCGGAGAGCGGCGGCAGCGCCAGCCGGCCGGCCGCATGGGCGACCAGGAGCCCGGCCAGATCCCGGACATGCAGCAGCGAGAACCGGGCGCCTCGCGGCGCCGGCACGACCAGCCAGCCGGCCAGGAGCTGGCGAAAGACGACGAGCGTCGCCCGGTCGCCCGGGCCCCAGACGGCCGGCGGGCGGACAATCGTGAGGTCGCCCTCCGGCATGACCGCCAGCGCCACCATTTCCGCCGCCCGCTTGCTCGCCGCATAGGCCGAGACATCGGGATGGCGGGCGGCGAGCGAGGAGACGAGGGTGAGCTTCGCGCGGTGGCGGGCGGCGGCCTCGGCCAGGCGCCTCGTGCCCTCGACATTGACGGCGGTGAACTGCTCCGGTCGCGGGGTCTTGATCAGGCCCGCCAGATGGAGGACCCGGTCGGCGCCCCGGACCAGCTCGCCGAGCGCCGCCTCGTCGGCGAGGTCGCCGGCGACGGTGACCGCACCCTCGACCGGCCCCCGGCGCGACAGGGCGCGCACGGCGATGCCCGCCGCGCGCAGCCGGCCAAGGAGCTCGCCTCCGACGAAGCCGGTCGCCCCGGTGAGCGCGACGGTGTGCGTCAGCTCTTTTCCGGCCGGGGCGAGCCGGGCGGCCGGCGTCCCGCCGGCGTGCAGCCGGGCGGTCGTCAGCTCGCCTCGGCGAGCACCGCCGCCGGCTTCTGCTGCTCGGGCTCGAGCCGGGAGCCGCCGGCGAAGGCGGTCTCGGCCGCCACGGCGTCGAGATCGCGCAGCACGCCGCGCTGGTAGTGGTCGCGCGCCGCCGCCCGGCTGAGCTTGCCCGAGGTGGTGAAGGTCAGCGAGCGCGGCGCCGCCAGCACCACCTCGCACTCGATCCCGGCGAGCCGGTTGACCACGGCGGCGATCTGGTGGCGCAGCTCGGCCTGCTCGGCCGGCCGCGTCTGCCGGCACTCGACCACCACGACGACCCGCTCGCGATCGAGGCTGTCGGTCACGGCGAAGGCGGCGACGTCGCCGGCGCGCACCGCGTCGAGCTTCTCGACCGCCCACTCGATGTCCTGCGGCCAGATGTTGCGGCCGCCGACGATGATCAGGTCCTTGGTCCGGCCGGAGACGACGAGCTCGCCGCCGACGAGATAGCCCATGTCGCCGGTGTCGAGCCAGCCATCGCCCTTGAGCACGGCGGCGGTCGCCTCCGGATTGCGGAAATAGCCCTCCATCAGGCTCGGGCCCTGGATGCAGATGCGCCCGACATGGCGCTCCGGCAGGACCCGGCCGGCATCGTCGCGGATCTCGATGGCATAGCCCGGCATGGCGGCGCCGCAGACGACGAAGCTGCGGCTCGCCGACGGCGGCACGGCCTCGCCGGCGGGCAGCGCCAGGCGCTTGCGCTCGAGCGTCTCGCCGCGCGCCACCCGGTCGATCCGCACGCCGCGGGCGAGCGGGCTGAAGGTGACGGCGAGCGTCGCCTCGGCCATGCCGTAGCTCGGCACGAAGGCGGCGGCGTCGAAGCCCGCGGGCCCGAAGGTGTCGGCGAAGGCGGTGAGCGCCCGCGGCCGGATCATCTCGCCGCCGATGCCGGCGACCCGCCAGCGGCTGAGGTCGAGATCGCGCGCCGCACCGTTGGCGGCCCGCCGGGCGCAGAGCTCGTAGCCGAAGGTCGGCGCGAACGAGATGGTCCCGCCATATTGGGACAGGAGCTGCAGCCAGACCAGCGGCCGGCGGGCGAAGGCGGTCGTCGCCAGGTAGTCGACCGAGATCTGGTTCATGACCGGCGTCAGGCAGCAGCCGACGAGGCCCATGTCGTGATAGAGCGGCAGCCAGGAGGTGCAGCGGTCGGTCGGCCCGAGCGCCAGGCCATCCGTGGCGATCGACCGGGCATTGGCGGCCAGCGCCCGCTGGGTGACCAGGACGCCGCGCGGGAAGCTGGTGCTGCCCGAGCTGTACTGGATGTAGCAGGCGTCATCGGCGCCGAGCGGCTGGAGCGGCTCGCTCGAGGCCGGCAGCGCCATGAGCTCCCCGGCGGTCGCGGTGAAGCGGACGATGGTCGACCGGGTGGCGGCGCGCAGCACCGAAACCAGCTCCGGCCCGGCCACCGCGGCCCGCGCCCCGGCGGCGGCGAGCATGCCGCTCAGCCGCTCCACATAGGCGTCGCGGCCGCCGAAATTGATGCTGAGCGGCAGCGGCACCGGCACGAACCCGGCATACTGGCAGGCGAAGAAGACGGCGAGGAAATCGGGCGAGGTCTCGGCGATGACGCCGATCCGGTCGCCGCGCCTGAGACCCGTGCCGACGAGGCGCGAGCCCAGGGCGATCGCCCGCTCGCGCAGCTCGCCATAAGGCAGGGCCGTCTCCAGCGAGCCGCGGGTCGAGAAGAAGTTGACGCCGGTCTCGCCCCGCGCCGCGTAGTCCAGCCCTTCGGCGAGCGTCGCAAAGTCGCCCGCCCGGAAGGGCAGTCGCTCGTTGGCGGTGGGCGTGACGTCCATCATTCCTCAACTCCGACTAGGCTGGTCCCGTGCGGCGCTTCGCGAGCCCTGCGATGCGCCGCACCCGGCAGCGTGATATGCCGGGCCGGTTGCGCGCCGACGCCGAGGCCCCTGGCCGAGACCCCGGCAACGCAACCGACCCAACTCTCGACCGGTTCCGCCACTGCCCTGGCATCGATGACCGGCCTGTTTCGACCATGGACGGTAGAGCAAGGCTCCATCACCTGCGAATCACGTTGCGTTGCAGATTGTTACAGGGTGTTGCTAACACCACTGCTCAACCTCCCCGGGAAACCAGGGAGGGTTAGCCCAATCGAGGTCGGGGCGCCACGGCCATGCATGGCCTTACGTGGGTTATTGTGCACTGCAGCAAACCACCTGCGACGTTTTTGCCGAGCCTGTGCCCGTTGGGTGACAACCGGAAATCCCGCTCCGACGTCCCCGTCCAGGCCCGGGATCGCGTCTCTACCACCACAGGTTGATCTGCGCTAGCTATTCCTTCCTAAATATGGTAGCTCAAAACGTTCTGTCCGATCCCAGCAGCCCACCGGAAGAAGCCCCGCCCATGCCAGCCACCCTTGCCCGCGCCCTCCTGGTCCCCCTGGCCTTCGTAGGACTCCTGGCCGGCGGCCCCGTCGCCGCCGCAGCGAATCAGGACCGGGGCGGCGCCGCGATCGACACCCCCATGATCGAATCTCAGGAAGCCGAGCTCTTCGCGCTCAACCTCTATCACGAGGCGCGCTCGGATGGCCGCGAGGGCATGATCGCCGTCGGCTGGGTGGTGCTCAACCGGGTCGCCGACCCCGACTATCCGGACAGCGTCGCCGCTGTCATCACCGATGGCGCCGAGGGCCGCTGCAAATGGGGCTGGCTCTGCGACGGCCGCTCCGACCGGCCGAAGGAGGCGGAGATGTGGGCCCTGGCCCGGGACGTCACCGCGCTCCTGGCCGGCCCCGACCGGCCCGACGACCCGACCAGCGGCGCCTTGTGGTTCCACCAGACGTCCCGCCAGCAGCCGGCCTGGATGGGCAGCCAGGTGCGGCGCACGGCGACGCTCGGCAGCCACCAGTTCTACGGCCGGAACTGAGCGCCCCCGGCCATCGGCCCGCGCCCCGGATCGTGCGGGATCAGCGCGCCGCCTCGGGCAGATCGCGGGCCGAGCACGCGATCCGCTCCACACCCACATAGCTCGTGTTGATCAGCCGGCAGCCGACCAGGGTGCCCTCCGCGCGGTCGACGAACCAGACGCGGTTGCCGGCGGCGACCACATCCGTGTCATCGGCCGCGGGCTCGCCCGCCACGGCGGGCGGCGGTGGGGCCGAGCTGCCGCGCAGGATCTCCGGGGCGGCCGGCTCGGCGGCGGCAGCGGCCGCCTGGGCCAGGAGCAGGCAGGCGAAGCCGGCGGCCAGGATGCCGCGCCGGCACGCCATGGCACCCAGCCGATGGATCTCCTCGATCATGGGCGCGTTCATGCGTCATCCTCCGTTATGCCGGCCGTTAACGAGAAGGCTCGCCCCCGGCGGCGCGCCGGGGCTTGCCTTCGCCGGGATTTCAAGCATGCTTCGGGCCATGCACGAAGGGTCGAAGCGCCTTCTGGCCTATCGGGGTAGGGGTGCGGTCTTAACCAGGCTGCCGCCACCCGAGGCTGCGGCGAGCACCGCCCGATGACCCGCAGCGCCCGGCTGCTCTTCGCCCCTGCCGCCTTCCTGATCCTGGTCGGCCTGCTCGGCATGGCCTGGTTTCTGGTCTTTCCGCCGCCCCCGCCGCCCGGCCCGCTCGACCGGATCATCTTCAGCGCCGAGCGGGCGCTGGTCATGGCGGCCGAGCGCGGCGGCGACGACACCCGCTTCCTCACCGTGCTGATTCCCTACGACCACAGCCGCTTCTTCATCCAGAACGGCGAGCCCAAGGGCTTCGAGTACGAGCTGGTCCGCGCCTTCGAGCGCGAGCTGAACGCCAAACGCAAGCGCGGCGATCCCGAGCTGCAGGCGATCTTCGTGCCGACCCGCCTCGGCGACCTCGTGCCGCGCCTCGCCCAGGGCATTGGCGACATCGCCGCGGGCGGCCTCACCATCACCCCAGAGCGCGCCGCCCTCGTCGATTTCAGCCGGCCCTATTTCGAGGACGTGGCCGAGCTGGTCGTGGCGCACAAGGGCGCTCCCGCGCTCGAGCGGATCGAGGACCTCGCCGGCCGCCGCGTCGTCGTGCTCAGCGGCAGCTCCTATGTCGGCGGCCTCGAGGCCCTCGACCGCCGCTTCGCCGCGGAAGGCCTCGCCCCGGTCGAGATCGTCGAGGCGGCGCCCGAGCTCAACACCGAGGACCTGATCGAGATGACCCATGCCGGGATCATCGACTACACCATCGCCGACCAGCACATCGCCGAGCTCTGGCAGGGCGTGCTCGACGGCATCCGCGTCGACCCGAGGATCGCGGTCGCCGGCGGCGGCCAGATCGCCTGGGCGATCCGCAAGGACGCACCGGAGAGCCTGAAGAAGGCGGTCGACAAGTTCCTCGCGACCGTCCGCCGCGGCACCCTCACCGGCAACATCCTCTTTCGCCGCTACTTCGAGAAGCGCCGCTTCGTCGAGAACCCGCTCGAGAAGGCCCCGCTCGACGAGCTGGTGCGCTACCGCGACCTGTTCGAGGCCGAGGCCGGGGCGCACGGCTTCGACTGGCGCCTGATCGCCGCCGTGGCCTTCCAGGAAAGCCGCCTGAACCCCGAGGCCAAAAGCCCGCGCGGGGCCATCGGCCTGATGCAGGTCCTGCCCTCGACCGCCGCCTCGGTCGGCATCGACGATCCGGCCCCCGTCGACAACAACATCGCCGCCGGCGTCCGCTACCTGGCCTACCTGCGCGACGACGTCTTCACCGACCCCGACCTCGACGAGCAGGCCCGCGAGCAGTTCATGCTCGCCGCCTACAACGCCGGCCCCACCCGCATCCGCAAGCTCCGCGCCATGACCGCCGACGAGTACGGCCTCGACCCCAACCGCTGGTTCTTCAACGTCGAGCGCGCCGCCCAGGCGAAAATCGGCAACGAAACCGTCCGCTACGTCACCAACGTCAACAAGTACTGGCTCGCCTACCAGCTCGGCGAAGCCATCCTCGAGGAGCGCCAGAAGGAGCGCGGCGCGATGAACTGAGAGGCGCGCGGGAGTGCGTTCCCGGCGGTCGAACGAAGGGAAGAGGGCGGGAAGGCAACGCCTCCCCGCCGGCCCCTCCGGTACTTTGGGGTGGGAATCGGGGGGGAGTGGCGGCGTGCAATTGGTCAAAGTAGAGTAGGTGTCCCGCGTCGCCCCTGGATTGGAGTCTAGGTTAACAAGGGAGATGTTCTGGGAACTCCAAAGCAGCCCGTCCTAAAGAGACGCACCCAGGATGATCGGCGAGCTTCGTTGGCATTCGGGCGCGATGCGTGCTGCATCGCTGGACCTCGCGCCTATTCCCTCCCGGTCATCCTGGGTGTATCGCGGCCATCGCCATTTTTCAGCAACCTGTTGACGGTACCGGGTATGTTGAGCAAACGAACGAGTTCTCGTCGGCGAAGTGAGTGTGATATCAACGATGCGACATTTCGCTTTGCTGCGGTCCTCACTGAGGGCCTGAAGGCGGCGGCGACCAATAGATCGATGGAGGTTAAGGTGAAGGGATTTTCTTGGACCCAGAAACTTGGGTTGCTCCCGTCGCTGGCTATACTCTCGACAATATGCCTTTACTTCCACGACTCCGCCGAAGCTCTGGCGCAAACTCGCGAGGATCGGTGCGCGTCAGGATTGACGGTGCTCGAACAGCGTTTGTTGTCGGGTGGTGATACGCTGGCGGCCGAATACATTAGAGGGCTGTTCGGTTGGCAGCTCATGCAAGGTGCTGCCGAGCCAGATGGTACAAAGAGCGACATTGTCGAGTTATGGTATTGTGACAATCTGCGCGACAGTCTTCCAATCTTTATTGGAAGAGCGGACGGTGATTTTCAAACGAGTATAGGGTCCGAATTTTTCTCCTGTTCGGCGTTTATTTTGTCACATGCAATTATGATTAATGAAAAATATGGAAGGGATGTTGAGGAGATATCATTTTTGGCAGGTAAAATAATTGGTAGTTACGCTCAATTATTTTATGGTTTAGGTATTTTGGATGTTAATCCTACGTCTGAAAATATCAAAAATTATTTTCAATCATTATTCCAGTTCATAAATGAAAACAATTCTGTTGAACTATCCTTAAAACTACAACAAAAAGGACAATCTGCTTGCAAGCGCTTGAGCATCGCTAACGATATACTTTTTTAGAAGGAAGATAACTTTTCTTTATGAAGAAAATAGTTATCTTAGTATAATTAAAATGAATGGAAATAGATCTGATGAATTTACTGGCTTATGTAATCGGTTCTTGGGCGGACGACCAAATTGTTGTGGTTACTCTCATTTTGATCTTTTCTTTATTTTTGGCAAAAAAATTTATGAGGTTTGATTCCGAAAAAATAATGAAAATTTTTATGATCTTCTTCTTTTTCATTGTCGCTCGTGTCACTTTTATTCCGATATCTGGATTAGTGTATTTGAAGTATTCAGATAAAAATTTAGCGTTTTCATTTGCTGGATTTGCTTTTATTTTAGTTTTAATATTTGGGCTCGTGGCAATATTGATCAGGAAAGATTATGTGAGATTGGTGTTATGTTGTGCCGTTCTATTCGTAAAACCATGCTTTTCAAAACTTTTATACGGCTGAGGGGGCTCGAGACCAACTTGGCCAATTGTAGCAGAGTGGAGTGACCCAATTACTCGGTTCACGCCAATCGAGGGCCAGCGACGAAGAAGGGTCCTGATCCTATCGGCGCTCTGCCGCAGCAGAGTCCGGCGGCTCCACGTTATGATCGAAGAAAAAAGGTCAGGACTCTTTTCCGATGCAGTGAAAGTGATAGACCGCTGATTTCCAGCACCCACGCATCCCTCCTGGATCGAAACACCTCCTGGATCGAAACAGCACCACCGCCGACCGACATTCGCCGACCTCGCCGATCCTCCCCGACCCCGCGTGCTCGCCGGCGCGGCCACCGCTGCCCGCCACCCAGGCTGTTGCATCCGATGCAACATTCCGGCTCGGGTTGTTGCATCTGATGCAACAGGAATGCTCGGGTTGATGCATCAGACGCAACATTCCCGTCGGGTTGGTGCGTCTGATGCATCATTGTTATGACCAATGTTGCATCCCATGCATCATCCGGTGACGAACGAACCCACCGAAGGGGCGAAGGAACCCGGGAAATCGACGAGCGAACCCAGGGAATCGACGAACGAACCCAGTCCAGGGCGAACGAACCCGACGCCCTCGCAACCCCTTGACCTGGCGCGCTTTCCGGCGTCGGCCGGCCGTGCGGCACGGTGCGGACGAGCGGCGTCGCGGCCGAGCAAGCCGGATTGCCGAATGAACCCGCGTCGGACTTGCGTCGAGGATCGATCTGGGTTATAAATCCTAACAACAAGCGATCTGCGCGGCTCGCGGCGGAACATTTCCGGCCAGAGGCGGGGGGCTGTGAGCTGAGCGGTGGCGGAAGCGGGACGAAACCGGTGATCGTGACGACGCCATCGAGCATGATGCTCATCGCCCGGTCTGAAACCGTCGGAACGGGACGTCATCCGCCCGCTGCCGCAAGAAGGCTGAATGGTGATGCTCTACGTGCGTTTCCCTCGGCGCCCCGGCAGGCTGCGATCGCGGCGAGTATCAGCTGCGTCCGGACCCGGGCCCAGACCTGTTCCCGCGCTCGTCTTGCCGGTTGAACCACCCAGGTCGAAGCCAGGTCGATCAACGGCGACGGGCTCGGGCGAACCGTCCGCAGCCTGGTCTTCGGGCTTGCCCTGATCCTGCTTGCTTTTGGGACTGTTCTTCGGGGCTGGCGTCTCAGGTTGTCTTTCAACCATGATCATGTTCCTCCTTGGATCGTTGATTCGCGTATTTGGCGGCAATCGATCTCCTACGGATCGCCGGTCCGTATGGTGTGGGCGCCCATCACTCGATTGGGCCTGCCCAGGGCAGTCTCCAGAGCGCGCCGCAACTTCCTGACGGCACCTGAATATGCACCTTCAAGCGTGGCGGCCGGTTCGCTGGCCACTCCCGGCTGACGCCCCTCCAGGCGTGCTTCGATGAGGCAATTCTTGTCGGAACCGCCGGGCCTGTTCCCGTCCTCATCGCTCAGCTGCACGCCATGACTTGCATGGTGATCTCAGCCCGGAAAAAAAGCGGGCCGACCTCGACGAGGTCGACCCATGAGGTGCAAGTAGATTCAACACAAAACTCGAAGGGGGAGGCCCCTCGATGCTTCGACGGTAGACGCTCGTCGGCTGACTCGAGCTAACCTCGATCAGCCTGCCGCATTTTTTTTGTGTCTCGGAATGGTGATGATGCAGCGGCTGCCGGCGATGACACTTGGCGTCTCGAGCCAGCCGCCGAGCTCGCCGACGAGCAGGTCGGCGATGGTCAAGGCGTCGGAGCGGCGGCCGGTCGTGGCCGGTCCGACGCGGCCACTGTCGTCGATGGCGAGGTCGAAGACCGCTTCCCGACGGCTGAACGACACGGCGATCCGCCCGCCTTCGGGCGGCGGGAAGCCACAGGCCCAGGCGTTGCTGATCAAGAGGTCGGTGATCAGCCCGAGGATGATCACCGTGCCGACGGGCAGGCACTCGTCCACGACCGTGCAGCTGAGGCTGGGGGTGTTCGGCCGGTCGAAGTCCCGGGCGAGATCATCGCAAATGTCGCGCAGGCAGGCGCCGACGCTGACCGGCTCGCTGCCCGGCGAGTGCGCCAGCAAGGCAGCCGCCGTGGCGACGAAGCCGATGCCATCCGGCCCGGCGCTGAGGGCGGCGAGCCGGTCGATGGGCCGCATCGGTCGCTCGATCGCCAGGGGAGGCGGTTGCGGCGAGACCGGATGGTGCCTGTGGAGCTTGGCGTGCGCACCGCTTGCGGCCGCGCCAATGGTCGGGTTCGCGACCATCGGTCCGGTCGTGATGCGCGACATGGCGGTTTCCTTCATGAGTGAGTCTCGAGCCCGCAGCGCTCAACGCATGTCTGCGGCATCGACGACCACCCGGTTGCGGCCGCCGCGCTTGGCGGCGTAGAGGGCCGCATCGGCACGGGCGTACCAGTCGGCGGTGCGCTCGCCCGGCCGCCAGCCGGCGAGGCCGATCGAAAGCGTGACCCGCCCGAAGCGCTCGGGATGGCCGCGGACGGCGAGCGGTCGCCGGGCGATGCGCGCGCGCAGGCGCTCGGCGATCGCCCGCGTCTCGATCCCGGCCCGGCAGGGAGCGGTGGCGCCCGGCAAGAGCAGCGCGAACTCGTCGCCGCCGAGCCGGGCGATCATCGTGTCGCGGCGCACGGCCGCTTTCAGCATCGCGCCGATGATGCGCAGGACGGCGTCGCCGAAGTCGTGGCCGTGGGTATCGTTGCAGTCCTTGAAGTGATCGATATCGGCGATCAGGAGCTGGACCGGCGGGGCCTGGCAGGCGCGCGCCACCATGGCGGCGAGCGCCGCGTCGAAGGCCCGGCGATTGGCGAGCCCGGTCAAGGGGTCGGTGAGCGAATCGCCGCTCGCCCGGGCGAGCGCCCGGCGCAGCGACGCGAGCTCGGTCTTGACGCGCTGGAGCTGGATCACGAGCTGCCGGTTGTCGATCCTGAGCCGCCGGTAGATAGGGTCGCGCAGGGCGTCCGGCGGGGAGTCGCGCAGGGCTTCGGGCTGCCGCCGGCGCGACAGTCCATCCGGCGGGGCGCCATTGGCGGGACCTTCGATCATCCCGGCCATCGATGGCGCAGCTCGCAACGAAGGAAGGCTGTCCGGCATCCCTCGTCGCACGTCGGACAGGTCTTCGGGGCGCACCCGTTCGGGGTCGCTCGTCATCGGGCTTCCTCCCGGCGTCAGCGGGTCGGCCCGGGTTGGCCGGCGGCACGCACGGCTGGACCCGGCATCCCGCCATGCTGCCGCATCGCCGGCGAAGGCGCGCTAACCTGGATTAGCAGCCGGCGGCGGCGTCATCGACCCTCTGGCCCATGGTTCTGGTCGAGATAGCCGCCGTGGTAATCCGCGAGCCGCCGCAAGCCCTCGAGATCCTGCACCTCGACGCGCCCGTCCCGGACGGTGACGAGGCGCTGCTCGCGCAGCTTGCGCAGGACCCGGTTGACGTGGACCGCGGTCAGGCCCAGCGCGTCGGCCATTTGATACTGGTTGATCGGGCAGGCGTAGCTCCGGGCGGTGCCGTGGCCGATCAGCTCGAGCCGGAGGCCGAGCTCGACCAGCAGATGCGCCGTGCGGCCGAGCGCGTCGCGCCGGCCAACATTGACCAGATGCTCGACCACCATCGCCTCGTCGCGCGACGCGGCCCAGAGCACGGCGGTGGCCAGGCGCGGCAGGCGCTGGAAGGTCTCGATCATCTGCCGGGCCGAGATCTCGACGACGACGATGTCGGTGACCGCGGCGAAGCTGTGATCGGAGGTCCTGAGCAGGACGCTGCGCAGGCCCATGAAATCGCCGGGCAGCCCGAAGTCGATGACCTGCCGGCCGCCGTCGGGCAGCATCTTGTACAGCAAGGCCCAGCCTTCCTCGAGGATGAAGGCATGGTGGCCGGCCTGTCGCTCATGGACGAGATCGGTATCCGCGCGCACCGTCCGGCGGCGCTGCTCCAGCTGGCCGAGCGCCTCCAGCTCCACCGCGTCGAGCGGCAGGAACCGGTTGAGCTTGCGCACGAGGGCACTGGCGTGCACGGCCATGGGCGAACGGGATCCCAGGAGCAGGTCATGGCGGGGCCACCCAGGTCACGGCCATGATCGCGGCACAATGCCGGGTAAATCGTCCCGGACACTATTATGGATCAGTCCGATCGGGTGCGCCAGCGCGTAGACTTTCACGGCTCCGAGGCAACCGTGACGCCGTATCCTGGCTGAGGTCCTCGGACCCGGAGGAGAGAGCACCATGACGACGGTTTCCGACACGGCGGGCCACGCCGCGCTCGCCATCTGCGAATCGCTGCTCCTGGCGCTGGGCGATCGCGAGGTCCTCGACGAACGCGAGGTGCTCGGCATTCTCGAGGATGCAGCGGCCGCCCACCGCAATGCCGTGCCGCTGGCCCAGGGCGACGGCGCCAGGCACGAGGCCGTGGCGGCGCTCATCGAGGCCATCATTGCCGGCGGCAACTCGGTCCGCCATTCATGATCGGCGCGAGGCGGTCGCCGGCCTTCGCCGGGGCCGAGGGGGGCACGAGACCGTTTCCGATACGGGCGGGCTGAGGGAGCGCCGATGCCCGCCCTGCTCGGAATGGACGCCGCCCATCTCATCTCGACCTATGGCTATTGGGCGGTTTTCGCCGTTGTCGGCCTGGAGAGCATGGGGCTGCCCCTGCCCGGGGAAACCATCCTGGTGGCTGCCGCCATCTATGCCGGCAGCACCCACGAGATCCAGATCCCGCTGGTCGTCCTGGCTGCCGCCGGCGGCGCCGTCCTCGGCGACAATATCGGCTTCTGGATAGGGCGCGGGCTCGGCTTTCGGCTCCTGGCGCGGCTCGGGCCGCGGATCGGCCTCGACGAGCCGCGCATCAGGCTCGGTCAGTACATGTTCCGCCGTCACGGCGGGAAGGCCGTGTTTTTTGGCCGCTTCATCGCCCTGCTGCGCGCCCTGGCCGCCTTTCTGGCCGGCGCCAATCTGATGCCGTGGCCGCGCTTTCTCGTCTTCAATCTTGCTGGCGGCGTGGTCTGGGCGACGATCTACGGCGGCGGCGGCTATCTTTTCGGCGCGTCGATCGAACGCTTCGCAGGGCCGGTCGGCATCATGCTGGCCTCGGCGGCGATCCTGGCCGTGATTGCCGGCCTCGCCTTCGTCCGCCGCAACGAAGAGAAATTGCTGCAAAGGGCGGAGCGCGCCTTGCGGGAACCGCTCGACCACGGCGCCATGTCCGCCGGCGGCGCATCCGGATTGGACCGGCCAGGCGAATAAAGTCGGGAACCTTTCGGCGGCTGCTGCATCAAAGGGAGCGAGGCCGTGCATAACGGCCGGCAGCCCGAAAGGAAATTCCCATGTTCAAGCTACCCATCGCCCTCGTCGGCTCGGCGGCGCTGGCCGTGACGATGCTCGCCACGCCCGTCCTGGCGCAGGACACCGAGGCCCTCGCCAAGGCCCCGCCGCCCGCACCCTATGCGCAGGTCAGCGAGCTGGTGAAGCTGCCGGACTACCTGCCCGGGCTCGGCACCCTCTATGTCGATCCGGCGACGCTGCCGGCCGGGCCGTTCCTCGGCTACGACCACGACGGCAAGCTGAGCGCCACGATCTACATGACGCCGATCGCGGACCTGCAGAATGGCACCGCCTACGACGACCTGAAGGTCGGCTCCCACGATGTCGACTCGGTCGACATCTACTTCAATGCCGGCCATCCGGGCGTCGAGGAGCCGCATGTCCACGTCGTGCTGTTCCACGATGACGGCGCCAAGGCGAGACTGGCGCAATGATCTGGGGTCGACGACGATTTCTCGTGGTCGGGGGCGGCGGTCTCGCCGCCCTTGCCACCCCGCGCCTGCCGCGCGCGGCCGAGGTCGAGGTGATCGACCAGCTCGAGGTGATCGAAATGAAGGGCACCTCGCGCGGCGAGCATGTCTGGTTCGCGCCCGCCGGCCTCGCCGTGGCGCCGGGCACCACGCTCCACTTCGTCAACCGCGATCCCGGCAACGCCCACACCGCGACCGCCTATGACCCGAGCTTGCTCGACCGCCAGAAGCGCATTCCCGACGCGGCCACAGCCTTCGACAGCGACTACCTCCTGCCCGACGAGGCCTTCGAGGTGACGCTGACGGTGCCCGGGGTCTATGACTACTACTGCCAGCCGCACGAGCATGCGGGCATGGTCGGGCGCATCGTCGTCGGCCGCCCGACGGATGCCGGCTGGCAGGGTGCCGCCGACCCGTCCGACGATCTGCCCGAGGTGGCGCTCGCCGCGCTTCCCTCGGTCGAGGAGATCCTGGCGAAGGGCCGCGTGCCGAGCAAGGAAGCATCATGATACCGCAACGCTCGATCGAAGCCCGCGCCGACCCGCGCGATCTTGCCGAGGAGCTGCTGGTGGAGGCGGCGCGCCGGTCCGACGAGGCGGCGGTGCGCGAGCTGATCCGCCGCCTCAATCCGCGGCTCTTCCGGCTGGCGCGCGGCATCGTCGAGAGCGACGCCGAGGCGGAGGAGGTGGTCCAGGAGGCCTATCTCACCGCCTTCACCCGCCTCGCCGAGTTCCGTGGCGAGGCGCGGTTCTCGACCTGGATCACGCGCATCGCGCTGAACGCCGCCAGGATGCGCCGTCGTGCCGCCCGCCCCCATGAAGAGTACGACACAGTGGCCGAAGAAGACCCGCAACAGGCCGATATCCTCGCCTTTCCGCAGCGGAGCCGCGAAACCGCCGAGGCCGCCCTCGGCCGGGAGGAGGTCCGCGTGATGCTCGAGCGTGCGGTGGCGGCGCTGCCGGCCAACCTGCGCGTCGTCTTCCTGATGCGCGAGGCCGAGGGCCGCGGCATCATGGAGATCGCGCGCGATCTCGAGCTGAACCCGATCACCGTCAAGACCCGCCTCTTCCGCGCCCGGCGGCAGCTCCGCAGCCTGCTCGAGACGCGCCTGCGCGGCGGCTTCCTCACCGTCTTTCCGTTCGCCGGATCGCGCTGCGCCCGCCTCGCCGACCGCGTGACCGCCCGCCTGAAGCAGATCGGCTGGCTGTAGGGAAGCGCCCTTTTGCCTTCCGTCACGCCGCCTGCCGGGCGGGGCCGAAGAGGGGGTGAGACGCGGGCCGGGCGGTGCCCGGCAGCGGCATGCCCCTGGCGGCGCCGCGCCGCGCTCAGCTGCCGAGCGGCCTCGGTGGCTCGCGCCTGAGCAGCTCCGGCCAGAGCCGGAGGACGAGGGCGGCGGCGGCGAGGCCTTCGGCGGCGATCAGGCGCTGGGCGTGGACCGCACCCAGCCATTCGGCCAGGAGGCCGGCGTGGAGGAAGCCGAAGGGTGCTGTGCCGATGGCGAAGGTGACGATGCCGAGGACACGGACCTGGATGGCGGCGGGTGTGGCCTGGAGCGGCAGGCTGATCTGCATGGCGTTGAAGCCGGCCATGCCGAAGCCGCCGACGAAGAGAACGGCGAAGGCCACCCAGATCGAGCTCGCGAGGCCGAAGGCGAGGGTGGCGGCGAGGTAGAGCACCGCACCGAGGCTGAAGATGCGGCCGGAGAGATCGGGGCGGGGCCGGCCGGTCAGGATGAACGCGGCGATCAGGGCACCGACGGCGTCGGCGGCGAGGAGGAGGCCGATGCCGGTGGGCCCGACGTGGAGCACCCGCTCGCCGATCACCGGGGCCAGGGCCACGTAGGGAAAGCCGAAGAAGTTGAACACCATGGTGAGCAGCACCACGCCGGTCAGGAGGCGGTGCCGGCGCACGTAGGCGAAGCCCTCGGCGAGGTTGCGGGCGATTCCGGCGAGGTTGGTTGGGCTGGTGGCCGGGCGATCGGGCGGCTGGCTCAGCATCATCCAGGTGCAGAGGCCGTGGACGACGATGCCCATGGCGAAGACGCTGGCGATGCCGCCCGTGTCGAGGAGGAGGCCGCCGAGGGCGGGGCCGAGGATCCGGGTGAGCTGGACGCCCACCACCTCGAGGCCCATGGCCGACGAGACCCGGTTGAGCCCGACCGAATCGGCGAGCATGGTGCGGCGGACCGGAGTCTCGACGGTCCAGGCGACCCCGCCCATGGCAGCGGCGAGGAGCATGTGCCAGAGCGCCAGCCGGCCGGTGACGACGAGGCCGAGGAGGACGCAGTCGGTCACCACCAGAAGCGCGATGATGGTGGTCACCACGGTCTTGCGCGAATGCCCGGCGATGGCGGCGGTGACGACGGCGCCGGTGAGCAGCGGCAGCAGGCGGGCGATGGTCATGGCGGCCACCCAGAGGGCCGAGCCGGTGAGCTGCAGCGCCAAGACGCCGTAGGCCAGAAGCTCGAGCCAGCGCATCATGTTGACGCCGAGCCCGGCGAGCCAGAGGCGGCGGGCATCTTTGGCGCCGATTGTCGCGAAGGGGTTGCGCATGACGCTGAAGGAAGGGCCTCCCGTCCCGGTCCGCCGCCCGTTTGTCGTCCGCCGGCGGGCGGACTATAGACGGGCGGCCGGCGCGCGGAAGGCCGGGTCGACAGCGGGGATGCGAGGATGGCAGGCTACAGGATCGCGGTGATCGCGGGCGACGGCATCGGCCGGGAGGTGGTGCCCGAGGGCCTGCGCGTGCTGGAGAAGGTGGCCGGCCGCTTCGATCTCGCCTTCGACTTCGACGAGCTGGACTGGAGCTCCGACCGCTACGCCCGGACCGGCCGCTTCATGCCGGAGGACGGGCTCGAGAGCATCGCCGGCCACGACGCCATCTTCCTGGGCGCGGTCGGCTGGCCAACCGTACCGGACCACGTCTCGCTCTGGGGGCTCTTGATCCCGATCCGCCGGCGCTTCGACCAGTACGTCAATCTCCGCCCGGTCCGGCTGTTCGAAGGCGTGAAATGCCCGCTCGCGGACCGGAAGCCGGGCGACATCGACTTCCTGATCGTGCGCGAGAACGTCGAGGGCGAGTATTCCGAGATCGGCGGGCGGCTCTATGCCGGGCTGCCGCAGGAGATGGCGGTGCAGGAGAGCATCTTCACCCGCCACGGTGTCGATCGCATCGTCCGCTACGCCTTCGAGCTGGCCATGACCCGGCCGAAGCGGCACCTGACCTCGGCGACCAAGTCGAACGGCATCATCCACACCATGCCCTACTGGGACGAGCGCTTCGCCGCGGTGGCGGCGGACTATCCGGAGATCCGGACCGACAGGTTCCACATCGACATCCTGACGGCGCATTTCGTCCGCCATCCGGACTGGTTCGACGTGGTGGTCGGCTCCAACCTCTTCGGCGACATCCTCTCCGACCTCGGCCCGGCGGTGACCGGCACGATCGGCATAGCGCCCTCGGCCAATATCGACCCCGAGCGCCGCTTCCCTTCGATGTTCGAGCCGGTGCACGGCTCGGCCCCGGACATCGCCGGCCAGGGCATCGCCAACCCGATCGGCCAGATCTGGTCGGCCGCCATGATGCTCGAGTTCCTCGGCCACGAGGAGGCCGCCAACGCCATTGTCGGCGCCATCGAGCGGGTGCTCTTGCATCCCGAGCTGCTCACACCCGATATGGGAGGCAGGGCCTCGACCGAAGCGCTCGGCAAGGCGATCGCGGCGGAGATCTGAGCGCCATGGAGCGGAGATCACCCTTGAAAATCGGCATCCTCGAGACCGGCCGGCCACCCGCCGAGCTCGACCGGCACGGCAGCTATGCCGCGATGTTCGAGCGCCTGCTCGGGCCGGATTTCACCTATGAGGCCTTCGCGGTCGTGGATGGCGTCTTTCCCGAGCGGGTCGACGCGATGGATGGCTGGCTGGTGACGGGATCGCGCTTCGGCGCCTACGACCCCGAGCCCTGGATCAGGCGGCTCGAGGAATTCCTCCGTGACGCCCTCGCCGCCCGCGTGCCCGTGGTCGGCATCTGCTTCGGCCATCAGGTGCTGGCGAGCGCCTTGGGTGCCCGGGTCGAGAAGGCCGAGGCCGGCTGGGGTGTCGGGCCGCACGCCTACGAGATCCTGGAGCGGCCCGAATGGATGGCCGATGCGGGGGATGGCTTCACGCTGAACACCATGCACCAGGACCAGGTGATGACCCTGCCCGAGGGGGCCCGCCTCATCGCGACCTCCGAGTTCTGTCCGATCGCCGGCCTCGCCTATGACGATCGCGCCATCTCCTTCCAGCCCCACCCCGAGTTCGACAATGCCTACGAGCGAGACCTGATCTTGATGCGCCGCGGCAGCCGCATCCCGGAGGAGCGCGCGGCCCCCGCCCTGGCGGCCCTGCGCGACGACGGCCAGGCGCCGGACGCCGGCCGCGTGGCGGAATGGATCCGGCGGTTCTTCAAAACGGCGGCCGACGCATCGTTCGACAAATCTTGACGAGCGGGACGAATTGCCGCAATTCGCTTCCGGCCCGGGTCGGGGAAGCCGGGCAGCACCGGGAACAAGAAACATGCGCCCGGCCAGGGCAAGCTGGCGCGGGCGGCCCAGGGGGAGGGCCCGTCATGCCAGTGATTGCGCGCGATTGCATAATTGCGGCCGCGGCGTCGATCGTCGGCGCCGCCGCGTCGGCTTCGGCGGATGCGACGCTCGACCGCGGCCGTTATCTGGTCGAATCCATCGCCGCCTGCGGCAACTGCCACACGCCGGTCGGGCCCAACGGGCCGGACGAGAGCCGCCGCCTGGCCGGCGGCGTCGTCTTCGACGAGGGGGTGTTTCGGGCAGTCTCAGGCAACATCACGCCCGATCCGGCGACCGGCATCGGCAAGTGGAGCGACGCGGAGATCGCCCGGGCCATCCGCGAAGGGGTGCGCCCCGACGGCAGCCTGATCGGCCCGCCCATGCCCTACCCGCTCTATCACGGCATCGCCGACGACGACCTCGTGGCGATCGTGGCCTATCTCAGGACCGTGCCGCCGGTGGTCAACGAGACGGAGCCCTCGGTCTACAACATCCCCCTGCCGCCCGCCTGGACCGCGCCGATCGCCTCCGTGCCGGCACCCGACCCGGCCGATCAGGTGGCTGTCGGCGCCTACCTCGCCGGGCCGATCGCGCACTGCCTCGAATGCCACACCCCGATGGGCGAGAACGGCCAGCGCGATTTCGAGCACAGGCTGGGCGCCGGCGGCGCCGAGTTCAAGGGTCCCTGGGGCATCTCGGTCGCCGCCAACCTCACGCCGGCCGGCCTCGGCGACTGGTCCGACGCGGAGATCGAGAAGGCCATCCGCGATGGCGTGAGCCGGGACGGCCGAAAGCTCATGCTGCCCATGGGCTTCGCCTTCTACAGGAACATCAGCGAGCCCGACATGGCGGCGATCATCGCCTATCTGCGGACGCTGCCGAGCGTGGAGTAGCGGCTCAGCGGGGCTGGTGCCGGTCGACGTAGTCCTTCACGAAGGTCTCGAGCTCGGCGCTGTCGCACTCGAAACCCATGGCTGCGGCCTTCTTCAGCGCCTCGTCGCCTGTCAGGCCCTGCTCGCTCGCCAGGTGCATCATCGCCATGGCACCCGAGCGCTTGCCGCTGGCGCAGTGGAGAAAGACCGGCCGCGGCAAACGGCCGAGGGCTTCGCGGAACTGGTCCACCGTTCGATCGTCCAGCGAATCGCCCGACACCGGCTGGTGGTAAAAGGCCAAGCCCGCCCGCTCCGCCGCCTCGCGCTCGGCGTCGATCGCCAGCCTCTGATCCTCGTTTCGGCCCTGCATGCTCACAACCGTGCGGAACCCTTCGGCGGCGATCCGTTCGAAGGTCTCGCGCCCCGGCTCGAACTTGGCGACCGTGTAGTCGTCGCTCAGGCGAATGGTGTTCTCCATCGATCCGTCTCCTCAATCCCTGGCGATCTCGAAGCCCGCCGATCGCCACGCCTTCCAGCTTCCCGGCACGTTGCGCACGTCGAAGCCCTCCGCCGCCAGCAGGCTGGCCGCCACGCTGGCGCGAAAGCCGCTGGCGCAGTAGGTCGCAAGCGGCCGATCCCGATCGATCTCGTCCATCCGCCGGGCGAGCTCGCCCAGGAAGACATGGCGTGCTCCGGGCACATGGCCGCTTTCCCATTCCTCCCGCTTGCGCACATCGATCGGCAGCACGTCCTCGCGCTCGCGCAACTCGTGAACGGTCAGCTGCTCGATTCGCCGCAGCTCGCGCCCTGACTCGCTCCATGCCGCCATGCCGCCTGAGAGATAGCCGCCGAAGCGGGTGAAGCCGACGCGCCACAGGAGCGTCACGATCCCGGCCAGCCTGGTGTCGTCCTCGAGCACGAGAAAGAGCGGCTTCCCGGGGTCGAGCAGCCAGCCCGCCCAGACCGAGAGGTCGGGCCGGCCGCCGATGTTGATGGCGCCCGCGAGGTGGCCGCCGCCGAAAGCGAGCATGTCGCGGGTATCGAGGAGCTGACCGCCGCGGGCGGCGGCATCGAACGCTTCGGGACCAAGCGCCGGCACGCGCGGCAGGTTGCCGACCACGGGAGGGCCGGCGGCGTTGACCTTCTTGAGGCGAGGATAGTGCGTCGGCACCGGGGGCGCGGCTTCCTGCATCGCCTGCCGGAACCGGTCGAGGTCGTCGATGGCGAAATAGCTGTTGTGGCGCCGCTCGAAGCCAATGGTGGTCGAGGTGCGATCGCCGATGTCGGGGCCACATTCGGACCCCGCCCCGTGGCAGGGATAGACGATCGTGCCGTCGGGCAGCGGCCAGTAGACCTCGCGCAGGGTCCGGAACAGGGCCCGGGTCAGCTCATCGGTCTGCTCGTCGCCCAGAAGATCGGGGCGACCCACCGAGTCGACGAAGAAGGAATCGCCGCTGAGGATGCCCCAAGGCTGTTCCCGGCCACTCTCGCGCAGGAGATAGGACACATGCTCCGGCGTGTGTCCCGGGGTGGCGACCACCTCGAGCTCCACCGTGCCGAAGCGCAGGCGCTCGCCCGGGCGGAGGCGGCGGTGCGGGAACTCATAGGTGGCGCCACCCTCCTCGCTGACGCAGAGCTCGGCCGAGCCGCCGAGACGATCGACCAGCTCGCGAGCGCCACTCATGAAATCCGCGTGGATGTGGGTCTCGAGGACATGGGTGATGGAGAGGCCGTAATGGCGCGCCAGGTCGAGATAGATGTCGACGTCCGGCCGCGGATCGATCACGGCCGCCGTGCCCTCGGCGTCGTCGCCGACGAGGTAGGATGTCTGGGCGATGCCCTCGGCGAGGATTTGCTCGAAGCGCAGGGTCATGGGCTCTCCTTCGCGGGTTCACCACCCTCAACGCAGCCGGCGCCCTCGGGTTCCCGCCCCGGCTGATCTCGCGCGGGCTTCCCGCAGCAGCCGGTGGTGCAACGCCGTCGGGCACGGGCTGACAAGGCGCCAACGGACGCCTATCTCCTGCAACAGGTACGCTCGCGCGAGAGGATCATGCCTTGACCGATAGGCGCCGACCACGGGCGTTGCATTGCCATGCATCCGGCCATGAGGGTGCCTGGGAGGCCATCTGGCTCGACCTCGATATCGCCGTGCAGGGCCGATCGTTCGAGGAAGTCTCGTCCCTGCTGCGGGAGGCGATCGCGCTCTATCTGCAGACGGTGAGCGAATTGCCCGAGGACGAGCGGTCGGCGTTTCTCCACCGGTCGGTCCCGTTCCGGACGCGCCTGGGCTTCGCCATCGAAGCCTTCTGGTCGGTTTTTCGTGCACGGGCCAATGGCGAGCTCAGGCACCAGTTCACGATGGCGATGCCGACCCCCGCCTGATCACTTGAAGAGCCGCTTCGACAGACAGGGATCACGAGGCACGGCTTCCTATCCACGATTCCTCGACTGGGTCGGTGACTGCCCGGCTGGCGGATCGGCTCGAAGCAATGGGCGATCAGGGACTTTGCCACGTCGTGGTACTTCGTGGCCCGGGCTCGCGGTCGAGCTCATCGCCAGTTAGGCGCGGTTTTCCGATCCGGGCGGTTGCTCACATCCACCGCGGGCTCGCCCTGCCGGCGACGGAGCAAAGGCTTCAGCCCTCCTCGAACGCGTTTTCGTCGATGTCCTTGATGGCGTAGGTCTGGGTGACGCGCACGCCGACACTGTACTCGATCATCAGGCGCGCCAGCTCTTCGCCGTCGATGAGAATGACCCTATTGGGAATGCGCGCCACGTAGTCGCGGGCGCCCAATGTGAACGTCGAGGTGGTGACGAAGATGCCTTTTGCCGTCCCGTTGCCTGCGAGACTGCCGACGAAGCCCTGCATCTCCGGCCGCCCCACGGCATTGGGTGGCGTGTAGCGCTTGGCTTGTATCAGCACGAGATCGAGGCCGAGCGCATCCTCCTTGATGACGCCGTCGATACCGTCGTCATTGCTTCGCTGTGTCTGCCGAGCCATCTCCGCCCGGCCGCCGCCATAGCCCATGGCGACCAGGAGATCGAGGATCAGCCGCTCGAAGGCTTCTGGGCTGAGTTGTCGAATGCGTGCGAGCAGAGACACGCGAAGTTCCTGGTCGAGAGCCTGGACTGCAAGCTCGATCGCCTCCTGTGGAGTTTGGTCCGCTGCCACACCCGCCGGGGACGGGTCACTCGATCCATTTTCACTCGTCGCGGCTTCGCGTTCGCGCCATGCTGTAAATTCGGGGAACCGTCTTAGAAAATGTCGATCGATTCGATCAGGCGGCGCTTCCAGCACCGCTCGGCCACGCGTCGTGATCCGATAGACACCACGTTTTACCGTCTCTATCAGGCCCGCGCGCTGCAAATAGACGTTTGCCCATGCGACGCGATTCTCAAAGGTTGCTTGTCGCCCGCTTGGCAGGCGTTCTGCCAGCTGCTCGGCCGAGAGCCGGCAATAATTGGCCACTCGCTCGCGGACTTCTGGTGGCCTTGACGTCTCTGCGTCACCGATCGCGCGGAGCACCGGGAGCATTAGTGTCTGGAAATCCGGTACCGTCATGGATCAGCCTCGCCGCGTGCCCTTTGCGATGCTAACCAATCACCAACATACAGCCAAATCCAAAGATCGAATGGGAAAAAAATGCACTATGCGCTTGGTCCCGATGAGCTCGAAACCGCCGATGCGGAGCACTGGATCGCACCCACCGCCGTGCTGATCGGCAAGGTTCGGCTGGAGACGGAGGCGAGCGTCTGGTTCGGGGCGGTGCTGCGGGGGGACAACGAGCTGATCACGGTCGGGCGCGGCAGCAATGTGCAGGATGGCTGCGTCATGCATACCGATCCGGGCTATCCCCTGGTCATCGGCGCCGAGGTCACGGTCGGGCACATGGCGATGCTGCATGGCTGCACGATCGGCGAGGGCAGCCTGATCGGCATTGGTGCCGTGATCCTCAACGGGGCGAGGATCGGCCGGAACTGCCTGATCGGGGCGAAGGCGCTGATCGCCGAGAACAAGGAGATCCCGGACAACAGCCTCGTCATGGGCATGCCCGGCAAGATCAAGGGCGAGGTCAGGCCCGAGCAGGCGGAGCGCATGCGCTGGGGCACGGCCAGATACATCGAGAAGTGGCGGCGCTTCGCCAAGGAATTGGAGCAGCGCGGCTAGCGCTCCACTTTCGCGATTTACAGGAGGCGGCCGGGAAGTTATCTACCTTGGGTAGAAAAAATATACCCGAGGTGTCCCGATGCTCGACCCGCTGCCGCCGCGCGCCAACCGCGTCGCCCTCGATTCCGACCGGATCAACGGCACCGATGCCTCAATGCTGACGCTGGCGGAAGCCGGCGATCTGCGGCTGACGCTGGTCGACCAGCAGGCCGGGTTTCGCAACTCGGTGGGTGTCTACCGGATCGCGGAGGACGGGAGCTTCGTCGATCCCCGGATCGTCGTCACCGACACCAGGGGGGCAGCGCTCGGCAGCGAGGTCCTGATGAGCGAGGTCTACGGCGCCCGTGACTTCGCCGCCGGCACCCGCTTCGGGCTCTTCCTGATCGCCAATGGCGGCACCAAGAACGCGCTCGACCGGCTCGAGAGCGACAGCCTCGCCTTCGTCGACAAGAGCGACGGCTCCGTCGGCGGCAGCTTCACGGCGGCCAGCCATCTACGACTGGTCGACACGGTGAGCGGCCAGAGGATCGGCGGCAACATCTTCCACACCACCGACGGCGATCCCGGCGACGCGCTGGCCAATTCGCTCAACAAGGGTGGCGCGGAGCGCACGGTCTCGGCCTGGGGCAAGGCGCCGGGCGAGGCCTGGATCGCGTTCGAGGACCTGCGCGACTTCGATTTCGACGACCTGACGCTGAAGGTCGAGACCCTGCCCGCCCCGGTCGTGCCGGAGCCCGAGCCGGAGACGGCCCGTCTCGTCCGCTTCGACGGGATCGGTGCCGGCGACCGGGCCGGGCACGATGCGGCGATCATCGGCGATTTCAACGGCGACGGCTTCGCCGACATCGCCATCGGCGCGCCGCATGCCGACGTGGTCGGCAGCGACGGGACGGCGCGAGCGGACGCAGGCGCCGTCTATCTCTTCTTCGGCACGGATGGGACGATCCCGCCGATCGTGCCGGTGGCGAGCTTCGACGGCACCAATGGCGTGGCGATCCTGGGTGCGGAGGCCGGCGGCCGGTTCGGCTGGGCGGTCGCCGGGGCCGGCGATGTGGACGGTGACGGGCTCGCCGACCTTCTCGTGGGTGCGCCTGGCAACGGGGCGGGCGAGGCGGTGCTGCTCTACGGGGCGCTGCTCGACGGCAGCCCGGTCATCGATCTCGCCGCCGTCGACCAGGCGGCAGCCCTTCGGCCGACCACGCTCACCGGCACCGCCCCGGGCGACGAGACCGGGATCAGCGTCGCCGGGGGCGGCGACATCGACGGCGACGGCTTCGACGACATCGTCATCGGCGCCCGGCTCGGCGAGGCCGAGTATGCGAGCTACAATGGCGGGCTGAGCTACATCGTGCGCGGTGGCGAAGGCGGGCTCGGGGCGGCGGTCGATCTCTCGAGGCTCGACGGCACCGACGGCTTCCGCGTCGAGGGCCGCGCCATGTTCGACCAGTCGGGCCGCAGCGTCGCCATGCTCGGCGATGTCAACGGCGACGGTCTGGCCGATGTCGCGATCAGCGGCCAGGACGCGAGCCCGAACGGGCTCTCGAAGGCGGGCGAGGCCTATATTGTCCTCGGTCAGACCGGCCCGCATGAAGCGAGCCTCGATCCGGGCGACCTGGACGGCACGAACGGCTTCATCGTCGAGGGCGCCTACGAGAACGGCTTTGCCGGGTTCGGCCTCGCCGGCGCCGGCGACCTGAACGGCGACGGCTTCGCCGACATCGTCATCGGCGCCTACGCGGCGCCCCGCGCCGACCTCGGGCCGGATGGCGCGGCCTACGTGATCTTCGGCACCGACCAGGGGTTCGGCCCCCGCCTCGGCCTCGGCGACCTCGACGGCACGAACGGCTTCGCCATGCGCGGGCCGGCCAATGGCGACGGCTTCGGCCGCTCGGTGGCGGGGGTCGGCGATGTCGACGGCGACGGCTTCGACGACCTGCTCGTCGGTGCCCGCTACGCCGACCGCCTGGGTGCCGAGGGCGGCGGCGAGGCCTTCGTCATCTTCGGCCGCGAGAGCTTCGGCGCCGAGCTCGACCTCGCCAGCCTGATCGACGACACGGGCGGCATCCTCGGCGGCTGGCGGATCGACGGGCATCTGGGCTTCACCGTGGCGGGCGGCGGCGATGTCGACGGCGACGGCTACGACGACCTCCTGGTCGGCGAGCCCTTCGACATCGCGGCCTCGCTCGACCCCGACGGCGGGGCCGGCTCCACCTATCTCGCCTTCGGCGAGCCCGGCCTCGGACCCAAGCTCCCAGCACTCGACCAGATCATCGCCGACGGCAACGTGATCGCCTGAGGCAGCGGAGACTCTGGAACGCCCGGCCGTTCGGGGCCGCCACAGCAGCGCATCCCCAGGCGGGCAGCGCACCCGAAGCGTCGCTGCGGCTGGCGTCGGGCGGCGCAATGCGCCTACATGGACTCACAAGGGGAGAGACGGGGAGGAACGGACGATGCGGGGAACGGCTCTGGTCGTGGGAGCGACCGGCATCATCGGCAGCGCCGTGGCCCGGCGGCTGATCGCCGATGGCTGGACGACGCATGGCCTCGCCCGCCGGCCGCGCCCCGAGATCGACGGGCTGCGGCCGGTCGCGGCCGATCTCCTCGAGCCCGCATCGCTCGCCCTGGCGCTCGAGGCTCTCGCCCCGACGCATGTCTTTCTCGCCACCTGGCTGCGGCAGGCGACGGAGGCCGAGAACTGCCGGGTCAACGGGGCGATGGTCAGGAATCTGCTGGCCGCCCTTTCGGCCAGGGGATCGGTGCGGCACGTGGCCCTGGTCACCGGGCTCAAGCATTACCTCGGACCGTTCGAGTCCTATGTCGCGAGCGGCACCCTGCCCGAGACGCCCCTGCGCGAGGAGCAGCCGCGTTTGCCGGTCCAGAATTTCTACTACACCCAGGAGGACGAGGTCCTGGCCGCGGCCGAGCGTGACGGGTTCTCCTGGAGCGTTCACCGGCCGCATACGGTGATCGGCAAGGCGGTCGGCAACGCCATGAATCTCGGCACCACGCTCGCCGTCTTCGCCACCATCTGCAAGGCCAGCGGCCGGAAGTTCCAATGGCCGGGCTCCGAGGCGCAGTGGCGGGGCATCTCGGATGTCACCGACGCCCGGGTCCTGGCCGACCAGCTCGTCTGGGCCGCCACGACGCCGGCGGCCCGCAACGAGGCCTTCAACATCACCAATGGCGACGTCTTTCGCTGGAGCTGGCTCTGGCCGCGCCTGGCCGGGTGGTTCGATATCGAGCCTTCCGGCTTCGATGGAACCGTGCGGCCCCTGGCGGCGCAGATGGCGGATTGCGGCCCGCTCTGGCGCGAGATCGCGGAGCGGCATGGCCTCGTCGAGCCCGACCTCGACCGGCTGGCCTCGCCCTGGCACACCGATCTCGATCTCGGCCGGCCGATCGAGGTGATGACCGACATGGCGAACAGCCGCAAGCGCGGCTTTGCCGGCTACCGCTCGACCGAAGACTCCTTTTTCGACCTCTTCGCCGAGCTGCGCGCCGACCGGCTGATCTTCTGACCGGCCGGTGGCGGCCTCGAAGCCGCATATAACGATATTTCTAGAAATACCGTTTGACTTGTCGTTCGGGCGGTCCCATCATTCCCGCATGCAGCTCGATCACATCGCCGCCCGGCTGGAGGCGCTGGGCAACACGACCCGGCTCGAGGTCTACCGCCAGCTCGTTCGGGCCGGTCAGGACGGACTCGCCGTGGGCGAGGTGCAGGCGCGGACCGGCGTGCCGCGCTCGACCCTGTCGCACCATCTGCAGAAGCTGATCCTGGTCGACCTGGTGAGCCAGGAGCGCCAGGGCACCACCCTGATCTGCCGCGCCAACTACCCGGTGATGCACGAGACGCTCGGCTTTCTCGAGCGCGAATGCTGCGTGGAGGCGGGCCGCAACGGCGACGCCGCCTGAGGATTTTGCCCATTCTTCCGATCCTCCCGAAAGGATCGTTGCAGGAGCGACCACGATGACCGCTTTCGTCGCCCGGATCGGGCAGGCAGCACGCACGCCGGACCCGGCGCTCCTCGCCCTTCTGCTGATCCTCGCCGGTCTCGCCCTCGTCCTGCCGGAGCAGGCAAAGGCCAGCCTCGGCTTCACCGCCTCGAGCCTGCTCGACGTCGCACCCTTCCTTCTCGCCTCGGTGGCGCTCGCGGCCTATGCCAAGGCCACGGGCGCCGACAACCTGATCGCCCGCGCGTTCAGCGGCCGCACCGCACCGATGATCCTGGCGGCCAGCCTGATGGGTGCCCTCTCGCCCTTCTGCTCCTGCGGCGTCATTCCCCTGATCGCGGCCCTCTTGGCCATGGGCGTGCCCCTGCCGGCGGTCATGGCCTTCTGGCTCGCCTCGCCGCTCATGGACCCGTCGATGTTCGCCTTGACCCTCGGCACGCTCGGTCTCGGCTTCGCCCTCTACAAGACGGCGGCGGCGGTCGCGATGGGCCTCGTCGGCGGCTTCGGCATGGCGCTCTTGATGCGCAGCGGCGCCTTCGCCGAGCCGCTCCGCCCCGAGGTCGGCAATGGCGGCTGTGGCGGCGGGCGCGTGCGCGACCCCAGGCCCGTGCGCTGGCGGTTCTGGCAGGAGCCGGCACGCCGGGCGACCTTTGCCCGAAATGCCCGGGACACCACGGTCTTTCTCGGCAAGTGGCTGGCGCTGGCCTTCCTCCTCGAGAGCCTGATGCTGGCCTGGATCCCGGCCGACCTGGTGGCTTCGACGCTCGGCGGCGAAGGTGTGGGACCGGTGTTCCTGGCCGTGCTGGTCGGTGTGCCGGCCTATCTGAATGGCTATGCCGCGCTGCCGCTGATCGGCGGGCTCATCGACCAGGGCATGGCGCCGGGGGCCGGCATGGCGTTCTTGATCGCCGGCGGCGTCACCTCGCTGCCCGCCGCGATCGCCGTCTGGGCCCTCGCCCGGCCGCCGGTGTTCATGGCCTATCTGGGCTTCTCGGTGGCCGGCGCGCTGGCGCTCGGCCTCGTCTTCTCCCTCGTCGCCTGAGACGCCGTTTACAGCAGCCGTTCGATCTTCCTATGCTCCGCCATCAAAGCAAGGGAGAGGAACGATGCGTGGCGGTCTGATGCTGGTTGCGGGTCTGGCGGTGGGGCTTCTCGGCGGCAGCACCTTCGCGCAGGAGGAGCCCGTCAAGCTCGGCGCGGTGCTGCCCTTCTCCGGCGGGCTCGAGCTCTTCGGCGGGCAGGCCCGGCTCGGCATCGATCTGGCGGTCAAGGAGATCAACGACGGGGGCGGCATCCAGGGCCGGCCGGTCGAGGTGATCTTTGAGGACAACAAGACGGATCCCAGGACCTCGGTCGAGCGGGCCACCAAGCTCATCCGTGGCGATCACGTGATCGCCATCCTCGGGCCCATCACCTCCAATGCGCGCGATGCCATGCTGCCGACCATGGAGCGCGCCAAGGTGCCGCTGCTCTATGCGACCAATTACGAGGGCGGCGCCTGCTCGCGCTATGTCTTCGCCTTCAACTCGGTGCCGAACCAGGAGCTGGCCGAGCTCGTGCCTTATCTGGCGGAGCATCGCGGCAAGAAGTTCTTCATGTTCGGCGCCGACTACGTCTGGCCGCAGAAGATGTTCGAGACGGCCGCCGCGCTGGTCGCCGAGGCGGGCGGCGAGGTGGTCGGCACCGAGTTCACGCCCTGGGGCGTCACCGAGTTCGCGCCGATCGTGCGCCGCATCGAGGAGAGCGGGGCGGATGTCCTGCTCTTCGCGCTGCCCGGCGCCGATGGCATCACCTTCATCCGCCAGGCCGAGGATTTCGGGCTCCTGGACAAGGTGACCGTCGGCTTTTTGGGATTCTCCGAGGACTATCTGGGCGCCTTCGGCGAGGGCAAGGCGCAGGACATGTGGGTGACCGTCCCCTTCGCCGCGGCCGATCCTTCGCCCGGCGTTCAGGACTTCACCAGCCGGCTCAGGGCGATGGCCGGTCCCGACGTCGTCGCCTCGCACTACACCATGACCCACTACAACGCCGTGATGGCCGTGGCCGGGGCGCTCGAGGGGGCTGCCTCGATCGATTCCGAGGCCCTGGTCGACGGGCTCGAAGGCCTCGAGATCGAGACACCGACGGGCCTCCTCTCGATCGGTGCGGCGGACCATCACGTCACCATGGAGATGTTTTTGGCCCATACGCGGGGCGACGGGCTCGAGGTGGTCGAGCGGCTCGGCCGGATCGCACCCGAGGCCGGCTGCGACTGACGGGCGTGAAGCTGCTCGCTGTCGAAGGGCTGGAGAAGCGCTTCGGCGGGGTGCAGGCGCTGGCCGGGCTCTCGCTCACCCTTGATGAAGGCGGCCTGCTCTGCCTGCTCGGCCCCAATGGCTGCGGCAAGACCACGTTCTTTCGCGTGCTGAGCGGCGAGACCAGGGCCGATGCCGGCCGGGTCGACTTCGCCGGCGAGCGGCTCGACCGGCAGGGGCCGGCGGAGCGGGCAAGGCTCGGCATCGCCCGCAAGTTCCAGACGCCTGGCCTCTTCGCGGCGCTGACCGTGGCCGAGCATCTGGCGCTCGGGGCAGCATCGCCTGCCGCCAGCCGCCCGGTCGCTCCCCGGTCCCTGCTGGAGCAGGTCGGGCTCGGCGACCTCGCCGCCGTGCCGGCCGGCCGGCTCGCCCATGGCCAGCGGCAATGGCTCGAGATCGCCATGCTGCTGGCCCTTCGGCCACGGCTGCTCCTGCTCGACGAGCCGACCGCCGGCATGACCGTGGCCGAGACGCGACGGACGGCCGCCCTGCTCCACGCGCTCAACCGGGAGCATGGCGTGGCGGCCATTGTGATCGAGCACGACATGGCCTTCGTGCGCGAGCTCGACGTGCCGATCGCCGTCATGCTGCAGGGCCGAATCGTCGCGACGGGCAGCTACGCGGAGGTCAGCAGGGATCCGCTGGTGCGCGAGCTCTATCTGGGCCGGCGTGCCTGATGGCGCCGCTCCTGGAGGTGCGGGGCCTGGTCGCCGGCTACGGCAGTGCCTGCATCCTGGACGGGGTCGACCTCGACGTCGACGCGGGCGGCATCACCTGCCTCATGGGGCGCAACGGCACCGGCAAGACGACGACCCTGAAGGCGCTGATGGGTCTCCTGCGACCCACCGCCGGCAGCATCCGTTTCGCCGGGCAGGAGCTCGCTGGCCTCAAGGCGCACCGGATCGCGCGCGCCGGAATCGGCTGGGTGCCGCAGGGCCGCAGCATCCTCGCCGGCTTCACCGTCGAGGAGAACCTGACCATCGGCGGGCTCGGCCACGGCGTGCGGCTCGGCGATGACGCGCTGGAGCGCTTTCCAGTGCTGGCCGAGCGCCGCCGCCAGGACGCGGCGACGCTTTCCGGCGGCGAGCAGCAGCAGCTCGCCATCGCCCGGGCCCTGGTCGGCCGGCCGCGCCTGCTCCTGCTCGACGAGCCGACCGAAGGCATCCAGCCCTCGCTGGTCGAGCGCCTGGCCGACACGCTCCGCGCCATCGCCAGCGAGGACGGCATCGGGCTCCTGCTCGTGGAGCAGAACCTCGATCTGGTCATGGGCCTCGCCGATCGGGTGCTGGTGATGGAGAAGGGGCGGATCGAGCTTCAGGTCGAGGCGGCGGGGCTCGGGGCCGCCCTGCCGATGCTCGAAGCCCGGCTCGCGATCTGACGGCGATGGCGGCCGATCTCGTCCTGGCGCTCCTGGATGCCGCCAATTTCGTCCTGGTCGTCATCCTGGTCGCCATGGGGCTGATGGTGGTCTTCGGCATGATGCGCATCATCAACATGGCGCATGGCGAGCTCTTCCTGCTCGGCGCCTACGCGCTGCTCGTGGTCCAGGGGTTGGGCGGCTCGTTCTGGCTGGCGCTGGTGCTGGGGCCGCTCGCCGTCGGCCTCGTCGGCCTCCTGCTCGAGGTCCTGGTCATCCGCCATCTCTACGGCCGTGTGCTCGACAGCATCCTCGCCACCTGGGGGCTCTCGCTCCTGATCCGCCAGGCGGTGATCCTGTGGTTCGGCCCGCAGAGCCGGGTGGCGGAGGCCCCGTTCGACCTGCGCATCGCCATCCTGGGCCAGCCCTATCCGGCCTATCGGCTGTTCATCATGGGCGTGTCGCTCGTGGTCATCGCCACGTGCTTCTGGCTCTTCTATCGCACGCGAATCGGGCTCGCCGCCCGGGCCACCATCGCCGACCGCGAGACGGCGGAGGCCATGGGCATCGACAGCCGCCGCCTCGACCGGCTGACCTTCGCCTTCGGCGCCGGGCTCGCCGGGCTCGCCGGCGTCGTCATGGCGCCGCTCCTGAGCGTCGACCCGCAGATGGGGCTGGGCTTCCTCATCCCGGCCTTCCTCGCCATCCTGACCGGCGGGGCGGGCGAACTCGCCGGCGTCGTCATGGGCGGGGTGCTGGTCGGCGGCAGCCAGAGCCTGGTGGCGCGCTTCGTCTCGCCGGTCATGGCCGAGCTCGCCGTCCTCGGCCTCGCGATTCTCGTCATCCGGCTTTTGCCGGACGGTCTCGTCGGCCATTTCCGGCAGCGCCGATGAGCCGGACGCGGCTGGTCCAGGGCCTCGTCTGGCTCGGCCTGGCGGCCCTGCCGCTCGGCGTCGGCGAATGGCAGACCCTGCAGCTCGCGCAGTTTCTCACCTACGGCCTCTTTGCCATGAGCCTGTCCCTGGCCTGGGGGCGGCTCGGCCTCCTCTCCTTCGGCCACGCTCTCTTCTTCGGCATGGGCGCCTATGCCATGGCGCTCACCACCATGGGCCGCCTGCCGGGACTCGAGGCGTTCCCCTCCTCCTGGCTCGGCCTCGCCCTCGCCTGCCTCGCCCCCTGGGCGGCGGCGCAGATGCTGGGCTTCTTTCTCTTCCACGGGCGGGGGCTGCGTGGCGCCTATTTCGGCATCACCATGCTGGCCCTGGCCGTGCTCGCCGAGCGGCTGACCCAGAGCTCCCTTTGGCTCGGCGGCCTCAACGGCTTGATCGGTGTCCCACCGCTCGCACTCGGGCTCGACGGCGGCGGGCCGGTGCTCCTCGACGCCGTGGCGACCTACCATGTCATGCTGGGCATCGCGCTCGCCGTGTTCATCGGGCTCGAGGCCCTTCTGGAATCATCCCGCGGCCTCGCCATGACGGCGGTGCGCGAGAACGAGGATCGGCTGGGCTATCTCGGCTACGACACGGCCGCCATCAAGCGGCACGGCTTCGCCCTTTCGGCCGCCATCGCGGGGCTCGCCGGGGCCCTGTTCGCGAGCCAGTTCGGCTTCGTCTCGCCCAAGCTGATCGGCTTCGGGCTCTCAGCCGAGGTGCTGATCTGGACCGCGCTCGGCGGCCGCGAGATGCTGCTCGCGGCGTTTTTGGGTGCCCTGCTCCTGAGCTGGACCGAGGCGGGGCTCTCGGGCCTGCTCGGCGCCTCCTGGCTCCTCGTGCTCGCCGTCCTCCTGGTCTCGAGCGTGCGCTTCTTCGAGCGCGGCCTCGTCGCCGAGATCCTCGCCTTCATCGCCCGAGGGCGGCATCCAGATCGTCGATGAGGTCGCCCACCTCCTCGATGCCGACCGAGAGGCGGATCAGGTTGTCCGGGACGATGCTGTGCGGGCCTTCGACGGCCTTCCTGTGCTCGATCAGGCTCTCGACGCCGCCCAGGGACGTCGCCGGCAGAAAGAACCTCGTCGACGAGGCGATGCGCTTCGCCTGATCCGGCCCGCCACGCACCAGGATCGAGAGCATGCCGCCGAAGCCCCGGGTCATCTGGCGGCGGGCGATGGCGTGCTGGGCGTGGCTCTCGAGGCCCGGATAGAGGACACGCTCGATGGCCGGGTGGCCTTCCAGGTGCCGGGCGATGGCGAGCGCACTGGCCGAGGCGCGCTCGAAGCGGAGATAGAGGGTGCGCATGCCGCGAATCAGCAGCCAGGCCTCGAACGCGCCGAGCACGCCGCCGAGCCTCGAGCGCAGCCAGGTGAGCTCGCGCCAGCTCTCGTCCAGCATTTTGGTGACCAGCACCCCGGCGGTGAGGTCGCTGTGGCCGTTCAGGTACTTGGTCGCCGAGTGGAAGACGAGGTCGGCACCGAGGTTGAGCGCCTGGGTCGTCACCGGCGAGGCGCAGGTGCCGTCGACGGCGACCATGGCCCCGGCCCGACGGCCGATCGCCGCCGCGGCCTCGATGTCGATCACCTCCCAGCTCGGGTTGACCGGCGTCTCGAGCCAGAGAAGGGCGGTCTCGCCCGGCCGGACGGCGGCGGCGAGGCTCGCTGGCTTGACCGCATCGAAGAAATCGAGGCCGATGCCGCGCTTGTCCCGGAGCCGCACCAGCCAGTCCTGGGCGCCATGATACATGACGCGCGGCGCGGCTATCCGCTTGCCCGCCGGCACGGTCTCGAAGAGGGCGGCGCAGGCCGCGAGCCCCGAGCCGAAGAGCAGGGCGGCCGCCCCGTCCTCGAGGCTGGCGACGATGCGCTCGGCGTGGCGCACGGTCGGGCAGGTGTCCCGGCTGTAGACGAAGCCGTCACGAAGCGCGTAGTCGGCGTCCCGCGCGAAGGTCGCGGAGGGCTGGATGGCCGGCACCACGGCGCCGGTGGCCGCCTCGATCTCGTGCAGCGCCTGCACGGCGCGGGTCTCGGCGGTCGGGCGGTTGGATGGGGTCATGGAGTGGGGGTCGCCCTGCCGGTTGCGTGGGTGGACCCGGTCAGAGTTCACCCGAACGGTCGGCAAAGGCAAGGCTGCCGGATGCAGGGCTCAAGCGCATTTCCTGCTACATCTCGTCGCCAATCGGCGGCGTCTCCTGCTTCGCCTCGTCGAGGAACGGCAGCATGTCGCTCGGCTGCGCCTGTCCGGCACGGCGTTCGAGGAAGCGCGACGCTGTCTCGACCACGCCGATCTTCTGCGCGATGGCGACTGTGATCCACTGGTTCAGGGAAACGCCGTCTTCCTTGGCAAGGCGAGCAGCGGCTTCCTTGACCGACGCGGGGAGCTTGAGCGGGTAGGATGCCTTGGTCATGACCGTAACCTCATCAACAGTTCTCCGGGCTTCAAGACCCGCAATCCGAAACGCTCAGCGCCCTTCGCGAAATCACGCACATTATGCGTGACCAGGGCATCGGCGCGACCATTGACCGCCGCTTCGAGAACCATCTCGTCGTTTGGATCGGACAGCTGCGGTCGCCACTGAAAGCTCACCTCCACCGCCTCACAGGCGCTTGCAAAGGCCGCAAGGAAGCGGTCGATGTCTCGCAATTCCAGTCCATGCGCGAGACGCTGCTCGGGGCGTTTCAGGACCGCCTCATACTCGAGGAACAGTGCTGGCGTCGCCAGAGGCGTGAGCCGCCCAAACGCTGCCTCGCGCAGGACTGCGTTGCTGCCGCCGGCAGCGCTCCTCAACGCCGTCACGACGATATCGGTGTCGAGGACGACCCTTTGCATATCCTATAAGATATCATATTTCATGCGAGATTTCAAGGAGCCGCCTCCCCGCCCCTACCAACCTGCCGGGGCCCACTCCTACGGCGAGCCTGGCCGATCAATAGCAGGCATGACGGCCTCCGGAAAAAATGCCTGTGTTTCAGCGTCTCAGGACATCCCTCACCCGAACACCACCTCGACGCCGCCCAGCCCCTCGACCTGGATCCGCACGTCGCATGGTCCCGTGATCCATTGCACCGGGGTGATCGTGCCGAGGCTGACGAAGCGGCCGGCCTTGAGCGTCCAGCCGAGGCCGGCGTAGCGGTCGGCGAGCCAGACCAGGGCGTTGAGCGGATGGCCGAGGAGCTCGTCGGAGAGGCCGGTTGCGACCTCCCTGCCGTCGATCAGGGTGCGGGCCGTCAGCTTGTCGAGGGGGAGGCTCTGCCAGTCGGTGGTGGCGCGGCCGAGGATGCTGCCGGCGTTGAAGGCGTTGTCGGCGATGATGGTGCCAGCACCGGCCGACCTGAAATCCACATAGCGGTCGTCGACGATCTCGATCGCCGGCAGGACGGCCTCGACCACCGAGGCGATGCGCTCCCTGGTCCAGGGGGCCTCGCCGGGCGTGAGGTCGCGATTGATGCGGACGGCGATCTCGGTCTCGACACCCGGGCGCAGGTAGTCGGCGAGGCGGAGATCGGCCCTTCTCTCGTGCACGGTCGAGGCGAAGACGTCGCCGGCGATCGGGCCCGGCACGTTCAGGAGCTTCCTCATGCCTTCGGCGGTGGCGCCGATCTTGTGGCCGACGACGGCGCCGAGCTTTTCGGCGAGGGTGGTGTTGGCCGCGAGCTGGACGTCATAACCCTGGTCCTCGTTGAGATCGAGACCCTCGAGTCGGCCTCCGTTCAGGCGATTGGCGGCAACCTTCTCGGCGTTGGTCATGATGGGCCTCCCCCCGGTCGTTGACCCTGCCGCGATTGACAGGGCCGCCTCGACACCCGACGCTCCCTCCTCATAACGGGGGCTGGCATGAACGAAAAGCTGGAGCGGGCGCTCGGCGAGCGCGAAGGGGCGGTGGTCGAGCTGACCCGCGAGCTCGTCGCCTTCCCCACCATCAACCCGCCGGGCGAGGCCTACAGGCCTTGCGCCGAATTCCTCGGGCGGAGGCTCGCCGCCAGCGGCTTCGCGGTCACCTATGTCAGGGGCGAAGGGGCGCCGGGCGACAGCGACCGCTATCCCCGGACCAACGTCGTCGGCCGGCTCGAGACGGGCCGACCGGGGCCGACCGTCCACTTCAACGGGCATATCGACGTGGTCGAGGTGGGCCGGGGCTGGACGGTCGACCCGTTCGCCGGCCTCGTGCGCGACGGGCGGATCCACGGCCGCGGCACCTGCGACATGAAGGGCGGGCTGGCGGCGGCGGTGGTGGCGAGCGAGGCCTTGCTGGCCTCGGGGCTGCCGCTCGCCGGGGCGATCGAGATCTCCGGGACGGTGGACGAGGAATCCGGCGGCTTCGGCGGCGTCGCCCATCTGGCCGGACTCGGCTATTTCTCGAAGCCCCGGGTCGATCACGTGATCATTCCCGAGCCTCTCAACGTCGATCGGGTGTGCATCGGCCACCGTGGGGTGTGGTGGGCGGAGATCGAGACCCGTGGGCGGATCGCGCATGGCTCGATGCCCTTTCTCGGCGACTGCGCCATCCGCCACATGGGGGCCTTCATCCAGGCGCTGGAGACCGAGCTCTATCCCAGGCTCGGCGAACGGCGCACCGCCATGCCGGTGGTGCCGGACGGGGCGCGGGCCTCGACCCTCAACCTCAATGCGATTCGGGCCGGCACGGCGCCGGAGAAGGGCGGGCTGCCCAGCCCGTGCGTGGCGGATCGCTGCCGGCTGACCATCGACCGGCGCTATCTCATCGAGGAGCGCATCGACGACGTCGAGGGCGAGATCAGGGCCTTGCTCGACCGGCTGGCTGCCGAGCGGCCGGGCTTCGCCTATGGCCTGCGCGAGCTCATGCATGTCGCACCCATCATGACCGAGCCCACGTCACCGGTGCCGCAGGCGGTGGCGCTGGCGATCGAGGCGGTGCTCGGCCGGAAGGCCGAGTTCGTGGCATCGCCCGGGACCTACGACCAGAAGCACATCGCCCGGATCGGGCATCTCCACGACTGCGTCGCCTACGGGCCCGGCATTCTCGACCTGGCGCACCAGCCCGACGAGTTCGTGGTGATCGAGGATCTGGTCGCCTCGATGCGGGTCATGGCGCTCGCCACGCTTCGGCTCATGGGATTGCCGGCTTGACCTGCGGATCGCTCAGGGCGGCGTCACGCGGTAGCGCGGGGCGGCGAAGACGCGACGGACCATGGGCTCGAAGCTGGCGAGCGGCGCCCAGCCGGTGACCGGATTGATCGCGTTCTGGTCGTAGCGCTCCACGTACTCGGCCGCCCACTCGAAATGCGGATGGCCGCGCCAGCGCTCGCGCTCGTTCGGATCGGCGTCCGGGTGCTCGTGGCAGTGATGCAGCTGGAAGATGCCGTGCCGCTCGAGCATCCAGACATGCCTGGGATGGACATAGGGGGCGAGGAGCGCCCCGGCGAAGGCGCCATGCGTCTCCGGGCAGATGGTGAAGCCGATATCGTGCAGCAGGCCGACGACGACGGTCTCCTCGTCGTGGCCATCGCGCAGCAGCATGGTCGCCGACTGCAGGCAGTGCTCGAAGATGTTGATCTCGTAGCCCCAGCCCGGATCGGCCTCGAGCGTGCGCAGCAGGCGCAGCACGTGATCGGCGCGCGAATGCTGGTAGTAGACGCGCTTCTGCGGCTCGAGCACCTGCCAGTCCGCGGCGCGGAATTGCGCCATCTCGGGCTTCTCGACATAGCTCCAGGCGGGATCGAGGAGGGCGGCGCGCTCGGTCATGATGGCACCTTCGCCTGATCCTGCGCCTGGCGCTGGCGGTAGGCGAAGGAGGCCTGGTAGCGGCGCTCGATATGCTCGCCGACCGTGACCGGCTCGTAGCGGGGCGCCTCGCCCGAAGCGCAGACCGGCACGACCGCCTGCTCGGCATTCGGGTCGACGAAGATGGCGATGGACTGGCGCGAGCGGCCGGAGGTGTTGACCACGCGGTGCGGCGTCGAGCGGAAGCGGTCGTTGGTCCAGCGGGCCAGAAGATCGCCGACATTGACGACGAAGCAGTCGGCCATGGGCGGCGCCGCCACCCAGCTCCCGTCATTGGCCTGGACCTGCAGCCCGCCCACCATGTCCTGCCAGAGCAAGGTGAGGCAGCCGAAATCGGTATGCGGCGCCACGCCGAACTGGTCGGCGCCGGCGGTCTCCGGCTGTGGCGGGTAGTAGATCGTGCCACCCCGGCTCACCGGCTTGTCGATGTGCGCGATGAAGTGGTCCGCCGGCACGCCGAGCGCATGGGCGAAGGCCCGCATGAGCTGCCAGCCGCAGGCATGGGCGGCGTCGAGATAGCTCGTCAGGGTCGGCTGCAGCTCGGGCAGGAAGGCGGGCCAGCGATTGGGTGCGAGGAGTGGGTTGCCGGCGAGCGCCGGGTCGTCCGGCTCGACCTCGATGCCCCAGATGAAGCTCTCCTTGAGGTCGGGCCGCCTCGCACCCTCCATCACCGCCTCGCCCGGATCGAGCCAGCCGCGGTGCCGGCCCCGGACCGCCACCTTTGCCTTTTCCTCGCGGGGTGCGAGGAAGAAGCGGCGCGAGACCTCGGCGGCGCGCTCGATCAGCGCCGGCGGCACGCCGTGATTGGTGACGTAGAAGAAGCCGACCCGCTCCGCGGCGTCGGTCAGGGCGGCAGCGGTCTGGTTGAGGCCAGCCACAGCGCCGTTCATGAGTGGGGCCAGATCGATGACGGGCAGCGAGGCCACGTCGACCGCCCGGGCTGACGCATAGGCCATGGCAAAGCTTCCCATACCGGTGCCGAGGATCCAGACGGCAACACTCTCTCCCTTCTGGACGGCCCCATCAATATCCCCTATCTCATTTGTTGTATGAATTCAGCTCATGGGTGGCCATGCGCTACGCCGATCTGCCGCCGCTCGCGGCGCTCCGGGTCCTCGAGGCCGCGGTCAGGCTGCGGAGCTTCACCTCGGCGGCGGACGAGCTCGGCCGGACGCAGAGCGCCGTCAGCCACCAGATGAAGGAGCTGGAGCTGCGGCTCGGCTGCGCCCTCTTCGAGCGGCGCGGCCGTGGCGTGGTCGCGACCCCCGAGGGCGAGCGCCTCGCCGAGGCGGTGATCGGCGGCCTCGGGCGCATCCACTACGTCTTCGACGCCATTCGCCGCGAGCGCCATGCGGATCGCGTGGTGATCAGCGCGCTCCCCGGCTTCGTGGTGAAATGGCTGTTCCCGCGGCTTGTCCGGTTCGACGAGCGTCACCCCTCCATCGAGGTCGACGTGATGGCCAGCGGCCGGCGCAGCGAGCTGGTGCTGGGCGAGACCGATCTCGCCATCCGCTATGGCAGCGGCAGCTATCAGGGCCTCCTCTCGACCATGCTGCTCGGCGAGCGCATGGCGCCCGTCGCGGCCCCGCGGCTCGCCCACCGGTTGCGCGAGCCGGCTGATCTGAGCGCCGTGACCCTGCTGCACGACGATCTGCCGACCGACGAGGGCCTGGGCGTGGGTTGGGCGCGCTGGCTGGCGGCGGCCGGCCAGGGCTACCTCGAGCCCGTGCACAACAGGCGCTTCGGCCAGTCCAACATGGTGATCGACGCGGCCATCGAGGGGGTGGGCGTGGCGCTCGGCCGGAGCCCGCTCGTCGCCGGCGACATTCGCGCCGGGCGGCTGGTCGTGCCGTTCGGCCCGGTGCTCGAGACCGGGCTCGCCTATCACATCGTCGGCGTCGAGCGCGTGCTCGAGCGGCCGGCGGTGCGCGCCTTCATCGACTGGCTGCTCGAGGAGGCGGCAGGCGAGCCGCCGCCCGAGGCCATCCTGGCGCCGAGCGTGCCTCAGTCGTCGTAGAAGCCGAGGCGGTCGCCCTCGGTGGTGACGCCCAGGCCGTTCAGCAGGCGGTTGGAGTAGTTGAAATAGGCGGTCACCTGGTTGACCTCGAGGATCTCGCCGTGGCTGGCCCCGGCGTCGACGCAGGCGCGAAAGACCGATTCGTCGATCCCCGCGACATCGACCGTCAGCCGCTCCGCGTAGGTCAGCAGCGCCAGCTCCTTGCCAGCGAACACGTCGGCGAGACGGTGTTCCTGGATCGCCGCCTCGATCGCCGATGCGCGGGCGGGGTCGCGCATGAGGCGGCGCGCATTGGTCCAGTGGTGGCCGTAGGCGTAGGCGCAGGCATTGGCGTGGCTCACCACGGAGGCGACCACCTCGAGGAACCAGAGGGGCAGCGTGTTCGCCGGGTGGTGCAGGACGCTTTTGTAGAGCGCCATGTGGCCGAGCATGGTGTGCGGCCGGAGCGAATGGGCGCGCATCACGTTGTCGACCGTGCCGTGCGGCGTGCGCGCGGTGGCATAGGCCAAGGCGAGGTCGCCTTCGGCCCCCTCGACGGGCTGCATCTTGATCCAGGCCGCCATGGCGGACGCTCCAGTCTGAGGCGGCCAGGGCCGGCCGCCCGACCATTCTGGCGGGCTTGGCGCGGGCCGGCCAGACCTCCCGATCAGCCGACCCCGGCACGCGCCGGGCGGGGCACAGGGTAGCCGCCCGCCTGCGCCAGGAGATGCTCGGTGCAGAGGGCGAGCGGCATGGGCTTGGCGAAGAGATAGCCCTGCGCCGCGTCGCAGCCTTCGTCGCGCAGGAAGCGGTGCTGCGCCTCGGTCTCGACACCTTCGGCCAGCACCAGCTTGCCGAAGGTGCGGGCGAGGTGAATGATCACCCTGACCAGGGCCTCGTCGATCTCCTCGCGGCCGATGCCCTGGGTGAACGACCTGTCGATCTTGATCTTCTGCACCGGCAGCCGCTTGAGGTAGGCGAGCGACGAGTAGCCCGTGCCGAAATCGTCGATGGCGAGGCGGATGCCCATCTCGGCGAGACGATCGAGCGAGCGGCGCATCATCAGCTCCGAGGGATCGACGAACAGGCTCTCGGTCAGCTCGAGCTCGAGCCGGTCCGGGCCGAGGCCGTTCTCGGCCAGCGCCCGCGTGACGATCTCGGGCAGATCCTGCTGGCGGAGCTGGGCCGCCGAGATGTTGATCGCCATGCCGATCTCGAGGCCCTGATCCTGCCAGCCTCGCGCGGTGCGGCAGGCTTCGTGGATCAGCCAGGTGCCCATGGGCTTGATCAGGCCCGAGGCCTCGGCGATCGGAATGAAGGTGGCGGGCGGGATCACGCCCCGGGTCGGATGGGTCCAGCGCATCAGCGCCTCGACGCTGACGATCCGTCCCGCCCTGAGATCGAGCTGCGGCTGGTAGTGCAGGCAGAGCCCGCCTTCCTCGATGGCCTCGGCCAGATCACGCTCGATGGCGTTGCGGAGCTGCATGGCCGCGACCATGCCGCGGTCGAAGACGCGGCAGCGGCGCCCGCCGGCCCGCTTGGCGTCATCGACGGCCATCTCGGCGCAGCGCAGCAGGGTTTCGAAGTCGTGGCCATGATCGGGATAGAGGGCGATGCCGACGCTCGCCGACGGGGTCATCTCGTGCTTCTCGCCAGCGCCGAGGCGGACTGCCCGACCGAGCCGATCGAGGGCGGCGACGGCGCAGAGCTCGGCGTCGGCCATGCCGGCGAGCCGACGGCGCAGGAGGACGAAGCGGTCGCCGTCGAGGCGGAAGACGCCGTCGCGCGCGATGCCTTCGAGCCGCCGGGCGACGATGCGCAGGAGCTGATCGCCCACGGCATAGCCATGGATGCCGTTGATGTCCTTCATGCGGTCGATGTCGAAGGCGACGAGAGCGATGCGCTCGTCGCTCTGGCCGGCTTCCTCGATCGCCCGGCGGAGCGTCACCGCGACGGCATCACGGCCCGGCAGGTCGGTCAGGAGATCGAGCACCCGGCGCCGGCGATGCGCGTTCGGCTGGCGGTAGAGCGGCACCAGGGGGGTCGAGGGCTGCGGCCCAATGACGGCCTCGGGGTCGGGCCGCACCTGGAGGTCGAGCGCGCGTGGCGTGCCGGACGATCCGGCCGGCCGGATATATTGTCGCGCGCCGATGCCGACCGCGACCAGGGACAGCGTCAAAAACGGCACGACCGGCAACAGCAGGTCGAGGCCGAGCCCGATGCCGAGCGAGGTCAGGCCATTGATCACGCCAAAGCCGATCAGCATCGGAGCCTGTCCGGCCAAGCGCTGGCCGCGTCCTCGAGCCACGGTGGTCACGTTCTCCTCGCTGCTCTCAGGGTGCATCACCGCTACCTGGCGCCGCATGCTCAATCCGGCAGCGGTCGAGCCGCGATCGTTGTCAGCCGGCCCGGGCTCTCTCGCAAGCAGTCTCGTTCGATGCCGACCGGCAATACGGTTTCTCGCCGAGGGGTCTTTCTCGATCGCCAATGACCCGCCGATGGCATGCTGCGCAATAAACCAATGATTATCAAGCGTTTCATTTGGTCAGCTTCAGGTTGAGATGTTCATTGTGTCACGGAGTTGCGGGAACGGGCGAAGTTGCCGCGGCCGCCGGAGGAATGTAGGCAACACCGGTGCAGTTGTCGCCGCGCTCGTGCAAGTGCGTGACGCGTTTATCACTAGCCAACGGGGTGCCGGCGCAGTTGTCTCCGCGCATCATCCTGGCGGCTCTATCCTTGGAGAGGCAGATCATGGCGGATGCCCCGAGCGACATCGCCATTGCGCGGGCGGCGGCCTTGTGTCCCATCCAGGACGTGGCGGCGGCGCTGGGCATTCCGGAGACGGCGATCCACCCCTACGGCCGGCATATCGCCAAGGTCGATCAGCAGTGGATCGACGGCCTCGAGGATCGCCCCGACGGCAAGCTGGTCCTCGTCACCGCGATCAGCCCGACGCCGGCCGGCGAAGGCAAGACGACGACCACGGTGGGCCTCGGCGATGGGCTCAACCGCATCGGCCGGAAGGCCGTGATCTGCCTGCGCGAGCCCTCCCTCGGGCCCTGCTTCGGGATGAAGGGCGGGGCCGCCGGCGGCGGCTACGCCCAGGTCGTGCCGATGGAGCAGATCAACCTGCACTTCACCGGCGATTTCCATGCCATCGGCTCGGCGCACAACCTTCTGGCGGCCCTGCTCGACAACCACGTCTACTGGGGCAACGAGCTCGCCATCGACGAGCGGCGCATAGCACTCCGGCGAGCGATCGACATGAACGACCGCTCGCTCCGCTCCATCGTCTCGAGTCTCGGCGGGGTCGCCAACGGCTTTCCGCGCGAGGACGGCTTCGACATCACCGTGGCTTCCGAGGTGATGGCGGTCTTCTGCCTAGCCAGGGACCTCGCCGACCTCGAGGCGCGGCTCGGGCGGATGGTGGTGGCGCAGACCCGCGAGCGGCGGCCGATCACCGCCGCCGAGCTCGGCGCCCCCGGTGCCATGACCGTCCTGCTCAAGGACGCGCTCATGCCCAATCTGGTGCAGACGCTCGAGAACAACCCGGCCTTCGTGCATGGCGGTCCCTTCGCCAACATCGCGCATGGCTGCAACTCGGTGATCGCGACCAGGGCCGCCCTGAAGCTCGCCGACTTCGTGGTCACCGAGGCTGGCTTCGGCGCCGATCTCGGAGCCGAGAAGTTCTTCGACATCAAATGTCGCAAGGCCGGCCTGACACCGGCGCTCGCCGTCGTGGTCGCGACCGTCCGCGCGCTGAAGATGCATGGCGGCGTGGCGAAGGAAAATCTGGGCAGGGAGGACCTCGAGGCGCTGCGCAAGGGGCTCGCCAATCTCGCCCGGCATGTCCGCAATATCGGGAAATTCGGCGTGCGCTCGGTGGTCGGCATCAACGAGTTCGCCACCGACACCGAAGCGGAGCACGAGCTGATCGCCCGGTTCGCCAGGGAGGAGCTCGGCATCGAGGCTTTCGCCTGCTCGCACTGGGCCAATGGCTCGGCCGGCACCGAGGCGCTCGCCCGCCACGTCGCCCTGCTCTGCGACCAGCCCGAGGCGCCGGATCGGCCCCGCTTTCACCCGCTCTACCCGGACGACATGCCACTCTGGACCAAGATGCGGACCATCGCCACCGAGATCTACGGGGCCTCCGACATCATCGCCGACAAGACCGTGCGCGCCCGCTTTCGCGAGCTCGACGAAGGCGGCTACGGGCGCTTTCCGATCTGTGTCGCGAAGACCCAGTACAGCTTCTCGACCGATCCCAACCTGAAGGGCGCTCCCTCCGGCCACGTCGTCCCGATCCGCGAGGTCAGGCTCTCCGGCGGCGCCGAGTTCCTGGTGGTCATCTGCGGCGAGATCATGACCATGCCGGGCCTGCCCCGGAAACCCTCGGCGCACCAGATCCGCATCGGCGAGGACGGGCTGATCGAGGGGCTGTCGTAGAAGCCGGGCGCCACGCTCCTCGCCTTCGCCATGCCGATCATTGCGCCGGCGGCTCGCAGAGCGCCGCGTAGGTCGCGAGATCGCCACAGACCTCAGGGTGGCCATTGCAGCAGTCCTGCGTCAGGAAGGCCAGGAGCTTGCGCATGCCGTCGATCTCGACCGCATAGAAGATCTGCCGCTGCCGCCGCCAGGAGCGCAGGAGGCCGGATCGCTCCAGCTCCTTGAGATGGAACGAGAGCGTCGGCGGGGTGATGCCGAGCGTCTGCGCGATCGCACCGGCAGGAAGGCCGCTTGGCCCTTCGACCATGAGGCGACGCACCACGCGCAGTCGTGTCTCATGCGCGAGGGCGGTCAACGTCGCGACCGCCTGCCGTTCTTCCATGTAGCGTGCACCCTCGTGTTGCGCTGCAATGGGAGGTGCATCGATCCCGTTGTCCGTCAATGCGGCGAGGGGCGCGGCGCCATCCACGAGGAACGACCCCGGCCTTCGAAGCCGGGGTCGTCCGCGGGTCAGATGCGGTATTCCCTGGACTTGAACGACAGGTGGGCCACCGCCTTGGGCGCGTCCGCCAGCTTGCGGATGTCGGCCCAGGTCTGCTTGTAGTTCGGGATGACGAGCTCGTTGGTGCCGGCGTTGACCACGTTGCCCTGCACGCCCGTCGGATAGGCGAACAGCATGAAGGTCTCGCCCCGCCGTGCCGTCGCCGTCGGCAGCGCCATTGCCTGGGTCGAGCCGGCGTCGTTGAAGAGCTCGACCAGATCGCCCTCGCCGAGGTCGAGCTCGGCCATGTCGTCCGGGTGCATCTCGATGAACGGATAGGGCCAGCGGTCCATGACGAAGTCGTTGGCCTGATCGAGATAGGCGGACTGCCAGACGATGTTGGTGCGCCCGTTGTTGACGAGGAAGCGGAAGCTGGCCCGCTGCTCCTCCTTGCCGGGTGCCTCGAGCCCGCGCCAGGGTGCAGCCATGAAGCGTGCCTTGCCGTCATCGGTCGAGAAGACCCCCTCGGTGTAGAGACGCTTCGTCCCCTCGATCTCGCCGTCCGCGAAGCCCACGGCCGGCTCCTGGAAGCCGTTGGTGCCCATGGCCCGAAGGCGCTCGTAGGTGACGTGCTCGCCGCCATGCGCGTTGGCATGGTAGCCGTCCATGAAGGCGTCCTCCTCGGTCCGCCAGTCGAAGCCCTGGAACTGGTCGGCGTAGGCATCCTTGCCGGCCGCCCTGAGCACCCGCTCCAGATGGTTGGCGAGGCGCGCGGCGATCAGGCAGTCGGGCATCGCCTGCCCCGGCGGGTCCATGTAGCGCTCGGTGATCCGCATCCGCCGCTCGCCGTTCATCGAGGTGAGGTTCATCTCGCCGGCAGTGGCGGCCGGCAGCACCACATGGCAGGCCTCGCCGATCCTGGTCGGCACGATGTCGACGTTCACGGCGAAGAGGCCGCCTTTGCCGATGGCCTCGACGATGGCGCCGACCATGGCGTCCCTGTCCCCCGCCGGCACGCCGTTGATCGCGTCCTTCACGAGGTCGGTGCGCCGCTTGTAGACGCGCTTGAACTCTTGCGCGTTCAGCGTCGTCTTGTAGTGGTCGCAGGCCCAGATGTGGTGCACCCCGCCGCCGCCCTCGATCAGGAGCCGGTCGACATAGGCCGCCGGTCGCCCGACATGGGCGTCGCTCGGGCGGACATAGCCCTCCTGGTGCCCGCCGAGGCGAACGACCCCGCCACCCGGCCGGCCGACATTGCCGGTGGCGAGGGCGAGATTCACCAGGGCACCGTTGGTCCGGTAGTTGTCGTTGCCCCAGATCAGCCCCTTCTCGTAGCCGAACATGGTGCGGCGGCGCTGGCCACCCTCCTTCGGCATGGCGATCCATTCCGCCGCCTTGACGATGAGGGCGGGATCGAGGCCGGTAATCCTGGCCGCGTCCTCGAGCGACGTGCGGCAACCTTCGAGGGCCGCCTCGAAGCTGGTGAGATGGCCCGGATTGGCATCGGACGCACCGCGGGCCGGGTAGAGCGGCGGCGGGTCCCGCGGCTCGCGCAGGGTCGAGGCCTCGACGAACGCCCGATCGATCCAGCCCTTGTCGGCGATGTAGGTGAAGAGCGCGTTGAAGAGGGCGAGATCGGTGCCGCTCTGGATCGCCAGATGCAGGACGTTGTCCTTGCCGGCCTCGGCTTCGCAGGCATTGACGGTCACCGTGCGACGCGGGTCGACGATGATGATCCGGGCCGGCGCGTGCGGCTCGCCCGGCAGCTCCTCCCGCTTCTTGCCCAACGAGGTGCCGCGCAGGTTCGGCACCCAATGGTTGAGGAAGTAGTTGGTCTGGGTCTCGAGCGGGTTGGTGCCGACGGCGACGATGGTGTCGGCGAGCTCGGCGTCCTCGTAGCAGTTGTTGAGCTCGCCCACACCCATGTCACGGGTGCCGTGGACCTCGGAATTATAGGCCGGGCGGTTGTGGATGCGGATGTTCTTGATCTTCATGGCACCGAAATAGAGCTTGCCGGTGCCCCAGGTGTTCTCGTAGCCGCCGCCGGCGCCACCGTGGTCGAAGGCCGAGACGATCAGGCCGTCCTCGCCCTGCTTGTCGATCACGGCGGCGGTGACCCGGGCGACGAGGTCGAGCGCGTCGTCCCAGGTCGTCGGCATCATCGAGCCGTAGCGCCAGACGAGCGGATCGGTGAGACGCTGCTGCTGGGTGGTGCGGGTCTCCGAGTAGCTCATCTCGGCCATGCGCGCGCCGCGGACCGAGCCGAGGCCCGAGTTCACGACGCAGTCGTGGTCGGGCTTGATGACCAGATGCACGTCCTTGCCGTTCTGCCTGACGACATTGTACATCGACGGCGCGTACCAAGCCGGCGTCTCGGCGAATTGCTGCTGGCCGAGGTCGACCCCGAAGATGTTCTGGTCGGGCGCCGTGCCGCCCTGCCGGTTCATGTCCCAGGTGTAGGCGTGATAGCCGCAGCCGACGATGCAGAACTGGCAGACGGCGGTGTGCTTTTTGGCGTCGGCCGGGATGATCGGCAGACGGTCGATTCGACGCTTGAAGGCCATGGTCGTTCCTCCCCTACGCCAGCACGTTGCCGAGGCGGCCGTAGATCAGCTCGTCGACGCCCCGGGCGTGGATGTCGCCGGCATCGTCGACCGTGAGCGTGAACTGCGGCAGGTTCTGCGTCGCCTGGCCCCAGATCTGGAGCCCGCCCTTCTCGCTGTCGAAGCGCGAATAATGGCCCGGGCAGTTGAACACCCGGTCGGTTGAATCGTAGCTCAGCGGAAAGCCCCTGTGCGGGCAGAGCGTCGAGAAGGCGACGATGTCGCTGTCCGGCCCCACGCCGTCCGGCACGGCATGGCCGAGCCTGAGCAGCACCCCCGGCGAATCATCATCCGGGTAGGCGATGTCGAACGGCACGTTGATCTCGAGGTCGGCGATGTTGGCGAGCCGGGTGGTGGGGTAATCCACCAGTGCCGCGCCCTGCGCCCGGCTGGCCGGTGCCGCCACCAGCGCCGCCGCCGCGGCACCCGCCACGCTGGCCCCGCCACCCCGTAGGAACTGCCGCCTGCCGACTTCCACCAGCCTCGGACACCCGACCATTTCAGCCTCCCTTTCGACGATCCCGTCGCGCGAGCCACCCGCATGTCCGGGCGTCGGGCAGCGGACCCGGTCGATCGTTCGATATTTAGACTACGGTCGAAATGGTGGCGTTGGCAAGGGCTGCCACGGGCTCGCCTGTGAATGGGTGCCCTACGCCGCGAGCCGGGCCTCGGCCTGCTCGCGGGCGCGGGCGCCGGCATCAGCGTCGCCGGCCCCTTCGAAGAGCTCGGCCAGCTTCAGCCAGTTGAGGTGGCTGGCCGGCCGGAGCGTCACCCGTTCGCTGGCGAGGGCGCGGGCCAGGGGCCAGCGGCCGGCCCGGATCGCGGCCTCGAGCAGGAGCTGGTGGAAGATGTCGCGCTGCGCGTGGCTGCCGCCGATCGGCAGGAGCCGGTCGCGGATCGGCTGCAGGAGATCGACCGCCTCCCCCGGGCGGCCGTCATAGAAGGCGCGGGTGGCTCGGGCCAACGGCAGGAGATAGGGCTCGACCCGGCGTGCGGCATCGTTGTCGGGCTGTCGAGCGAACCGCTCCAGCGAGGCGATCAGCCGGTCCGCCGCTGCCGCCCGGCCGGTGCGGGCGAGCGGGATCATGGTGTGCGAGTCGGTGAATGCGATGACGTGGTCGTCGACCCAGCCCTCGGCCCAAAGCGCGAGCTGCTCCCAGCGGTCGCCGACGTCCTGGCCGGCCATCTCGAGCCGGGCGAGGAGCGAAGGGGCATTCATCATGTCGGTCGAGACGCGCCGCTCGCCGGGCTCGATATGCGTGTCGTAGAGCGCCAGCGCCGCGTCGAAATCGCCGCTCTCGTGGGCGAAGAGGGCGGCGTGCCACCAGACGTGGTTCTTGACGGGCCCGCGATCCGCCCAGCGGTCGGCCGGATAGTCGAGCCAGGCTCGGCCGTCGTGGAGCCTGCCCTGCATCTCCATGACGTGCGCCACGGCGTGGATCGCCCAGAGGTCGTCGGGATTGCGCTCGACGGCTTCCCGGCCCAGCGCCTCGGCGCGGGCGTGGTCGCCGGCCTCCTCGAGCCCGAAGGCGAGCATGCCCTGGACGAAGCCGTAGCCCGGCAGCTCCGGCGACCAGGCCGGCAGGGCGCCGGCCACGGCGTTGCGCATGGCCGGCTGCTCGCCGAGCCAGAAGCTCTGGAAATGCAGGTGCCGCAGCGCCACGAGGTCGAACGGCCATTCGACGACGATGGCCTCCCAGGCCCGCGTGGCGGACGTGACATCGCCGGCGAGCCAGTGGCGCAGCGCCTTTTCGTGCAGCGCCTCGCGACGGTTGCGGGCGACGTCGAGCGCATCGAGGGCGGCGACCTCCTCGGCGATCGCCGGTGCCACGCTGTCGGAGCCCAGCAGGCGCAGCAGCGAGGCCTTGAGGATGCGCGGCATGACGAAGGAGGGGTCGGCCTCGAGCGACCGTTGCAGCCAGTCGCCGGTGTCGAGCCGGTATTCGAGATAGTGGTCCACCGCCTGGTCGAAGAGCGCCACCGCCTCGTCGCTGGTGCTGGTGTGCTCGAGTCCCCGCCGATCTTCCGCCATGAAGCCGCCTCCCTCTGTTGTCGCAGGAAGAGTTGTGCGTGGGCGGCCGGCTGGCAAGGGCGCCCGGGTCACCGTCCGAGGAGCGCCGCCAGCGGCCTGAGGACGCGCCCGTCGAGCACGGCAAGGCCGGCGAGGATCAGCGCCATGCCGAAGGCCTGGCCGCCCGTCAGGCGCTCGCCGAGGAGGAGGCCGCCCAGGATCACGGCGGTGACCGGGATGAGCAGGGTGACGAGCAGCAGGTTGGTGGCGCCGGCGGTGCGAAGGATGCGGAAGAAGAGCACGTAGGCGAAGGCCGTGCTGACCAGCGCCAGGGCCAGGACGGCGGACCATGTCGCGGGTCCGAGAGCCAGAAGATTCGGGAGCGGCTGGGTCAGGAGCACGAGCGGTGCCGCCACGAGTGTGCTGGCGGTGAGCTGCCAGGTGGCGGCGGCGACCGGCGGCACGCCCCCGAGGCGGCGCGCGTAGAGCCCACTCAGCGCATAGAACAGCGTCGCCAGGATGACGGCGAGCTGGGGCAGGAGGTCCTGGCCGAGCCCGGCGAGCAGGCCCGGGCCGAGCATCACCACGACCCCGCCCCAGCCGATGGCGATGCCGGCGAGCTTTTGCGGCGTCGCCCGCTCGTCGGCGGTCAGGAAATGGGCGAGCAGCACCATCCAGAACGGCGTCGTGGCGTTGAGGATCGCGGCCAGGCTGCTGTCGATCGCCGTCTGGCTCCAGAAGATCAGCGAGAACGGCACGACGTTGTTGAGGCAGCCCATGACGACGAACCGGCCGAAGAGCGCCGCCCCCATCTCGATCGTCCGGCCGCCGAGCCGCATCACGAGCTGCAGCGCCAGGGCCGCGAGGGCGAGCCGCGCCAGCACGAGCCAGGGCGGCGCCAGCTCGCGCAAGGCTATCTCGACGAAGAAGAACGAGCCGCCCCAGAGCACCGAAAGGAGCCCGAGCAGGCTCCATTCGAGCAGGGTCATCCGGCCGCCGGGGGATGCCAAGCCGAGACCTCCTCGGCAATGAGGACTAGCGGCGCAGGCCGTCCTCGAGGCCGATGTCGCGCCTGGCGCCGCTGATCGTCACGGTGAAGCCGGCGACGACGTCGATGGCGGTCATCAGGGTCAGGATGACGAAGGTGGCGGTGCCGAAGCCCGGCAGGACGATGACCTCGACCAGGCAGATGACGAAGAGCGCCATGGAGAGCAGGTGGTCGACGATGGACGCCGTGCTGGTGCGGGTCGCCTTGAAGATCTCGATGTAGAGCAGGACGAGGCCGGCCAGCACCAGGAGATCGCCCGTGGTGAGCGCCAGGGTGGCGCCGGAGACCAGCGGCAGCGACAGGACGACGCTGCCGATGCCGCCGAGGCCGGCGACGCCGATGAGCACGATCAGGTGGTAGAAGCCGACGACGAAGACGAGCAGCGGCAGGGCGGCGAGCATCCGTGTTCCTCCAGATGAGCGGCCGTGACTACCGCAGCCGCGCCAAACCGTCTATCGAGGCGGGCATTCATCGAGGGGAGAACGGAAGTGAACAAGATCGATCTCGCCGGTCGCCGGGCGGTCGTCACCGGCGGTGCCCAGGGCATCGGCCGGGCCATCGCCGAGCGTCTGCTGGCGTCGGAGGCGAGCGTGGCGCTCTGGGACATGGATGCCGGCCTCACCGCCGCCACCGCGAAGGAGCTCGGTGGCCAGGGAACCGTGCAGGCAGTCACTGTCGACGTCACCGACTACGCCTCGGTCGAGCGCGCGGTGGCGGCGACCCAGAAGGAGCTCGGCGGCATCGACATCCTGGTCTGCAATGCCGGCATCGCCGGGCCGTCCTTCAAGATCTGGGAGTACCCGAACGAAGCCTGGCAGCAGGTCCTCGACATCGACATCACCGGCGTCTTCCACTGCATGAAGGCGGTGGTGCCCTTGATGATCGCCCAGAACTACGGCCGCATCTGCTCGACCGCCTCGATCGCCGGCAAGGAGGGCAACCCCAATGCGGGACCCTACAGCGCCGCCAAGGCGGCCGTGATCGCGCTCACCAAGTCGCTCGGCAAGGAGCTCGCCGAGCACGACATCGCGGTCAACTGCATCACCCCGGCGGCCGCCAGGACGCGCATCTTCGACCAGATCAGCCAGCAGCATATCGACTACATGCTCTCGAAGATCCCGCGCGGCCGCTTTCTCCAGGTCGAGGAGGCGGCGGCGATGGTCGCCTGGATCGTCTCGGCCGAGAACTCGTTCACGACCGGCGCCGTGTTCGATCTCTCGGGCGGCCGCGCAACCTACTGAGCGGCGGCAGCCCTTGCTCGAGGGCGACCTCGGCATCTGGCCCGCGGGCACTGGAATGAGGCGCCGCCCGGCCAACATATGTGCCATGAGCAAGGGCAAGGACATCACCGACCGCGCCGACGATGCGGTCAGCGCCTTCGTCGAGGCGCTGCGGCAAGCGCCGGCGCCGGCCGACGCGGCCGGGCGCGGACGGCTGATCTTCGCGCTCGACGCGACGGCGTCGAGGCGGCCGACCTGGGACCGGGCCTGCTCGGTGCAGGGCGAGATGTTCCTCGAGGCCGACCGGCTCGGCGGGCTCGACGTCCAGCTCGTCTTCTATCGGGGCTTCGACGAGTGCAAGGCGAGCCGCTGGGTCGGCAAGGCGGCGGAGCTGGTCAATCTCATGGTCCGGGTCGGCTGCCGCGCCGGCCGCACCCAGATCCACCGGGTCCTGCGCCACGCGATCAACGAGACCGGCAAGCGGCGCATCCACGCCCTGGTCTTCATCGGTGACGCCTGCGAGGAATCGATCGACACGCTGGGCGATCTCGCCGGTCGGCTCGGGCTTTTGGGAGTCAAGGCCTTCGTCTTTCACGAGGGCAACGACCGCGACGCCGCCTTTGCGTTCGGGGAGATCGCCCGCCTCACCGGCGGTGCCGCCTGCCGCTTCGACGCCTCGGCCCCGGCGGAGCTTCGCGCCCTGCTTCGCGCGGTCGCCGCCTATGCGGCGGGCGGGCGCAAGGCCTTGAGCGATCTCTCGAAGCGCGAAGGCGGCCCGGTCGCCCTGCTCGAGCGACAGATCCGCTAGGGTTCATGCTCTATTTCCTGCTCGGGCTCCTGCTTCTCGGCCTCATCCTGCTGGGCAGCCAGTCATTTGCCCGGGCCAATCCCCGGGAATTGGCGCAAGGTGTGCGGATCGGCGGCGCCGTGCTCGCCTCCCTGGTCAGCGCCGGGCTTCTCTTGGCCGGCCGCTTCGGTCTCGCCTTCATGACCATGTCGGCCACCTTCATGGCGATCCGGGCAATCCGCCGCCATCGCGGCGGGGCCGACCCGCTGCGTGGCGGCCCCGGCGAGGCGCCGGTCGAAATCCAGACCGACCTCCTGCGCATGCGGCTCGATCGGGCCACCGGCGAGGTCGAGGGGGCGGTGCGGCAGGGCCGCTTCGCCGGACGCCAGCTCGCCGATCTCGGGCTCGCCGAGCTGCTCGACTTGCTGGCCGAGGCGACCCGAGCGGATCCGAGGAGCACCAGCCTGCTCGAGGCCTATCTCGACCACCGGGTTCCGGACTGGCGCGAGGCGGAGCAATCCGGTCCCACGACTGCCGGCGGCGCCGGCATGGACGAGCAGCAGGCGCTCGAGATCCTGGGCCTCGCCAAGGGTGCCGGGCCGGACGAGATCAGGGAGGCGCATCGCCGCCTGATGACCCGGCTGCATCCGGACAGCGGCGGCAGCAACTTCCTCGCGGCGCAGATCAACCAGGCGAAGGACCTGCTGCTCGGCGATGCCGAGCGTCGCCGCCGCTGAGCAGGGCGCCCGCATCGAGGTCCTCTCGCCGCCCCCGCAGCCATCCAGCGTGCGGACGATCGGGCTGCCGGAGCCGACAAGCCACGTGTCATGCAGAAAACGCGGCAGATGCCGGTATACTCTATCAAAGTCCGGCGCGAATCCTGATCTCGGGCGTCAGCGGCACCTCCATGACGGCCAGGAGGCGGTTGCCGTGCCCGGGATCGGGCGCGAAATAGCACGCGGAATCGGCCAGCGTCTCGTAGCAGTAGACCGTGACGCTCTCCGGCTCGCCGCCGCAGGCGGCGAGCGTGCCGAGCATGAGCGCCATCGTCCAGAAGACCCGCATCGCCGCCCCGCGCCGTTGTCACCCGGCGAAGGGTAGACGATGCGCGGCGGCGGCGGTTAACGGGCGTTAGCGATGACGCACCCGGGAACGACCTTGCGTCAACCCTGCTCAGGCGGCACGCACATCCTTCCTGATCGGCGGCATGCGCAGCACCCGGTCCTCGATCTTCTGCCAGATGTCGAGGGCGCGCGAGGCCGGCAGCTCCACGTCGTCGAGGCGAATGACCTGGTCCTTCTGGATCGGCCGGACCACCCGGACACCTTCGGCGAGGCCGATCGGCAGGTGCCGCGGCTGCTCGGCGAGCCGCACGCAGATGCCGCGCATGTCGAAGCTGCCGCAGCCGCGCTCGATCGCCTCGCCCGGCGCGAGGTCGCGCTTGGCCGCGGCGGCGACGCCGATCGTCGGATGGGTCGTGTTGTGCAGCAGCGGCTCGCGTTGCCGCAGCATCCGATCGAGCGTGCGGAACACCTCGAGATGGACGAAGATGTTGTTGCGGATGATGGTGTAGTAGGGGCCATCGCCCATCTTCAGATAGCGCAGCGCGTCCCGTTGCACCGCGTCGTGCGCCGCCACGATGAAGACGCCGTGCGGCAGCTTGCGGCTGAGCACATAATCGGCGATCGGCCGGCCCGCCTTGCGCGCCGCGTCGCCGAGCACCGCCGAGGCCTCCTGCAGATCGTCGGTCTCGGGGCCGATCAGCTCGTTCTTGGCGATCCCGGCGCCGAAGAAGTTGGCGACCAGCGCCTGCTCGACCTGCAGCTTGGTGCCGTCGGTGAACGAGGTCACCATGGTCGTGCTGATGCCCTGCTTGCCGGCCCAGAAGGTCATCTCCTCGGGTGACGGGAAGCGGTTGAGAAAGCCCTTCATGTTGCCGAGGACCAGCGGCTCGAAGCCCATGGCGACCGCCTCCTCCCAGAGCGAGGCCTGACAGCCCGGCTGATCGCCCTCGGCCTCGGTCAGATAGCCCTTATCGGCGAACCACGAGCCCGTGGTGACGTGGAACTCGGGGTTCAGGGTCAAGACCGGCTTGCCGGCGGCGAGCGCCGCCTCGATGGTCAAGGTCGCGTGCAGCACGTCGCCGGTGCACTCGAAGATGATGTCGGAGTGATCGATCAGCTCCACCAGCGAGTTGGTCAGCGCTTCCTGGAAGGGGAATTCGGCAAGGCTCGCCAGGGGCCGGCGGGTCAGCACCCGGGCGAGCCGCCAGGGCTTCCTCGCCTGCAGCTCGAGGCAGAAATGGCGGGCGACGAAACCGGTGCCGACGACGCCGATGCGCACGGCGGGAGTGTCGAACATGCGAGCGAACCTTCTTCTCGTGGACCAAGGGGTGATCGACGGTCGGCAACGCCGCCAAGCGCGCACCGTTGCCGAGACCACGTCCACGCATCAGGATAGTGAGAACCTCCTACTCAGGTGTTAACGTGCGCCGCCATTCGAGCTCTGAAGGTGAATCCATGACGTATCATATGCTGGGCCTCCCTGCATTGCCCCGGGGCATGCCGGCGCTCCTCGCCGCGGCGGCCCTGGTCGCGGGCTGCGCCTCCGGCCCACGGGCATCGCTCGAGCCCGGCTCGAACGTGCTCGAGGCGCGCCAGCTCCTGGTCGACACGGCGGCCCAGGGCCCGGTCCTGGTCACCTGGACCGGCGATCCGCCCTTGAGCCCGCCGTCCCTTCTGGCCGCGGTCGAGCGCGGCGTCACGGGGCTTCGCGTGGAGACCACGACCGCGGGCACGGCCGAGCGGCGCTTCGCGTTTCGCTTCGACCCCGCCGGCCCGGCCATCTGCGGCGATCCCGCCTTCGCCACGAGCGCTCCGGGCCAGGTCCAGGCCGCCTTCTGCGACGGCAGCCGGGCAGTGTCGGTGGCCAGCATGGCGCTCGATCCGAGCATCGATCCGGAGCGGCTGATCTGGCAGCTCACCGGACGTGTCGTGCCCGACGACTACGAGGATACCTACGGCTTCGGCTGGCTCGGCAACACGTTCAGCATCGGTGTGGGAGCCGGCAGCAACAGCGGGGTCGGCGGCGGCATCGGCGTCGGATTCTAAGGGCCTGGGAAAAGCCGTGCCATGAGCCGGTCGACGGCGTCGCCGGGCGCCATCTCGCCCCGGCCGACCGCCTGCTCGAGGGCCGGCAGCTCGTCCGCCAGCTCCTGGCGCAGCCGATCCTCGATGCGCGCCTCGAGCAGCGACCAGAGCCAGCGCACCTGCTGCTCGCCGCGTTTGGCGGCGAGGCGGGGTCCGAGGATCCGCCGATGCCGCTCGATCTCCTCCCAGAGGGCATCGAGCCCGCTTCCCTCGAGGGCGCTCACCAGCCGCACCGGCGGCCGCCAGTCGGGATCGGCCGGCTCGAGGATCGAGAGTGCCCGGCGGTAGTGGGCGGCGGCCTGCCGGGCGCGCAGGAGGTTGTCGCCGTCGGCCTTGTTGACGGCGATCAGGTCGGCGAGCTCGAGGACACCCTTCTTGATGCCCTGCAGCTCGTCGCCGGCGCCGGGCAGCATCAGGACGAGGAAGAAATCGACCATCGCGGCGACGACGATCTCGGACTGGCCGACCCCGACCGTCTCGACCAGCACCACGTCGAAGCCGGCCGCCTCGCAGAGCAGCATGGTCTCCCGCGTCATCCGCGCCACCCCGCCCAGCGCACCCGAGGAGGGCGAGGGGCGGATGAAGCTCTTGGGATCGACGGCGAGCCGCGCCATGCGCGTCTTGTCGCCGAGGATCGACCCGCCGCTGCGCGAGGAGGAGGGATCGACAGCGAGCACCGCCACCCGATGCCCCATGCCGGTGAGCATCGTGCCGAAGACGTCGATGAAGGTGCTCTTGCCGACCCCGGGCACGCCCGTGATGCCGATCCGCCGCGCCTTCGAGCGCACCGGATCGGCGAGCTTCAGCACGGATGCCAGCAGCTCGCGGGCCATCGCCCGGTGCGCCGGGCGGCGGCTTTCGATGAGCGTGATGGCGCGCGCCAGCATGGCCCGGTCGCCGGCCTCGATGCCGGCGAGGTAGTCTGGAAGCGCTGGCGAGGCGGCCAAGGTGGACGGCTACTCGGCGGCCGAGGCGTGGCCGAGTGAGGCAGCCAGCTTGTCGAGCAGGTCGATGGCCGCATCGGCGATCACCGTGCCGGGCGGGAAGATCGCCTGGGCGCCGGCGGCGTGCAGGGCCGCGTGGTCCTGCGGCGGGATCACCCCGCCGACGACGATCATGATGTCGCCCCGCCCCTCTTTCTCCAGCTCGGCCCGAAGCTCGGGCACCAGCGTCAGATGGCCGGCGGCGAGGGAGCTGGCGCCGATGACGTGCACGTCGTTCTCGACCGCCTGGCGCGCCGCCTCGGCCGGGGTCTGGAAGAGCGGGCCGATATCGACGTCGAAGCCGAGATCGGCGAAGGCCGAGGCGATCACCTTCTGCCCCCGGTCGTGGCCGTCCTGGCCCATCTTGGCGATCAGGATGCGCGGCCGGCGGCCTTCGGCCTCGGCGAAGGCGCGCACCCTCTCGCGGCATGCAGCGACGTTCTCCATCGCCCCCACCTCCCTGCCATAGACGCCGGAGATCGAGCGGATCTCGGCCACATGGCGGCCCCAGACCTGCTCGAGGGCACCCGTGATCTCGCCGACCGTGGCTTTCGCCCGGGCGGCATCGACCGCGAGCGCCAGGAGATTGCCCTCGCCGGTGCCGGCCGAGCGGGTCAGGGCGTCGAGGGCGCGGCGCAGCGCCAGCTCGTCGCGTGAAGCGCGGAGCTCGGCCAGCTTCGCGATCTGCTGGGTCCGCACCGCCCGGTTGTCGACCTTGAGCACATCGACATGCTCCGGCTCGTCGAGGCGGTACTTGTTGACGCCGACCACGGTCTGCCGGCCGCTGTCGATCCTGGCCTGGGTGCGCGCCGCCGCCTCCTCGATCCTGAGCTTCGGGATGCCCTGCTCGATCGCCTTGGCCATGCCGCCGGCCTGCTCGACCTCCTGGATATGGTCCCAGGCACGGGCGGCGAGGTCGTAGGTCAGGCGCTCGACGAAAAAGCTCCCGCCCCAGGGATCGACCGTCCGGCGGATGCCGGTCTCCTCCTGGATCAGGAGCTGGGTGTTGCGGGCGATCCTGGCCGAGAACTCGGAGGGCAGCGCCAGGGCCTCGTCGAAGGCATTGGTGTGCAGCGACTGGGTGCCGCCGTGCGTCGCGGCCAGCGCCTCGATGCAGGTGCGGACCACGTTGTTCATGACGTCCTGCGCGGTCAGGGACCAGCCCGAGGTCTGGCAATGGGTGCGGAGCGAGAGCGAGCGCGGGTCCCTCGGCTCGAAGGGCCGCACCAGCTTCGCCCAGAGGAGGCGGGCGGCCCTGAGCTTCGCCACCTCCATGAAGTAGCTCATGCCGATGGCCCAGAAGAAGCTGAGCCGGGGCGCGAAGCGATCGATGTCGAGCCCGGCGGCGTGGCCGGTGCGCAGGTACTCGACCCCGTCCGCGAGCGTGTAGGCGAGCTCGAGGTCGGCCGTCGCCCCGGCCTCCTGCATGTGATAGCCGGAGATGCTGATCGAGTTGAACCTGGGCATCCGCTCGGCGGTGAAGCGGAAGATGTCGGAGATGATCCGCATCGAGGGCTCGGGCGGGAAGATGTAGGTGTTGCGGACCATGAACTCCTTGAGGATGTCGTTCTGGATGGTCCCGGCGAGCTGCTCCGGCGCCACGCCCTGCTCCTCGCCGGCCAGGATGTAGAGGGCGAGGACCGGCAGGACGGCGCCGTTCATGGTCATCGACACGCTCATGCGGTCGAGCGGGATGCCGTGGAAGAGCTGGCGCATGTCGAGGATCGAATCGATCGCCACACCGGCCATGCCGACATCGCCCGCGACCCTGGGATGGTCGCTGTCGTAGCCGCGGTGGGTGGCCAGATCGAAGGCGATCGAGAGCCCCTTCTGGCCGGCCGCGAGGTTGCGTCGGTAGAAGGCGTTGGACTCCTCGGCCGTCGAGAACCCGGCATATTGGCGGATGGTCCAGGGCTGGCCGACATACATGGTGGGGTAGGGGCCGCGCACGAAGGGCGGCAGGCCGGGCAGGCTTTCCAGGAAGTCGACCGGCGCCAGGTCGTCCGGGCCATAGAGCGGGCGAACCGCGATATCCTCCGGCGTGGTCCAGGCCAGGGAATCGGGGGTCCGGCCCGTCTCGGCCAGGAAGGCTTCGGCCCAGTCGCCGTCCGCCACCCTCGGCCCGTCATCGAGCGGCAGCTGGGCGAAGCTGGGGACCCGGCTCATGGCGCTTCTCCGAGGGCCAGCGAGTGGATGTCCTCGAGCAGGCCCAGGATATTGGCGCCTTTGTGCACGAAGCCGTCGACGCCCAGGGCGCGCAGCGCCGGATCGGGCCGCCCGGCGGCGTAGATGGCGATGGCACCGCCGGCAGCAAGCTCATGCATGAACGGGACCGCCGTCGCCGGGGCCGCGCGGTCGATGCCGCAGAGGCAGGCGATCCTCGTCCCGCTCTGGGCGAAGGCCGCCGCCATCCCTGCCGCATCCTCGAGCGGCGGGGTGGTGATCGCCTCGATGCCGCCCGCGGCGAGCGCGTTTCGAACGAAGCTCGCCTCGGCGGCGTGCCGGGCGAGGGGTCCCAGGGCCGCCACGAACACGGTCGGCCGCGCGCCACGCTCGGCCAAAGCGAGGTCGCCCAGGTCGCGCAACCGCTCGAAGCCCTCGGCCAGCCGCATTGGCCTCAGCGCCGCGACGGATTGCGCCGGTGGGTGCCGTTCGGGCTGTGCCGCGGCGGCCCGCTCGAGCAGCGGGTCGAGGTCCAGGGGGGCGGCCGGCAGCGGCTTTTCGTCGAGATCGGGGAACTCGCTCACGCCGATGATCGGTCGGCGCCGGTGCGCGATGTCGCCGAGCCTGGCGAGATAGGTCACCGCGATCGCGTCCTGGACGAGGCCCTGGCGCAGGCTCGCCAGCATGCCGCCCTCGCCCTCGATCGCCTGGACCAGCGGCCATGCGTGCTCGGCGAGGTGCCGGCTCAGCGCCTCGACATAGGGGCTGCCGCCCGCCGGATCGACGACCCGGTGGAGATTGCTCTCCTCCATCAGGATGAGCTGGACGTTGCGCGCGATGCGGCGGCCGAGCCTGCCGGCCTCGCCCTGGGCCGCGTCGAACGGTGCCACGGTGATCGCCTCGGCGCCACCGACCACGCCGGCGAGGCAGGCGACCGTGGTGCGCAGCATGTTCCCCCAGGGATCGCGGCGCGTCGCCATGCGGCTGGCGGTGCGCACGGCGAGCCGCATTGGCACCTCGCTGGCGCCGCAGGCCGCCATCACCCGGGCCCAGAGCCGCCGGGCAGCCCTGCACTTGGCGACGGTGAGGAAGAGATCGGCATCGGCGGCCAAGGTGAAGCCGAGGCGACCGGCGAGGGCACGGGGCTCCAGGCCGACGGCCTCGCCCTCGCGCAGATACTGGATGCCGGTGGCGATGGCGGCCGCCAGCTCCTGCGCCTCGCTCGCCCCCGCCGCATGGTAGAGCTCGCCGTCGACCTCGAGAAGATCGAGCCTCGGCCATTCGCCGGCCACCCGCCGGACCAGATCGAGGACCGGCGGCAGGGCGATGGACGGATCGGCCCGGCCGAGAGCGGTGGCACCCAGGGGGTCGAGCCCGAGATCGGCGACGATGGTCTCGGGCGCGTGGCCGCGCCGGCGGAGCAGCTCGAGCAGCGCCTCGGCTGCCTGGACCTCGCGGCCCGACGCCATGAGCTGGACCGGCGCCAGATCGAGCCTGACCCCGGCGAGCACCCGGTCGAGCCCGTCGACATCGAGGGCGAGGATGCCGTCGGGCTCGTCCTCGCCTTGCGCGAAGGCGGTATCGAGGCGCAGCACGATCGAGGTGACGCCGCGCTCGAGGTCCTCGAGGATCGCGCGGTTGGCCTCGGCCGGGTCCGGGTGCTCGTGGAGCTGACGGATGTCCCAGCCGCCGGCGACATGGCCGCCGGCCCTGGCACCGCGCAGGAAGGGCGGCTGCCCGGGCAGGCCGGAATCGGTGTCGGTCGCGGTGTAGAGCGGCTGGATCTCGATCCCGTCCTCGGTCCGCGAGACCAGGGTGGCGTCGAAGTCGGCGCCCCGCAGGGTCTTCTCGACCAGCCGGCGCCATGCAGCCGGATCGGCCGGCGGAAAATCGGCAGCAAGAGCGAGCCTCGGGTCAGTCATTCACGCACCCCCGCACGCTTGGTCGAAGCCTGAGCATCCGAAAGGGACCATGCCCGGCGGCAAAAGGCGAGGTCGCTAGATGACGCGGGCAAGACGTGCCGCCATGCCGCCGGTCGCGGCCAGGAGCTCCCTGGCAGGGAGCTCGATCTGCAGGCCGCGCCGGCCGCCATTGACGAAGATCGTGGGCTGGGCCAGCGCCGCCTCGTCCAGGAAGGTGCGATGGCGCTTCTTCTGCCCGAAGGGGCTGATGCCGCCCTTGACGTAGCCCGTTGCCCGCTCGGCCGCCCCGATCTCGGCCATGGCCGCCCGCTTGCCGCCGGCGGCCTTGGCCAGAGCCTTGAGATCGAGCTCATGGTCGACGGCGATGACAGCCGCCACCAGCTCCTTCTCGTCGATGATCGCCATGAGCGTCTTGAGGACGCGCTCGGGTGCCACGCCCATGGCCAGGGCGGCCTGGAGCCCGATCGCGCCGGGTGTCGCCACGAAATCGTACTCGTGCAGGGTGAAGGCGATCCCGGCCCTGGTCAGCGCCTGGACGGCGGGCGTGCCCTTGGCCATGCGCCGCCTCAGCCCGGCCGGGCCGCGTCCTGGCCGAGCACGGCGAGGCAGTCGCCGCGGCCGATCAGGCCCGGGTGGTGGCGGGCGTAGAGCAGGCCGTCGATCGGTGCCGCAAAGGTGCGGGCCGGCACGCCCACGTCCTCGATGGCATGGATGCGGGCGAGCGGCGTGCCGGCCGCGACCTCGGCGCCGAGCGGCACGAGCGGCTCGAGAATTCCGGCCGCGTCGCTGACGACGAAGCCCCCGCTTGGTGCCGCCATGAGCCGGCTCGGCCGGGGCAGCTCGGGGCGACCCTCGACGAGGCCGAAATGGCCAAGGAGGTTGCGCAGGCCGCGCTCGGCCGTGGCGACCCGCTCGGGCGTGGTGCCGCCACCGCCGCCGAGCTCGGTCGAGAGGAAGATCTTGCCCAGCCGCTCGACGTGGAGGTCGAGCATGCCTTCCAGATCGAGCTCGTCGAGCACGAGCGTCAAGGGTGCGCCGAAAGCCGCGGCCGCCTCCAGCGTGCGCTGCATGTGGTCCGGCACGGCCAGCTCGTGGACGACGACGCTCGGCACGAACTCGAGGCTGCGGCCGCCGGAATGGAGGTCGATCACGACGTCCGCCCGGGCGACCAGCTCGCGCAGCACGAAATCGGCGATCATCTCGGTGACGGTGCCGACCCGCTTGCCGGGAAAGACCCGGTTCATGTTGCCCTGGTCGATCGGCGAGGCGCGCCGCCCGGCCAGGACCGCCGGGTGGTTGAGCGAGGGCAGGATGGTGACGGCACCGGCGAGCCCGTCCGGCTCCAGGGTTTCAGCCAGCTTCAAAAGGGCGATGATGCCCTCGTACTCGTCGCCGTGATTGCCGGCGATCAGCAGGAGATGCGGGCCGGCCCCGCCGCGCACCACGGTGATCGGCGGCCGCAGGGCGCCCCAGGCCGACCCGTCGCGGCTCCAGGGCACGTGCAGATGGCCCTGCTGCCGGCCCGGCCCGTCGAGGTCGAAGGTCGGGCGGATGCGCGAGGCGGCGTCGCTCAAGTCCCTTGACCTTCAGGCGCCGAGCAGCGCCAGCGCCTCGGCGTGCAGCTCGGGCGTGGCGGCAGCGAGCACGTCGCCCTTCGACTCGAGGCCGAGCGGCTGGCCGGACCAGTCGGTGATCGCACCGCCGGCCTCCTCGATCAGCGTGACCAGCGCCAGATGGTCGTAGGGCTGGAGATCGGTCTCGATCATCAGGTCGAGATGGCCGGCGGCGAGGAGGGCATAGACATAGGCGTCGTAGCCGCGGCGCTGGAGCCGGCCCTGCCGTTCGAGCCGGGCGAAGCGTTTCGCTTGCGCCGCATCGGCGGGGCTGTGGCCGGCCATGTAGACGACGGCCTCGGCGAGCCTGGCGCAGCCGCTGGTGCGGATTCGCTCTCCGTTGAACCAGGCGCCCCTGCCCCTGGCGGCATGGTAGCGCTCGCCGATCGCGGGCGTGTCGACCACGCCGATCACCGGCCGGCCCTGGTCGAGAACGGCGATCAGGTTGTTGAAGAGCGGAAAGCCGGTGATGAAGGACTTGGTGCCGTCGATCGGGTCGAGCACCCAGACGAAGCGGTGGTCGAGCCGCACCCGGCCGTGCTCCTCGCCGAGGATGCCGTGCTCCGGCACGCGCTCGGCCAGGACCTCGCGCATCACCCGCTCGGTCTCCCGGTCGGCAATCGTCACCGGCGATTCGTCCGCCTTGGCGATGATCTCGAGCGGCTTGCGGAAATAGCCGAGCGGCACCGGCCGCGCCGCCTCGCTGACGGCGAGCGCCGTCGCCAGAAGCCCTTCCAGATCCATCGCCGCCGTCACCTCTTGCTAATGGCCGATGACCCGCAGGCCCAGATGCTCCCGCAGCGGGTCGAAGTCGCGGTCGTTGTGCAGCAGCCACCAGCCTTTGTCGATGCAGCGGGTGGCGATCAGCAAGTCGATGGTCTTGCGGATGCTGATGCCCAGCCGGCGGAGCTGACGGTAGTGGGCGGCGGCCTGCCTGGCGATGGCGGTATCGAGGATCGCTACCTGATCGAAGCGATCCAGGAGCTCGGCCGCCGTCGCCGCCTCGCGTTCATCCCGAAAGCCCTGCAGCACCTCGACCAGGATGAGGTCTCCCACCAGCACGTCGTCCTGTCGCAGGATCTCACGGAGCAGCAAGGCGCCGGACGTATCCACGCCGCGAAAGAAGTCGATCCAGACGCTGCTGTCGACGAGGATCAATCGAAGGTCCGCCCCTCGCGGGACTCATCCAGGCTGCCCTCCCAGGAGGGCAGCTTGCCGAAATAGTCGGCCACCTCCCGCTGTCGGGCTCGCCGGATCATCTCTTCCAGGGCCGCCTCGACAATGGCCTTCTTGCTCGACAGCCCGGTGATCCGCCGGGCCTCCTCGATCAGCTTCTCGTCGATGTCGATATTCGTGCGCATGTTGTCACCAAATGTGCATGATCGAGACACCCTATACACCATCCACACATCTGCCTCAACCCACGCCCACCGCAGGCTTGCCGCGTCGGCCGTCCCTCTCTACCGTCGCAGTGGCAACCTCGAGCGCCTCATGACATGAGCCAGGCCGCCCCGACCGAGACCGCCGCACTGCTCGCGGAGAACGTGCACAAGCGCTTCGGCCACCTCGAGGTGCTGAAGGGGATCTCGCTCACCGCCCGGTCCGAGGACGTCATCTCGATCATCGGCGCCTCGGGCTCGGGCAAGAGCACCTTCCTGCGCTGCATCAATTTCCTCGAGACGCCGGACAGCGGCCGCATCGTCGTCGGCGGCGAGGAGATCCTGGTTCGCGCCAACCGGCTGGGCCTGCCCGTGGTCAGCGACCCGGCGGCGCTGAGCCGGATCCGCGCCCGCCTCGGCATGGTGTTCCAGGGCTTCAATCTCTGGTCGCACATGACCGTCCTGCAGAACGTGATGGAGGGTCCGGTCACGGTGCTGCGCGAGCCCAAGGGCGAGGTCAGGGACCGGGCGATGGCTCTCCTCGCCAAGGTCGGCATCGCCGAGAAGCACGACGCCTATCCGGTCGAGCTGTCCGGCGGGCAGCAGCAGCGGGTGGCCATTGCCCGGGCCTTGTGCATGCAACCGCAGGTGCTGCTCTTCGACGAGCCGACCTCGGCCCTCGACCCGGAGCTGGTCGGCGAGGTCTTGAAGGTCATGCGTGATCTCGCCGCGGAAGGGCGGACGATGGTCGTCGTGACCCACGAGATGGGCTTCGCCCGCGAGGTCTCGAGCCGGGTGATGTTCCTCGCCGATGGCCGCGTCGAGGAGGAGAATTCCCCGGCGGAGCTCTTCGGCAACCCCTGCTCCGAGCGCTGCCGCCGGTTTCTGGCGAGCGTCCTCTAGACCATCCAATGGGAGAACCGAAACCATGAGAGCATCACCATTCGTCGTCCTGGCCGCCGGCCTCCTCCTCGCCGGCAGCGCCGCCGCCCAGGACTGGAGCACCATCCGCATCGCCACCGAGGGCGCCTACGCGCCCTGGAACTTCACCAACGCGGCGGGCGAGCTCGATGGCTTCGAGATCGACCTCGCCCACGATCTCTGCGCCCGCATGGAGGCGAAATGCGAGATCGTCGCCCAGGCCTGGGACGGCATCATCCCGGCCCTGCAGGCCGGCCGCTACGACGCCATCATGGCCGGCATGTCGATCACCGACGAGCGGATGAAGGTGATCGATTTCTCGATCCCCTACGCGACGACCCCGGCGATCTTCGTGGCCCCCAAGGACAGCGACATCGCCGCCGCCGGCCTGCCCGAGACCCGCATCGACATGACCGAGATCTCGCCCGAGGAGCAGGCGCTGATCGATCAGTTGAAGGAGCTGGTCCAGGGCCTCACCGTCGGCGTGCAGACGGCGACCATCCACGAGAACTTCCTGCGCCAGTACATGGGCGACATCGACATCCGCACCTATGACAGCCAGGAGAATCTCGACCTCGACCTGCAGTCGGGACGCATCGACGTGGCGCTGGCCGACCAGAGCGGCTGGCAGCCCTTGCTCGAGGGCGACCTCGGCGATGAGTTCGTCCGGGTCGGGCCGGGCTTCGCCCGCGGCATCTTCGGCAATGGCGTCGGCGTCGGCCTGCGCAAGGAGGACACCGCGCTGAAGGACAAGTTCAACGCCGCCATCCAGTCGGCGCTCGACGACGGCACGGTGAGCGAGCTCGCCATCAAGTGGTTCGGCTTCGACAGCGCCGCCACGAACTGAGCGGCGAGCGGGCCGGGGCTCGTGGACCTGACGCTCCTCGCCTGGGGGGACGCCGGCTGGGGTGACCAGATGGCCCTGGGCGCCATCGTCACCCTGGCCGTCGCCCTTTGCGCCTATGCGCTCGGCGTCGTGATCGGCGCCGGCCTCGCCGCCATGAAGCTCTCGGGCCTGCCGCCGCTCCGCTGGGTCGCCGCGGCCTACACGACGGTCATCCGCGGCATTCCCGAGCTTCTCGTCATCTACCTCGTCTTCTTCGGCGGCGGGGCGGCGCTTCGGGCCATCGCCGGCGGCATGTTCGGCTACGAGGGCTTCATCGACCTGCCGGTCTTCCTCACCGGGACGATCTGCCTCGGCGCCAGCGGCGGCGCCTACTCGGCCGAGGTGATCCGGGGTGCGGTGCTGGTCGTGCCCAGGGGCCAGATCGAGGCGGCGATCGCCATCGGCATGAGCCGGCGGCAGCGCTTCTGGCGGGTGCTGGTGCCGCAGGTCGCCCGCTACGCGCTCCCCGGCCTCGGCAATGTCTGGCAGTTCACGCTCAAGGACACGTCCCTGATCTCGGTGATCGGCCTCGTCGAGATCATGCGCCAGGCGGCGATCGCGGCCGGCTCGACCAAGGAGCCCTTCACCTTCTACGTCGTCGCCGCCCTCCTCTATCTCGGGCTCACCTCCCTCTCCAATCGGGGCTTCCTCGCGGCCGAAGGCTGGGCCAACCGGGGCGTGAGGCGCGCCTGATGGACTGGGCCCTCTTCGCCGATGTCGCGACCCGCCTCGCCAGCGGCCTGCCGACCACGCTCCTCCTGGTCGGCCAGTCGCTGGTGGTCGGCTTCGTCCTCGCCGTCCTCGTGGCGCTGATGCGGCTGAGCCCGAGCCCGTTGCTGAGCGTTCCGGCCTATGGCTTCGTCTACGTCTTCCGCAGCACGCCGCTTTTGGTCCAGCTCTTCCTCATCTATTACGGCTCCGGCCAGTTTCGCCCGTTCCTCCAGGATCTGGGCGTCTGGTTCCTGTTCCGCGACGCCTGGTTCTGCGCCATCCTGGCCTTGACGCTCAACACCGGCGCCTACACCAGCGAGATCATCCGGGGCGGCATCGAATCGGTGCCGCACGGCCAGATCGAGGCCGGCCGGGCCGTCGGCATGAGCCGCACCCAGCTCTTTCGCCGCATCACCTTCCCCGTCGCCATGCGCCAGGCGCTGCCGGCCTACGGCAACGAGGTGATCCTCATGGTCAAGGCCAGCTCGCTCGCCTCCACCATCACCATCCTCGAGATCACCGGGATCGCCAAGACGATCATCGCCCAGACGTTCCGCCCGGTGGAGGTCTTCGTCGTCGCCGGTGCGCTCTACCTCTGCATCAACTTCGTCGCCAGCCAAGCCATCGCCTATGCCGAGCGGCGCCTGTCCCCGGCCTCCACCGCCGACCGCGCCAAGGCCGCCGAGCGCCGCCAGAAGGCCATGCTGGCGCGCTGACGCCGGCTCGCGCCATGGCACGGGCTTTGGCGCAGCCTCAGGCGGCCTTTGCCCAGTCGGCCCTGCCGGCGCCGTCGGGCCCGGTCGCCGGCACGAGCTTCAGCTCGATATGCGGCTCTACCGCGTCATCGCCACGCGGGATGCGATGCATGCGCGTGATCATCTTCGGATCGAAGTCGACACCGGCAATCTCCTCGAAAAGCTCCGCGCAAACGTAGTGGCGAATGAGCTGATCGACATAATCGCTGGTCCGCTCGTGGTCGTGCTCGATCCGCGAGAAGGTTTCAGGACGAATTGGAATTGCCGCAGCGAAATCCTTCGCCTTCATGCCCAGGACCTTGCGCATGAAGCGGATCTCGGCGCCGGAGAGCTGCAGCGGATGAAGTGCTCGCACCAGGGCGACCGCCTTCACATATTCACGAGGGTGCGGAAGACCGACAGCGAGCGACTCGCCCGTCGCCGAATCGAACTCCTCGATCGCCGCGTTGCGGACGATGACTGGATAAGGGAGTCCCAGGTCATTGTCGTGATAAGCTTCCAAAGTTCGTCTTGCGATTGCCATCTCGATACTCGCTGTCACCGTTCTGACCTCAATCTGCGATCACCGTGATCACTCGCAGGCTCGGCTCGCTTTCGTTGACCACTACAACGATATCCACGGCTCTGCCGTCGACATCGCGCCCCGACATCCGCAGCTTCGTCTCTCCATGCTCCGACTGATCCTCAATCACGGCACCCCGCTCGATGACTTGCAGCAGATCGAGGAAGCTCACATGTCGTTCGCGCATTCGTAGCCGGACATGATTCGTCGGAAACACCTTGAAGCCGGGTTCGGACCGAAGCCTTTTGATCTTCCGACGCCATTCCTCAAGACTCATGATTTGCACCAAACTTGCGAAAAAATCAAGTTCTGCGCGTTGGCCACTGAGGCGATCATGACTCAGATCCGCCCGTCATAGGCGTCCTCGGCGATCGGGCAGGCGATCAGGGTGAACCGGTCGGCGGCGAGCGCCGTCTCGAGGGCCGAGGCGAGGCTCGCGCGGTCGGCCGCGACGACGCCGTGGCCGCCGAGGCCGGCGGCGAGCTGGACCGCGTCGAAGGCGCCGACGGCGACGCCGCGCCGGGCGAGCTGGCGCTGGCGCTGCTTGACCTCGATCAGGGCGAGCGAATGGTCGACGAAGCAGACGACGATGAGCGGCAGCCCCTGCTCGATGGCGGTCGCGAGCTCGCCCAGGACCGTGAGGAGCCCGCCGTCGCCGGTGAAGACGACGACCGGCCGGTCGGGCTCGGCGAGCCTGGCGCCGATGGCGAGCGGCAGGCCGCAGCCCATGGTGCAGAGCCCGTTCGACTGCAGCAGCGTGCGCGGCGCGAAGGCCAGCCAGATCTGGCTCAGGAGGATGCGGTGGGCACCGACATCGACGGCGGCCACCGTGTCGCGCGGCAGCACCCGGCGGGCGACCTCGGAGATCGCGGCCGGGCCCCAGTCCTCGTCGCTGCGGAAGGAGGCGAGCACCCGGTTCCGCGCCCTGAGCACTTCATCCGCCGTCCAGGTCGAGGCGGAACGCACACCCTCTCCCAGGGCGTCGAGGCCGGCGCCGACATCGCAGACGAAGCCGATCCCGGCCTGGTGCAGGTAGTGGTCGTTGGCGACGGCATCGAAGGCGACCACGTGCTTCTGCGCCGGATCCCAGGGATGCTGCCAGCTCCGGCGCATCTCGACCGCATCGTAGCCGGCGAGCACGACGAGGTCGGCCGCCTCGATCTCGGCCATCAGCACCTGATCGGCCACCGGCGAGAGCGCCGCCGCGGCGAGGGCGAAGGCATGGTCCTCGGGCAGGAGGCCCTTGGCCTTGTAGGTCTGGATCACGGGTGTGCGCTGCGTCTCGGCGAAGCGGGCGAGCGCCGCCCCGGCGTCGTGCTGGACGGCGTCGAAGCCGGCGATGAGCAGGGGCCGCCTCGCCCCGGCGAGCCATTTGCGCGCCCGGTCGAGGGCTGGGCCGGGTGCCGGGGCGACGGGCGCCGGCGGCGTGCGGCGAACCTTTCGTTCCGGGCTGGCCGGCGCCTCGGCCACCGCCATCGGCACCTCGATCAGCACCGGGCCCGGGCGCGGATCGCCGGCCAGTGCCAAGGCCCGCTCGGTGACCAGATCGGCGGCGGTCGCGGTCAGCGTGAAGGCGCCCTTGATGGCGGGCTCCAAGAGGCGGCGATGGTCGATGATCTGGTGGTTGAAGGCGAGCTGCTCGTCGGCGTCGATGGCGCCCGCGAGCACGATGAGCGGCACCCGGTCGAGCCGCGCGTTGGCGACGACGTTGACCGCGTTGCTGATGCCGGGACCCACCGTGGCGACCAGCACCGGCGGCGTGCCGGTGCGCTGCCAGACCGCTTCCGCCATGAAGCCCGCCGCCGTCTCGTGCTTGGCCGTGACGAAGGCGATGCCGGCCATGGCCAGCGCGTCGATCAGGGTCAGGATCTCGCCGCCCGGAATGCCGAAGGCGAAGCGGCAGCCGGCCTCGGCGAGGCGCCGGGCGAGAATGTCGGCGGCACGGTTGCGGGTCGGGCTGGCAGGCATGGGCATGCTCAGGCAAGGGCTGGGGCCGGCGAGCGCTCGCATGCCGGCCCCGACCCGTCAACCTGCGTCGCGGGACGTGCTGCGATGCTGGAGGAAGAACTCGAGCATGGCCCGGCTGGCATCCGGGCCGCGCGGATCGGTGTAGCTTCCGGAGGCATCGCCGCCCGACCAGGCATGGCCGAGGCCGTGCACCTGCCAATGCTCGGCCAAGGTGCTTCCCGTCGGCACCATGTGGCGGGTGCGGGTCCAGGCGTGGCCGCCGGGCACGCGGCCACGCTCGACCGCGGTCTCGAGTGTGCCGACCGTCTGACGGATCACCGCGGCGCCATTGCCGGGATGAACGGTGGCGTCCCGGTCACCGTGGACGACGATGACCGGCACGATCTTGCCGCCTGCCGTCCCCGGCCTGCCGGCCGCAGGCTGGCGCATCGCCTGGAAGGCCGAGGCGACATCACGTGCCGCCCCATAGGCGAGGCCCGAATGGACGCCGTAGGCGGCATAGAGATCCGGATAGGTCGAGGCCAGCACCGCCGCCTCCGCGCCACCGGCCGACAGCCCGGCGATGTAGACCCGGCCGGCGTCGACCGCATGGTCCCGCGTCACCTCGCGCGTGATGCCGGCGATCAGCGAGGGCTCGCCACGGGCCCGTTCCTGCTCGGTCGGCTCGAACCAGTTCCAGCAGCGCTGCGCGTTGGCGGCCTGGCTCTGCCCCGGGTAGGCGACGATCAGGCCGGCCTCGCTGGCGAGCCGGTTCATGCCCGTGCCGGCGGCGAAATCGTTCGGGTCCTGCGTGCAGCCGTGCAGCATGACCAAGAGCGGCCGCGGCTCGTCCTGGGCCCCGGGCGGCACGAAAAGCCGGTAGTCACGGCGGCCGAAGGGATTGGCGTAGCTGCGGGTCAGCCATTGCGCGCCGTTCGGCGAGGCGTCGGGCAATGGCTCGGCCTCGAGGTCGAGCGTCGGCCCCTGCCAGCCGTCGCCCGGCATCGCGGCGACACCACCGCCCAATGCCTTGCGCAACAGGGCCGTGGCCTCGGCGAGCCGGCCGGCGCGGGTCAGCCGGGTGGCTTCGGCCATCCGGCCGGAATCGATCATGCTCATGGTGCGGGCTTTCGAAGGGGTTGTCGAAGGAGTTGCGGGATCAGCGCATGCGGTCCCGGAGCGCCGCCTTCACTGCCGCCGACGCGTTGAGCGCGCCCAGGACCGTGACGGAGGCGATCGTCGCCCGGGCGAGCTCGGGGGTGACGTCGCCCGCGATGCTGGCGAGGCCGAGCACGTTGATGTGCAGCATCTCACCTGCGGCCTGGACGGCCTCGAGATCGGCGCGGCTGTAGCGCCTGAGCCCGAGGTCCAGCCCCTGCCGGCCGACCGAGCGGTCGAGCACCTCGGCATGGCGGTCGAGCTGGTTGCGGATGGCTGTCCGGATGAAGTCGCTGCGGTTGGAGTAGAAGCCCTCCTGCACCAGCAGGTCGACCCGGCCGAGATCGACATAGCCCAGATTGAGCGTGATCTTCTCGCTGTCGGCGGTGCGGGGCGAGCGTTCGCCAGCTTTCTCGATCATCCACTTGCCATCCATAAAACATCCGTGTGGATGGTAAATGATGCGTGGACGGCTGCCGTCAACCCCTGATGGGCTGAAGTTGCGCGCGGAGGCGTTCCACATCCGCGAGATGGCAAAGCTCGGTGCCGGGTGTCAGGACCGTGGCCGTGCCGGCGGCGACGCCAAGCGTGAAGGCTCGCTCGATGGTTTCGCCACTAGCCAGACTCCAGGTCATGCCGGCGACAAAGCTGTCGCCGGCGCCGACAGCGCTCCTCGCCTCGACCTCGGGTGGGGCAAGCCGCCAGAGGCCGTCCGCCGTGGCGAGCAAGGCACCTTCGTGGCCCATGGTCACGGCGAGCAGCTCGGTGCCGCCTGAGGCGACCAGCTCCCGCGCGGCCGCCGCCAGCTCGGCCGGGTCCAGGAGATCCCGGCCGAGAAGCTGCCTGAACTCGCCCCGGCTCGGCTTGACGAGGTGCACGCCCTCGTCGAGGGCGGCGGCCAGCGCCGGTCCCGACGTGTCGAGGACGAGCCGCAAGCCGCGCTTCCTCACCGCCCGGGCGAGCCGCGCATAGAGATCGACCGGCACGCCGCGCGGCAGGCTGCCGCTCGCCACCAGATAGTCGAAGTCGAGCAGCTCGATAAAGGCCAGAGCCGCCCGCCACTCGCTCTCGACGAGCAACGAGCCCTCCGGCGTGAAACGGAATTCCTGGCCCGAGCACCGCTCGAAGACCACGTGGCTCATCCGGGTCGGCTCGGCGGAGGTGATGCGGTGCGCCATGACCCCGGCATCGCCGACCAGCTCGTCGAGCACGTCACCGGAGCGGCCGCCGGCGATATAGACCGCGAAGCTCAGTCCACCCAATTCGTTGATGACACGCGCCACATTGATGCCGCCGCCACCCGGGTCGAGCCGCTCGTTCGTGGTGCGCAGCTTGCGGATGGGGCGCACCTCCTCGGTGGCGCAGGAGGCGTCCAACGCGGGATTCAGGGTCAGGGTGACGATCCGCTTCGGCATTGGTGATACGCCCTTTATTCGCTTGGTCTCCAGCCCCATCTTAGTCCTGAGCCGCGCGTCGCCAAGGCGCATTCAGCTCCGGCCAGAGGTGGGGCGGAAACGCACCGGCCACGGGGCCGCAAACGTCGGGAATAAAGGAGAAGCTTGATGACACTCGCAATCGGCGCCACCGCGCCGGATTTCACTGCCGATACCACCGAGGGGCGGCTCAATTTCCATGAATGGGTCGGCGACAGCTGGGTTGTGCTGTTCTCGCATCCGAAGGATTTCACGCCGATCTGCACGACCGAGCTCGGCACCATGGCCGGGATCAAGTCCGAGTTCGACAAGCGCAACTGCAAGATCATCGGCCTGAGCATCGATTCGGTCGACGACCACGTGCGCTGGTCCCAGGACATCAAGGACACGATGGGGACAGCGCCCAACTACCCGATGATCGCCGATCACGACCTCAAGGTCGCGAAGCTCTACGGCATGCTGCCGGCCGGCGCCGGCGATACCGCGAAGGGCCGCACCGCGGCCGACAACGCGACGGTCCGGAACGTCTACGTCATCGGCCCGGACAAGCAGGTGAAGGTCGTGCTCTCCTACCCGATGAGCATCGGCCGCAATTTCGACGAGATCCTGCGGATCCTGGACGCGCTGCAGCTCACGACCAGGCACCAGGTGGCGACTCCGGCCAACTGGAACGACGGGGACGACGTCATCATCTCGAACGCCGTCTCGGACGAGGCGGCCAAGGCCAAGTACCCCGATGGCTGGAAGACCCTGAAGCCCTACATGCGGGTGGTGGCGCAGCCCAAGGGCTGACCGCGACCCGAAGCACCGTGGTCCGTCGTCGCCGCACGGACCACGGTTTCGCCCGCCTCAGCGGGTGGGAACCGGCGTCTCGCCGCGGTAGTCGTAGAAGCCGCGCTTGACCTTGCGGCCGAGCCAGCCGGCCTCGACGTATTTCACCATGAGCGGGCAGGGCCGGTACTTGCTGTCGGCGAGCCCGTCATAGAGCACCTGCATGACCGCGAGGCAGGTGTCGAGGCCGATGAAATCGGCGAGCTCGAGAGGCCCCATCGGGTGGTTGGCGCCGAGCTTCATGGCGGTGTCGATGCTCTCGACCGTGCCCACACCCTCGTAGAGCGTGTAGACCGCCTCGTTGATCATCGGCAAAAGGATGCGGTTGACGATGAAGGCCGGAAAATCCTCGGCGGTCACCGGCGTCTTGCCGAGCTTCTCGCAGAGCCCGCGGATCGAGCGGTAGGTGTCCTCGGCCGTGGCGATGCCGCGAATGACCTCGACCAGCTTCATCACCGGCACCGGATTCATGAAGTGCATGCCGATGAAGCGCTCGGGCCGATCGGTGGCCGCCGCGAGGCGGGTGATCGAGATCGACGAGGTGTTGGAGGCGATGATCGCGTCCGCCTTGAGATGCGGCACCAGCTCCCTGAAGATCCTCTTCTTCAGCTCCTCGTTCTCGGTCGCGGCCTCGATCACGAGATCGCAGGGGCCGAGCTCGGCCATGCCGGTGCAGGTGGTCACGCGCGCCAGGGCGGCATCTCGATCGCCGGACTCGAGCGTGCCCTTCTGCACCTGCCGGTCGAGCAGCCGGCCCATCAGCTCCATTGCCGCCTCGAGCTGCTCGCCGCGGACATCCATGAGCACCACGTCGAAGCCCGAGACGGCTGCGACCTGGGCGATGCCGCCGCCCATCTGGCCCGCGCCGATCACGCCGAGCGTGCGGATCTCGGGCAGAGGCGGGTAGTCCTTCTCGGTGTAGACGTCCATTCAGACGCTCCTGGCGTTGCCGCTCAACCCTTTGCCTGCCGCAGCGCCTCGGTGAGCTCGGGCACGAGCTTGAAGAGATCGCCGACGACCGCGTAGTCCGCGACCTGGAAGATCGGCGCTTCCTCGTCCTTGTTGATGGCGACGATGACCTTGCTGTCCTTCATCCCGGCGAGATGCTGGATGGCGCCGGAAATGCCGACGGCGATGTAGAGATCCGGCGCCACGATCTTGCCGGTCTGGCCGACCTGCCAGTCATTGGGCGCGTAGCCGGCATCGACGGCCGCCCGGCTGGCGCCCACGGCAGCGCCCAGCGTGTCGGCGAGCGCCTCGACGATGGCGAAATTCTCGGCAGAGCCGATGCCGCGGCCGCCCGAGACGACGATCCTGGCCGAGGTGAGATCGGGCCGGGCGCTGGACTGCACCTCGCGGCCGACGAAGCGGGCGAGGCCGGCGGGCTCGACCGCCGCTCCTGTGGCGATCTCGGCGCTGCCGCCTTCGGCGGCGGCAGCGTCGAAGGTCGTGGTGCGCACGGTGATGACGCGCTTCTCGTCCTTGCTCTCGACCGTGGTCAGCGCGTTGCCGGCATAGATGTAGCGCTTGAAGGTCGAGGGCGAGACGACCTCGACGATGTCGCTGAGCTGTGCCGTGTCGAGCAAGGCCGCCACCCGCGGCAGAAGATTGCGGCTGAAGGTCGTGGAGGCGGCGATCAGATAGTCGTAGTCCGCCGCCATGGCGACCAGCAGCGGCGCCAGGTCCTCGGCCACCGGGCTGGCATAGGCTTCGTGCTCGACCCGGATGACCTTCTCGATGCCGACGATCCGGGCGGCGGCTTCGGCCACCGCGCCGCACTCGGCGCCGGCCACCACCACATGCAGGGGGCCGGGCAGGCTAGAGGCGGCGGTCACCGCGTGCAGCACCGAGGGATCGAGGGTCAGGTTGTCGTGCTGGGCGAGAATCAGGACAGCCATCAGATCACTCCCGCCTCGGTCTTCAGCTTGGCCACGAGCTCGGCGACATCGGCGACGCGGACGCCGGCCTGCCGCTTCGGCGGCTCCTCGAACTTCGTGTAGACCAGCCTGGGTGCGACATCGACGCCGAGCTCATCGGCCGTGACCGTGTCGATCTGCTTCTTCTTCGCCTTCATGATGTTGGGCAGCGAGGCATAGCGCGGCTCGTTCAGGCGCAGATCGACGGTGATGATCGCCGGCAGCGTCACCTCGATCGTCTCGATGCCCTCGTCGACCTCGCGGCCGCAGATGGCCTTGCCGTCCTTGACCTCGAGCTTCGAGACGAAGGTCGCCTGCGCCCAGCCGAGCAGCGCCGCGAGCATCTGGCCGGTCTGGTTGCTGTCGTCGTCGATCGCCTGCTTGCCGAGCAGGATCAGCCCCGGCGCCTCGCGCTCGGCGATCACCTTCAGGCATTTGGCGACGGCCAGGGGCTGCAGCCCCGCGTCGGCCGGCACATGGATCGCCCGGTCCGCCCCCATGGCGAGCGCCGTGCGCAGCGTCTCCTGGCATTTCTGCTCGCCGAGCGACACCGCCACGACCTCGGTGGCGATCCCCTTCTCGCGCAGCCTGATCGCCTCCTCGTTGGCGATCTCGTCGAACGGGTTCATCGACATCTTGACGTTGGCCGTCTCGACCCCGCTCTGGTCGGACTTGACCCGGATCTTGACGTTGTAGTCGACCACCCGCTTGACGGGCACGAGCACCTTCATGTCCGCTACCTCTGCTCAACGATCGCGCAGCTTTCGATCGCGCGGCCCGTTTATTGTGCACTGCAATAGGGACCAATATGCGCCGCCCGCTGGCTTGTCAACGAACCAACACCCGCCGCCGCCAACACCTCGCCCGGCCAGCGGCTCAGCGGTTCGCCCCGGGCTGCCACAGCACGTCCAGCCGCCCCTTGTCGTTGAGATGGCGGGACAGGACGAAAAAATGGTCGGAGAGCCGGTTCAGATAGCGCAGCGCCAGGAAATTGACCGGCTCCTGCTCGAGCAGCGCGCTCACCAGCCGCTCCGCCCGCCGGCAGACGGTGCGGGCGAGATGGAGATGGGCCGCGGCCGGCGTGCCGCCCGGCAGCACGAACGAATCGAGCGGGGCGAGCGCCGCGTTCATGGCGTCGATCTCCTGCTCGAGCCGCTCCACCTGCCTTTCCTGGATGCGCAGCGTCCGGGCATCGGCAGCGTCGGCGCCAGGCGTGCAGAGATCGGCGCCGAGATCGAAGAGATCGTTTTGGATCCGTTGCAGCATCGCCTCGATCTCGGCGTCGCCGGCCGTGTGCAGGCGGACCAGGCCGATCGTCGCATTGACCTCGTCGACCGTGCCGTAGGCCTGCACGCGCGGCCCGTGCTTGGCGACCCGGGTGCCATCACCCAGGGAGGTCTTCCCCCGGTCGCCGCCGCGTGTGTAGATCTTGGTCAGGGTCACCATGGCTCGGCTCCGGATGAGTTGTCGGACACGGTCGTCAATGCGCGAGGAACAGGATGGCCAGCAGCACCAGCGCCACGAACTGCAGGATCACCCGGGCGCGCATCAGCCGGTTGCCGTATTTCTCGTTGAAGGCGCCGCCCCTGAGGAACCCGACGACCCCGACGACCAGGACCCCGAGGGTCGCGAGCATGGCGGCGAGGAGCAGGTAGTGGAGCGGGGTCATGGGGCAACCGATGCGGAACGGAGGCGGGGGCCGGCGGGCGAGGTCGGCCATCTAAGATCATTCCCCGCCTTCCGGCGCAAGCCCCGGCGTCGCGGCCAAGGAGAGGTTCCACCCTTGCCGGCGGCCCCGTCCTCGGGCATGGCTCGTGGAGCCAGCAGGTTGCTGATGGGAGGGCCAGGGTGAAGACCATCGCCAGCATCGGCGAATGCATGATCGAGCTCAGCGAGGCCGGCCAGGGCCTGATGCGCCGGGGCTTCGGTGGCGACACGCTGAACACCGCCGTCTATCTCCGCCGCGAGCTGGCGCCGGCCGAGGCCCGGGTCGCCTATGTCACCGCCCTCGGTGACGACGCCTACAGCGACGAGCTTCTCGCCGGCTGGCAGGCCGAGGGCGTCGATGTGAGCGAGGTCGCCCGGCTGCCCGGCCGGCTGCCCGGCCTCTACGCCATCCGCACCACGGCGAATGGCGAGCGCAGCTTCGCCTACTGGCGCAGCGAGGCGGCCGCCCGCTCGGTCTTCGCCGGCAGCGAGGGGAGCGCCCGTCTCGAGCGGCTCGGCGACAAGGACCTCGTCTATTTCTCGGGCATCAGCCTCGCCATCCTGCCGACCGAGGACCGTGACCGGCTGTTGGCGCGCGTCTCGGCCATGCGGGATGGCGGCAAGGCGATCGCCTTCGATCCCAATTTCCGGCCGCGGCTTTGGCCCGACCTGGACGAGGCCCGCCACGTCATGACCCAGGCCGCCGGCCTTGCCACGATCGTGCTGCCGAGCTTCGCCGACGAGCAGACCCTCTTCGGCGATCCGGAACCGACGGCGACCCTCGACCGGCTGCACGCCCTCGGCGCCCAGGAGGTGATCGTCAAGGACGGCGAGGCCCCCATCCATTTCCGCGCCGACGGCGAGCAATTCGAGGCCCTGCCGGTGCGCGTCGCGGATCCCGTCGACACCACCGGCGCCGGCGACAGCTTCAACGCCGCCTATCTCGCCGCGAGGCTGCGCGGGCAAGCGATACCGCAGGCAGTCGATGCGGGCTCGCGGCTCGCGGCCCTGGTCGTGCGGCACCGTGGCGCCATCCTTCCGAAGGACGCGCGGCTCTTCTGACCGCCAGGCTTCCCGACGCTCGGCGGATCAGGCGATCCGGCCGTGGCACTGCTTGAACTTCTTGCCGGAGCCGCACGGGCAGGGGGCATTGCGGGGCACCTTGCCCCAGTCGCCGTCCGCGACCTCGGCGCGCGGCCGCTCGACGGTCGCCACGCCGCCGTCGCCATCCGGCAAGGCCGATTGCGGCAAGGCCTGCCGGGGTGCCGCGCTCGGCGGCGGCTGCGTCGGCTCGGCGCTCGCCGCGGCAGCCGGCGGCTGCATGCGGATCTCGAGATGGGCCAGGACCTGGGTCACCGTCTCGCGCAGCCGGCCGAGCATCGTCTCGAACAGGGCGAAGGCTTCGCGCTTGTACTCGTTCAAGGGGTCGCGCTGGCCGTAGCCGCGCAAGTGGATGCCCTGCCGCAGATGATCGAGCTGGAGCAGATGCTCTTTCCACAGGTGATCGAGAATCTGCAGCAGCAGGCTCTTCTCGGCCATGCGGATCATCGATTCGCCGTAGTTCGCGACCTTCTGCGCCGCCCGCCGCTCGGCGAGCTCGACGAGCCGCTGGCGCACCTCCGCCTCGGCGATGCCTTCCTCCTTCAGCCACTCGGCCACCGGGGCATCGATCGCGAGCAGCCGCTTGACGTCGGCGGCGAAGGCGGCGCCGTCCCATTGCTCGGCGTATGATTTCTCGGGAATGTGACGGGCCACCAGATCGTCGATCACCTCCTGGCGCATGTCGGCGATCGTCTCGGACACGTCCTGGGCGTGCATCAACTCGAGCCGCTGCTCGTAGACGACCTTGCGCTGGTCGTTCATGACGTCGTCGAACTTCAGAAGGTTCTTGCGGATGTCGAAGTTGCGTGCCTCGACCTTCTCCTGCGCCTTCTCCAGGGCCTTGTTGATCCAGGGATGGATGATCGCCTCGCCCTCCTTGAGGCCGAGCTTCTGCAGCATCCCGTCCATGCGCTCGGAGCCGAAGATGCGCATCAGATCGTCGTCGAGCGAGAGGAAGAACTTGGAGCGGCCGGGATCGCCCTGGCGGCCGGAGCGGCCGCGGAGCTGGTTGTCGATGCGCCGGCTCTCGTGCCGCTCGGTGCCGATCACGTAGAGGCCGCCCGCGGCCTTGACCTTCTCGCCCTCGGCCGCGACCTCCGCGGCGATCGCCCTGGCCCGCTCGGGATCGGGCTCGGCGCCGAGCTCCTGCTGGATCCGCATCTCGGCATTGCCACCGAGCTGGATGTCGGTGCCGCGCCCGGCCATGTTGGTGGCGATGGTCACCGCACCGACGCTGCCGGCCTGGGCGATGATGAAGGCTTCCTGCTCGTGATAGCGCGCGTTGAGCACGTGGAAGGGGATCTTCTCCTTCTTGAGCAGCGTCGCCAGCGCCTCCGACTTCTCGATCGAGACCGTGCCGACCAGGACCGGCTGGCCCTTGGCATGCGACGCCAGGATCTCCTTGACGATCGCCTCGTTCTTCTCGCGGCCGGTGCGGTAGACCTCGTCGTCCTCGTCGGCGCGGACCATCGGCCGGTGGGTCGGGATCTCGATCACCTCGAGCTTGTAGATCTCGGCGAACTCGGCCGCCTCCGTCGCCGCCGTGCCGGTCATGCCGGCGAGCTTCTCGTAGAGCCGGAAGTAGTTCTGGAAGGTGATCGAGGCCAGCGTCTGGTTCTCGGGCTGGATCGTCACCCCCTCCTTCGCCTCGAGCGCCTGGTGCAGGCCGCCCGAGTAGCGCCGGCCCTCCATCATGCGGCCCGTGAACTCGTCGACGATGATCACCTTGTCGTCCTTGACGAGATAATCGACGTCGCGGGCGAAGATCGTGTGCGCCCGGAGCGCCTCCTGGACGTGATGGACGAGGGTGATGTTCTGCGGGTCGTAGAGATCGCCGTCCTTGAGCAGCCCGGCCTCGGTGAGCGCCTGGTGCATCCGCTCGGTGCCGGCCTCGGTGAGCGTCACCGTGCGCTGCTTGTCGTCCTTCTCGTAGTCGTCGGGGCCGAGCGCCGGAATGAGCTTGTTGATGGCGACGTAGAGCTCGGAGCCGCCCTCGGCCGGGCCGGAGATGATCAGGGGCGTGCGCGCCTCGTCGACCAGGATCGAATCGACCTCGTCGACGATGGCGAAGTTGTGGGGGCGCTGGACCATGGTCCCGAGCGTGAGCTTCATGTTGTCGCGCAGGTAGTCGAAGCCGAACTCGTTGTTGGTGCCGTAGGTGATGTCGGCGGCATAGGCTTCGCGCCGGTCGACCTCGCCGATGCCGGGCACGATGCAGCCAACGGTGAGGCCGAGGAACTCGTAGACCTGTCCCATCCAGCGGCTGTCGCGCCGGGCCAGGTAGTCGTTGACCGTGACCAGGTGCACGCCCTTGCCGGGCAGGGCGTTCAGATAGGCCGCGAGGGTCGAGACCAGGGTCTTGCCCTCGCCCGTCTTCATCTCGGCGATGGCACCCTGGTGCAGGAACATGCCGCCCAGGAGCTGCACGTCGAAATGCCGCTGCCCGAGCGTGCGCTTGGCCGCCTCGCGAACCGTGGCGAAGGCCTCGGGCAGGAGCGCGTCGAGCTCCTCGCCCTGGGCCAGCCGATCGCGGAACTCGCTCGTCTTCGCCCGGATGGCCGCGTCGTCGAGCGCGGCGAAGGACGGTTCCAGGGCATTGATCCGGTCGACCGTCTTGCGGGCGTTCTTGACCAGGCGGTCGTTGGTCGTGCCGAACAGTTTTCGGGCGATGGCACCGAGCATCAGGTTTATGGCCTCGTGGTGTCGGCTGCGCCGGACGGCGGCCCCGCACAGCCATTGCAGCCTGTCAGATAAGGTCCGGCCAGAGGTGTGTCAACGAAACCACAAGCCGGAGCGCGCCATCTGCCGGCCGTCAGTCGGCGCCGGTGGCCAGGACCTCGATCATCGGCGCCGATCCGGCGAGGAGCCCGCCGTCGACGACGAGGTTGGTGCCGTTGACGAAAGCGGCCTCGTCGGCGGCGAGATAGGCGATGGCGGCGGCGATGTCGTCGGGCTTGCCGACCCTGCCCACCGGGTACCAGCGCTCGAGCTTCGCGAAGACGTCCGGATCGCGCCGCAGCCGCGCCTGCCAGCTCGCGTTGTCGGTGTGGATCGTGCCGGGGCTCACGGCATTGGCGCGAATGCCTCGCGGGCCATACTCGACCGCGATCTGCCGGGTCAGCGCCAGAAGGCCGGCCTTGGCGGCGCTGTAGGCGGGATTGGCCAGGGCGCTCAGGGCGTTGACCGAGGCCACGTTGACGATCGCCCCCCGGCCGCGCGCCGCCATGCCGGGCAGGACGGCCCGGCAGAAGCTGTAGGCGGCGCGCAGCGTGACCGCGAACTCCGCGTCCCAGCCCTCGGGCTCGGTCGCCTCGAGGGTGTGGCGCCCGGCCAGCGCGGCGTTGTTGACCAGCACGTCGAGGGGGCCCAGCGCCTTCCCGGCCGCCTCGACCAGGCGAGCGGCGGCACCCTCCTCGGCGATGTCGCCGACCAGGGCCACGGCGGCCCGCCCGAGCGCGACGATCTCCCGCGCGACGGCGTCGGCCGGCTCGCTGTCGATGTCGAGCACAGCGACCGCGGCACCCTCCCGGGCGAGCCGGAGCGCCGTCGCCCGGCCGATGCCGCGGCCGCTGCCGGTGATCAGCACGGTTCGTCCAGCGTAGCGATTCAAGGCACTTCCTCCCACGCGGCGAAAGCCGCTCTGACATGCTCCAGGGCGGCGAGCCGCCAGTGACCGTAATTGTAGAAGGCGAGACCCTCGACCCCGGCACGGCGCAGCGCCCGGGCCGCGGCCACCGTCTCGGTGCCGCCGCCGAGATCGGGATGCGACGGCCTGAAGATGGCATGCAGCCGGGCCGCGTCGCCGACCCGCCGACGCACGTCGAAGACATCGGCGGCGACGGCCGCCGCCGACGGCTCGTAGGCGCAGATCTCGACCGCGTCGCACGACCCGGCGAGCAAGGCGAGGTCGCTGCCCTCGTGCCAGCTCCGGGCGCTCGGCCGCTGCACCGAGGGAATGACGCGAAGCCCGGTCGATCTCGGCAGGCGGTCCCTGATCTCGGCGACGAGGTCGGCCACCACCCGGCAGCGCCAGCGCAGGTAGGCGCCGAGCTCGCCGTCGGTCACCACGTCGGCCAGCACCCACTCGCCCGCCCGCTCGGCCGACGCCGCGAAATCGCCGGCGCACCAGGCCTCGATGCGCCCCGCGACGCGACGCCGCAAGCCCTCCGCGTCGATGCCGGCGGCCCGGGCCCCGGCGACGCTCTCCGGCGCGAAGCAGAGGCCGAGCAGGAGGCCGATCCAGGGATCGAGGGGGACCAGGGCGAACTCGTGGTGATAGCCGTGCTCGTAGGGCAGCCAGCCCGGCGTCTCGAGCGTCACGGCGTCGAGCCCGTAGCGCTCGGCCTGATCGACCACCATGGCCACCACGTAGTCCCGGACATCGGGATGCGCCGGGTTGAGGCTGTAGAGGAGGCCGTCGCCCATGGCGTTCCTGGCTGTCAGCTCCGGATGGGTGCTGCCGAGCCGCGAGTTGTGGCAGCAGACCGTCCAGCCGACCCGGGCGAGATCGGGCGCCGTCTCGGCCAGGGCGGCCAGCGGATCGAAATCCTCGAGCATGGGGTGCGGCACCGGCTGCACGCGGCCGTAGCGCTCGGGCCGATGACGGAAATAGATGGTGCCGTCGTCGGGGAAGTAGACCTTGCCCGAGACCCCGTGCGGGCGGACGAACTTGCCGGCATGGTAGGAGGTGGCGAGCGCTATCGAATCGGCACCCGCGTCCCTGAGCCGGCCGGTCACCGTGGCGACCCCCTCGTCCTGGAGATCCCAGGCGTAGACGAAGATTCCCTTGCGCGGCATGGCTCCCCCCAGGACGTGAACGGACGCCAGCCTAGGAGGCTGTCCGGGAAATGGCCATGGCCGGCGACGCGTCGCCCCGATCCAGCGTGATATTGCCAAGCCTCCGGCCGTGCCTATAACTGGTGGCCGAGCGCGTACGATAAGCGTCCATCAAGCCGGGGAGGCACGTTCGATCATGGCCGAGCGCAAAGAGCATGAGCTGATCCTACAGGAGCTGTGGCGCGAGCGCCTGCTCCGGGGCGAGATCGACCGGCGCGGGTTTCTCTCGCGCACGGTGACCGCCGGGCTCGGCATGGCCGGCCTGGGTGTCGCCGCGAATTTCGGCATGGGTGCGCGGCCGGCCTTCGCCGCCCGGCCCCTGACCCCGACCTTCTACCAGTGGATCCCGGACCTCCACCCGGCGATCCCGGAGGTCAACGCCCAGTTCCCGGACCTCAACTTCCAGATCGCCCCGGTCGAGGGCTTCGGCATCGAGCGCTTCGTCGCCGAGGCCAAGGACAAGAAGAGCACCTGGGACGTCTATGTCGGCCAGACGCCCTTCGTCGAGATGTCGGCGATGATCGAGGGCGACGTCATCGAACCCTGGGACAACTACATCCCCAAGGAGGTGATCGACGACATCCTGCCGTCCATCCGCGCCGAATGCTCGATCGACGGCAAGCTCTACAACTGGCCGTTCCTGCTCGACGTCATCGGCATGAGCTGGCACTCGGGCATCACCGACCAGGCCGGGCTCGGCAGCCTGCCGCCGGAGGACTGGACGGCCTATCTCGAGGCGGCCCAGGCCATCGTCGATTCCGGTGCCGCACCCTATGGCGCCACCTATGATGCGCATGGCTGGCGCTCGCTCGCCCCCTTCACCCATTCCATGTCGCCCGACGTCTACACGGCCGAGGGCCTCTTCGACTTCACCAGCGATCCCGCCGTCGAGGCGCTGATCTTGATGAAGAAGATCATGGCGCTCGCCAATCCCGACATCCTGCTCGCCGGCAGCACCGACGGCGGCGTCAACGGCACGCCGGACGAGCTCGCCTTCGCCGCCCAGCGCGTCGGTCTCTACACCAAGTACTTCAACGCGCCCCTGCGCATGGCGCAGTACTGGGACGACCCGAGCCTCCTGAGCATGGCGGGTCTGCCGAAGTTCGCCGGCGGCGCCGGCTCCACCGTCTTCTGGACCACGGGCGCCGCCCTCTTCAAGTACGGCGAGAACAAGGAGAAGGCGGCCGAATACCTCAAGGCGCTGACCTACAACCCGCAGATCTGGAAGGATTCGATCGCCGGCACCGCGACGGCGCACCCCGGCCAGCTCCCGCCCTACGCCTCGATCTACGCCGGCTGGGCCGCCGACCGGCCGGACTGGCTGCCGCCCTTCGTCGACCTCGTCCGCGGCCAGCTCGACCGGGCCCGGGCGATCGAGAACAACCTCTTCGGCCTGCAGCAGTTCGTCATCGGCAAGCCGATCTGGGAGACCTACCTCACCGGCGAGGAGAGCGACCCGAAGGCGGCGCTCGCCAAGGTGGTCGAGGCCGTCCAGGCGGAAATCAAGCGCGGCGGCTAGAACCGTCAGGGCGATCGACGATCCCGGGGCGGCGGTGCCGGACCACCGCCGCCCCGCCTCGATCCAGAGGACTGTCCCCGCGCCATGAAGCTGACCGCCCGGATGAACGCGCCGAGCCTGCCCCGCTCATCGGCGGAGCGGGCGCAGTCGGCCCGGGCCAATGTCTGGCTCTTCCTCCTGCCGGCGCTCGTCTTCTTCGTCGGCTACCAGGTCTGGCCCATCGTCCGGGTCATCTGGATCAGCTTCACCGACTACCAGTTCCTCGCCAACGAGCCGGCGAGCTGGGTCGGTGTCGCCAATTACGCCGATGCGCTGACCGATCCGCTGATGTGGGCCGGGCTCGGCCGCGCCGCCCTGTTCACGGCGATGTTCCTGCCCGGCACCATCGTCCTGCCGCTGCTGCTCGCCATCCTGGTGGACCGGGTCAGGAACCAGCGCGTTGCCACCGTTTATAGGGTCATCATCCTGATCCCGGCGGTCATCCCGAGCACGCTGATCTTCGTGCTCTGGAAGTGGATGTACAATTTCCAGGTCGGGCCCATCAATCATTTCCTGGTCGAGGTGCTCGGCCTCTTCACCATCCAGACGGCCCCCCAGTGGCTGGGCGGCACCTCGCTGACCCTGCCCTCGATCGCCATCATGGAGGTCTGGTGGGGGCTCGGCTACCACACCGTCTTCTTCCTCGCCGGCCTCGCCGCGATCCCCAAGGAGCTGACCGAGGCGGCCCGGGTCGACGGCGCCAACGAGTGGCAGATCTTCTGGAACGTCACCCTGCCGGCCCTGCAGCCGATCATGATGATCCTGATCGTGCTCCGCTTCGGCACGTCGATGGCGGTGATCGACGAGTACCTGATCTTCGGCGGCTTCGACCGGGCGTCGCCGACCTACACCTGGACGATCTTCATGTACGACCAGGCCTTCAAGACCGGGCTCTGGCGGCAGGGCTTCGCCGCCGCCATCGGCATGATCGGCGCGGTCTTCATGATGGGCTTCGTCGGCGCCCTCCTCTACCTCTTCCGGCGCAAGGGCTGAGCGATCATGGCAACCGAGTCCGCCGCCATTCCGATGCAGAGCAACCCGCTGCTGCATCGGGCCGCCATCATCCGCCACGGCATCATCCTCTTCTTCTGCGCCATCATCCTCCTGCCGCTGCTCTGGGTGCTGCTGCTCTCGGTCAAGTCGATGCCGGATTCGATGCGCGGCAATCTCTGGCCGCGCAGCTTCGACTTCACCCATTACGGCTACGTCCTCGAGAAGATCGACACCCTGCCGATCAACCTCTTCAACAGCGTCTTCGTCACCGGCTTCACGGTGATCATCACCTGCTTCTGCGCCGTGCTCGCCGGCTACGCGCTGGTCCACCTCAAGTTCGGCGGCAAGGCCTGGATCATCGCCGTGCTGATCGCGTCGCTCTACTTCCCGACCCGCGTGGTCTCGATCATCACCATCTACGGCATCCAGAGCGACCTCGGCCTGATCAACAGCACGGCCGGCCTGATCCTGCCCTACATCACGCTCAGCCTCGCCGTCTCCATCCTGATCATGCGCAGCGTCTTCCAGCTCGTCCCGGGCGAGCTCTTCGACGCGGCCAAGATCGACGGCGCCGGCCCCTGGAAGTGCCTGTGGATGGTCGGCCTGCCGCTGGTCAGGAACGGCCTCGTCGTCATCATCATCGTCAACTTCGTCACCGCCTGGGGCGAGTACCTGCTCTGCTCGACCCTGACCAACGACCAGAGTGCGCGCACCGTGCCGGTCATGCTGGCGCATGCCGCGGGCGGGCTCGGCCAGTGGGCCTGGCCGCGCATCGCCGCCGTCTACGTGATCGTCACCGCCCCCGGCCTGATCGCCTTCGCCTTCGCCCAGAAGCTCTTCTTCAAGGGGCTGATGGAAGGCGGGATCAAGGCCTGAGCGAACGCTGGTTCAGACAATATTCCTATCACAGGCCGGCCGCGAAGGCAAGGGCGGCTGCGGTTCGTTCGGCAATCGCGGACCTTGGGTTCGCTCGTCCGGCGGCCCCGGCCATGCTCGGGCCAAAAACGCCTTTGGCATGAAGGGGTTGCACGGCGGCGGGTTCGTTCGCCGGGGGCCGGGTTCGATCGTCGAATCCCCGGGTTCGATCGTCGATCCGGTGGGTTCGTTCGTCGAAAAGTGATGCATCGGCTGCAACAACCCGGGAAATTGTTGCATCCGATGCAACAACCCGAGCCGTGATTGATGCATCCGATGCAACATTTGTCATAAGAATGATGCGCTATACGCAACAACCCGAGGCGGATGTTGCATCGGGCGCAACAGCGGTGGAGGGAAGGCGCGGCCGCCGGGCGAAAAGAGTCCTGACCCCATTAGGGTCTCGATTGCCGTAGAGGCAGGGGCAGCGTCGTGGCCCTGGCCGGGGACACCTCGACCCAATGGTTAAAAAGGGAGGTGTCCCCCCTCGACCTCAGGCCTGGGCATCAGGCGGCGGCAGGGCGCCGGGTGATGTGGCCCTGCTCGACGTACCAGGCTGTGGTGCGGCGCACACCTTCGGCGAGGGCGATCCTCGGGGCGTAGCCGAGCACGTTTTTGGCGCGCTCGATCGAGAAGGCGCGGTGCTTGATGAAGAAGGCTGCCCGCCTCGGGTAGAGGGGGGGCTCGATGCCGAAGGGCTTGCAGGCCGCCTCGCAGAGCACGGCGCCGGCCGCCAGCGGCCAGTAGGGCAGGCGCCAGCGCGGCGGCGGGGCGCCGAGCGAGCGGGCGATCTCGCCGACCCATTCATCGAGCGTCGTCCAGTGCTCGCCGGCGATGATGAAGGTGCCGCCAAGGGCCGCCGGGTGCTCGCCGCAGAGCAGGATGCCGTCGGTCAGGTCGTCGGCATAGACCACATGATACCAGGTGGTGCCGGGGCCGAACATGATGAAGCGGCCCGCATTCACCGACCGGAACAGCTTGAGGAAGCGGAGGTCGCCCGGGCCGTACATGCCGGCGGGCCGAAAGACCACGCCCGGCAGGCCGCCCTTGAAGGCTTCCCGGGCCTTCAGCTCGCCCTCGAGCTTGGTCTCCTGGTAGATGTCGCCCGGATTGAAGGGGGTGTCCTCGGTGCAGGGCACCTGCTTGACATCGCCGTGCACGCCCACGGTCGAGCAATGGATCACCCGTTCGACGCCGTGCTTTTGCGCCGCCTCGAGGACGTTGATGGTGCCGCCGACATTGACCTCGCGGTAGTAGCTGTCGGGGTGGCTCGCCGTCCGGTAGACGGCGGCGATGTGATAGATGCGCGCAGCGCCCCGGGCCGCCTTCGCCACGTCGGCGGCCCGGCGCAGATCGCCCTCCACCAGCTCGACCCCGGCAGCCCGCAGATGGTCGACCTTGGCCGTCGGCCGCACCAGGGCCCGGACCGGATGGCCGAGGCGACGCAGGCGCAGCGCCAGATGACCGCCGGCGAAGCCGGTGGCACCCGTCACCAGGACGGGCATCTCGCTTCGCTCCGTGTCGGTCGGCATGATCGTTGCGCTTCCAGATTTTTTTGGCGGATGTTTCGGGAGTCGGTGCCGGCGGTGCCGCGGCGCATCCTCCCGGCCGGCGGTCTAACCGCCATACCGCCGGGCTGTCGAGACCAAAGGGCCCGCTCTCGACGCCAGTGGAGCGTTGATTTCCGCTGCGCTCTCGCCCACAACCGTCGTCGTTGGTCAGGGCGTTGCCGTGGGTAATCGGTCCTCGCCCTGTCGCTGCCGTCGCAAGCTCGCGGCGCGGCGGGCCATAGGGCAGGAAAACCGTCGGGCATAGAGCTCGGGCATCCGCCTCTCTCGGGGACGTTGCCGATAAATGAGTCGCATTCGGTGGAACCGAAGCTGCTCGACGACGATCGATACGCGCGCGTGTCGCGACGTCGTCGCCGGCCATTTCGGGCGTCGTGGCGCCCGACCTGGATGATCAGCTTGCCATGCCCGCCCTCGCCGGCCGTGGACGTCAGGGACCGGCCGACCGCCGGTGCCGAGCGCCTGCTCGTTCGGCTGGATGCGCATGTCCATCTCTACCCCTGCCACGATCCGGTTCGCTGGCTCGATGCGGCGGCCGCCAATCTGGACGTGGTGGCAGCGCAGCGGATCGGGGTGCTCATGCTCGCCGAGACCGCGCGGGACGACGCCTTCGGCGCGCTCGCCGCAGCCGGCGAGATTGGGCCCTGGACCCTGACGGCGGGTGTCGAGCCGGGTCTCCTGGTCGCCCGGCGGCAGGGTCGACCGGGCGAGGCGGCCGCCATCCTCTGGATCGTCCAGGGCTTTCAGGCCGTGACCCTGGAGAGGCTCGAGGTGCTGGCGCTGGCGACGACGCGGCGGCCGGTCGACGGGGCGCCCCTGGCCTCGACCGTCGCCGCCGTGCGGGCCGCGGGCGGCCTCGCCGTGCTGCCCTGGGGCCTGGGCAAGTGGCTGGGCCGCCGGGCGGCCGTGCTGGCTGCCTTTCTCGACGAGGCGGCGCCTTCGGAGATTTTTCTCGGCGACAATGGCGGCCGCCCGCGCGGCTGGCCGACGCCGGCGCCGCTGCGCCGATGGCAGGCCGGACCGGTGCCGGGCCGCTGCCTCGCCGGCAGCGACCCGCTCCCCCTGCCCGACGAGGCCGACCGGGTCGGCAGCCTGGGCGTGGAATGGCGAGGCGAGCTCGACCCCGAGCGGCCCTTGTCCAGCCTGCGCGAGGTGCTGCGGGCACCCGAGACGGTGCTCGCCCCCTGGCCCGGCTCGGGCGGCGGGCGGGTCGGCCCCTGGCGCTTCCTGATGGCCCAGCTCGGCCTGCGGCTCACCAGGCTGCGCGGCGCCGGCACGGGCGGGCTCGAGCACGACACCCGCACGCCGGACATCCACACGGCGAGCGCCGGCTATGCCCGGCGGTTCGCCGGCCCGGTCGGCGCCTATCTCCTCGAGGTCCAGGAGCAGGCTTTGGCGGCGGTGCTGCCCGAGCCCAGGGAGGCAGCGCCGGCGCGCCGCCCGCGGGCGCTCGACGTGGGCGGCGGGCACGGCCAGCTCACGGCGTTCCTCCTCGGCCGCGGCTACGATGTCTGGGTCCAGGGCAGTGCTGCCGCCTGGTCCGAGCGGCTGACCGAGCTGCGGATGCGTCATCCGGACCGGGTGCATCTCGTCGTCGCCGACCTCTGGCGGCTGCCCTTCGCCGATCGAAGCTTCGATCTCGTGGCCGGCTTTCGGCTCCTCGCCCATGTCGAGGAGACCCGGGCCCTCGTCCTGGAGATGAGCCGGGTCAGCGGCGATGCGCTGGTCGTCGACTACGCGCCGCTCTGGAGCGCCAATCTCCTCGAGCCGGTCCTCTTTCGGCTCAAGCGTCTGCTCGAGGGCAACACGCGGCCCTTCTTCTGCTATACCCGGGCGCAACTGGCCGGCTGGCTGAGCACCGCCGGTCTGTCGCAGATCCGACAGGCCAAGGAATTCTGGCTGCCCATGGTGATCCACCGCAAGCTGCGGTCGCCCGAGCGTTCGGCGCGCCTCGAGGATCTCGGCCGTCGGCTCGGGCTCACCGCCTGGCTGGGGGCACCCGTGGTGCTGCTGGCGAGACGGCCGTGCGGATGAGCGGCGCGTCCGGCCCGGCGGCCGACGTCGGCGGCTCGGCAACCCGGCCAAGGGTGCTGCTGGTGACGCCGCAGCCCTTCTTCCGGCTCGCCGGCACGCCCATGAACGTGCGGCTGATGTGCCAGGCGCTGGCCGAGCTCGGCTTCGCCATCGATCTCCTGACCTTCCCGTTCGGCGAGGACCTGCGCCTGCCGCATGTCCGGCAGAGCCGCGTCTGGCCGATCCCGGGCCTGCGTCACATTCCGATCGGGTTCTCCCTGACCAAGGTCGCCTACGACGTGCTGCTGGTGGGCCTGGTCGCGGCCAGGCTGGCGCGGCGCCGCTACGTCGCGGTGCACGCCATCGAGGAAGCGGCGTTCTTCGCGCTGCCCATGGCCTGGCTGCGGGGCGTGCCCACGATCATGGATCTGGACAGCGATCTCGAGCACCAGCTTCGCGACAGCTCGTCCGCCCTGGTGCGTTGGCTGGCGCCGGCCGCCAGGGTGATCCGCAGGCTGGTCCTGAAGCGCTCGACGGCGGCGGTGACCGTGGCCGGTCATCTGACCGAGCTGGTGCGGCGTGAATGCCCGAGGATCGCGGTCTACGAGATCCGCGACATCCCGCTGGCCGAGGCGCTCGACCCGGTCGATGCCGGGGAGGTGGCGGCGCTCCGGCGGGAGCTGGCGCTCGGCGCCGGGCCGATCGCGGTCTATACCGGCAATTTCGATCGCCGGCAGGGTCTCCTGGAGCTTCTGCAGGGCTGGGCCGAGGTGCGTCGAGCCCTGCCCCGGGCCCAGCTCGTGGTGGTCGGCGGCGATGGCGCGGCCGTGGCCAGCCTGCGCGCCCGATTCGCCCATGACCCGAAGACCGGCGCCGATCCGGCCGTCATCTTCACCGGAACCCGCCCGCCTCTGGAGATGCCGGTCTTCATGGCGCTCGCCGATGCCCTGGTCTCGCCGCGCCTCGAGCCCCTGGTGACGCCGTTCAAGATCTACACCTACATGGCGAGCGGGCGGCCGATCGTCGCGACCGCCCTGCCGACGCATCAGGAGGTCCTGGACGACAGCGCGGCGTTCCTGGTCGAGCCGACCCCGGCCGGGCTGGCGGAGGGCCTGATCGCCGCGTTCAGCGAGCCCGAGGATGCGGCGCGGCGGGCCGTGGCGGCCCGCGCCCTGGTCGACACGCACCACAACTACCACGTGTTCAAGCGGCGGATCGGCCAGCTCTATGCCGGAATCCGCGGGTGCGACGGTGCCGGTGCCGCCGCCGCGGCAGCGGTCGGGTCCAGAGATTGACGAGCGAGGCCTGCCCGGCCGGCGAGGTCGGGTCGCTCGAGCGCCGGATCGACGAGCTGGTCGACGAGCCCTTCGACTGGCTGATCATCGGCGGCGGCGTTCACGGGGTGGCGCTGCTGTTCGAGGCGGTGCGGCGCGGCCAGCGGGCTCTCCTGCTCGAGGCCGGCGATTTCGGCGGCGAGACGAGCTGGCACAGCCTGCGCACCCTGCATGGCGGCCTGCGCTACCTGCAGAGCCTCGACCTCGCCCGGTTTCGCCAGAGCGTGCTCGAGCGGCGCTGGTTCTTTCGCCATTTCCCCGATCTCACCGGGCCGCTCGACTGCCTGATGCCGCTTCACGGCAGGGGCCTGCGGCGGCCGGCGGTCTTCCGCGTGGCGTTCCTGCTCGATGCGCTGGCCGGGCTGGACCGCAATGCCGGCATCGCACCGGACCATCATCTCGCCGCCGGCCGGGTGCTGAGTGCTGCCGAGCTGCGGGCCCTGGTGCCGGGCCTGCGCCAGGATGGGCTGGTCGGTGGCGCCGCCTGGCAGGACGGCGCCATGGGCCGCTCCGAGGCGCTCCTGACCGAATGGCTGCGCTGGGCCGTCGCCATGGGCGGGGCTGCCCTGAACCGCGTTCGGGTCGACCGGGTCGCGCTCGACGCGGGCAAGGTCGAGGGGGTCGCGGCCACCGATGTCACCAGCGGCCGCGAGCTGCGGTTTCGGGCCCGCCGGGTGGTCAACGCGGCCGGTCCCTGGTGCCGGGCCCTCGCCGCCACGGCCGACCGCGATCGGCCTGAGCTCTTCCATGCCTCGCTCGCCTTCAATCTGCTGCTCGATCGCGAGCCGGTGGCAGGCGAGCGCGCCGTCGCCATCGAGCCGGGCGATGGCGGCACGCTCTTCCTGCACCCGCACCAGGGGCGCATCCTCGTCGGCACGCGCCATCTGGTCCATGCCGGGCCGCTGGCCTCGCCGGCGGCGACCGAGGTGCCGGAAGCCGCCATCCGGACGACCCTCGACGCGCTGAACGACCCCTTTCCCGGGCTTCGGCTGGACCCGTCGGCGGTGGTCGAGGTGCGCGCGGGCTACCTGCCGGCGGCGGCCCCGGGGGCCTCGGCCCAGGCCAAGCGGCCCGTCATGATCGATCATGGCGCGGGCGGCGGCCCGGCCGGCCTCCATTCGGTCTCCGGCATCAAATGGACCACGGCACGGGCGGTCGCGATCGCCTTCTTCGATGGCGCCGGGCTCGCGCGGCCGGCGACGACACCGCCTCGTCCGGCGCCGCATCCGCAGGACGACCTCGCTGCCGCGGCCTTCCTGGCGATGGGCGAAACCGAGGCCCGGGCATGGCTGACGCGGCTTCGCTGCACCCGTGCCGTGGCGAGCGTCGAGGATGTCATGCGGCGGCGGACCGGCTGGTCGGCCGACCCGCGCTTCGCCGCCGCCGCTGCCGCCCGGCTGGAGGCTCTCTGGCCCGGCTGACCGCGCCTCAGGCGAACGGCGGCTCGCCGAGATTGAGCACGATCTTCTGGCCGGAGAGCGCGTCCGCCCAGGGCGAGGCGAGATAGGCCATGGCCTGGGCGACCTCGATCGGCCGCACATGCCGGCCCATGCCCCGGGCGCCGGCCATGCGGCGGACGAAATCGCTCGGGATCGAGGCGATGAGGTCGGTCTCGACCATCGCCGGCACCACGAGGTTGACCTGGATGTTGTCCTTCGAGAGTTCGAGGGCGAGGCTTCTCGTGTAGCCTTCGAGGGCGCTCTTCGCCGTGATGTATCTGCTCTGGCCGCGCACCGGCAGGCTGGTCGCGATGCTCGAGACGTTGACGATCTTGCCGCCGCCCCTTGCCCGAAGCCGGGCGACGGCCTCCCTGCAGCAGGCGTGCAGGCCCTTGAGGGAGACGTCGAGCTCGCCCAGGTAGTCGCTCCAGGCGAGCTCGCCCCAGGGTCTCGGGCGGAAGTCCGAGACCGCGTTGTTGATCAGCACGTCGAGCCCGCCAAAGGCCTGGTCGACCGCGGCGAAGAACCGTGCCACCGCCGCCTCGTCGCGGATGTCGCAGGCGAGCGGCACGGCCTCGCCGCCGGAGCCGCGGATGTCGGCGGCGATCGCCTCGGCGTCGCTGCTGCCCTGGAAATAATGCACGACGACCCTGGCCCCGTGCATGGCGAAGAGCTTGGCCGCGGTCTCGCCGATGCCCCGGCTGGCGCCGATCACCACGACCGCGCGGCCCTCGAGCCCGAGCCCGAGATGCCGCTGGCGGATCTCGCTCGCCGCCAGCATGGCGCGCGGCGCCGGGTTGACCATGGCACGGATCTCGCCGCTCGCCCGCTCCTGCCCGCCGGAGGTCAGGCGAACGGCGGCGGCCAGCGTCTCGCTCGCCGCCGAGACTTTGGTCACCCGACCCTCGAGCTCGATCGGCTGGCCGGGCTCGAGGTCGCGGGCGAAGTCGAGCCGAAAGCTCGTGAAGGTGGCGCGCCGGCCGGGCAGCCGCATGCCGACCAGGGTCGAGAGCAGCAGCGTCGCCGCGAGGTTCGGGCAGGGCCGGGCCGGCGGCTCGAGGCCGATCAGCCGGGCGAGGCCGGCCAGCGCATCGCCCGTGACCTCGCCATGCAGCGTCTCGACCAGATCGGCGAGCGCCTCCGGACCCCGATCGGCCTCCGGCACCGCGGCTGCCAGGAGCGAGGGGGAACCGCCGGGCGGAGCGGGCGTTGGCGGAGCGAGGCAGACGTAGCTGCCGGTGGCGAGGAGCGCCGGCTGCCCGTCGGCGAGGTTGCGCCAGACCGCCTCGAAGGCGACCGCCGCCTCGGCGCTCTCCGGCTGCGTCTCGACGGTGAGGGCGAGCCTCGTGCCCAGGGGAATGGGTGCCGTGAACTTGCCCTCCAGCCGGCGGAAGCGGAGGTCCCGCCCGGGATGGAGGCCGGCCATGCGGCCGAGCAGGGCAAAGGCGAGCATGCCGTGCGCGACCCGCTGGCGAAACCGGCTGCGGCGCGCGAACTCGGCGTCCATGTGCAGGGCGTTCGTGTCGCCGCTGAGCGTGGCGAAGGCCTCGAGCATCTGTTCGGCGAGGGTCAGCTCGAAGGTGCTCGTGGGCAAAGGCGCTCTCCGGTCGGGTGGCGGCGGCTGGCGGGCTGGGTAGCCGGTCCCGTGGCCGCGGCCAAGTCCGGTGGCGAGAGTGATTTGGCCTTGATCATTTGTTGAAAAATGCATCTAATGCCATAACTGGCGGAAATGCATGCCGCCTGGAGAGGGAGGAGAACTTGCAGAGCGTGGAGCAGCTTCTGCAGGCATCAGCCGCCCGGCCGAGAAGGCGCGTCGTCCGCCCGGCCCTGCCGCACCTCGTCGTCGGCGTGGTCACCTGGAACAGCGAGTCGGTCATCGAACGGACGCTGGAGGCGATCCTCGCCCAGGACTATCCGGCGCTCACGGTGCTCGTCGCCGACAATGCCTCGACGGATCGAACCCGCGCCCTGGTCGCCGAGCGATTTCCGACGGTCGAGATCATCGAGCTCAAGGAGAACAACGGCCCCAATCCCGCCCGCAACCGCATCGTCGAGCGCGCCGGGGATGGGCTGGCGCTCATTCTCGACGACGACTGCATCCCGCGGCACGGCTGCCTGCAGCGACTGGTCGAGGAGGCGCTGGCCCGGCCCGAAGGGGCTGCCTTCGGCGCCCGGGTGGTCTATCTCGCGGAGCCCGAGCGCATCCAGTTCGATGGGGCGCTCGTGCATTACCTTGGCGAGGCGGTCCAGCTCAACGGGGGCCGGCTGATCGGCGAGGTGTCCGACGCGACGCACGAGGTCACCGGCCTCGGGGCCGGCTGCATGCTGATCCGGGGTGCCGCGTGGCGGCAGGTCGGCGGCTTCGACGAGGACCTGTTCTTCGGGAGCGAGGACGGCGAACTCGTGCAGCGCCTCCTGATCGCCGGGCATCGTGCCTTCGTCGTGCCGAGCGCCGTGGTGCTCCACGACTACACGCCGCGCGCTTTCTCCGCCGGCTTTTATCAGGTCCGCAATCGCTGGCTGGTCATGCTCGGGCTCTACCGGCTGCGCACGCTCTTCCTCCTGGCGCCGGCCCTGCTCGTCCACGAGCTGGCGATCGCCGGCTTTCTTTTGGCCAAGGGCAAAACCGGGCTCTATCTGCGCGCCAACTGGGCGGTGCTGCGCGGGCTCGGGCAGGTGCGCGCGAAGCGCCGGCAGGTGGCATCCTTCCGCCGCATTCCCGACAGCGGCTTTCTCGGCTGCGGGCCGATCACCGTCCGCGCCGAGCTGCTCGGGCGCAAGGGCTGGAAGGCGAGGGTGAAGAGGGCGCTCGACAGCTTCTATGCCGGCTACTGGCGGCTGGTGCGCCGGTTCGTCTGAACCATGCGCTCAATAGACCGGGCCGCCGGCGAGGCGTCGGCGGACCTTGGCCAGCATGATCCGGCCGAGCGAGCGCCGGCCGGGGCCGGGCAGGCGGTGAATGTAGTCGTTCTTCAGCCGGACGATGTGCCAGGGATCGTCGCCGGCCCGGTTGATCCTGCGGTCGGGAAGGACCCCCCACCAGGCCGCCTCGAAGCCGGCCTCGCGGGCGAGGTCGACGGCTGCCGTCGAGCCTTCGGTGTAGGGAAAGCAGAGATGCGTGCAGGGCTTGCCCTGGAGCTCCGCCTCGATCAGCGCCCGCGACCCTGCCAGATCGTCGGCGACGGCGGCCAGCGCCTCCCTCGGGCTTTCCACCCGCCCCGCGCCATGCGCCGCCTTCGCCTCGTCGTAGACCCGACGCAGCCGTGCCTCGGCATCGCGGCTCTCGAAGAAGCGCGCCCCGCCTTCGCGTCGCACCAGATCGAGGCACGCCGCCAGGACCTCGCCCGCCGGCCGATAGCGGGGTTGGGCGAGCATGAGCGACACGGCCGAAAAGAGCGGCATCCCATAGGCGCCGGCGAGCCCGCCGTCGACGAGACGCCACTCCTCCCCGGCCGGCACCGGCAGATCGAAGAAGGCGTCGGGCGTCCGGGGGCCGAGGAAGCCCTGGAGGGTCGCCTCGACCGGGACGCGGTGGTGAAAGGAGGTGTGCGACTGGCAGTCGACCAGGCCGGAAGCCTGCAGGGCGCGGATCTCGGCCCAGCTCATGAGCTCCGGGTCCCGGATCGAAAGGTCGGCCGCCGCCACCCGGCCGGCCCAGACGTCCTCGAGATTGACATCGACGCCCCGGGCCGCTTGGACATAGCCCGGAATGAGGAAAACCGTGGCCTTGAAGCCATAGCGCCGGAGCAGCGGGAAGCCGTGGGTCCAGACACTCTTGCGTCCGTCGTCGATGGTCAGCACGACCGCGCGCTCCGGCGCCGGCTCGTCGCCAGCGAGATGGCGGAGGAGCGCGGCGCCGTCGATGGTCCGATAGCCACCGTCGCGCAGATGGCGAAGCTGCGCCTCGAACGGTTCCGGCTCGATCGTGTGAAACGTGAAGACGGGCACGTCACCCTTGGGCAGGGCGGCGACATCGCGCAGCACGAAATCGGGATAGCCGCGGCGCAGCGCCCGCCATTCATGCAGAAACCCGTCTCTTGTCCGCCGCAATCTTCCCAGCATCGTCCTTCCCCCGCGTCCTTCCCGCCGCCTGGCCGGCGCCGATCCCGAAGACCCTCTACACCGCCCGCGTGCCGGAGGGAGTGTCGTTGACCGGCACCACCTTCGCAGCCGACCGGCAGGCGGGACTTCGGCCGATCTTCGTCCTTGGCGCTGCCCGCTCCGGGACCACCCTCCTGCAGTCGATGATCGACGCCCATCCGGAGATCGCCCTGGTCGGCGAGCTGCACTTCTTCGACCAGATCCTGCGCCTGCGGGAGACCATCCCCGAGCCGCTCGATGGCAAGGTGAGCGATCGCCTGCGCCAGGGCATTCTGGCCTGCCACGCCATCCGGTTCGTGCCGGAGATCGAAAGCGCCCTCGACCTCGCCCTGCCGCGGCTCGCCGTCGCCCCGAGGCCGACCTATGGCCTGCTCTTCAGGCTGCTGCTCGAGGCGTTCCAGGAGATGCGGTGTGCTGCCCGCGTCGGCGAGAAGACGCCGAACAATGTCCGCTACCTCGCCGAGCTCGTCGACCTCTTTCCTGATGCCCGCATCGTCCACATCCTGCGCGACCCCAGGGATTCCATTTCGTCCCGCATCCGCTACCCGTTCTCGTCGCCGTCGGTGATCTTCAACACGCTGCTCTGGAAGATCGAGATGATCTACGCCTTCGACTTCGCCTCGGCGGAGGGCGCGGGCGAGGAACGGTACATAGAGGTCCGCTACGAGGACCTCGTTCGGGAACCCGAGCGCCTGTTGCGACGGATCTGCCAGTTCATCGGCGTCACCTATCGAGCGGCCATGCTCGACGGTCATCGGCGGGCCGAGCGGGTCGTCAAGGGCGAGCCCTGGAAGGCCGGGATCGGCGAGCCGGTCAACCGCCGCTCGATCGGCGCCTGGCAGCAGCGTCTGACACCGGCCGAGGTCGGGCTGATCGAAGCCATCGGCGGCAGGTATGTCGAAGAGAGCGGCTACGAGCGCCTGTCCACCGTCGGCCGCCCGCGGATCGCCGTCGAGGCGCTGCGCGACCTGCTGCGCTACGTTCACTACAAGCTTCGGGAGCGCCGGCAGGCGAGGCACCGGCAGCGAGCCGACACGACCATCGGCAGTGAATCGTCGAAGATCAATTCGATGCTGTGGCGGGCGCTGCGTTCCTAGCCTTCGCCCTTGGCCACGACCGGCAAGGGTGGGCCGATGACGCTCGCCATGAGGCCCAGGACCACGCTCGTGATGATGATCAGGGCATAGGTCACGAAGGACACGGCGAGGGCGGCGCTGGCAGCGACGCCGATGCCGCTGAAGAAGAAGACGAAGGCGCCGTCCTTCAGGCCGAGCCCGAAGAGGGTCAGCGGCAGGAGGGCGATGGTCGTGATCACCGGCATCAGCGTGATGATCCAGCCGAGGCCGACGGGCACGCCGATCGCCCGGAAGAGGAAATAGGCCGAGAGGCAGCGCATCAGGACGAGGACGACCGCGAGCAGCACGGCCTGGACGACGACCTCGGGATTGGTGAGCATCGTGCGCATGGCGCCGTGCAGCTCGCCGAGCTTGCGCAGGACGCGGCCGACCACCCCCTTCAGCGGTCCGCGCGCGGCGATGGCATGGAGCACGGTGATCACCAGGTCGAAGAGGCGTTGCGAGGCGACCGCGAGCGCCGCCGCCACGATCGAGCCGGAGATCGCGAGCACCGCCAGGGTGACGTGTGGCGTGAACGGGTGCGCCACCAGGAGGGTGGAGGCGGCCAGCGCCAGGAGTGCGACCAGGGCGGCGACGGCGACGTTGATCACCCGATCGGCGACGATCGAGGCGGCGGTGTGGGTCCAGCCGCGTGGGTGGTGGCGCAGCAGGACGGCACGAAAGGCATCGATCGCCAGCGTGTTGGGGAAGAGGAGCCCGTGATAATCGGAGAGCAGCAGGGCGCGCTGGACGGTGGCATACGAGACCGTGTCGCGCCGGCCACCGAGCAGGATCCACCATTTCACGCCCATCAGCCCGCGCGTCGAGACGTAGCAGGCGAGGGCGAGCAGCAGCCAGCCGGGATTTGCGCCGTGCAGGGCGCGGAACGTGTCGCCGAGATCGACGAAGTACGCGATCAGGGCGAGGATGCCCAGGCCGAAGCCGAGCTTCAGCGCGTAGCCACGGGTTCGGGTCACGGGTGGCGCCCGTGACCGCCGGCGCCGCCAGCCGGCACCGCCGGGTCGGTCACTCTGCCACGTCCATGCTGATGCTGTTCCCTTTCGCGCCGGCGACGGCTGCCATCAGCCGGCGCTGCCGGCGATCCTGCGGCCTTGTCGGCACGATGCGGCCTCACTATCGATGCGCCACCCGGCAATGGCAAGAGTCCGATCCATGAACCTCGCAAACGCGCTCCGCCGCTTCCTGGTTCCGGCGCCGGTGATCAGTCTCTACTACCTCGCGAAGTTCGGGTGCAAGATCAGTGCTCGCGCCGAAGTTGAGCTTTCCTCCAATGTGACCATCGGGCGTGGCGCGCAGATCAGCTCGTTCGTCAAGATCAAGGCGAGCAACGGGCCGCTTCGCATCGGCGAGCGGGTGATGATCGCCACGGGCGTGTTCATCGACGCGCACAAGGGCGGGCTGGAAATCGGCGACCACTCGCTGATCGGCCCCAACAGTGTGCTGGTCGGCGTCAACTACCGCTACGACCGGCTGGACGTGCCGATCCAGACGCAGGCGGTGATCTCCAAGGGTATCCGGATCGGCAAGGACGTCTGGCTGGGCGCCAATGTGGTGGTCGCCGACGGTGCGGTGATCGGCGACCACACCATCGTCGGCCCGGGCTCCGTCGTCACCGGCAGCCTGCCCGATCGGGTGGTCGCCAGCGGCAATCCCGCAAAAGTTGTGTTTCGCCGCCGCTGACCGGTGGCAACAGGGCAGCGCGACAGCCGGCGAAGCGCCCTGGTCGTCGGCACGAAGCTGCTGCCGGCACCGCTCGCTGCCCTGGCGCTGGCCCGGATCGGCGGCCTGCCCTGGTGGCCGGCCGTGCTGCTGGTCGCCCTGGTCACGTCCGCCGTCCTCGCGCTCTTCCTGGCCGGGGCCGAGCGCCGGCCCTTCGGCCTCGCCAACGGCGTGACCCTCCTTCGCCTCGACCTCGCCACCTGCCTCCTGGCCGCCGCCTGGGCCGGCCCGGCAACCGCGCCGGGGCTTGCCTGGCCGGTCTTCGCCGTGGCGGCGCTCGCCCTCGTGCTCGACGGCATCGACGGCTGGCTCGCCCGGCGGCGGCACGAGGCCAGCGGCTTCGGCGCGCGGTTCGACATGCTGAGCGATGCCGCTTTCACCATCGTGCTGACGCTCCTGGCGCGACGCTTCGCCGGGCTCGGGCCCTGGGTGCTGGCCATTGGCCTCCTGTGGCCGGCCTTCGTGGTCGCCGGGCAGGTCTGGCCGGCGCTCGGGGCACCCCTGCCACCCAGCCGCCGCCGCCGCGCGGCCTGCGGCACGGCCCTCCTTCTTTTGACCCTGGCCCTGGCTCCGCCCCTCGCATCCGCCGCGTTCCGGCTCGCCGCCAGCAGCCTGGCCCTGCTGCTGCTCTCCTTCGCCATCGACATCCGTCACCTGCTCGGCGGCGGGCGGCGCGCCTGAGCCGGCGCCGGCCGTGGCTTGCGGCCGTGATTCGTCCGGCCTGCGTTGTTTCGCCGCGCCGCAGGAGGCTTGCCCGCCGGTCGCGGCCGAGGGCTGGTGAAAATCCGCCCGCTGTGGCTGGATTTCACGGGAGCCGATGGGCGGCCACAGCCGCCTCTCGCCCGATTCCCGCGGAGATCCACGCCCGCTGGCAGCGTGGCGGCCGCCCCCTGCGCGCATTAGACCAGTTTCCGCCGTCCTCGACTGCCGCGACACTTGCGGCCAGCCGCCGGTGAGCGCGCCATGACTCTTCGGCACAGGTTCCCGTCCGCCATTGCCAAGGACGACAAGGAGGCATCATGCATCAGGGATCGTCATCCGACGACGCCTATTGGAAGGCCAATCTCAGCCTGATCCGCAACATCCTGATCATCTGGGCGCTGGTCTCGTTCGGCTTCGGCATTCTCTTGCGGCCGCTGCTTTCGGGCATTGCCGTCGGCGGCACCGATCTGGGCTTCTGGTTCGCCCAGCAGGGCTCGATCCTCGTCTTCATCATCCTGATCTTCTATTACGCGTTCCGGATGAATGCGATCGATCGCAAGTTCGGCGCTGAAGAGTGATCGTGGCGGAACGAGGGAAACGCTGAACATGGATACGCAAACACTCATCTACGTCGTCGTCGGTGCGACATTCGCCCTCTACATCGGCATCGCCATCTGGGCCCGCGCCGCGACCACGAGCGAGTTCTACGCCGCCGGCCGGGGCGTCCATCCCGTGATGAACGGCATGGCCATCGGCGCCGACTGGATGTCGGCCGCGTCCTTCATCTCGATGGCCGGCCTGATCGCCTTCGTCGGCTACGACAACTCGACCTATCTGATGGGCTGGACCGGCGGCTACGTCCTGCTCGCCTGCCTGCTCGCGCCGTATCTGCGCAAGTTCGGCAAGTACACCGTGCCCGCGTTCATCGGCGACCGGTTCTACTCGCAGACGGCCCGGATCATCGCGGTGGTCTGCCTGATCATCATCTCGGTCACCTACGTCATCGGCCAGATGACCGGCGTCGGCGTGACCTTCGCCCGCTACCTCGAGGTCGATGCCGCGACCGGCCTCTACATCGGCGCCGCGGTCGTCTTCGCCTACGCGGTGCTCGGCGGCATGAAGGGCATCACCTACACCCAGGTGGCGCAGTACGTCGTGCTGATCACCGCCTACACCATCCCGGCGATCTTCATCTCGCTGCAGCTGACCGGCAACGTGCTGCCGCCCCTGGGCCTGTTCTCCGACAGCGTCTCCACGGGCAAGCCGCTGCTCGCCGAGCTCGACGGGCTGATCACCGATCTCGGCTTCGGCTCCTACACCGGCCACCACACCAACACCCTCAACATGGTGCTCTTCACCCTGTCCCTGATGATCGGCACGGCCGGGCTGCCGCACGTCATCATCCGCTTCTTCACCGTGCCGAAGGTGGCGGATGCCCGCTGGTCGGCCGGCTGGGCGCTGATCTTCATCGCCCTCCTCTATCTGGTCGCCCCGGCAGTCGGTGCCATGGCCCGGGTCAATCTCGTCAACACCATCCAGACCGGCGAGGTCGGCACCCCGGAGGGCAATCTCGCGATCGCCGACGCGCCGAGCTGGTTCACCACCTGGCAGCACACCGGGCTGATCAAGTGGGAGGACCTGAACAACGATGGCCGCATCCAGTTCTACAACGACAAGAACGAGGCCTTCCAAGCGCAGGCCGAGCAGTGGGGCTGGCAGGGCAACGAGCTGACCGTCAACGCGGACATCATGGTGCTCGCCAATCCCGAGATCGCGGCCCTGCCGGGCTGGGTCATCGCCCTGGTCGCCGCCGGCGGCCTCGCCGCCGCGCTCTCGACCGCGGCCGGGCTCCTGCTCGCCATCTCCTCGGCGATCAGCCACGACCTGATCAAGGGGACCCTCAACCCGAACATCTCGGAAGGCGGCGAGCTCTGGGCGGCGCGCATCTCGATGGCGATCGCCATCGCGGTCGCGACCTATCTCGGCCTCAACCCGCCCGGCTTCGCGGCGCAGACCGTGGCCCTCGCCTTCGGCCTCGCCGCGTCGTCGATCTTCCCCGCCTTGATGATGGGCATCTTCTTCAAGCGCATCAACAATGTGGGGGCGAGCTTCGGCATGGTCGCCGGCATCGTGTTCACGCTCGTCTACGTCTTCGTCTACAAGGGCTGGTTCTTCCTGCCGGGCACGTCCCAGTTCCCGGACACGCCCGAGTTCTGGGTGTTCGGCATCTCGCCCGTGTCGATCGGCTCCATCGGTGCTGTCGTCAACTTCGCGGTCGCCTACTTCGTCTCCCAGGCTACCCAGGCGCCGCCGAAGGAGATCCAGGATCTCGTCGAGAGCATCCGGGTGCCGCGCGGCGCCGGGCCGGCGGCTCATGTGAGCGCCGGGCTCGATCACTGAGCGGTCACCCATCCGGTTGACGTGACCAGCGGACCCCGCCCATCTGGACGGGGTCCGCCTCTTTTCCAGGGGACAGCATGACCGGCACGGGCGACACCGGGCACGCCACGGCGGCGTTTCTGGCGCAAACCCATCCCTTCGACCTCCTGCCGCCCGAGGCGCTGGAGCAGCTGGTCGCCGCCGGCGAGATCGTGGCGCTCGGGCAGGGCGACGTGCTCTACGAGAAGGGCCAGGAGCTCGCCCACTTCACCATCGTCCTCGAGGGCATGATCGACGTCGTCTCGCCCGATGGCGAGGTGCTCAACCGCTTCTCCCCGGGCGACGGCATCGGTGCCCGCGGCATCCTCAGGGACGGCACCGGCCCGAACCGCGCCGTCGCGGGCGCCGGGACGCGCGCTTTGGCCTTGCCGACGGCGTTCTTCCTCGAGCTGGTCCAGACCTATCCGGATTTCGCCCATTTCTTCGAGCGGCTGCGCCGGACGGCCGAGCGCAGGCCGATCTTCGCCACCGACAGCGCCGACCCGCTGATCACCAACCAGCTCGGCGACATCATGACCAGATCGCCGGTCAGCGTGGCCCCCACCGCCACCGCCCAGGAGGCGGCGGCGCTGATGCGCGCCCAAGGCATATCCTTCCTGCCGGTGCTCGATGCCGGGCGCCTCGCCGGCCTGCTGACCACCAGCGATCTCTCCAGCCGGGTCGTCGCCGAGGGCCTTTCGGCCGCGACCCCGGTGGCCGACGTGATGACCAGGAACCCGTTGTCCCTGCCGCCCGACGCGCTCGTCTTCGACGCGCTCCTGCTCATGGGCGAGCGGCATATCGGCCACCTGCCGATCGTCGACCGCGGCGAGCTGGTCGGCATCCTGACCCGCACCAACCTGATCCGCCGCCAGTCGATCTCGGTGGCGTTCCTCATCGGCGACATCAACGAGGCGACCGAGACGGCACGGCTCGCCACCGTCATCGCCAACGTGCCGGTCTTCCTCGCCCAGCTCGTCGGCGCCGGGGTCGAGGCGTTCAAGGTGGGGCAGCTCATCACCAGCATCACCGACGCGCTGACCAAGCGGCTCCTGGTCCTCGCCCTGGCGAAGCTCGGGCCGGCGCCGGTGCCGTGGCTCTGGCTCGCCTGCGGCAGCCAGGGCCGGCGCGAGCAGACCGGCTTCTCCGACCAGGACAACTGCCTGATCCTCGACGACGCCTATGTGCCGGGGGCGCACGAGGCCTACTTCGCCGAGCTCGCCAAGTTCGTCTCCGACGGTCTCGATGCCTGCGGCTACTACTACTGCCCCGGCGACATGATGGCGACCAACCCGCGCTGGCGCGTGCCGCTCCGGCAATGGCGGGCCTATTTCCGCGGCTGGATCGCCGAGCCGGACCCGATGGCGCAGATGCTGTCCTCGGTGATGTTCGATCTTCGCCCGATCGTCGGCGAGACCGCGCTCTTCGCCGGGCTGCAGCGGGAGACGCTGGAAGCCGCCCGCCGCAACAGCATCTTCCGCGCCCACATGATCGCGAGCTCGCTCAAGCACACGCCACCCCTGAGCCTCTTCCAGAACCTGGCGCTGATCCGCTCGGGCGAGCATCGCAACACCCTCGACCTCAAGCTCAACGGCGTCGTGCCGATCGTCGATCTCGCCCGGATCTACGCGCTCGACGGCGGCATCGAGGAGGTCAACACCCGCGAGCGGCTGATCGCGGCGCGCGCGGCCGGCTCGCTCAGCGAGTCCGGCTCCGGCGACCTGGTCGACGCCTACGACCTCATCTCCCGCATCCGCCTCGAGCACCAGGCGCGCCAGGTCCGCGACGGCAGGAAGCCCGACAACTTCATGGCGCCGGCCTCGCTCTCGGCGCTCGAGCGGCGCTACCTCAAGGACGCCTTCGGCGTGGTCAAGACGATGCAGGCGGCGCTGCGGTCGAGGAGCGCCTGAGCGGTGATCTGGTATCTCGTCGGCACGCTGGTCCTCGGTGTCGCCGCCGCCAGCGTGGTCATGATCCTGTTTCGCGCCCTCGGCCTGCCGGCCCCGCGCTGGCTCCTGCCGGCCGCGGCGGGCCTCGCCATGTTCGGCTTCTTCATCTGGACCGACTACTCGTGGTTCACGCGCACCAGGGCGGAGCTGCCGGCCCATGTGGTCGTCGCCGAGGGCTATCCCTCGAGCAACCCGCTGCAGCCCTGGACCTACCTTTTCCCGCGCATCGACCGCTTCACCGCAGTCGACACGGATGCGATCCGGCGCCACCCGGCGGTCCCGGACATGGTCATGGCGGTCGTCTACTTCGTCGCCCACTGGAGCCCGACCATCCTCGCCAACCAGCTCTACGATTGCGCGACGCCCCGCCGGGCGGATGTCGGGACGAGCCTGAAGGTCGATGCCGAGGGCCGGCCGGTCGACCCGGACTGGGTGGCGCTGCCGCCGGACGATCCGGTCCGGGCGGTGGTGTGCGCCGCCGCCAGAGGCTAATCATGACAAGGCTGTCCTGGACCAGGGAGGTTCGACGATGGTGGCCAAGACGATCCTCGTGGTGGACGACGAGCCGGGCATCCGCCTCTATCTGAAGCGCCTGCTCGGCGCCGACGGCTTCGCCGTGCAGACCGCCGCCGACGGCGACGAGGCGCTCGCCTCGCTCGAGGCGGCGCCACCCGACCTCGTCCTGCTCGACGTGATGGTCGGCGGCCGGGACGGCTACGAAATCTGCGAGACGATCAAGCGCGATCCAGCGACGCGCGCCATCAAGGTCTGCATGCTCTCGGCCAAGAGCCGGGCGATCGAGATCGAGAAGGGCATGGCCATGGGTGCGGACGCCTATCTCACCAAGCCGTTCTCGATGGACGAGCTCCGGGCGACCGTGCGCGACCTGCTCGGGCTGGCAGAGGGCGAGCCTTGAGCGAGCGGCTCGGGCTCCGCCTTCGCTTCTTCCTCTTCTTCGCGCTGATCGGCCTCGGCGGGGCGGCCGCCATCGCCGGGGCGATGGTGCTGCTCGCCCGCCAGGGCGAGGCGCCCAGGCTCGACCATTTCGTGCTCTTCGGCGGGGCGGCCGCGGCCGTCGTTCTGGGCCTCGCGACCTGGGTCTGGCTCAAGTTCGACGACCACGTCGCCCGCCCGCTGCTCGCCATCGCCAATCATCTCAAGACCGCGGCCCACGCCGGCGCCGAGCGGGCGATGCCCCTGGCCACCGGCCGCTATCTCGGGCCGCTCGGGCCGGCGATCGGCGAGCTCACGGCGGCCCTGGCCGAGGCCCGGCGCGAGATCGACCGGACCATCGCCGAAGCCACCGCCACGACCGAGGAGCAGCGGCAGCAGCTCGCCACCATCCTGCGCGACCTGCAGGAGGGTGTCGTCATCTGCAATCTCGAGCATCAGGTCCTGCTCTACAACCAGCGCGCCCTCGAGATCCTGCACGTCGCGGGCGATCTCGGCCTCGGCCGCTCGTTCTTCGGCGTGGTCACCGCCCAGCCCTTCCGCCACGCCCTGGTCCGGCTCACCAACCGGTTCAGGAGCGGCCGCCACGTCGACCATCCGGACGGCCTCGCCTGCCTCGTGATCGGCGCCACGCGGCTCGGCAACTACACGCTGAAGGGCCGCGTCTCGCTGACCATCGGCCGGCACCCTGATGGGAGCGGGGGCGAAGGCGACCTCGAGGAGCGGCCGGTCGGCTACGTCGTCATCTTCGACGACGTGACCGACGAGCTCGCCGCCGGCATCTGGCGCGACCGCATGCTGCACGACGTCACCAGCGACATGCGCCAGCGCATCGCCAATCTCGGCATGATCGGCGACCTCCTGACCCTGGACGGGCCGATCGACGACGAGGAGAAGGCGGCGGCGCGCGAGGTCTTCCAGGCCGATGGCCGGATCCTGGCCGAGCGGCTCGACCGGCTCGACGAGATCTCCTCCGACCTCCTCTCCTCGGCCTGGCCGATGACCCAGGTGCACTCTCGAACCCTGCTCGACCTGATCATCCAGCGTCGCTCGGAGGGTCGCACGCTCGAGGTCGAGACCGGCGGCGATCTCGTCTGGCTGCATTGCGACAGCGCTTCCATCGTCGATCTCGCCGACCGCCTGCTCAACCGCACGGCCGTCCATGCCGCGACCACGACGTTCCGGCTCACCGTGACGCGGCAGGAGCGCCAGGCCTATCTCGACCTCGCCTGGAGCGGTGCGTCCGTGCCGGTGCGCGAGCTCGAGGCCTGGCTCGAGGAGCGGCTCGACGAGGGCCTGGGGGCGATCACCGGCCGCGACGTGCTCAACCGCCACAAGACCGATCTCTGGTGCGAGCGCATGGGCGATGACGGCGCCCGGCTCCGCCTGCCCCTGACCACGGTCGAGGTCGACAACAGCCGGTCGCGCGGCGGGACCCGCCTCGCCGCCCGCCCCGAGTTCTACGATTTCGACCTGTTCGGGCGCAGCGTGCCGGCCGATCTCGGCGAGGCGCCGCTCAGGTCCCTCACCTTCGTCGTCTTCGACACCGAGACCACCGGCCTCGAGCCCTCGGGCGGCGACAAGATCGTGCAGCTCGCCGGCGTGCGCATCGTCAATGGCCGCCTGCTCAGGGGCGAGGTCTTCAACAGCCTCGTCCATCCGGGCCGGGCGATTCCGGGCGTCGCCGCCAAGGTGCACGGCATCACCGACGCCATGGTCGCCACGGCCGAGCCGATCGCCGAGGTGCTGCCCCGCTTCCACCGCTTCGTCGGCGACGCGGTGCTGGTCGCCCACAACGCCGCCTTCGACATGAAGTTCCTGAGCCTGGAGCAGGCCGCCGCCGGCGTCGCCTTCACCAACCCCGTGCTCGACACGGTGCTGCTCGGGGCCGCCGTCTTCGGCGCCACGGAGAGCCTGACCCTCGATGCCCTGGCCGAGCGCTTCGACATCCGCATCGCCAGCGAGGAGCGCCACACCGCCCTCGGCGACGCGCTGGCGACCGGCCACACCCTGCTCAAGCTCCTCGACCTCCTCGAGGCCGCCGGCGTGCACACCCTGAAGCAGGCCGTCGAAGCCTCCGAGCAGCAGGCGGCGATCCGCCGGGCGCAGGGGAAGTATTGAGGGGCAGCGGGCCGATCAGCCGATCTCGGCGGCCTCTTCGGCGCGGGGTTCGGCGCGGCCGATGTCGCGGCGGCCGACGGCGATCGACTTGAGCACGGCATGGATCGACCGGCCGGGCGCGAGCTCGAGGAGGCGCAGCGAGCGGCGGGTGATCCGGGCCAGGATGAAGTCGCCGCCGCAGACCAGCTTGACGTCGACGATCGGCTGGTCGAGCGGGCCGATCTCGACGACCGTTGCCGGCAGGCAGTTGAGGGCGCTCAGCCCGACCGGGGGCTCCCTGGCCAGAATGACGTCGCGGGCGCGGATGCGCAGGCGAAGCTGCGTGCCGGGCGGTGCCTCGACCTCCGGCACCCAGAGCCGGCCGCCGCTGACCGAAAGCTCGGTCAGCTCGTCGATGGGGTCGTGCGCGACGACGCGGGCCGCGAGCAGTGCCCCGCCCTCGTGGCGGCCCATCAGGGGGAAGAGGTCGGGGTCGGCCATCAGCTCGGCCGGTGGGCCGCTCCGCTCGACCCGGCCATCGGCGAGCACGACGACCGTGGTGGCGAGGCGCGCGATCTCCGGCACGGAATGGCTGACATAGAGGATCGGGATGCCGAGCGCGTCGCGCAGCCGCTCGATATAGGGCAGGATCTCGGCCTTGCGCGCCTCGTCGAGCGAGGCGAGCGGCTCGTCCATGAGGAGGAGCCTCGGGCTCGCCAGAAGGGCCCGGCCGATCGCCACGCGCTGCTTCTCGCCCCCCGAGAGCCCGCCCGGCCGCCGCTCCAGGAGGTGGCCGATGCCGAGCAGCTCGACCGTGTCGGCGAAGCTGCCGAAGCGGTGGCGCCGGCCCGTGAACCAGCGGCCGAAGCCGAGATTCTGGCGGACGTTCAGATGCGGGAAGAGCCGGCCTTCCTGGAAGACGTAGCCGATGCGCCGCCGGTGCGGCGGGACGAAGCGGCCCGCCGCGGTGTCGAGCAGCACCTGTCCCTCGACCGTGACCCGGCCCCGCTCCGGTCGCAGCAGCCCGGCCACGGCATTGACCAGCGTCGTCTTGCCGGCGCCGGAGCGGCCGAAGAGCGCGGTGAGCCCGGCGCCGGCCGAGAAGGCCGCATCGATCGCGAACCTGCCCAGGCGATGGCGGACGGCGACCTCGATGCTCATCGCCAGACCCCGCTCATCGCCCGACCCTGCTCATCGCCAGGCCCTGGTCATCGATTGCCGATCCGCCGGGCCACCAGCCGGGCCACGACCTCCGAGGCGAGGAGGGCCGCCATGGCGATGGCGATCGAGACGGCGGCCAGGCGAAGCGCTCCGGCCTCGCCGCCCGGCACCTGGATCAGCGCGTAGATGGCGGACGGGATCGTCTGGGTCTCGCCCGGGATGTTGGAGACGAAGGTGATGGTGGCGCCGAACTCGCCCATCGCCTTGGCGAAGGCGAGGATGCTGCCGGCGATGATGCCCGGCAGGATGAGCGGCAGGGTGACGACGAGGAAGGTCCAGAGCCGGTTGGCGCCGAGCGTGCCGGCGGCCTGCTCCAGCTTCGGGTCGACCGCCTCGACGGCGAGGCGGATGGCGCGGACCATCAAGGGGAAGGCCATGATGGCGCAGGCCAGCGCCGCACCGGTCCAGCGAAAGGCGAGGACGATGCCGAAGGTCTCGTCCAGGAAGCCGCCGATCGGCCCGCGCCGGCCGAACAGCAGCAGCAGGAGGTAGCCGGTGACGACCGGCGGCATGATCAGCGGCAGATGGACGAGGCCGTTGAGCAGCTCCCGGCCCCAGAACCGGCCGCGGGCGAGCAGCACCGCCACCAGGATGCCGAAGGGCAGGCTGAGCAGGGTGGCCCAGCTCGCCACCCGGATCGACAGGAGGACGGCGGTCCATTCCTCGGGCGAAAGCTCGATCATGCCTCCGGCGTAGCGCCAGCCGGGGCCGCGTCAATCGAGAACGGTGAATCCCTGCCGCTCGAAGAGGGGACGGGCCGCGGGCGAGGCGATGAAGGCGAGGAGCTGGCGCGCCTCGGGCGTGTCGCCCGCCAGGGTCAACGCGACCGGATAGACGATCGGCGGATGGCTCGCCTCGGGAAACGTGCCGACGACGGTGACGTCGTCGGCCGCGGCGGCATCGGTGGCGTAGACGATGCCGTAGGGTGCTTCGCCCAGGGCCACGAGGGTGAGCGCCGCGCGCACGTTGTCGGCCTGGGCGACATGGTCCCGGACGCTCGTCCAGACGCCCAGGCTCTCGAGCGCCGCCTTGCCGTACATGCCGGCCGGCACGGCATCGACCATCGCCATGGCCAGCCGGCCCCGGCCCAAAAGACCGGCCAGATCGAACCCCGGGCCGATCGCGACCGGGGCCGCGTCCCGGCCGTGCGCCACGAGCACGAGCCGGTTGCCGAGCAGGTCCTTGCGCGACGCCGGGTCGATCAGCTTCGCCTCCTCGAGATAATCCATCCAGTCGGGATTTGCCGAGATGAAGAGATCGGCCGGTGCTCCCTGCTCGATCTGCCGGGCGAGCTGCGAGCTGCCGGCATAGGCGACGACGGCGCTGTTGCCGCTCGCCTCGTGCCAGGCCCTTGCGACGTCGTCGAGCGCGTTCTTGAGGCTGGCGGCGGCGAAGACCGTCACCTCGGCGGCTCCGGCGGTGCCGACAAACGGGCCGGCGCAGGCGACGATCGCCATCGCCATGATGAGTGAAGCCGCAACCCGCCGCATCGTGATCCTTCCCGCCGTCATGTCCGCTCGAGCCCGCCCGCGAGGTCCGGCGCCATCCCGGTCATCGGCCGGATCATCGGCCCTTTCGGTCCCGGGCTCCGGCGCATAGACTGGTCCCGGGAGCCTGTCAGCCCGAGAGCCGGCCCAGAAGAAGCAAGCAGGAGAACGCCATGAGCCTCGTCATCCAGGGTGGAACCGTTGTCAATGCCGACCAGAGCGAGCGCGCCGACGTCCTGATCGAGGACGGCACGATCAGGGCCGTGGGCGCCGGGCTCGAGGTGCCGACCGGGGCGGAGGTGATCGACGCCGGCGGCGCGCTGGTCATGCCGGGCGGCATCGACCCGCACACCCACATGGAGATGCCCTTCATGGGCACGGTGGCGATCGAGGATTTCTACTCGGGCACCTGCTCGGGCCTCGCCGGCGGCACCACCATGATCATCGACATGTGCATCCCCTCGCCGCAGCAGAGCCTGACGGCGGCGCTCGACGACTGGAGCGAGTGGGCGTCGAAGGCGGTGGCGGATTACGGCTTCCACGTGGCGATCACCTGGTGGTCGGAGCGGGTCGAGCAGCAGATGGCCGAGGTCATCGATCGCGGCGTCAACAGCTTCAAGCACTTCATGGCCTACAAGGGCGCCTTGATGGTCGACGACGAGATCCTCTTCCAGAGCTTCTCGCGCTGCCGCGAGCTCGGCGCCCTGCCGCTGGTCCATGCCGAGAACGGCGAGGCGGTCTTCCGCCTGCAGCAGGCGCTGCTCGCCCAGGGCATCACCGGGCCCGAGGGCCACGCCCTGTCGCGCCCGCCGCATGTCGAGGCCGAGGCCGCGAACCGCGCCATCATGCTGGCCCGGATCACCGGCGTGCCGCTCTACATTGTGCACACCTCCTGCCGCGAGACCGCCGAGGCCATCGCCCGCGCCCGCAGCGAGGGGCAGCGCGTCTTCGGCGAGCCCCTGGCGCAGTATCTCTGCCTCGACGACAGCGTCTATAGCAATCCCGACTGGGCCTTCGCCGCGTCCCGGGTGATGAGCCCGCCCTTCCGCGGAAAAGAGCACCAGGATGCGCTCTGGGCCGGTCTCATGAACGGCCAGCTCCAGGTCACGGCGACCGACCACTGCACCTTCCTCGCCGAGCAGAAGGCCAAGGGCCGGGACAACTTCACGATGATCCCGAACGGCACGGGCGGGCTCGAGGAGCGCCTCAAGATCCTCTGGCATTTCGGCGTCAATGGCGGCCGCCTGACGCCTGAGGAGTTCGTGGCGGTGACCTCCACCAACTGCGCCAGGATCTTCAACATCTACCCGCGCAAGGGTGCCGTGCGGGCCGGGTCGGATGCCGATCTCGTGGTCTGGGACCCGAAGAAGCGGCACACCATCCGCCAGGCGAGCCACCACTCCAAGCTCGACGTCAACGTCTTCGAGGGCATCGAGGTCGAAGGGTTCCCGGCGATCACCATCGCCAACGGCAAGGTGGTCTGGCGAGACGGCCAGCTCGACGTCACCCGCGGCGCCGGCCGCCACGTGGCGCGGCCGCCGATGTCGCCGGTCATGGCGGCGCAGGCCAGGCGCAACGATCTGACCCGGCCGCACGCCGTCGCCCGCCAGCCGAGCGCCCAGCAGACGCCCTGACCGGCGGTCGCCTCGGCAAGGCGCACCGGGCGGGCCGCCAGCCGCCCGCCCGGCCGCTCCGGCTCAGAAGGTCAGGGTGACGTTGACCGTGTCGGCGTAGCTGCCGGCGGCGGCGGCCTGCCCGCCGGGGATGCTGCCGTAGACCGGGATGCTGCCGGCGCCGGGCTGCAGCAGCTGCACCTGCTGGGCGTTGGCGCCGGTGCCCCAGACCTGGGTGCGGCTGGAATTGCGGTAGAGCTGGTAGCCGAGCGTGCCGCCGGCATTGCTGGCCATGCGGCGGGCCTGGACATCGCCGCCGGTGCCGCCGTCGAAGTCGATGACCAGCGTGCCCGCGGCGCAGCCGGTGTAGCTGATCTGGCCCTGGCCGTTCAGCGCGTTCTGCTGGCCACCCGTGTAGGTGCCGAAGTCGAGGGTCGAGCCGCTGATGGCGCAGGCCTCCTGCACGGTCACCATCACCGTGAGGACGTCGGTGTCGGTGTCCGCCAAGGCCGGCATGGCGAAGGCGGCGGCGAGCGCTGAGGCGAGGACGAGGCGGCGATTGCCGGATGAGATCATCGCAGGGTCCCTTTTCGTGGCGCCCGGGAAGGCGCGTCGGACGTTTCCGGAACGGCACCAGCGCCGCTCGAGGTAAGGGAACCCTAGCTTTTCGACGTTAACGGCAGGTTAAGCGCAGGATGCTTTTTCGAGCCGGATGTCGGCCGGCGCGTTTGGGCGGGGAGCTATTCGAGGCCGAACAGCCGGTTGCGCACGCGGTTGTAGTTACGCTCGGCGTCATAGGGCTCGACCGGCAGGTCGAGCCGCGCCACGGTGAGCTCGCCCACCGCGGACTTGAGCTGGTAGGTGGCGAGCACCAGCACGCTTCGAGCCCGCACCAGATCGACCTGCGAGACGAACAGCTCGTTCTCGGCGTCGAGCACGTCGAGCACGGTGCGCTGGCCGACCAGGGCCTCCTCCTGCACGCCCTCGAGGGCGATGCCGTTGGCCCGCACCTCGGATTCCAGGGCCTCGATGGCGGCGCGGGCGGCGATCACGCGCTCCCAGGCCGTGGTCACCGAGCGCTGGACGCCGCGCAGCGTGTTCTCCAGATCGTTGCGCCGGGCGCTGACCAGCTGGCGATTCTGTCGCACCCTCGAGTAGTCGGCGCCGCCCTGGAACAGCGGCACCGAGAGATTGAGGCCGATCCTCGCTTCGTCCTGCCGGTCCAGAACCTGGTTCGGCTGCTGCTCGTAGGCGAGATCGCCGGTCAGCGTCAGGCTCGGCAGGATGTCGGCGAAGGCCACATCGACGCCTTCCCGGGCGGCCTGCAGGTTGAAGCTCGCCGTCGTGATATCCGGATTGGCGGCCGCCATCGCCTGGGCCTCCGGCTCGCTGCTCGGCAGCCTGGCCAAGGGTTGCGGCTCGACCAGCACGCCCGGATCGATGCCGATGATGTCGCGATAGGCCGCGGTGGAGGCGGCGAGATCGGCCGTGGCGACCTCGATGTCCGAGCGCGCGCGGGCGAGGCGGGCCTCGGCCTGGGCGACGTCGGTGCGCGCCACCTCGCCCACCTCGAACCGGTCGCGGGTCGCCTCGAGCTGCCGCCTGAGGCGCAGCTCGTTGGTGCGCGCGAGCTCGAGAACGGCGCGATCGCGCCAGGTCGCCGTGTAGGCGTCGACCGAATCCAGAAGCACGCTCTGCTGGGTCGAAAGGAGGAAGGCCCGCTCGGCGCGGACCTGGTTCTCGGCCTGGCGGATGCCGGCCTCGATCCCGCCGCCGGCATAGAGGGGCTGGCGCAGCGACAGGTTGACGCCCCGGCCTATGCGCTCGTCGCGCTCGGCGGCATCGGAATCGGAGGTGACCCCGTCGACGGTGCCGTCGAGGAAGATCCGCGGCCGGCCGGCGGCCAGCGCCTGCGGCACCAGCTCGTCCGTCGCCCGCAGCTGGGCCCGCCCGGAGGCGAGCCTCGGGTTGTTCAGATAGGCGGCGGTCAGGGCTTCGTGGAGATCCTCGCCCCACGCGGCACCGCCGCCGAGCCCGCCCAGGCCCAGCAGCACGGCGACCAGTACGACACCGCGCGCGGCCAAGGCCGGACTCGCTTGCTTCAAGGTCCGTCTCCCGTTCTCTCCGAAGGCGGAGCCGCAGCCATGACCGACGGTCCCGGTCGGCGAATGGTCGCAGCACTCCTGTCGATTCCTAGGCTCTTGGTCGCGGCGCTGGCAAGGCCGGCGTCGCGGCGCCCCCACTGGCCCCGCGACAACGAAGCGATTTGTTGGCATCCTGCAACAGCGTCGAAGCAGACCCCGCCGAAGGGCGGACGGATCGGGACCACGTTGCGCAAGATCGTCCACGTCGACATGGACGCCTTCTACGCCGCGATCGAGCAGCGCGACCAGCCGGCTCTGCGCGGCCTGCCGGTCGCGGTGGGCGGCGGCCAGACGCGCGGCGTCGTGATGACGGCGAGCTACGAGGCCAGGCGCTTCGGCGTGCGCTCGGCCATGCCGGGCGGCCGGGCGGCGCGGCTCTGCCCGGAGCTGGTGTTCGTGCCGCCGCGCTTCGAGATCTACAAGGCGGTCAGCCGCCAGATCCGGGACATCTTCCAGCGGCACGCCACGCTGGTCGAGCCGCTCGCCCTCGACGAGGCCTATCTCGACGTCACCGAGCCGGCGAACGGGCCGGCCCCGGCTATGGCCATCGCCAGGCTGATCAAGGAGCAGATCCGCGAGGAGACCGGGCTCACCGCCTCGGCCGGCGTCTCCTTCAACAAGTTCCTGGCGAAGCTCGCCTCCGAGATGCGCAAGCCGGACGGGCTCTGCGTGATCCGCCCGGCCCAGGCGCAGGGTGTCCTGGCCGAGCTGCCGATCGAGAGGTTCTTCGGCGTGGGCCCGGCGACCGCCGGACGGCTCAGGGCGGCCGGCGTAACGCGGGGCGCCGACCTGCAGGCGCTCGACGAGCAGGCGGCCGTCCACCGCCTCGGCCGGTCCGGTGCCCATTTCTGGCGCCTCGCCCAAGGCCTGGACGACCGGCCGGTGGTGCCCGACCGCGACCGCAAGTCCTTGAGCGTCGAGACCACCTTCGAGCACGACCGCGACGATCCGGGCGACCTCGCCGCGGCTCTCGACGACCTCGCCCGGGACCTCGCCACCCGCCTCGCGCGAAGTGGCTACCAGGCCCTGACCGTGCAGCTCAAGATCAAGTATCGCGACTTTCGGATCAGCACCCGGCAGACCACGCTGCGCGAGGCGCCGAGCACGGCCGAGGCGCTCGCCGCCATCGGCCGGCATCTCCTGCTGCGCGCCCCGCTCGCGGCGCCGGTCCGCCTGCTCGGGCTCGGGCTCGGCGGCGCCACCGCCCGGGCCGCCCAGCTCGCCCTCGGCCTCGCTGTCCCGCCAGCGGATCCCGACCGGCGCGACCGGGAGCATGGCGGCACGCATCATCCCGTGCCGACGCATCAGGGATAGGCGCAGCTCTGCGCCACGAGCTCGATCCGCCCGGCCTCGCGCGAGGCCGTCGCCTGGAACTGCCATTCGCGATCGCCCAGGATGACCGAATGGACGAGCGGCAGCCGCCCGACGACACGGCTGAGATCGCCGCCGATGGTCAAGAACCGCAGGGTGACCGGCTGATTGGGGTCGAACCAGTCGAGCGGCTGCCCCGCTTCGTCCCGCGCCGGCCGCCCGTCGCCGCTCACGGTGATCCGGCGCTCGGCGAACGTGACCGAGTTCTCGAGCGCCGTGCTGACCGGCGTGCGGACGAGGAGCCGCTGCGTCTCGACCCCGCGCTCGCAGGTCCGCTCGCGGCCGGCCTGGCCGATCACGAAGGCGAGCCGGTCATGGTCGACACCGGCCCGGGCCCTTGCCTGCAGCAACGCCAGGAGCGGCTTGAGTTCCGCCGGCGGCACATTGGCCGCGTAATCCAGGCGCAGCGCCTGAAGCTGGGTCTCGAGCCGCTTGGCACGATCCTCGGCCATGGCGAGATGCTCGGTCAGATCGAGATTGCGGTCGGCGGCGGCAGCGAGATCGATCGCCTGCCGCTCGGCCTCGTGACCGCTCTGCGAGATGCCCGCCTGGTAGCCCGCCACGGCGAACAGCACCAGAAGGGCGGCAACGACGAGGAGGCGCACCGCATTCAGGAGGAGCCGGCGCCGTGCCAGGCGTCGGCGCCGGCCGAGGGTCGAAAGCTGCTTCATGCGGCCGAAAAGCTCACCTTGCCTTCACGCGTCCGACGACGGCGCGGCACCCTCGGCCGATTCCGCGGCCGACTCGGCAGCCGATGCAGCGTCCGCCGACCCGCCGGTCTCGACCAGGGCGCCGATCTCGGGAAAGGACCGCGCTCGAACCAACTGATAGATTGTCGCAGACGTTTCTTCAACTGATCGTTTCGTCACGTCGATTTCCGGCCAGCCATGCTTGGCAAACAGCCGCCGGGCGTAGCGCAGCTCCTCGCGCACATGATCCAGATCGGCGTAGCGACCGCCGAACCGGCCCGATTCGCCTCCCTCGAGGCCGAGCATCTCCTGGCGGTTGCGGCGGATATGCATGAGCTGCTCGGGGTTGATGGTCAGGCCGACGATCAGGGGGCGCGTCAGCCGCTCGAGGATCGCGAGCTGCGGCAGGTCGAGCACCAGGGGGACGTTCGCCGCCTTGATGCCGCGATGCGCGAGGTAGACGCAGGTCGGCGTCTTCGAGGTCCGGGACACGCCGACCAGCACGACGTCGGCATCGTCGAGCTCCTCCGCGAACTGACCGTCGTCGTGCCGCATGGCGAAATCGGTGGCAGCGATACGCGAGAAGTAATCGTCGTCCATCGCGTGCTGGCGACCGATCTGCGGCCGGCCGGCGGAGCCGAGCAGACCGGTCAGGGCGTTCATCACCGGATCGAGGACAGGCACGCAGGGCACGGCGAAGGTGCGGCAGCGCTCGTGCAGGAGGAAGCGCAGCTCCGGCGAGACCAGCGTGTAGATGACCATGCCGGGCAGGGCTTCGACGATGGTCAGCACCTTCTCCAGCTGGGCCCTGGTCCGCACGAAGAACCAGACATGCTCGACCGGCACCACATCCTCGAACTGCGAGACGGCGGCGCGCGCCACCGTGGTCACGGTCTCGCCGGTGGAATCGGAGATCAGATGGAGATGCAGGCGCACGGGTTCCTCGCGGAGGCATGAAGACGGCGTTGACGAAGCTGTGGACAACCGACCCTGTTGTCCCGAGGGGCCAGCCGCCCAGCGATAATGCTCCCCGATCGGCGGGTTTCCGTCCAGTCCGGACTTGCGGCATCGAGGCCCGCCACCCGACCCTCGGGCAGGCCGGATCGCCACGCGGTTTTCCCGCGTCTGCCCAGAGCCGGCCATGGTCCGGGCCGGCGCGGCAAAGGGCTTGCGCCGCCACGCCCGCGGCCGGCGGCGTGACCCTTTGTCCACAAACCCCGGATCGCCTCGTGAAAGGGCCGCAAACATGTTGATCGTTCGGGGATGACGACTAATCCTCGTTGTCCACGGCCATACTACAACCTCCATCCTCTTATTTCTCTTCAAGGTTAAGAAAGAGTGACCCAGCCCTGCCGCGACCAGACCGTTGAGCGCCGCTAGCCCGAAGCCCCTCCTGCGCGCGCTGCGCGGCGAGCCGGCCGACCGGCCGCCGGTCTGGCTGATGCGTCAGGCGGGGCGCTATCTGCCGGAGTACCGGGCGCTGCGCCGCAAGGCGGGCGGGTTCCTCGAGCTGTGCTACGATCCCGTGCTGGCCGAGGAGGTCACGCTGCAGCCGATCCGACGGTTCGGCTTCGATGCGGCGATCCTGTTCTCGGACATTCTCGTCGTGCCGGATGCGCTCGGCGCGGAGGTCGGGTTCCTCGAGGGCGAAGGCCCGCGGCTGAAGCCGCTCGCCCATCGCAGCGATCTCGGGCGGCTTTCGACCGAGCGCCTGCACGAGCATCTCGAGCCGGTCTACGAGACGCTGCGCCGGCTGCGCCGCTCGCTGCCAGAGCCGGTGACGCTGATCGGCTTCGCCGGCGCCCCCTGGACGCTCGCCGCCTACATGGTCGAGGGCGGCGGCTCCAAGGACTACGCCGTGGCCCGCCGTCTGGCCCGGGTCGAGCCCCGGCTCTTCGCCGATCTCATCGAGCTTCTGACCAAGGCCGTGATCGCCTATCTGGAGCGCCAGGTGGCGGCCGGCGCCGAGGTGCTGCAGCTCTTCGACAGCTGGGCCGGGGTGCTGCCGCCGGACGAGCGCGAGCGCTGGGTGAGCGCCCCCTTGGCGCGCATTGTGGCGGCCCTCGCCGAGCGTTGCCCGGGCGTGCCGGTCATCGTCTTCGCGCGCGGCGTCGGTCCGTCTTTGGTCGATCTGGCGGCCGCCATCCGGCCCGCCGGCCTCGGTCTCGACACGACCATCGATCCGGCTTGGGCCGCGGCGCATCTGCCGGCCGAGGTCTGCCTGCAGGGCAATCTCGATCCCATGGCCCTGGTCGCGGGCGGCGATGCGATGCTTCAGGCCGCCGATCGCATCCGGGCCGCCTGGCGAGGTCGCCCGTTCATTTTCAATCTCGGACACGGCGTCGTGCCGGAAACGCCACCCGAGCATGTCCAGGATCTCGTTCGCCACTTGAAATCTGGTGGTGACTGACCTTATACTCGATCGTGTGGCATTCGGCCACGCCACCCCCGAGCAATGAGTTGGTCCCCAGCGTTTGGCGCACCGACGATTTTCCCCGTCGCGAAACCGGCCTTTGTCTGGCGGTCGGCACGTGTCGTGCAGTGCATGGTGAACAGTCCTGGCTGACCTCGCTCTATGGTTGTTGGCGCTCCATATCATGTCATTTGCCGCGTGGATGGCGGCGATCTGGTATCTGCCGCGTCTCTTGATCTACCACACCGACGCGGTGGTCGGCGGCGAGGCCTCGGCGACCTTCAAGGTCATGGAGCGCCGCCTTCTGAAGGCGATCGGCACGCCGGCGATGATCGCCACCTTCGCGTTCGGCCTGGCGCTGGCCACCGTGCAGGGTCAATGGGACCAAGGTTGGCTGCACGCCAAGCTGGCGCTGGCTCTCGGGATCGCCGCCTGCCACGGGCTCATGGCGCGTGATATCCGGCGGTTCGCCGCCGATGAGCGGCCGAGATCGGCGCTTTGGTACCGCGTCTTCAACGAGGTGCCGACCCTGCTGTTCATCGGCATCGTCCTCCTGGCGATCTTCAGGCCGTTCTGAGGCCCAGATCGAGGCGCCGGGAATTCCAAGAAACGCAGCAATCGAGATACAGTTGATTCACGACACCGAGGACATCATGGCCGAAACGCCGCGTGACGACGCGAATGACAAGTCGCCCGAGCCGGGCACGGCGGGCGAGACCGCGACGGCCACGCCGGCCGAGGCCGGCGACGACAATGGCGCGCCGCCGAGCGCCGATGGCGAGGCGCGACCGGTCCGCCGCAAGCGCACCCGCAGCCGGCCGGCGCGCAGCGTCGAGGAGGACCAGCCGCTGCTCGCCGCGATCGAGAGCAGCGTGGCCGCCGACGACACGGATGACGATGTGATCGGCCTGCCGGCCGAGCTCTTCGGCATGGTCGAAGGGGGAATGGTCGAGGGGGGCATGGCCGAGGCGGACGAAGCCGCGCCGCGACCGGCCCGTGAGGCGCGCGAGCCGCGCGAGCATCGTGAACCGCGCGAGCGCCCCGAGCGGCCCCGCGAGCGCGAGCGTGCCGAGCGGCCGCGCGACCGCAACCGCGACTACGATCGGGATCGAGACCGGGACCGGGATCGCGACTTCGGTCGCGAGCGCGATTATCCCGAGGTGCGCTCCGACCTGCCGCCGATCAGCCTGACCGAGCTCAAGCGCCGGCCGGCCGCCGAGCTTCTGCGCTACGCCGAGGAAATCGGCATCGAGAACGCCAGCACGCTGAAGAAGGGCGACCTCGTCTTCGCCGTCATGAAAGAGCTGGCGATGACCGGCGTGCCGATCACCGGCGACGGCGTGCTCGAGATCCTGCAGGACGGCTTCGGCTTCCTGCGCTCGCCCGACATGAACTATTTCGCCGGTCCGGACGACGTCTACGTCTCGCCCTCGCAGATCCGCCGCTTCGCGCTGCGCACCGGCGACATCGTCGAGGGGCAGGTCAGGGCGCCCAAGGAGGGCGAGCGCTACTTCGCGCTCTTGCGCGCCAACACGATCAATTTCGACCCGCCCGAGGTGGCGCGCCACCGCATCCATTTCGAGAACCTGGTACCCTACTTCCCGACCCGCAAGCTGAACCTCGAGGTGCTCGGCAAGAAGGACGTCAGCACCCGGATCATCGACATCGTCTGCCCGCTCGGCAAAGGGCAGCGCGCGCTGATCGTGGCCCCGCCGCGCACTGGCAAGACGGTGCTGATGCAGAACATCGCGACGGCGATCTCGGCCAACCATCCGGAGGTCTACCTCATCGTGCTGCTCATCGACGAGCGGCCGGAGGAGGTGACCGACATGCAGCGGACGGTGAAGGGCGAGGTGGTGAGCTCGACCTTCGACGAGCCGGCGACGCGCCACGTCCAGGTCGCCGAGATGGTGATCGAGAAGGCGAAGCGGCTGGTCGAGCACGGCCGCGACGTGGTCATCCTGCTCGATTCGATCACCCGCCTGGCGCGCGCCTACAACACCGTGGTGCCGAGCTCCGGCAAGGTGCTGACGGGCGGCGTCGACGCCAATGCCCTGCAGCGGCCCAAGCGCTTCTTCGGCGCCGCCCGCAACATCGAGGACGCGGGCTCGCTCACCATCATCGCGACGGCCCTGATCGACACCGGCTCGCGCATGGACGAGGTGATCTTCGAGGAGTTCAAGGGCACCGGCAATTCCGAGATCGTCCTCGACCGTCGGGTCGCCGACAAGCGCGTCTTCCCGGCCCTCGACATCAACAAGTCGGGCACGCGGCGCGAGGAGCTGCTGGTCGACAAGGCGACGCTGCAGCGCATGTGGGTGCTGCGCCGCATCCTCAATCCCATGGGCACGACCGACTCGGTCGAGTTCCTCATGGACAAGATGCGCCTCGCCAAGACCAACGACGATTTCTGGGGCACGATGAACTCGTAGCGGCGGCCCAGCCCGACCTGCCTGCCTGCCTGCCTAGGCAGGCGGTCGCTTGTCGGGATTGCCGCTGAAGGTGAAGGGCCCGGGAAAGCTGCCGAGATGGACGTGGTGCGTCACCAGCCCCTCGGCCTCGGTCCAGCGGTGCAGGTGGAAGCCCGGCGGCTCCAGGTTGAAGGCGGGCTCGCGGTCGTCGAGGCCGAGCACCACCTGATGCGCCACGCCGGGCGTCACGCTCACCGGCACGCCCTGCCAGCGGTAGAAGATCGGCCGGTGCACATGGCCGCAGACGATCCGCTCGATCGACCCCGCATGACGCTCGATCAGCGCCTCCAGCGCCGGGCCCGTCCGCAGGCCGATGCGATCCATGAAGCCGATGCCGGTGGCCGCCGGCGGATGATGGACCATGATCAGGATCCGCCGCCCCGCCGCCCGCTCGAGCTCCGCCCCGAGCCAGGCCACGCGGTCGGCGCAGAGCTCGCCGTGCCCTTCACCCTCAACCAGGCTGTCCAGGGCGATCAGCCGAAGCGAGCCGAGATCGGCCGTGAACTGGCGATAGGGGTTGCCGGCGCCGACCTCGGCCACGTCGCAGAGCGCCTCGAGCCGCTCGCGGTTGTCGTGATTGCCGGGCACGGCGTAGACCGGCATCGGCAGCCGGGCGAGCTCCGGGGCGATCGCCGCATAGGCCTCGGCCTCGCCGTCATTGGTGAGGTCGCCCGAGACCAGCACCGCGTCGAGCTTCGGGCTGAACGCCAGCAGCGTGTCGATCGCCGCTCGCAGCATGGCCGCCGTGTCGACCACGTCGGCGAAGATCACCCCTGGCGGGCGGATGTGGAAGTCCGAGATCTGGGCGACATGGATGGGCCGGCTCATGGCAGGAGCACGGTCTGACCGGTGGTCTTGCGGCCTTCGAGCGCCCGGTGCGCCTCGGCCGCGTCGGCGAGCGGGAAGCGCTGGTTGACCTCGATCTTCACCGCGCCCTTGCCGACCACGTCGACCACGTCCCGGGCGGCGGCCTCGAGCTCTTGCCGGGTGGTGGTGTAGCCGGCGATCGTCGGCCGGGTGACGTAGAGCGAACCCTTCGTGCTCAGGATGCCGAGATCGACGCCGGTGACCGAGCCCGAGGCGTTGCCGAAGCTGACCATCAGGCCGCGACGCCGCAGGCAATCGAGCGACATGACGAAGGTGTCCTTGCCGACGCCGTCATAGACCACGGGCACGCCCTTGCCGCCGGTCAGTTCCTTGACCTTCGCCGGCACATCCTCGTCGCGATAGAGGATGACGTGATCGCAGCCATGCGCCTTGGCGAGTTCCGCCTTCTCCCTGCTGCCGGCCGTGCCGATCACGGTCGCCCCCAGGTGCTTCGCCCACTGGCAGGCGATCAGCCCGACGCCGCCGGCCGCCGCATGGAAGAGGATCGTGTCGCCCGGCTTCACCACATAGGTCTGGCGCAGGAGGTACTGGGCGGTCAGCCCCTTGAGCATCATCGCGGCCGCCGTCTCGTCGCCGATGGCGTCCGGAAGGGCGATCACCTTCTCGGCCGGGATCAGCCGCTCGGTGCTGTAGGCGCCCAGGGGCCCCGTGCCATAGGCCACGCGCTGGCCGACCTTCAGGCCCGCGACGCCTTCGCCGGTCGCCTCGACCACGCCGGCCGCCTCGAGGCCCGGCACCAGAGGCAGGCCGGCGGGCGGCGGGTAGAGCCCGGAGCGGAAATAGGTGTCGATGAAGTTGAGGCCGATCGCCGTGTGCCTGAGCCGGATCTGTCCCGGGCCGGGAGCGCCGACCTCGACCTCGGCCCGCTCGAGCACCTCGGGACCGCCGTGCCGCCCCACCCTGATCTGCATCGCCATGGTACGTCTCCTCCGTCTGCTGGCTCTGGAGCTAGGCCGGATCGCGCTTGCGGGCAAGGCGGGCCGCCGCCGCCGGCCGCTGTTTCTGGCGCGTTTCGGCCTACCTGATCTATAGTCGCCACGGACCGGCGTCGGCAGCGAGAGGAATGCGGCCTTGAAGTTCAATATCGAGATCGATTGCACGCCCGAGGAGGCACGTCATTTCATGGGGCTGCCGGAGGTGGCGCCGATGCAGCAGCGTCTGATCGAGGAGATGGAAGTCCAGCTCAAGAAGACCGTGCAGGAGATGGACGGCAGGGCGATGCTCGATCAGTGGCTGCCCGTCGGCATCAAGGGGGTGGAGCAGTTCCAGTCGATGTGGACCCAGCTCGCCGCCGCCGCCGCCGGTGTCCAGCGCAACCGCAAGCCGCAGGACGAGGGTGGCGCTGGCAACAACCGCAAGACCTGAGAGCGAAGCGCCGGCGATCCGGCGACGGGCGACGATCTTTGCCCCGGCCACGCCCGCCGGGCGCGCCGCCCTGGGTGTTCTCAGGATCTCCGGGCCGGCCGCTTCCCTGGTCTCGCAACGTCTGATCGGCGAGGTCCCAGAGCCGCGGCGGGCGACCCTCGCCCTCCTTCGTGACCCCGCCAGTCGCGAGCCGCTCGATTCCGCCCTTCTGATCTTCTTTCCGGCACCGGCCAGCAGCACTGGCGAGGATGTCCTCGAGATCCAGCATCATGGTGGTGCTGCGGTTCTTCGCACGCTGACCGACGTCCTGGCCGCCATGCCGGAGCTGCGGCCGGCCGAGGCGGGGGAGTTCACCCGACGGGCGTTTCTGGCCGGCAAGCTCGAGCTTACCGCCGCCGAGGGGCTGGCCGATCTGATCGATGCCACCAGCGCCGCCCAGGCGCGGGCGGCGCTCCGGCAGATGGACGGGGCGCTCGGCCGCCTCTATGCCGCCTGGCGCGAACGTCTGTTGCAAGCGCTCGCTTTGCTCGAGGCGGAGATCGACTTCGCCGCCGAGGAGGAGGTTCCGGAATCCCTTTGGGCCGGGATCGAGCCCGACCTGGGCGCGCTGGCGGCCGAGCTGCGCCGCCACCTCGACGATGGCGGGCGGGGCGAGCGGCTGCGCGCCGGCCTCGCCATCGCCGTGATCGGTGCGCCGAATGTCGGCAAGTCGAGCCTCGTCAATGCCATCGCCCGGCGCGATGTCGCGATCGTCACGCCCTTCGCCGGCACGACGCGCGACGTGATCGAGGTGCCGCTCGACCTCGACGGCCTGCCGGTCACCCTCCTGGATACGGCCGGTCTGCGCGAGAGCGCCGACCCGATCGAGCGCGAGGGCGTCGCCCGGGCGCGAGCCCGGGCGACATCCGCGGAGCTCCGGTTGCTGGTCGTGGACGACCCTGCCGATCTCCTCGCGGCGGATCGCTGCGACGCCGGAACGCTGCACGTTCTGAACAAGCTCGACCTCTTCCGGCCGTTCAACCCGCCAGCCGACGTGATCGGCGTTTCGGCCACCACCGGCGAAGGCCTGGAAGGTCTGCTCGCGGCTGTCGCCGCCCGCGCCCGCTCCCTGTTGCCCGGCACCGACGAGGTGCTGCTCACCCGCGCCCGGCACCGGACGGCGCTCGCGGATGCGGCGGATGCGTTGGAGCGGGCCCTCGCCCTCGGCGCTTCGGGCGATCTCGGTCTGCTGGCGGAGGAGGCTCGGCTGGCGAGCCGGGCGATCGGCAGGGTCACCGGCGCCTTTGGCGTGGAGGACATCCTGGATCGGGTCTTCCGGGAGTTCTGCATCGGCAAGTGAGGCTGTTTCACGTGAAACAGTGCCCAGCCTGGGGGCTCAGTCCGTGGTCGCGAGCTCCGTATGGCGTTGGTTGGCCACCTCGCGCACCCGGCGGCCGAGCACGCTGTGGCTGCCCATCACCTGCTCGAACAGCTCGCGGCGCAGGACCAGCAGGCGGCAGAAGCCGATCGCCACGACATCGGCGTTGCGCCGCCGCCGGGTCAGGAGCGACAGCTCGCCGAAGAACTCGCCCGTGCCGAGCCGCACCGGCTCCGGCTGGACCCGCACCTCGACCGCCCCGGTGGCGATGAAGAACATGGCGTCACCCGGCTCGCCACGCCGGACGATCCGCTCGTCGGGCAGGGCCAGCCGCGTGCTCAGCTGCCGCGCCAGATCCTCGATCTCCCTCTCGTCCAGCTTGGCGAAGAGCGGCATCTGCCGGACCAGCGCCGCGGTGCGCAGGCCGAGATCGAGCGGTGGCGGCCGCTCCAGCTGGTTTCGCCGCTGGCGCAGCGCCTGGCCCATCTTGTTCGCCACCTGTGGCGACAGGAGGCGCTCCTGCTCCATGCGCTCGATCGCCGCGTATTCGAGGCGGAGTGCCGCGAGGGCCAGATAGCGCTTGCCGAACGAGGCCCAGTAATCGCGGTACTGAAGCCGCATGGCGTCGATCGCCCGCTCGACCTGATCGAGGCGGGTCTCGAGGAAGAGCCCCGCCACCTCGCTGACGCGCTCGCCGAACAGGCTGTGAATGCGCTCGTCGTTGAAGGCCATGAGCTGGCTCAGCACGTAGCGCTGCACGATATCGCGCTCGAGATGGAGGGTCAGGCGGCGCGCCAGGGGCGCATCCCAGCGCAGGCGACGATGCAGGAAGGCGGCGAAGCGCGTGGCGCGGTCGAAGCGGACATGCTCCCGCGCCAGCCGCCGGTAGCCATCCAGCCCCTCGGCGCGCAACGCGTCAATCAGGGCGCCGACCTGGCTGATCAGCGCCGCATTGGCCGACCGCGCCATCATGCGCCGGGCGCGCTCCTCGGCATAGAGCTCGGCCTCGCGCCGGCTGAGGGTCAGGAGCGCCGTCACCAGCTGTCGCCGCTGCAGATCCTCGCCGATCGGCCTCGCGCCCGCGGCCGCGTCCTGCAGCCGGTAGTCGCTGGCCACCGCCTCGACGCTGGCCGGATCGAGCATCCGCTCGGCCGCCGCGTCGCGCAGCGTGTCGACGATCTCGCCGTGGGTCAGGGCCAGGGCCCGCTGGCGCAGGATCTCCTCGAGCGGCGACAGGCGATCCAGGCCGAGGCCGCGGATCAGCCAGCGCAGCGTCGTCGCCTGGACGAGCAGCGTGAACAGCACGAAGCCGGTCGCCAGCACTGCCACCAGATGCTGCACCTCGTCCGGCACCAGCGGATTTTCGGTGACCGCGAGGGCGAGGGCCAGGGTGATGGCGCCACGCAGGCCGCCCCACAGCATGACGTGCTTGTAGCTGGTCTGGATGCGACCGGCGAGCCCGATGGCCTCGATCAGCGGCAGGACGCCATAGAGCATCATCGCCCGGGAGCCGAGTGCGGCGAGGATCAGAAGGACCAGCAGCACCCCGTCCAGCAGGCTGGCTGTCGCCAGGATGCGCGGCGCGAGCATCGACGCCAAGACGAAGATCAGCGAGCTGGCCCAGAAGCTGAGCTGGGTCCAGATCGCGATCATCGAACGCCAGTCGGCACGCGACAGGCCGGCCCGTCCCTGGGCGCCGAAGGCGATGCCGGCGGCGATGACCGCGACCACGCCGGAGAAGCCGAACTGCAGCTCGGCAATGGCATAGGTGAGATAGGCGACGGCCACGCTGAGGGTGATCTCGGCGGGTCCGGCGTCGTCGAGCCGCGTCAGCAGGATGCCGGCGAGCCGGCCGGCGACGAGGCCGAAGACGGCACCCCCGGCCATGCTGAGGGCGAAGCCGGCGATGATGGTCTCGAAGGAGGGGGTCGCGAGACCGATTACCACGGCGAGGATGCTGGTGGTGAGGGCGATGGCCGCGGCATCGTTCAAAAGGCTCTCGCCCTCGACGAGATTGACCAGCCGGCGAGGTGCGCCGACCTCCTGGAAGACATTGATGACGGCGATCGGATCGGTGGTGGCGATGATCGCCCCGACCAGGAGGCAGCTCGCAAGGGTGAACGCGGAGAAGCTCCAGAGCGCCAGCCCCGCAATCGCCGTCGTCGCCACCACCGCCACGACGGCGAGCAGGAAGATCGGGCTGATGTCCTCCATCAGGGCCCGGCTGTCGAGCTCGAGGGCGCTGTGGAAGAGGATCAGCGGCAGGAAGACCCAGAGAAAGACGGCGGAGCTGACCTGCAGCTCGCCGAGCGCCGCGATCAGGTCGAGCACGTCGGAATCGATGAGCATCGCCTCGAAGCGCCCGGCGAAGCCGGTCAGGACGCCGAGGCCGCAGCCGAGGATGGCGAGCAGCACCGTGTAGGGCAGGCGCAGCCGCTCGGCCAGGGGCGGCAAGGGCGCGATCAGGGCCAAAAGCACGCCGAAGCCGAGGATGATGCCGCCGATGTCGCTCATGGCGGCCAGAAATGCACGTATCCGGCGATGGCGTCCAGCCGGCGGTCGGGGCCGGCCCCCTGCTTGACGCTGCCGGTCGGCCGGGGCACATAGCCGGTCATGGAGAGCTTCGACGTGATTGTCATCGGCGGCGGCCATGCCGGGGCCGAGGCGGCGGCGGCGAGCGCCCGCATGGGTGCCCGAACCCTCCTGCTCACCCAGAAGCTGGCGACCATCGGCGCCATGTCCTGCAACCCGGCCATAGGCGGCCTCGGCCGCGGCCATCTGGTGCGCGAGATCGACGCGCTGGACGGGCTGATGGGGCGGGCCATCGACGCCGGCGGCATCCAGTTCCGCGTGCTCAACCGGCGCAAGGGGCCGGCCGTGCAGGGTCCCCGCGCGCAGGCCGATCGCCGGCTCTACGCCCGGGCCGTCCAGCGGCTTCTGGGCGAGCAGGCGGGGCTCGTGCTGGCCGAGGGCGAGGTGGCGGGCCTGCAGCGCCGGGGTGCCCGGGTCACAGGCGTCACGACGGCCAGGGGACAGACTTTCTCGGCAGGGGCGGTGGTGCTGACCACCGGCACGTTCCTGCGCGGCGAGATCCATCTGGGCAGCGAGCGCTGGCCCGCGGGGCGGGTCGGCGACCGGCCGGCGGTGGCGCTCGCCCGGGATCTCGAAGCGTCCGGTGTCCGGCTCGGCCGGCTCAAGACCGGCACGCCGCCTCGGCTCGATGGCCGGACCATCGACCGGGAGGCGCTGGCGGCCCAGCCCGGCGACGATCCGCCCCGGCCCTTCTCCTTCATGACCGATCGCATCGCCAACCCGCAGATTGCCTGCCATGTCACCCGCACGACCCGGGCGACCCACGACCTGATTCGCGCCCATTTGCACGAAGCGCCGCTCTTCTCCGGGCAGATCGCCGCGACCGGCGTCCGCTACTGCCCGTCGATCGAGGACAAGGTGGTCCGCTTCGCCGAGCGGACCAGCCACCAGATCTTCCTCGAGCCCGAGGGCCTGGACGATCCGACGGTCTACCCCAACGGCATCTCGACCTCCCTGCCGCGCGCCGTGCAGGAGGCGCTCTTGCGGACCATCCCCGGCCTCGGCCGGGCGGTCATGACGCAGCCGGGCTACGCCATCGAATACGATCACGTCGATCCGCGCGAGCTCGACCCGACGCTCGAGCTGCGCGCCCTGCCGGGGCTCTTCCTCGCGGGACAAATCAATGGCACGACCGGCTACGAGGAGGCCGCGGCGCAGGGCATCATGGCCGGCGCCAATGCGGCGCTCAGGGCTTCGGGCCGGCGGCCGGATGCGGTGCTCGACCGGGCGGAAGCCTATATCGGGGTGCTGGTCGACGACCTGACCACGCAGGGCATCACCGAGCCCTACCGGATGTTCACCAGTCGCGCCGAGTACCGGCTGATGCTGCGCGCCGACAATGCCGATCGCCGCCTCTCGGGGCGCGGCCATGGCATCGGCCTCGTCGGCGAGCCCCGACATGCCCGGCTTCGCGCCAAGCTCGACCGATTGTCCCGGGCCGAGGCGCTGCTGGACGCCCGCCGGCTGACGCCGGGGACGGCAGCTGCGCATGGCCTTAGGGTGAACCAGGATGGCACGGCGCGGACGGCCCGGCAGCTTCTCACCCTGCCCGAGGTCGACATCGACCGGTTGCGCACCATCTGGCCGGAGCTCGGCGAGATCGATCCGGAGATCGCCGAGCAGATCGAGATCGAGCAGCGCTACGCCCCTTATCTGCGGCGCCAGGCGGCGGACATCGCGGATTTTCGCCGGGAGGAGGCGCTCGACTTGCCGCCTGAGGTGGATTTCGCGACGCTGGCCGGGCTCAGCGGCGAGCTGCGCGCCACGCTCGACCGGGTGCGGCCGACGACGCTGGGTGCCGCCGCCCGCCTGCCCGGCATGACCCCGGCTGCCCTCACGCTCCTCTACCGGCATGCCAGACGCGCGGCGTGAGCCGCCGCTGGACGCGGCGGGCTTTGCCGAGCTGGTGCCTGTTTCACGTGAAACACTCGAGCGCCTGACGCTCCATCTCGACCTGCTGCGGCACTGGCAGAAGGCGATCAACCTGGTGGGCGCCTCGACCCTCGCCGATCCCTGGCGCCGCCACGTCCTCGATTCGGCGCAACTTTATCGCCATCTCCCGGCCGGCTGCGCCACGCTGGCCGATCTCGGCAGCGGCGCCGGGCTGCCCGGCCTCGTGCTCGCCGCCATGGGCGTTCCCCTGGTGCATCTCGTCGAGGCCGACCGGCGCAAGGCGCAGTTCCTCCGGGAGGCATCGCGGCAGATGGGCCTCGCCGGCGTCACCGTGCACCCCGTGCGGATCGAATCCCTGAAGCTCGAGGTCGACGCGGTGACGGCGCGGGCGCTCGCCCCGCTCGACCGGCTCGTGCCGCTCGCCCGGCCGCTGTTGCGGCCGGGTGGCAGGCTCGTGCTGCTGAAGGGCCGCAATGTGGACGCCGAATTGACCGCGCTCGGTGAAACGGGGACAATGCATATCGAGAGTCATCCGAGTCTCGCCGACCCCGAGAGCCGCGTGCTCGTCCTCGAAGAGGTGGCGTCATCGCCCTGAGCCAGATGCCTGCCCCGGCTCGCCCGACGGCGAAACCAGCCCGGTCCTCGGTGCTGTGCGGCCGGATTCTCGCCATCGCCAACCAGAAGGGCGGGGTCGGCAAGACCACGACCGCGATCAACCTGGGCACGGCGCTGGCCGCCGCCGGCAAGCGCATCCTCGTCGTCGATTTCGACCCGCAGGGCAATGCGAGCACCGGCTTCGGCATCGATCGCGAGGCGCGCCGGGTCACCGCCTACGAGGTGGTGCTCGGCCAGGCGCGCCTCGCCGACGCGATCCTGCCGACCAAGGTGCCGGGGCTGGACATCGTGCCGGCGACCGTCGACCTCTCCGCCGCCGAGGTCGAGCTGGTCGGCGATCCGCGCCGCAATTTCCGCCTGCGCGACGCCTTCGCCAACTTCATCAAGCCCTACGACCACATCCTGATCGACTGCCCGCCCTCGCTCGGCATCCTCACGGTCAACGCGCTCGCCGCCGCCCACGCGGTCATGGTGCCGCTGCAATGCGAGTTCTTCGCCCTCGAGGGGCTTTCGATGCTGCTGCGGACCATCGAGCGCATTCGCCAGTCGCTCAACCCGATGCTGCAGATCCACGGCATCGTGCTGACCATGTTCGACCGCCGCAACAATCTCTCCGAGCAGGTCGCCACCGACGTGCGCAGCTTCCTGGGCGACCGGGTCTATCAGACCGTCATCCCCCGCAATGTCCGCATCTCCGAGGCGCCGAGCCACGGCCAGCCGGTGCTCTACTATGATGTGAAGTCGAGCGGCGCCAAGGCCTACGCCCACCTCGCCGGCGAGATGCTCCGCCGCGACCAGGCGATCGCCGTCTTCGGCTGACCGACTCCGCCCCGCCGCCCCGACCCGGCTACCCCCACCCGGCCACAAAGGATACGAACCGGATGCAGCAGGACAATCCCAAGAAGCGTGGCCTCGGGATGGGGCTCTCGGCACTGCTCGGCAACGACGCGCCGGATCCCGGCCTTCGGCCCTTGGCCCAGTCCGTGCCGATCGAGTTCCTGAGCGCGTCGCCCCTGCAGCCGCGCCGCCATTTCGCCGCCGACGAGCTCGAGACGCTGGCCGTGAGCCTCAGGTCCTATGGCATTCTGCAGCCACTGCTCGTCCGGCCACGGCCCGGCGCCGCGCCGGGCTACGAGATCGTCGCCGGCGAGCGGCGCTGGCGGGCGGCCCAGCTGGCGGGGCTGCACGAGTTGCCGGTCGTGGTGCGCGATCTCGCCGACCGCGACGTCCTGGAGATTGCGCTCGTCGAGAACCTGCAGCGCGAGGACCTGACGCCGATCGAGGAGGCCCGGGCCTACCAGCGGCTGATCGATGAGTTCGGCCGGACCCAGGAGGAGATCGCCCAGGAGATCGGCCGCAGCCGCCCGCACATCGCCAACACGCTCCGCCTGCTGAAGCTGCCGGAGCCGGTCCGCCGCATGCTCGAGGACGGCCGCCTGACCGCCGGCCATGCCCGGGCGCTGCTGGCCGCCGACGATCCGGTGGCGCTGGCCCAGGCGGTGGTGGAGCGCGGCCTCAACGTCCGTGACACCGAGGCGGTGGTGCAGACCGGCAAGCTGGTCCAGCGCCAGGCGAGGAGCGCTGTCGACCGCGATCCCGATCTCGAGGCCTTCGAGAACCGTCTCGCCAGCTCGCTCGGCCTCGCCTGCCGCCTGCAGCCCAAGGCCAAGGGCGGCACGCTCACCATCCGCTACTCCAGCCTCGACCAGCTCGACCGGATCGCCTCGCGCCTGCTGGCGACTGATTGAAAGTTATCCACTAGAATTTGTGGCCGACCGATTGACCGATCGCATATCTTGTGGTGTTGTCCCGCTCGGAGTGAAACAAGGAAAGAGTTCATTCCCTGATCCGGTCCTCCAGGGTCCCACCGTCTCTGCCCAGACGGGCTGCAGGCACCGATCATTCGGAACGTCCCGCTGCTTGACGGCCAAGCCGAGCCAATCGGCGCCCGTCCCTCTCCTGATTGACGCCGCCCCGCCTCGGGGCGGCGTTCGTTCTTTGGGCACATGCCCCGCGCTGGACAGGGCGCGCTCCGCCTCCTAGGGTCCCGGTCGTCATGCAAGGGGGACGGACAGGATGCGCGAGAATCGGCTGCGGCAGCTCTGGGATGCCGGCGAGAAGACGGTCAATGGCTGGCTCGCCATTCCGAACAGCTTCAGCGCCGAGATCATGGCGCAGCAGGGCTTCGCCAGCCTGACGATCGACATGCAGCACGGCCTCGTCGACTACGGGGCGTCGATCGGCATGCTGCAGGCGATCTCGACCACCGACACCGTGCCGCTCGTCCGGGTCCCCTGGAACGAGCCCGGCATCATCATGAAGTCCCTGGACGCCGGCGCCTACGGCATCATCTGCCCGATGATCAACAGCAAGGCCGAGGCCGAGGCCTTCGTCTCGGCGGTGCGCTACCCGCCCTTGGGCAGCCGCAGCTTCGGGCCGATCCGCGCCACCATGTATGCCGGTGCCGACTACTTCAAGCACGCCAACGAGACTGTCCTCACCCTCGCCATGATCGAGACCAGGGAGGCGATGGAGGCGCTCGAGGACATCCTCGCCGTGCCCGGGCTCGACGGCATCTATGTCGGCCCCGCCGACCTCTCCAACTCGATCGGCTGCACGCCCAAGTTCGACCAGGAGGAGCAGCCGGTGGTCGATGCCATCCAGAAGATCATCGACACGACCAAGAAGCGCAAGAAATACGCCGGCATCCACTGCGGCTCGGTCAGCTACATCAAGCGCATGTGGGACATCGGCTTCGACTACGCGACGCTGCTCTCGGACGCCCGCATGCTGGCGATGAAGGCCGGCGAGCTCCTGCCCGAGCTGAAGGTGGTGAGGGGCCCGGCGAAAGGCGTCGGCTACTGACGCCATGGTAGATGTCCTCGTCATCGGGACCATCCGGCCGGAAGGGCTGGCGGTGCTCCAGGATCGCCCGGACATCCGCCTGCGCCAGCTGGACGAGACCGATCGTGCCGGCCTGCTCGAGGCGGCCGGCACGGCCATCGCCATCCTGGTCCGCACCTCGCCGCTCGACCGCGCGGTCATCGACAGGGCACCCGGGCTGAAGGTCGTCTCGCGGCATGGCGTCGGCTACGACAATGTCGATCTGGAGGCGCTGAACGAGCGGCGCATCCCGCTCGCCATCGCCGCCAACGCCAACCGCGTCTCGGTCGCCGAGCACACGCTCTTCATGATGCTGGCGCTGGCCAAGCAGGCGATCGACCACGACGAGGGCGTGCGCGGCGGCAACTGGGCGATCCGCAACCGTTTCGCCGCCTTCGAGCTCGCCGGCCGCACGCTCCTGCTTCTGGGCTTCGGGCGGATCGGCCGCGAGGTGGCGCTTCGGGCGCGGGCCTTCGGCATGACGGTCGAGGTGCTCGACCCCTATGTCGACGACGCGGACCTCGACGCGTGCGGCTGCATCCGTGCCACCGGGCTCGATGCGGCGCTCGGCCGGGCCGACGTGGTCAGCCTGCATCTGCCGTTGACCGTCGCCACCCGCCACGTCATCGATGCCGGGAAGCTCGCCTCGATGCGGTCGACGGCGCTCCTGATCAACACCGCCCGGGGCGGGCTGATCGACGAGCCGGCGCTGGCCCGGGCGCTCGGCGAAGGGCACCTCGGCGGCGCCGGCATCGACGTCTTCGAGGACGAGCCGCCCCGGCCCGACAACCCGCTCCTCGCCGCCCCACGGACCCTGCTCAGCCCGCACAGCGCCGGCGTCACCGACGAATCCATGGTGCGCATGGCGACGGAGGCGGCGACCAACATCCTCGATGTGCTCGACGGCCGCCTCGACCCGGCGGTCATCGTCAACCACGCCGTCGTCGCCGGAAAACCGCAATGAGCCAGTCCTCCGCCATTCGTGTCGGCCTGATCGGCAGCGGCTTCATGGGCCGCAGCCACGCGATCGCCATGCGCACCGCCCAGGCGGTCTTCGGCCTCGAGCGGCCGCTGGTGCCGACCATGCTCGCCGACGTCGACGAGGCGACCGCGGCGCGGGCCGGCGCCGCCCTCGGCATCGAGCGAACGACCGGCGACTGGCGGGCGATGATCGGGGATGCCGACATCGACCTCGTCGACATCACCACGCCCAACCTGCTGCACGAGCCGATGGCGATGGCCGCCATCGCCGCGGGCAAGCCCGTCTATTGCGAGAAGCCGCTGGCCCCCGATGCCGAAACGGCCTGCCGCATGGCGCTGGCCGCCGAGGCCGCAGGGGTCCCCACCTTCGTCGGCTTCAACTACCTCAAGAACCCGCTCGTCCAGACAGCCCGCGCCATGGTCGAGAGCGGCGAGATCGGCGAGGTCTGGAGCTTTCGCGGCATCCATGCCGAGGACTACATGACCGACCCCGCCTCGCCCTGGACCTGGCGGCTCGATCCCAAGGGCGGTGCCGGTGCCGTGGCCGACCTCGGCAGCCACATCATCTCGCTCGCCCGCCATGTCGTCGGCCCGATCGCGGAGCTCTCGGCCGACATCTCGACCAGGATCAAGGAGCGGGCGACCGCGACCGGCGAGCGCCGGCCGGTTCAGGTCGACGACGAGGCGCGCGCCCTGGTCCGCTTCGCCGGCGGCGCCACCGGCACGCTCGAGGCCTCCTGGATCGCCACCGGGCGCAAGATGTACCTCGCCTTCGAGCTCACCGGCTCCAAGGGCTCGATCCTCCTCAACATGGAGCGGATGAACGAGCTTCGCCTCTTCCTGCGTGGCGGCCAGCCCGGGCGCGAGGGCTTTGTCGAGATCCCGGCGGGGCCGGCGCATCCCCATTACGCCCCGTTCTGCCCGGCACCCGGCCACCAGCTCGGCTTCAACGAGATCAAGGCGATCGAGGTGAAGGCGATCGCCCTGGCCCTGGCCGGCGGCCCCGCCTTCCAGCCGGATTTCCGCGAGGCCGCGATGATCCAGGCGACGGTCGATGCCATCCTGCGCTCGGCCCGGGAGCGCCGCTGGGTGGCCGTGGACGAGCTGCTGGCGAAAGATTTCCTGGCCCGGTGAGCCCCGACCAGCTCTTCGGCCTCGTCGCCCTCCTCGCCATCCTGGTCTGGCTCGGCCGCTTCCATTTCCCGCCCCGCCACCGGCAGACGATGGAGCGGCTCGCCATGGCGCTGATCGGCGGCGGCATCCTCGTGGCCCTCGCCTTCGCCGTGCTGCACTACATCCGCTAGAGGCCGGCCATCCAGCCGATCGCCGGGACGCCGAAGAGCCAGGGATGCAGGGCCAAAAAAAGCGCATAGAGGAGCAGGGCCAGACCCAGCCGGGCCCAGCCGATCTCGGCCCAGACGAAGCGCTGGCGACCCTCGACGATGGCGGCGAACGGCACGAACGACGTGCGCTGCAGGAACACCCCCCAGCCCGGCGCGTTCTCGCGCGATCTGCGGTGGTCCAGCGAGACGGCGCCGCCCAGGGCGAGGATGGCGAACGCGCCGAAGAAGACGAGCGACGCCGTGTCCGGGTTGGCCAGGAGATGGCTGATCGCCCAAAGGGCGATGCCCCACATCATCGGATGGCGGGTCACGCGGAGCATGCCGCGCGCCGGCTCCGGCGCGTCGGGGTCGGGGGTCTGGCCGACGGCGGTCGGGTTGGGCTGCGAGAGGGCGGTGACCAGGAGCAGGAAGGCGACCGGCATGAGCAGGAGCGGCAGCCCGGCGAGCCAGGCGGCGCCCCAGGGCAGCGGCATCGTCGTGGCATGGGCATAGGCGATGATGAGCCAGACGACCGCCACCACCGAGACGAGGGAGAAGAGCAGCCGATAGAGCCGCTCGCCGACGCGCTCGATGAGCTCGGCGCGCAGCTGCGTGGCGGCGATGCCGATATGCGTGCCGACGAAGAAGAGGGCAGCCACGACGATGTCGTTCATTCCATCCGCTCCCTTGAGTCCTGCTCTGGGGCGTCCTGCTCTGGGACGGGTGGGGTCATCCGGCAGCCCTTTTCCCACGTATCGGACAAGAAGCCGCGCCGGCGAGCCGATCATCGACGCTCATGGGCTACCACTTACGCCGGCAAAGGAAAACCGCATGCGCTCCCTCCTCGCCGTTTCCTTTGACGCCGTGCGGCGGCGGGATCGGGGATGAGCCGAAGGCCCCTCTTTCACCCAAGCTGGCCACGCCCGATCTGGTCATGGTTGAGCTGGCGCGGCCTGCGTCTCGGCTCCGGCCTCGTGCTGATGGCCTTCGCCACGACGCACCTGCTCAACCACGCCTTCGGCCTCGTCTCGTTCGAGGCCATGGACCCGGCCCGCGAATGGCTCGGCTTCTGGCACCGCCCCCTGGTCTGGCCGATCCTGCTCGCCGCCTTCGTCCTGCACATCCTGGCCGCCCTCTGGTCGCTCTACGAGCGCCGCGGCCTGAGGCTCGCCCATTGGCAATACGTCCAGATCGCCTCGGGCGTGCTGATACCGCTCTTCTTGGCCCTGCACTACATGGGCAGCCGGGGCGTCTTCCAGACCCTCGGCATTCCCATCGGCTACGAGTTCGAGCTTTTCGCTCTTTGGCCGGACCACGCCTGGCGGCAGTCGATCCTGCTCGTCCTCGTCTGGCTGCACGGCTGCATGGGCGTGCACTACTGGCTTCGGCTGCACGGTTGGTATCGGCGGATCGCCGGGCCGCTGCTCGCCTTGGCCGTGCTCGTTCCGACCCTCTCGCTCCTCGGCTTCGTCAGCGCCGGACGCGAGCTTCGGGCGAAGGCGGCGGCCGAGCCGGCATGGCTCGAGGGCGTGGCCCGGGCCGAGCGCTGGCCGAGCGATCCCGCCGCCCTCGATTTCGTCTACCGGGGCGAGAGGCTGATCATCGGCGTCTTCCTCGCCCTCGTGGTGCTGACCCTGCTCGCCCGCGTGGCCCGGGCCTTCTGGCGCGAGCGGCGCAACAGCTTCGCCGTCACCTATGCCGGCGGGCGGCGGGTGCGGGCCCAGCGCGGCACCAGCCTGCTCGAGGTCAGCCGGCTCCATGGCATCGCGCATGCCTCGGTCTGCGGCGGGCGCGGGCGCTGCTCGACCTGCCGGGTGCGGATCACGGGCGGCGGCGAGGCCCTGCCGCCGCCGTCACCGGCCGAGGCGCGCGTGCTCCAGCGCCTGGGTGCGGCACCCGAGGTTCGTCTCGCCTGCCAGACCCGGCCCATGGACGATGTCGAGCTGGCCCTCCTGATGCCGGCCGAGACGACGTCGCGCGAATCGCTCCGGCCGATGAACCCGGGCCACGGCGTGGAGCGCGAGACCGCCGTCCTTTTCGCCGACCTCCGGAGCTTCACCCGGCTCAGCGAAGGGCGCCTGCCGTTCGACGTGGTCCACCTGCTCAACCGCTACTTCAAGACCATGGGGGCCGCCATCGACGATGCGGGCGGCCATGTCGACAAGTTCATCGGCGACGGCATCATGGCGCTCTTCGGCCTCGACACCGATCCCGAGACCGCCGCCCGCCAGGCGCTCCGGGCGGCGCGGTCGATGGGTGCCGCCCTCGACGGGCTCAACCACGAGTTCAGGGCCGAGCTGCCGCAGCCCCTGCGCATGGTGATCGGCCTGCATCTCGGCACCACCATCGTCGGCGAGCTTGGATACGGCCGCAGCATCACCCTCACCGCGATCGGCGACGCCGTCAACGTCGCGAGCCGCCTCGAGGGTGTGGCCAAGGAGCAGAACGTGCCGTTCGTCGTCTCGATCGCCCTGCTCGAGCGGGCCGGCATCACCGCCGACGCCCTGCCGCATCAGGAGGTCGCCCTGCGCGGCCGGGGCGAGCCTTTGCACGTGGTGCTCTTCGCCGCCACGGACGAGCTGCCAACCGTTCCGGCCACGACGTCGCCCCGATCGCTGATGGCGCGGCTCCTCAGTCGTTCGCCGCCAGCCGCTGCCTGATGAGGCTCGCCAGCGTCTGAAGCTGCTCCGGCCGGGGGAAGGTGCGGCGCCAGACCAGGACGAGCCGCCGCGAGCAGTCGGCACCCGCAAGCGGCTCCGCCACCACGCCTCCGGCCCCCTGGCCGGCACCGGCGAAGGGTGCCCGCGTGGCGAGCTCGGGCAGCACGGCGAGGCCGTAGCCGAGGGCCACCATCTGGCGCAGCGTCTCGACGCTGCTCGCCTGCACCCGAAGCGCCGGCTGCAGGCCGAGGCGGCGGCAGACGAGCACGGTCTGGTCCTTCAGGCAGTGGCCGTCCTCGAGCATCAGGACCGGGGCACCCGAGAGCGCCGCCGCCCGGCCGGGGCCGGCGAGGACAGCCGCCTGGGCCGGCGAGGCGGTCAGCATGAAGCGCTCGCGCAGGAGCTCGGCCCGGTCGAGCCCCGGCTCGTCGATCGGCTCGGAGACGATCGCCGCGTCCAGCTCGTTGTCCTGCAGCAGCGTCAGGAGCCGCGCGGTCATCGCCTCGCGCAGATGCGCCTCGAGCCTGGGATACGTGGCCTGGATCACCGGCAGGATGCGCGGCAGGATATAGGGGCCGGCGGTCGGGATGACGCCGAGCCGCAGCATGCCGACAAAGGCCTCGGCACCCCGCGCCGCGAGCTCGCGCATCTGCCGCACCTCCTCCTGCACGTGGCGGGCGCGGGCGACGATCTCGGCGCCGATGGCGGTGGTCAGGGCACCGCGCGGGCTGCGCTCGAAGAGGGCGGCGCCGAGCTCGGCCTCGAGCTTCTTCACCTGCATGCTCAGGGTCGGCTGGCTGATCCGGCAGCGGTCGGCGGCGAGGCCGAAATGGCCGGTGTCGGCCACCGCGACGAGGTAGTCGAGATCCCTGAGATTCATGCGACTTATGGTCTCCATCTATCGCCATGATCAATACAATCGATTGGCTCGATGGGGAAGCCCATGCTAGAAGCTCTCCAGTCTGGCCGCCGCCCATGTTGTCGCGGCCACGGGACATTGCGTCCGAACGCAGCCGCATCCACAGGCAAGCGCAACAACAGGGCAGAGTGGGGGAGCCGATGAGCGACCGTCCAATTCTCACGACCACGGCCGGCAATCCGATCGCCGACAACCAGAACAGCGCCACCGCCGGGCCGCGCGGGCCGGTGCTGATGCAGGACTACCAGCTGATCGAGAAGCTGGCGCACCAGAACCGCGAGCGCATCCCGGAGCGCCCGGTCCACGCCAAGGGCTGGGGTGCGCACGGCACGCTGACGATCACCCACGACATCACGAAGTACACGCGTGCCGCACCCTTCGCGAAGGTCGGCAAGACGACGCCGATGATCGCCCGCTTCTCGACCGTCGCCGGCGAATTGGGTGCCGCCGATGCCGAGCGCGACGTGCGCGGCTTCGCCCTCAAGTTCTATACCGAGGAGGGCAACTGGGACCTCGTCGGCAACAACACGCCGGTCTTCTTCGTCCGTGACCCGTACAAGTTCCCGGACTTCATCCGCACCCAGAAGCGCCATCCCCGGACCAACATGCGCTCGCCCACGGCGATGTGGGATTTCTGGTCCCTGAGCCCCGAGAGCCTGCATCAGGTGACCATCTTGATGTCCGATCGCGGCCTGCCGACCGACGTCCGCCACATCAACGGCTACGGCTCGCACACCTACAGCTTCATCAACGCGCGGAACGAGCGGTTCTGGGTGAAATTCCACTTCAAGACGATGCAGGGCCACAAGCACTGGACCAACGCCGAGGCGGCCGAGGTCATCGGCAAGACCCGCGAGTCGACCCAGGAGGACCTCTACGGCGCCATCGAGCGGGGCGACTTCCCGAAATGGAAGTTCCAGGTCCAGGTGATGCCCGAGACCGATGCCGAGAAGACGCCCTACAATCCCTTCGATCTCACCAAGGTCTGGCCGCACGCCGACTATCCGCCGATCGACGTCGGCGTGCTCGAGCTCAACCGCAATCCCGACAACTACTTCGCCGAGATCGAGCAGCTCGCGCTGGCACCATCGAACATCATCCCCGGCATCGGCTTCTCGCCGGACAAGATGCTGCAGGGGCGGATCTTCTCCTACGCCGACGCGCATCGCTACCGGCTCGGCACGCATTACGAGGCGCTGCCGGTCAACCGGCCGCAATGCCCCGTCCACCACTACCACAAGGACGGGCCGATGCGGTTCTTCGACAACAACACGAAGAACCCGGACGCCTATTACGAGCCGAACTCGTTCGGCGGCCCGGCCCAGGCGCCGAGCTTCGCCGAGCCGCCGCTCAGGATCTCTGGCGATGCCGACCGCTACGACCACCGCGCCGGCAATGACGACTACAAGCAGCCGGGCGATCTCTTCCGGCTGATGAACGCCGAGCAGCAGGAACGGCTCTGCCAGAACATCGCCGCGGCCATGGGCGGCGTGCCGGAGAACATCGTCCAGCGCCAGCTCGCCCACTTCCATAAGGCCGATCCGGCCTATGGCGAAGGCGTCGCCAAGGCCCTGGGCGTCACCTTCAAGCCCTCGGCCATCGCCGCCGAATAACGCGGCGAGCGCGACCCGATACGGCAAAGCCCCCGGCACTGACGGTGCCGGGGGCTTTCTCGTCGGCGCCGGGGCTCGCTCAGATGGCGCCCTGGCCCATCTGCTCGGCGATGTAGTCGGCCTGGCGGATGGCGAGCGTCACGATCGTCAGGGTCGGGTTCTCGGCAGCACTGGTGGTGAAGACGCTGCCGTCCGAGACGAAGAGATTGGCGATGTCGTGGCTCTGGCCGAAGCCGTTGACCACCCCGTCGCGCGGCTTCTCGCTCATCCGGTTGGTGCCGAGATTGTGGGTCGAGGGGTAGGGCGGCACCTCGTAGACGTCGGTGGCCCCGACCGCCTCGTAGATCGCCCGCCCCTGGCGGAAGGCGTGCTCGCGCATCGCGACGTCGTTGACGTGGTCGTCGTAGTGCACGTTCGGCACCGGCAGGCCGTGCTGGTCCTTGGTGGTCGGGTGCAGGGTCACGGCATTGGTCGCCTGCGGCATGTCCTCGCCGACGATCCACATCCCGGCCATGGTCGAGTACTGGTCCATCTTGCGGGTGAACGAGCGGCCCCAGGCGCCGGGGTCGAGGAAGGCCGCCATGAAGGGCACGCCGAGCGAGATCGTCTCGAGCTCGTAGCCGCCGGCGAAGCCGCGCTCCGGCCGGTGCTCGACCTCGTCCTGGACGATGCCGGCCATGGTGGTGCCGCGGTACATGTGGACCGGCCGGTCGAAGGCCGCATAGACCGAGCCCGTGGTGTGCCGCATGTAGTTGCGGCCGACCTGGCCCGAGCTGTTGGCGAGCCCGTCCGGGAACTTCGAGGAGGCGGAGTTCAGGAGCAGCCGCGGGCTCTCGATCGAGTTGCCGGCGACACACACCACCCTTGCCGCCTGGCGCTGCTGGTTGCCGTCGGCATCGGCGTAGACGACACCGGAGACCTTGCCGTTCGCGTCGTGCTCGATCTGCAGGACGTGCGCCTGGCTCCTGAGCTCGCAGTGGCCGGTATCGATGGCGGCCGGGATCTCCGTGTAGAGCGTCGACCACTTGGCACCCATCTTGCAGCCCTGGAAGCAGAAGCCGAGCTGCTGGCAGGCGTTGCGATCGGCGCGCGGCGCGCTGTTGATCGCCATCCGGCCGGTGTGCACCTTCTGGTAGCCGAGGCGCGTGGCGCCGTTCCACAGCACCTTGAAGTTGTTGTTGCCGGGCAGGCCGGGAATGCCGTTGGTGCGGGTGACACCCATCTTGTCCTCGGCCTTGGCGTAGTAGGGCTCGAGGTCGGCGAGCGTGATCGGCCAGTCGAGCAGGGCGGCACCGGCGATGTCGCCGTAGTGGGTCCTGGCCTTCAGCTCGTGCTCCTGGAGGCGCAGCGAGGCGCCGGCCCAATGGGTGGTCGTGCCGCCCACCGTCTTGCAGATCCAGGCCGGCAGGCCCGGGAAGTCGCGGGCCACCCGCCAGGAGCCGGAGGTGGTGCGCGGGTCCAGCCAGGCGAGCTGGCTGAAGCTCGCCCATTCGTCGTTGACGAAGCTCTCGATGCTCTGCTCCGCGCCGGCCTCGAGCAGCACCACGTCGATGCCCTTCTGCGCCAGCTCGTTGGCGAGCGTGCCGCCGCCGGCACCGGAGCCGACGATGACGACGACGCTGTCGTCGGCGAGATCGTAGGTGGTCATGGCTGGACTCCCTCCCCGTAAGCGACCGCCGGGCTCGCCTCGAGGTCCGGCTCGATCAGCCAGCCGGCATCCTGAAAGCCGCGCCAGACATAGCCGCCATACTCGTAGGAGGCGCCCTCGTAGCCGAATTGCCGCCAGACCAGCGGGTTGTTGTAGAAGTGGAAGACCACGGCACCCCGCACCTTCTGGAAGAACGGGTCGGCCTGCATCGCCGCCAGGACCTCGGTCTGGCTGCCCGGCGAGAGCGACGTGAAGGGCAGGCCGAGGGCGGCGTCCAGGCGGCCGATGCCGTCGGCCAGCAGGGATGCTGTCGCGGGGTCGCCGCCGGCCTCGCCATCCAGCGCCTCGACCACCACCGCGTAGTACATGTCGCCCAGCGCGTCGTGGGGGTAGAGGGTGCGGCTCATGGCGAGCAGCGTCTCGGCCGCGTGCCCGTCCAGATGATCCAGGGTCATGGCCCAGGATCGCTCCGCATCGGTGAACATCACGGTGCCCGCGGTGCCGACCACCAGCATCGCCTGGCCGGTTCGCCGGAGAAACCGGCGGCGGTCGAGAATCATCTTGGTCATTGGCTGCTTGCTCCCTTTTTTCCAGCCACCGTCGTTCAGCGGTAGCGCCCGTGCCTCTGCAGGACCTCGATCCGATAGCCGTCGGGGTCGGTGAGGAAGAAGAAGCGGGCCATCAAGGCACCGTCGCGGTCGAACGCGACGATCTTGCCGGGCTCGAGCCCGAGATCGGCGCAGCGCTTGTGCTCGGCCTCGAGATCGTCGACGCAGAAGGCGACATGGCCGTAGCCGTCGCCCAGCGCGTAGGGCTCGGTCCGATCCTTGTTCAGGGTCAGCTCGACCTCGAAATCGGCCTCGGGGCCGCGCAGGTAGACGAGGGTGAAGGTCTCGAAATCGAAGCGGTCGGCGACCCCCAGCCCCAGGGCCTTCTCGTAGAACGCGATCGAGCGGTCGAGCTCGAGCACCCGCACCATGACGTGAATGGGCTTGGCCATTTTCTCCTCCCTCGGACGCCTGGAGCAATTCTAGAGCGTTCGCCGGCGAGGGGGTATTATTCGGCTACTACAGGCTCAGGCACCGCCCCGGCGGTGGCGGTCAGATGAACCGTGCAGACGACCCGCAGGAGCGAGGTGAAGTTGCCGACCTCGCCGCGCAGCTCCAGGACCTCGTCATGCAGCGTCGTCACGAAGCGGGGCGTGCTCATGCCCTGGGCCGCCGCCATGCTGTCGATGATCTCCCAGAACCGCGCCTCGAGCCGGATCGAGGTCACCTGGCCGTGCAGCCGCACCGAGCGGGTGACCGGCTCGCACGACTCCGGCGCGATGCTTGCGTAGATCTGGCACATTCCGCACCTCCCGCAGCCCCTGGCTGTCGTTCTTGCTTCGCAGGTGGGCTCGAGGGCCTCGAAACTGCTGTCAAAGGGGCAGAATAGGCGACGACCGAGCGGGGCCGCAATCCTCATTCGAGCAGCGCCGGCCAGCCCGGCCAGCATTGCCGGCCGGCGACAATGCCGTCATGATTCGGGGCAATCGATCGAAGGCGGTGAGCAGGGACGCGAGGATGCGGACAAGGGCAGTGAACGCGGCACCCGGCGAGCGGCTCGTCACCCGGTTGCTGCCGGCATTGCTGCTGCTGGCCCTGCTCCTTGCCATGCTCGCGGCACCGGCGCGGGCCCAGCCGGCGGCCGACGCCGACAGCGCCGCGGTGGCCGCGGCGCTCGAGACGCCGGCGGGCGATCTCTCGCCCGAGGCGGCCGCGGCCCTCGTCGCCCGGCTCAGCGACCGCGAGGTGCGCTCGCTGCTGCTCGAGCGGCTGGCGGTCCCGACGGCTTCCGGCGACGCGGCACCCGTCGACACGGCCGGCATGATCGGCTCGTTCACCGATCGGTCGTCCCTGGTGCGGGCGCGCCTGGGCGAGCTGCTCGCCGCCGTCGACGACGTGCCCGATGCGTTCAGAACGGCCTGGCACCGGTTTCACGACGGGCGCTCGACCGGAACACTCCTCCTGGTCGTCGCCGGCTTCGCCCTGACGCTGGCGGTGGCCTTCTTGGCCGAGGCCTTGACCCGCCGCCGGCTGGCGGGCACGCGCGCCCGGCTGGTGGCGTCGGAGGCCCGAACGCAGGACCTGCTCAACCGCAGCCTGCATCTCTTCGGCATGCTGGCGCTCGACCTCGTGGCCCTTTTGGTCTTCGCCGCCGTGGCGCTGGTGGCGCTCTTCGCCTTGACCCAGCCGCACGGCCCGACCCGGGCCGTGGCCCTGGGCCTGCTCGGGGCGCTCGTCGCCTTTCGGGTCCTCGTGGCGTTCTCGCATTTCCTCCTCAATCCCGGCACCAAGCGGCACCGGATGAACGACATGTCCGATGCCGACGCGGCCTTCCTCCACCGCTGGATGAAGGTGATTGTGGCGATCGGCACGTTCGGCTTCGTCGGCACGGCCCTCCTGGCCCTGCTCGGCGAGCCCGGGGCCGAGCACGACCTGCTCTTGAACGTGACCGGTGCAGCACTGGTCGCCGCTGTGATCTATGCAGCACTCAGGGGCCGGCAGGCGCTCTCGGCCGCGATCCTCGTCTTCGATGTCTCGAGCCCGGTGCGCCGCCTCATGGCCGGGCTGACGCCGACGCTGACGGCCGCGACCGCCCTCCTGATCTTCGTGCTCTACACCGTGTCCAGCCTGCTCGGCGTCATGCTGCCGCCGGCGGCCGGCCTCGTCACCATCGCCATGCTGGTGCTGGTTCCCTATGTCGACGCCGTCCTCGAGCGCAGCGCCGTCTACCGCCGCCGCTATGGGGGCGAGGCGGCCGATGCCGGCGGCACGGTCGCCACCGTGGTGATCCGCGCCGCCCGCATCCTGCTCTGGATCACGAGCCTGCTCGTCCTCGCCCGGGTCTGGTCGGTGGACCTGCGCGCCGCCGCCACCGCCGGGGTCGGCGACCGGATCAGCGACGCCCTGGTCGATATCGGCTTCGCCTGGTTCGCGGCCTATCTGGGGTGGGAATTCGCCCGGATCGCCATCGACCGGCGGATCTCCAGCGAGGCCGCCCCGACCGCGGCCGGCGAGCATGGCGACATGGGCGGCAGCGGGGCGAGCCGCCTCGCGACACTCCTGCCTCTGGTCAAGCGCGCCATCCAGATCACCATCGGCGTCATCACGGTGATGATCACGCTCTCCGCCCTCGGCGTCGATATCGGCCCGCTGCTCGCCGGCGCCGGCGTGGTCGGCATCGCCGTCGGCTTCGGCGCCCAGACGCTGGTGCGCGATGTCGTCTCCGGCGCCTTCTTCCTGCTCGATGACGCGTTTCGGGTCGGCGAGTATGTCGATGTCGGCAGCGTCAAGGGCACGGTCGAGAAGATCTCGGTTCGCTCCTTCCGCCTGCGCCACCATCGCGGCCCGCTGCACACCGTGCCGTTCGGCGAGATCCGCCAGCTCACCAACTACAGCCGCGACTGGGTCATCATGAAGCTGGAGTTCCGCGTGCCGTTCGACACCGACCCGGACCGGGTGCGCAAGATCTTCAAGCAGATCGGCCAGGACCTGCTGGCCAACCCCGACCTCGGCCCCGACTTCATCGAGCCGTTCAAGTCGCAGGGCGTGATCACGCTCGACGACAGCGCGCTCGTCATCCGCGGCAAGTTCATGGCGAAGCCCGGCAAGCAGTTCGTCGCCCGGCGCGAGATCTACAGCGCCGTGCAGCGCGCGTTCGCGGAGGCCGGCATCCGCTTCGCCGACCGAAGGGTCACGGTGCAGGTGGCCGAGGGCGAGGGGATGACCGCCGCGGAGCGCGCCCGCCTCGCCCAGGCCGCCGCCAGCGCCCTGCAGCCGCCCGGCGCCGCGGCCTGAGCAGAGGGTGCGGGGCCCTCAGCCGCGCCCGGCGCTCGGCACGCTGCCGCCGCGCCGCACATGCCGGGTTGCCGGCGGGGGGCCGTCCGACGTGGCGCCACCGCTCCCGGCCATCGCCATGAGCCGGCGAACCCGCTCCTCGGTCGAGGGATGGGTGCGGAAGAGATTGCCGATCCCGCCCTTCATCAGGGGATTGATGATGAAGAGGTGGGCGCTCGCCGGGTTGCGCTCGGCCGTGGGCATCACCCGGCCCTGGGCGAGCCGCTCGATCTTCATGAGCGCGCTGGCGAGCCAGCGTGGCTGGCCGCAGATCGCGGCCCCGTCGCGGTCGGCCGAGTACTCGCGCGTGCGCGAGATCGCCATTTGCACGAGCCCGGCCGCCAGGGGGGCCAGGATCATGACCAGGATCATCGCGATCGGGTTGGGCCGGTCCTCGCCCCGGCCGCCGAAGAGGAAGGCGAAGTTGGCGAGGAAGCCGATCGCCCCGGCGATGGTCGCGGCCACCGTCATGGTCAGCGTGTCGCGGTTCTTGATGTGGGCGAGCTCGTGCGCCAGCACGCCGGCGAGCTCCTCGTGGCTCAGGCTGCGCAGGAGGCCGGAGGTCGCCGCCACCGCGGCGTGGTCCGGGCTCCGGCCGGTGGCGAAGGCATTGGGCTGGTCGGTCTCGATCACGTAGACCTGCGGCATCGGCAGCCCGGCGCGCTTCGCGAGGGTCTCGACCAGGCCATAATAGTCCGGCGCCGAGGCGCGCGTGACGACCCGCGCATTGTGCATGCGCAGCACCATGCTGGCCGAGTTCCAGTAGGCGAAGAAGTTCATGCCGAGCGCCAGGAGGAGCGCGATCAGAAGCCCGCCCTCGCCGCCGAGGACGAAGCCCACGGCGAGAAAGAGTCCGGTCATCGCGGCGAGCAGAATGCCGGTGCGCACTGCGTTCATCGATGGTCATCCGAGCCAGAGCCAACCGACCCTGAAATGGTGCCGTCGCGGCGTCCTGCAACCGTGCCCCGCGCACTGCCACTTGTGAGGGGCGCCGGAAGCGCGTTATCTGGCGCACGGTCAGCGTGCCGGCGGTGCCGGCACGAGCAACCCAAGCGGGGAAGGCGACGGACATGACAGCGACGAGCCAGCCAGGGCGGCCCACGGCGGCATCGGTCGACGACCTGCTCGACGATCGCATGGACGCGGACGAGCCCCAGATCCCTCGCTCGATCGTCGATTCGCACGAGCCGGTGACCAGCGAGGAGGCGCTCGAGCTGCACCGGCGCGGCCGACCCGGCAAGATCGAGATCACCCCGACCAAGCCGCTCGCCACCTCGCGCGATCTCTCCCTCGCCTACAGCCCGGGCGTCGCGGCACCCTGCCTCGCCATCCAGGCCGACCCGGTCAAGGCCTACGAGTACACCGCCAAGGGCAATCTCGTCGCCGTCATCTCCAACGGCACGGCGGTGCTCGGGCTCGGCAATCTGGGTGCCCTCGGCTCGAAGCCGGTGATGGAGGGCAAGGCCGTCCTCTTCAAGCGCTTCGCCGATATCGACGGCATCGACCTCGAGGTCGACACCGAGGAGGTCGACGCCTTCGTCGACTGCGTCAAGCTGCTCGGGCCCACCTTCGGCGGCATCAACCTCGAGGACATCAAGGCGCCGGAGTGCTTCGTCATCGAGCAGCGCCTGCGCGAGCTCATGGACATCCCGGTCTTCCACGACGACCAGCACGGGACCGCGATCATCGCCGCCGCCGGGCTGATCAACGCGCTCGATCTCACCGGCCGCTCGATCGCCACCGCCCGCATGGTGGTCAATGGCGCCGGCTCCGCCGGCATCGCCTGCGCCGAGCTGATCAAGGCGATGGGCATGCCGCACGAGAACGTCACCATCTGCGACACCAAGGGGGTGATCTACCAGGGCCGGACCGAAGGCATGAACCAGTGGAAGTCGGCGCACGCCGTGCCGACCGAGGCCCGCACCCTCGCCGACGCCATGGCCGGTGCCGACATCGTCATGGGCCTTTCGGCCAAGGGCGCTCTGACACCCGCGATGATCGCCTCGATGGCGCCGAACCCGATCATCTTCGCCATGGCCAATCCGGACCCCGAGATCACGCCCGAGGACGCGAAGGCCATCCGCGACGACGTGATCATCGCGACCGGCCGGAGCGACTACCCCAACCAGGTCAACAACGTCCTGGGCTTTCCCTATATCTTCAGGGGCGCTCTCGACGTCCGGGCCTCGACCATCAACGACGCCATGAAGATCGCCGCCGCCTACGCCATCGCCGCGCTCGCCCGCGAGGAGGTGCCGGAGGAGGTGACCGCCGCCTATCGCGGCCGCCGGCTGCGCTACGGCCCGGACTACATGATCCCGACCCCGTTCGATCCGAGGCTGATCACCCATGTGCCGGCAGCGGTCGCCAAGGCGGCGGTCGAGAGCGGCGTCGCCATGAAGCCGATCGTCGACTTCGATCGCTACCGCCAGGAGCTGCGCTCGCGCCTCGACCCGACGGCGAGCCGCATGCAGCTCATCATCGACCGGGTGCGCGCCCATCCCAAGCGCATGGTCTTCGCCGAGGGCGAGGAGCAGAAGGCGATCAGCGCCGCCCTCGCCTGGCGCAACAGCGGCCTCGGCCAGGCCATCCTGGTCGGCCGCGAGGAGCGCATCGTCGAGACGGCCAAGAGCATGGGCCAGACCAGCCTCGAGGGGGTCGAGATCCACAACGCCCGCGTCAGCCCGCACAACCGCCTCTACGCGGACTTTCTCTACGAGCGCAACCAGCGCAACGGCCTCCTGTTTCGCGACTGCCAGCGGCTGGTCAACCAGGACCGCAACGTCTTCGGCGCCTGCCTCGTCGCCTGCGGCCACGCCGACGCCATGGTGACGGGCCTGACCCGCCGCTACAACACGGTGATCAAGGACATCCGCCTCGTCATCAACCCGCTGCCGAGGAAGCGGATGTTCGGCGTGACCATCATCATCGCCCGGGGGCGCACCGTCTTCATCGCCGACACCACGGTGCACGAGCTGCCCGATGCCGAGGTCTGCGCCGACATCGCCATCCAGACGGCCGAGGTGGCGAAGAAGATGGGCTTCACGCCCAGGGTCGCCTTCCTCTCCTTCGCCACCTTCGGCAACCCCAGGATCAGCAAGGCGGCCAGGGTGCGCGACTCGGTCCGCGCCCTCGACGAGCGGCAGGTCGATTTCGAGTATGACGGCGAGATGACCGCCGACGTCGCCCTCGACCCCGAGCTGATGGCGCTCTACCCCTTCTGCCGCCTGAGCGGCCCCGCCAACGTGCTGATCATGCCGGCCCTGCACACCGCCCACATCTCGGCCAAGCTCCTGCAGCAGCTCGGCGGCGGCACGGTGATCGGCCCGCTCCTGATCGGCCTCGAGAAGCCCGTGCAGATCGTGCCGATGAACGCCAGCGTCTCCGACATCCTCAACGTCGCTGCGCTCGCCGCCCACGATGCCCAGGCGATCGAGGCCGAAGCGGCCACCGGCTGAGCGCCCGTCATGCCGCGGATCGTCGCCGTCACGCCCGGCCACCACCGCATCCCCCTGCCGGTGGTGCTGACCGACAGCACGCACGGGGAGATGAGCGCCTTCGAGCTGGTCACCGTCCGCCTCACCGACGCCGAGGGGGCGGAGGGGGTGGGCTACACCTACACGGTCGGCCGCAACGGCGGTGCGGTCATGGACACGCTCGCCCGCGAGATCGTCGAGCTGACCCTGGGCGAGGATGCCGACCGGATCGAAGCGCTCTGGCAAAAGCTCTGGTGGGCGCTGCACTATGGCGGAAGGGGGGGACCCACCGTCCTCGCCCTCTCCGCCTTCGACATGGCCCTTTGGGACCTGAAGGCGAGGCGCGCCGGCCTGCCCTTGTGGAAGCTGCTGGGCGGCCACGACCCGCGCGTCACCTGCTATGCCGGCGGCATCGATCTCGACCTCTCGACCGACGATCTCCTGAAGCAGACCGAGGGCAATCTCGCGCGCGGCTTTCGCGCCATCAAGATGAAGGTCGGCCGGGCCCGGCTGGCCGAGGACGTCGACCGCATCGCCGCCATGCGCGCGCACCTCGGCGACGGCTTCCCGCTCATGGTCGACGCCAACATGAAATGGACCGCCGACCAGGCGATCCGCGCCGCCCGCGCCTTCCGGCCCTACGATCTGACCTGGCTCGAGGAGCCACTGCCGCCCGACGACATGGCCGGCCATGCCCGCGTCGTCCGCGAGGGCGGTGTGCCCATCGCCACGGGCGAGAACCTCCGCACGCTATGGGACTTCCGTCACCTGATCGCGTCCGGCGGCGTCACCTTCCCCGAGCCCGACGTCACCAATTGCGGCGGCGTCACGCCCTTCATGAAGATCGCCCACCTCGCCGAGGCCTTCAACCTGCCCGTCACCAGCCACGGCGCCCACGACGTCACCGTCCACCTCCTGGCAGCCTGCCCCAACGGTCAATACCTCGAAGCCCACGGCTTCGGCCTCGAGCGCTACATCGAGCACCCGCTCGTGCTGGAGGACGGCCGGGCTGTGGCACCCGACCGGCCGGGCCACGGGATCGTGTTCGACTGGGCCGGGCTGGAAAAGCTTGCTGCCTGAGCGGCGCCGCTTCCTGCTCGTGGCGCTGGCCATCGCCCCGCTGGCGGCCTGCGCCGGCAGCCCCGAGCTCCCACCCGGCGCCATCACCGGCCCGGCCTTCGGGATCGAGCAAGCCGACGCCCTCGACATCGCCAGGGCCGCGCTCGAAACCCGCATCCGCCCGGACCTGATCGAGGAGGTGCAGCGGCCCTTTCCGGGCTACCGCGGCTGGCTCCGCTTCGTCATCGGCCTCGATTCGCTCACCCTCTTCGTCGTGCCGGAACAGGGCCAGGACGCCGACGGCAACACTGTCGAGGGCCACGCCTTCGCCGTCTGGTACGACGGCAGCTACGACCCGGGCGGCCGCGCCGCGGCGCGGGAGGTGCTGGATCAGGCGGTCGCGGCTGCCGGGCGCCCGCTGGCGCCCTTGCCGGAGCGATAGGGGCGGGCCATTCCCTTGGTGGCAATCGTCGGCTCGTGTAAGCTCACGCCATGAAGAACGCGGCCGAGCTCTACGACGAGGACTTCTATGCGTGGACCCAGGACCAGGCAGCTTCGCTTCGCCTGCTCGCCAGGCAACGCTGGAACGGCCCGCTCGACCTAGAGAACCTCTCCGAGGAGGTCGAGGACTTGGGCCGTGCCGCAAAGAATGCCTGCCTCAGCCAGATCGAGCGCCTGATCCAGCACCTGCTCAAGCTCGAATACTCACCCGCCGAGGCCCCCCGTCGCCAGTGGCAGCTCACCATTCACGACGCCCGCCGCGAGCTGCACCGCC
>CAYMTA010000001.1:0-174498 GCA_964393275.1 uncultured Geminicoccaceae bacterium | reverse complement strand
CCAGCATCACCGGCGGCCTGCGCTGGAAGGCCGTGCACGAGCCCGTGGTCTGCCGGGGCCAATGGGACGAGGCCTTCCTCGACCGCGCCACCGAGCTCGGCACCTTCATGGCGGCCGGGCTGGAAATGGGGGTGTTCTAGGGACGGGATCGCCCTGGTCGGGCGCAGGGATCCGTCGGACAGCGAGCGAACGTTGGGGGTTGGACAGAATCGGTACTTTTTGCCAGTGACAGAACGATATGGGTTTCGTCCGCCTTGTGCCGATCGGGTAGGCGGCGCGAAGCGTCCTTACGGTCACGGTTCTGGCTGTCAGATCGTAAGCGTCGAACGGGGCGATCAGCAGGGAACCACCCCCTGCTTTTTGGTGAGCAGAGCACCTTCTTGACAGGATCGCTTGGTGAGCCTGGGCGTCTCGGTAGCTGCAAGGACCTCAACGACGCTGAACGGCTGGCCCATGTTCTCGGCGTGGTCGGCGACGACGATAAAATCGAGCGGGTGTATCAGTTTTAATTGGTCCGCCGGCAGCCATTGAATTGAAAAGATGTACTTCCATCTGGCCAGAATCGATGTTCGATAACAGATGGATTTGCGAAATTGATTTCGAATATGGTCATGCCTGCTATATAACTGTCGTGTCTAATTTTATAAAATACTGCCCTTGAGGAAAAATCATCAAAACCCAGTAACTGGTAATCTGCCGTTACCATTTCACCGGTGCTCCAATACTCCACGATCGACGCCTTCCCATTGGAATAGCGAAATATGTCCGCTCGGGGCTGCTCGCATTGCAAAATGAATTCGCCTTCTGCAGCGGGGGCAGAAGCGAATAACAAGAGACAACAACCAAAAAAAGGGCTGAGCGATATCACTCTACGCACGACTGACAACTCACCCCAATGCTCTGTGTGAACTGGTATCTCCCATTTAATGGGACATCTCGCTTAAATAGTTGAAATCAATTGCAACCAACGGCTTGCCGTGATGCGTTTCCTCGGTGCATGTTCATTCCGCTTCGGATCGCGCAGGCGTATTCTCGCCGCTAGGACGGGCGCGTCAAGCGCGCCATAAACGGTCGCTTTTGTTTCGAGTTCTGAGCCTGTCGTAAACGATGGGATCAGCAGTGACAGAAACCGTAGGCAAAAACTCCAGTGTTTCGGCACCTTTTTGTCCGGGTTGCGGCTCGCGTCCCATCGTCGCCAGACAGCGGCGAAACGTTGTCATGACGTTGCCGGAGCCCGTCGTCTGCCGCGGCCAATGGGACGACACCTTCCTCGACCGCGCCACCGACCTCGGCACGTTCATGGCCGCCGGGCTGGAGGCGGGGGTGTTCTAGGCGTTCGCCAAAAGCTCGTGCAGGACCAGCCGGCGGCTCGGGTTGCGCGGCCTGACGACCTCACCCTCGACCTCCACCCCCTTGGCCACGAGGTCGAGCGCCAGCGGGTAGCATCGGTGCTCGACCTCGAGCACCCTGGCGGCGAGGGTCGACGCATCGTCGTCGGGCAGCACCGGCACGACGCCCTGGACCAGGATCGGGCCCTGGTCGAGGGTCGCTCGAACCAGATGCACGGTGCAGCCGTGCACCAGGGCACCGGCGGCGAGGGCCCGCTCATGGGTGTGCAGGCCGGGCAAAGCCGGCAGCAGGGACGGGTGGATGTTGAGCAGGCGGTCCTGCCAGCGCTCGACGAAGCCCTGGCCCAGGATGCGCATGAAGCCGGCGAGGCAGACGATGTCGATCCTGGCCTCGATCAGCGCCTCGTGCAGGGCGGCCTCGAAGGCGGCGCGGCTGGAATAGGCGCTATGCGCGATCGCGGCCGTGGCGATGCCGTTCCGGCGGGCGCGCTCGAGGCCAAAGGCGTCGGCCCGGTTGCTGACGACGAGCACGATCTCGCCGGCCGCCGCGCCGCTCCTCGTGGCCTGGATCAGGGCTTCGAGATTGCTGCCGCTGCCGGAGATCAGGACGGCGACGCGGGCGGCTCCCATGCCGTCTCGACTCCGTCGATCACCACCTGCGCCGGGCCGGGCGAGCCGGCCTCGATCCGGCCGACCCGATGCGCCGTCTCGCCCTGCGCTTCGAGCAGGGCCAGAAGCTCGTCGGCCCTGGCGGCCTCGACGAAGAGCAACATGCCGAGGCCGCAATTGAAGACGCGGCCGAGCATCGAAGGCTCCAGCTCGCCCATGCCGGCGAGCCAGCGCATGACCGCCGGGAAATGCCAGGTCGCGGCATCGAGGCGGATGGTCAGGCCGTCCGGCACCACCCGCAGGGGGTTCTCGATCAGGCCGCCGCCGGTGATGTGCGCGAGCGCCTTGACGCCGCCATGGCGGATGGCGGCACGGCAGGCGCGGACGTAGATGCGGGTCGGCTCGAGCAGCACCTCTCCGAGCTTCTGGTCGCTGGTGAAGGGCGGGTGGGCGTCGAGCTCGAGGCCGAAATCGGCGATGATCCGGCGGACCAGCGTGAAGCCGTTGCTGTGCAGGCCCGAGGAGGCGAGGCCGAGCACGACATCGCCGGCGGCGACGGGCTTCGGCAGGAGATCGGCCCGCTCGACGGCACCGAGCGCGAAGCCGGCGAGGTCGAACCTGCCCCTTGGGTAGTGGCCCGGCATCTCCGCGGTCTCGCCGCCGATCAGGGCGCAGCCGGCGAGGGCGCAGCCTTTGGCGATGCCGGCGACGAGGCTGGTCGCGGCCTCGAGCTCGAGCCGGCCGGTCGCGAGGTAGTCCAGGAAGAAGAGGGGCTCGGCCCCCTGCACGACCAGATCGTTGACGCACATGGCGACGAGATCGATGCCGACCGTGTCGTGGCGGCCCAAAGCCTCGGCGATCAAGAGCTTGGTGCCGACCCCGTCCGTGGCGGCGACCAGCAGCGGGTCCCGGAAATCGGCGGCAGCCAGATCGAAGACGGCGCCGAAGCCGCCGAGCGCCGCCACCGTGCCGGGGCGGGCGGTCGCCGCCGCCAGGGGTGCGATGCGGCGGACCAGCTCATTTCCGGCGCCGATGTCGACCCCGGCCCTGGCATAGGCGTCGCCGTCGCGTACCTCTTGTGTCAAGCTCTGCGTTCCTCTTGTATCGGGCTCGCCGTGCACCTTATGTCTGCCACAGCCCGCCGCTGCGCGGCGGCGGGATGTCTGCCACAGCCCGCCATCGCGCGGCGGCGGGATCTTTGCCGCCGACCGCCGCCGCGCGGCGACAAGGCGTGCTCGAGCTTAGGGAAGATCATGGCACTTGCAAAGCGCACCATCGCGTTCCTGTGGCCGCTGCTCGCCACCATCGCCGTGGTTGCCGGGCCCGCTTTGGCGGACCCCTACACCGTGAACGGCATCGCCGTCGATGTGACGGCGGAGAACGCCGTCCTCGCCCGCGAGACCGCGGTGACGGACGCCCAGGTCGAGGGCCTGAGGGAGCTGCTCGAGCGGCTGACCCTGCCACGCTACGACGACCGCCTGCCGGTCGTCGGCAGCGAGACCGCGGCTTCGCTGGTCACCTCCTACCAGGTCGAGAAGGAGAACGTCGCGGCGACCCGTTATGTCGCCGAAATGACGGTGACCTACGACGCGTTAGCTGTGCAGAACCTGCTCGAAGGCACGGGCGTGCCCTTCGTCGTCGACCTGCCGCCGCCGCTCCTCGTGGTGCCGGCGCTGGATGGCGGCTCGGGTGGGGGGCTCGCGGTCTTCGACGGCTCCCCCGCCTGGCGCGACGCCTGGGCGAAGGAGGCCGGCCGCAACACGCTGCTCACGATCGAGCTGCCGCTCGGCGATCTGACCGATCTGCGCACGCTGGGCAGCCAGGCGCTGGCCGGCGATCCGACAACGGCGCTCGCCGACGCGGCCGGGCGCTACGGCACCGAGGGGGCCCTTCTGGTGGTGGCGGCCCCGGATTCGCTCGAGGCACCCAAGCGGATCGACATCAGGCTCGGCGGCGCCGCCGGCTGGCCGACCGAGATGGGCCAGCTCACGGTCGCCATGGAGGGCGAGCCCGAGGCCTTGTGGGCAGCGGCGGCGCGGCGGGCGATGACCGAGCTCGAGGCCGAATGGAAGGCCCAGAACCTCGTCGAGTTCGACAAGCTGGCGAAGCTCCAGGTGCAGGCGCCGCTCGGCAGCCTCGAGGACTGGTCGGCGATCCGCTCCGGCCTCGCCGCCGTCTCGGCGATCAGGCGGATCGACGTCACGGCCTTCTCGCAGGCCGAGGCGGACCTCGTCCTGAGCTATATCGGCAATGTCGACCAGTTGCGGCGCGCCCTGGCGGCGCGCGGGCTGGGCCTCACCGGGGGAGCGGATCGATGGCGGCTGCAGCGAACGGCTGGCCGGGGCGCGGGCTGAGCGCCGGCCGGCGGCTGGTCGTCCTCCTCGCGACCCGGGGCTGGCGGCAGCTCGCCAATGCCATCACGCTCGCCCGCCTGGTCGCCGTCCTGCCGATCTGGCTCCTGATCCAGGCAGCCCGGTACGACACGGCGCTTCTGGTCTTCGCGCTGGCGGCGCTGAGCGACGCGGTCGACGGGGCGGTGGCCAAGCTGACCGGCACCGCGTCGGCCTTCGGCGCCGTGCTCGACCCCCTGGTCGACAAGCTGATGATGGGCTGCCTCTTCATCGTCGCCGGCACGCTCGGCTGGACGTCGCTCTGGCTCGTGGCGCTGGTGGTTGGCCGCGACATCGCCCTCGCCATGGGCGTGGTCCGGCTCGAGCTCCTGTCGACCAGCCGCATGCTCGAGCCCTTGATCATCGGCAAGCTCTGCACGATGTCGCAGTTCGTCTTCTTCGGGGTGCTGCTCGCGGAAGCCGGCGGCCTCGTGCCCTTCGGGCTGCTGCACCATCTGACGGGCGGTGCCGTGGTGCTCACCGCACTCGCCTCGCTCGCCGCCTATCTCTGGTTCGCTAGAAACGCCGCCAGGGCGCGGGGCTGAAGCCTTGCTGTGCCCGACCGATCGCCGTCCCTTCCGCAACGGAACCATATGCTGACCTTCCTTGCCGCCAACCAGCTCGTGCTCGACCTGCCGACCGACGATGCCGACCGGCTCGAGGACTTTCTCCGCTCGCCGGCCAACGACGCGGCGCTCGACGCCGTGCTCCACTGGCCGGACTGGCCGGCGCCGGCGCTCATCGTCTGGGGGCCGGTCGGCAGCGGCCGCAGCCATCTCGCCCGGATCTGGGCACGCCGCACGGGTGCCCGCGAGCTCGACGGCAGCCGGCTCTGGGCCGAGCGCGCGCCCTTCGGGCTCGCCGCCGACTGCCGGGCCTGCGTGGTCGACGATGCCGACCGGGTCGGCGACGACCGGGCCCTGCTGCATGTCTACAACCTCGTGGCGGGGCACGGCGGGCATCTGCTCCTGACCGCGAGCCGGCCGCTCGCCGACTGGGGGCTGGAGCTTCCCGACCTGGTCTCGCGGCTGCGAACGGCCTGGTCCTGCCGGATCGCCGAGCCGGACGATGCCCTGCTCGCGGCCCTCCTGGTCAAGCAGCTCCAGGACCGCCAGCTCGCCGTGTCGCCTGAGGTGGTGGCCTATCTCAGCCGCCACATGGAGCGCTCCTTCGCCGCCGCACGGCGGCTGGTCAGGGAGCTCGACCGGGCGTCCTTGCGCGCCCGGCGGCCGATCACCCTGGCGCTGGCGCGGGCGGTGCTGCGCACCCTGAATGAGGACGAGGCGGAGGACGACGCCGCGCTCGACCATCCTGGAGCCTTTTGAGCTTGGACGCGCTCGCCCGCCTCGCCCGCCTCGCCGAGCAGCCGACGCTGCTGGTCCTCGGGCTGATGACCGGGACCTCGGTGGATGGGCTGGACGTGGCGCTCTGCCGGATCAGCCCCGCCCTCGACGCCATGCCGGAGCTGCTGCTGGGCCGCACGCTGAAGCTGCCGGACGACCTGCGCCGGGCCCTGCTCGCCGCCAAGGACGCGGGCGTTCCGGCGCTGGCGCGGGCCGATCTGGCGCTCGGCCGGTTCCAGGCGGCGGCCGTCGCCCGGCTCCTGGCCGAGACCGGAATCGGGCCCGTCGATCTGGTCGGCAGCCACGGCCAGACCGCCTATCACGAGCACCGGCTGACGACCCTGCAGATCGGCGAGCCGGCCTGCTTGGCGCAGGCGCTGGACTGCCCAGTGGTGGCGGATTTCCGCCGGGCGGACGTGGCGGCGGGTGGCAGCGGCGCGCCGCTCGTGCCGATCTTCGACCGGCTCTTCCTGGGCCAGTCCGACCGGAGCGTGCTGGCGCTCAATATCGGCGGGATCGCCAACTTCACCGCACTTCCGGCCAGCGGCGGCGAGGCGGTCGCCATGGATTGCGGCCCCGGCAACATGATCGTCGACGGTCTCGTGCGGCGGATGACCGGCGGCCGGCTGGATTATGACGCAGATGGTGCGTTCGCCGCCAACCGGCGCATCGACGAGAAGCTGCTCGGCGATCTGGCCTCCATGCCGGCGCTGCGCACGCCGCCACCCCGCTCGCTCGGCCGGGAGGAGTTCGGCGACCACTTCGTCGATGAGCTGGTCGCCCGCGTCGCTCCCCGGAGCGAAGCCGAGTGGCGCGACCTGATCGCCACGGCCACGGCCCTCTCCGCCGAGGCGCTGGCGCGAACGGTGGCCACGCATGTGGCGCCGGGGATGGCGGTCGACCGCGTGCTGGTGAGCGGCGGCGGGGTTCACAACAGAACACTGATGCGCCAGATCGAGCTTCGCCTGCCCGGCAGCGAGGTCGCGTCGACGGCGAGCGTCGGCCTCGATCCGGACTTAAAGGAGGCGATCGCCTTCGCCGCCTTCGCCGTGCTGACGCTTTTCGCGCCGCCCGTGGCGACCGGCGGCTTCACCGGCGCCGACCGGCCGGTGCGGCTGGGCAAGCTGATCCTGCCCTAGGCCCGCAGGCGCTCGCCTATGGGATCGAAGAGCGGGTCGGCGAGGCGGCGGGCGGGGCGGCGCTCTCCCAGGATCTCGACCTCGAACTCGCTCGACGAGGCCAGGGCGGCAGGGACATAGCCCAGGGCAACCGAGGTGCGGCTGGCATGGGCATAGCCGCCCGAGGTGACCCAGCCGACCACCGCACCCCCGTGCCAGATGGGCTCGTCGCCGCTGACATCGGCATCCCGGGCATCGACCGCGAGAGTGACGAGGCGGCGCTCGGGCTCTTCGGCCCCGGCCGCCGTGTGGCCGATGAAGCCGCCTCGGGCATGATCGATGAAGCGGTCGAGGCCGGCCTCCCTCGGCCCGTAGATCGGCCGGTATTCCCGCGCCCAGCTGCCGAAGCCCTTCTCGAGCCTGAGGCTGTTGAGCGCGCGGGCGCCGAAGAGGCGAAGGCCGAAGGCTTCGCCGGCGGCGCGTAGGGCCGTGAAGACGCGGCGGAGATACGGCGCCTCGACCCAGATCTCGTAGCCGAGATCGCCCGTGTAGCTGAGCCGGCCGACCAGCGCCGGGACGAGGTCGAGCTCGAGCCTGCGGCAGGCGAGGAAGGGGAAGGCCTCGGTCGACAGATCGGCGCCGGTGAGCAGGGCCAAAAGCTCGCGACTCCTCGGGCCGGCGATGGCGACGCCCAGAAGCTCGCTGGTGATGGAGCGCAAGGTGACGCCCGCCCGCGGCAAATGCTGCTCGAGCCAGCGCAGATGATACGTCTCGGCGACGCCCGAGCCGAAGACGCGGTAGCGGCCGGGCGCCACCTGGGCCAGGGTGAAGTCGCCGATCAGCCTGCCTCGTTCGTTCAGCATGGGCGAGAGGCTGATGCGACCGGGTGGCGGCAGGCGACCGGCCATGACGCGGCCGAGCCAGGCTTCGGCATCCGGACCCTCGACGGCGTACTTGGCGAAATTGGAGGTCTCGATGAGGCCCACCGCCTCGCGCACCGCGCGGCATTCCTCCGCCACGACGCCAAAGGCGTTGGAGCGGCCGAAGGTGATCGCCTCGACCGGCTCGCTGCCGGCGGGCGCGAACCAGAGCGCATGCTCCAGGCCGAAGCTCGAGCCCATGACGGCGTTCTCGGCGATGAGCAGGTCGTAGATGGGCGTGGTGCGCAACGGCCGGGCGGCGGCCAGCTCCTCGTTCGGGAAGGTGATGCGAAAGCGCCGGCTGTAGTTCTCGCGCACCTTGGCCCGCGTGTAGCCGGGACTGGCGAAGGGGCCGAAGCGGGCGACGTCCATGGCCCAGACGTCGAAGCCGGGATCGCCTTCCACCAGCCAGTTGGCCAGCGCCAGGCCGACGCCGCCGCCCTGGCTGAACCCGGCCATGACGGCGCAGGCGCACCAGTAGTTGGCGAGGCCCCGGACCGGGCCGACGAGCGGGTTGCCGTCCGGGCCGAAGGTGAAGGGACCGTTGACGACCCGCTTGATGCCGGCCCGGCCGATCGCCGGGAAATGGCGAAAGCCGACCTCGAGCGATGGCGCGATGCGGTCGAGGTCCTCAGGCAGAAGCTCGGTCGCGAAGTCCCAAGGCGTGGTCTCGACCGACCAGGGCACGCCCGCCCGCTCGTAGGTGCCCATGAGCATGCCGCCCCGCTCCTGGCGGAGATAGATCTCGCCCTCGAAGTCGATGACGTGCAGCAGCTCGCTCTCGGCCGCGGCGACCTCGGGCATGTCCTCGGTGATCAGATACTGGTGCTCCATGGCCAGCACCGGCAGCTCGAGCCCGACCATGCGCCCGACCTCGCGCGCCCAGAGCCCCGCGGCGTTGACCACATGCTCGGCGTGGACGGTGCCGGCCTGGGTCACCACGTCCCAGGTGGAATCCGGCCGCTGGCGCAGCTCGACCACGCGGTTGCGCAAGACGACCTCGGCACCCAGCGCCCGGGCCGCCCTGGCATAGGCATGGGTGACGCCATAGGGGTCGACATGACCCTCCATGGGATCGAAAAGCGCGCCGATGAAATAGGCGGGATCGAGGAGCGGCATGCGGCGCGCAGCCTCCTCGGCCGAGACCAGCTCGGTCGCCATGCCGAGATAGCGGCCCTTGGCGTGCGCGGCCTTGAGGAAGTCCATGCGCTCGGGCGTGCCGGCGAGCAGCAGGCCGCCGGTCAGATGCACGCCGCAGGACTGGCCGGATGCCGCCTCGATCTCGCGGTAGAGGCCGATCGTGTAGGCCTGGAGCTTCGCGACATTGGGGTCCGAATTGAGCGTGTGCATGCCGCCCGCGGCATGCCAGGTGGAGCCCGAGGTCAGCTCGTCGCGCTCGACCAGGAGCACGTCCGTCCAGCCGGCCCGGGCCAGATGATAGAGCACGCTGGCCCCGACCACGCCGCCACCGATCACCACCACCCGTGCCGCCTGCCGCATCGCCGGCTCCCTTGCGCGCTCCTGGCCTGCCCGAAACGGTCCGTCGCTCATGCCCCGGAGGGATGTCCGTCATACCTGACATTGTCGCAGCCTGTGAACCTCGCCAGCCGCGCCAGCTCGGCCTCCAGCCGGCCGAGCCGGCCGCTGGTGGGGCGGATTCCGGGCTCCCACCAGACCTGGCGGACGGCGAGGCTGCCCGTGCCGCGCTCGGCCCGCATGTCGATGCGGCCGACGAGGCGGTCGCCCTCGAGCAGCGGGAAGACGTAGTAGCCCCAGCGCCTTTGGGCCTCGGGCACGAAAACCTCGATCCGGTAGTCGAAGCCGAAGAGGCGGAGAGCCCGGTCGCGGTCGCGGATGAGCGGATCGAAGGGGCTGAGCACGCGGATGCGGGGCGGCGGTGCGAGGTCGTCCGCGTGGAGCGTCATGAGCGCCGGGTCGGCCAGCACCCGGCGGGGTGCCGTGCCGTCGGCCGATTCGAGTGAAACGAGGACGGCGCCGTGGGGCGCCTCGGCGCACCAGGCTTTGGCCTCGGCCGGGGTGACGATGCCCCAAAAGGCGGCGAGCTCGCCCGAGGTGGCGAAGCCGAGCCGGGCGAGGGCGCTCCGGCAGGCCCAGTCGACCAGCGTCGCGTCGTCGATCTCGGCTGCGCGGTGGGCCTCGGGGATCACCCGCTCGACCAGGTCGTAGACCTTCTGGAAGCCCTCGCGGCGAGAGACGGCGAGCCGGCCCGTGCGCCAGAGATATTCGAGCGCCTTCTTCGACGGATGCCACTCCCACCAGCCCTGGCCGCGCGGCCGGCCCTCCACCGGCTCGTTCAGCTCGCGGGCGAGGACGGGGCCGTTCCTGGTGATGTGGTCGAGCACCTGGCCGGCCTGGGCGTCGAACTCCTCTCCCTGCCATTTCTGCCAGCGCGCGCGCAGGCGCTCCGTGTCGCGCGCCATGCGGCGCCGCCAGTAGGGGAAGAAGGCGGTCGGGATGATCGAGGCGTCGTGCGTCCAGTGCTCGAAGAGGGCGCGGTCCTGCTCGACCAGGGCCTTCAGTTGCCGCGGCTGGTAGGCTTGGCTCCTGGCCCGGAGGATCATGTGGTGGGCGCGCTCGACCGTGTTGATGCTGTCGACCTGGACGAAGCCCAAACGGTCGATCGCCTCGAGCAGGCCGGCCTTGCCCTGCTTCCTTCCCGGCGGCTCGAGCAGGCCGTGGCGGGCCAGGAAGAAGCGGCGGGCGAGGCGGTTTCGGATCATGACGGGCTCGGCTGGGCACGGACGAAGCGGGCCGCCGCCACGAGGCCGATGGCGGCGAGCGGCAGGCAGGCGAGGAAGACGAGGACAGCGGTGCGTGCCAGGGCGGCCGGACCGCCGTCGAGCCCGGCCGCGTTGGCGACGATGCCGACATAGGCCGCACCCAGGGCATAGCCGAGGCGCTGGGTGGTCGGGATGGCGGCCGCGACCAGAGCCTTCTCGCCGACCGCTGCCACGGCCACGGCACGGCGCAGAATGAAGGTCCAGGCCATGCCGAATCCCAGGCCCTGCAGCGCCGCCGACGCCGCCACGAGCCAGATCGGGCCGAAGGCGACGCTCCAGGCGAGGCCCAGGATGCTCGCCGTCACCAGAAGGAGGCCGCGCCCGATCAGGCGCCCGTCATGGCGTTCGTGGCTGCCGGAGAAGGTGGCCGCGGCGATCGACCAGGCGATCGATTCGAGGGCGATCACGTAGCCTGCGACCAGGGGCGAGACGCCGTGGAGGTGGGTGAGCAGGAAGGGCACGTAGACGCCGATGGCGATGGTCGCGGCAGCGAAGGCGAGGATCATGGTCAGTGCCGCGCCGACCGGCGTGGCGAGGCCGATGGGGCTTCGGGGCAGCAGCCGGCCGGCCCCCGCCCTGGCGTCGAGCCCAAGGAACAGGACGAGGCAGGCGATGCCGGCGAGGACGAAGGCCGGGGTGTGGAGCGGGCCGATGGCGATGCCGGCATAGGCTATGGCGATCACGCCGAGCGAGAGCCAGAGGAGGCGGATGGCGGGAAAGCGTCTGCCCCGAGCATCCTCCCGGACACCGCCTTCGGGCTCCGCCCTGGTCCAGAGCCAGCCGGCGAGCAGCACGGCCTGGAGCGTGAAGGCGAGAAAGCCCAGGCGCCAGGTGGCGTGCTCGACGAAGAGCCCGCCGATCAGGGGGCCCATGAAGGCGGAGACCCCCCAGACCGTCGAGACGATGGCCATGACGCGCGCCATGAGCCGGGGCGGGAAGAGCCAGCCGACGGCGACGAACGACAGCGCCACGAGGCCGCCGCCGCCGAGGCCCTGCATGACGCGCCCGAGGAGCAGGACCCACATCGAGGGCGCCAGGGCGCTAACCAGGCAGCCGGTGGCGAAGAGCAGGGCGGCCGTCGCCATCGGCCGGCGCAGGCCGTGGCGGCGGGCCAGTAGCCCGCTCGCGGCGCCGGCGGTGATCGAGCCCATCTCGTAGAGGGCGATGGTCCAGGGCATGAGGTGGATGCCGCCGATCTGGTCCACGATCGCCGGCAGCATGGTGGCGACCAGGAGGCCATCGGCGGCATGCAGCCAGACCCCGAGCCCGACGATGGCAAGCGAAGCGCCGTGCCGGCGGCTCAGGATCTCGCGCCAGCCGACGTGATCGGCGCCCGGTGCTTCGCTCCGCACGCTCAACGGACGCCGTTCAGCCCTTGACCGCGCCGGCGGTCAGGCCCTGGACCAGATAGCGCTGGATGAAGGCGAAGAAGAGGCAGGCGGGGATCAGCGCCAGCACGGCGGCGGCCATCATCTGGCCCCAGTCGACCGAGAACTTGGAGACGAAGGAGAGGAGGCCGACCGGGAAGGTCATCTTCTCCTCGCTGTTGATCAGCATGAGGCAGAAGAGCAGCTCGGACCAGGCGGCGGTGAAGACGAAGCCAAGGGTGGCACCCATGCCGGGCAGGGTGAGCGGCAGGATCACGCGAACCAACGCCTGCGGCCGCGTGCAGCCGTCGATCATGGCCGCCTCCTCGAGCTCCTTGGGGATGCCCTCGAGGAAGGACTGCATGAGGAAGGTGGCGAAGGGCGTGTTGAAGGCGGTGTAGACGATGATCAGGCCGGTCAGGGAATCGGTGAGGCCCAAGGGCGTCATCAGCCGGTAGATCGGTGCGATCAGGAGGACGAGCGGGAACATCTGTGTCAGCAGCATGATGAAGACGACGGCCGCCCGGCCCTTGAAGGCGAAGCGCGAGAAGGCGTAGGCGGCGGCGCTGGCGACGACGGTGACGGCGATGGCGGTGCCGAAGGAGACGATCATCGAGTTCTTGAGAAAGGCCGGAAAATCACTGGCCAGCAGCACCTTGCTGAAATTGTCGAAGGTGAAGGTCGAGGGCCAGAGGCGAACCCCCTCGGTATAGAGCAGCGCCTCGGGCGTCACCGCGATCTTGATCAGCCAGTAGACCGGAAAAAGGGCGACCACGAGATAGAGAAGGATGCCGAGCCGATGGCCGAGGACCAAGGCGAGCTGCTGGTGGGACCGGCCGAGGCTCGTCATGTCGTGCTCCGGAAGATCTTGCGCATCTGGTGGAGCAGCATGGCGTAGATGAAGAGCAGGAGGAGGAGCGCCATGGCGATGGCCGAGGCGTAGCCGAAATCGAGCTTGCGATAGGCCGTCGTGAAAATATACGAGGGCAGGATCTGGGTGGCGTTGGCCGGGCCGCCATTGGTCATGACGATGATCAGGTCGGCGAAGTTGGCGATCCAGATGGTCCGCAGCAGCACGGTGATGGCGATCATCGGCGCCAGATAGGGCAGCGTCACCTGGACGAAGCTCTGCCAGGCGGTGGCCCCGTCGATGGCGGCGGATTCGTACATCTCGTTCGGGATGGCCTGCAGCGCTGCCAGGAGCGTGATGGCGAAGAACGGCACGCCGAACCAGACATTGGCGGCGATCGGCCCCCACATGGCGAGCGCCGGGTTGCCCAGGATGTTGTAGGGCTCCTCCAGGATGCCGAGGGCGAAGAGCCAGTGCGGCACGGGCCCGATCACCGGGTTGAGCAGCCAGGCGAAGGTCAGGCCGGAGAGGAAGGTCGGCACGGCCCAGGGCAGGAAGACCACGGCCTGGACCAGGCGCTTGCCCCAGAAGGCCCGGTTGAGCAGCAGGGCGAGGCCGAGGCCGAAGAGGAACTGCAGGGCGACCGAGCCGACCGTCCACCAGACGGTGTTGACCAAAGCGACGCGGAAGTTCTTGTCGCCCGCCAGCGCCTCGAAGTGCTTCAGCCCGACCCAGCCGCCGGCCATCGGGTTGAGCAGGCGGATGTCCTGGAAGGCGTAGGTGAAGCCGACGATCAAGGGCACGAACATGACGAGCCCGAGCAGGACCAGCGCCGGCGCCAGATAGACCCAGGGCTCCAGCACGAGGCCGAGCCGGCCGGTGCCCCGGCCGGCCCGCGCCCCGGCGAGCCCCGCTGTCGCCACGGCTACCGCGCCGCGAGCCACTTCTGCTGGGCCGCCGTCAGGTAGTCGGCCCACTCGGTCGCGACATCCTCGGCCGTGCGCTGGCCGAGCAGCGCCTCCTGGCCGCCCTGGATCGAGACGACGTCGGCGAAGTAGCCGAACTCCTCGAGATAGGTGGGCATCGAGGTGGGCTCCCAGCGCGGATCGTTGAGCTCGACGAACCAGCCCTCGAAGTTGGGTCCGGTGAAGAACGGATCCTGCTCGGCGCCGATGTAGATCGGCAGGACGCCGACGAACTTCGACCATTCGAGGTTCGACTCGCGCGACGAGAGATGGGCCACCAGATCCCAGGCGAGGTCCTTCTGCTCCGACGCCTCGAAGATCGCCCAGCCGGTGAAGCCGATGGTCGGGAACGACCTGTCGGCGGGGCCGAGCGGCATGGGCGCCACGGCGAAGTCCTCGGCCGGCATCCGCTCCTTGATGGCGATGAGCGCGTCCGGATCCTGGTCGAGCATGGCGCAGGTGCTGGAGTAGAAGCCGGCGACGATCTCGTTGAAGCCCCAGTTGACGCTGTCCCGGGGCACGAGGCCATTCTGGTACATGTCGATGATGAACTGCAGCCCCTCGATCGCCTTGGGATCGTCCAGGGTCGAGGTGCCGTCGTCGTTGAAGTATTTGTTCTCGCCCAGAAAGTCGAGCATCATCATGATGTAGCCATTGGTCGCTCCGGGGCCGCCCCGCAGGCAATAGCCGTACTTGCCGGGAAGCTCGGCGATCTTGGCCGAGAAGTCGTAGAACTCCTGCATCGTTTCCGGTGCCCGGTCGAGCCCGGCCTCGGCGAAGAGCTTCTTGTTCCAGAACATGGCCCGCAGATAGAAGCCGTAGGGGATCATGTGGGTCTGGCCCGGGATGACGCTGCCGAACTCCTTTGCGGCATCGGTCAGCTCGGCCGTGTTGTCCCACGTCGCGAGGCGGGGGGTCAGGTCGACGAGTTGGCCGGCATTGGCGTAGAGCGAGAGCCAGCGATCGGGCATCTCGACCACGTCCGGGGTCTGGCCGCCCTGGACCATGGTGGCGAGCCGCTCGAAAGCCTGGCCCCAGGGCAGGGACGTGATCTCGACCGTGACCCCCGGATGCTCCGCCTCGAACTTGTCGACCATGGAGCGGAGCAGCTCGGTCCGAGGCGGGCTGGTGATCACCTCGACGAGGCTCAGCGTCTGGGCCGCGGCCCCGCCGGCGCTCGCCAGAAAGGCGATCGCCGCCGCCATTGTCACTACGCGCATGAAGTCCTCCCTTGCACGGCTGGTTGGGCGAAGGTGTGCGCGATTTTCGGCCGGCGGTCCAGCCGGGATCGATTGTCACCGCCTCTTCGCGGACGGTGCCGCCTTCAGTCGCCGCGGGCGGCGTCGAGCCCTTGCTCCAGGTCGGCGATCAGCTCGGCCGGGTCCTCGAGGCCGACATGCAGGCGGACGAGCCGGGGCGAGACGCCGAAGTCGACGAGGCTGTTGTGCTCGCCGGCCTGGCGGAGCCCGACGGCGGTCGGGAAGACCAGGCTCTCGTGGCCGCCCCAGCTCACGCCGAGCCGGAAGAGGTCGAGCGTGTCGCAGAAGCGGGTGACGTCGACACCGTCTCGAAGCTCGATGCTGAAGAGGCTGGTGGTGCCGCCGAGGCCCTGGCGGTTGCCGAGGCCCGGATGGTTGACCCGGGCGACCTCGGGCCGCTCCCGCAACCACCGCGCCACCTCGAGGCCGCTCGCTTCCTGGCGTTTGAGGCGAATCTCCAGCGTGCGCAGGCCGCGCAGCAGGAGGAAGGCCTCGAACGGGGCGAGCTTGCCGCCGAGGAAGGGGTAGGTCAGGCGGTTGATCCGGTCGAGATGGGCCTGGCTGCCGCAGACCACGCCGGCGACGGTGTCGCTGTGGCCGGAGAGGTACTTGCTCGCCGAATGGAGCACGAGATCGACCCCCACCTTGTGCGGCTGCTGGAAGAGCGGGGTCGCCCAGCTGTTGTCGATCACGCTGATGGCGCCGGCCGCGCGGGCGAGGGCGGCCTGCGCCGCGACATCGTGGGTCTCGAAGACGACGCTGGTCGGGCTTTCGAGGTAGAGCAGCTTCGCCCCTTCCACCGCCCGGCCCACGGCGTCCAGGTCGCGGCCGTCGACGAACTCGACGGTGATGCCGAGGCGCGGCAGCAGGCGGCGGAACAGGCGGTAGGCGTCGGGGTAGCAGTGGCGGACCGAGACCATGCGGTCGCCCGATTCGAGGAAGGCCAGGACCGTGCTGCTGATCGCCGCCATGCCCGAGGCGAAGCCGCGCGCCGCCTCGGTGCCCTCGAGGGACGCCAGCTTCGCCTCGAACGCCATGACCGTCGGGTTGTCGCCCCGGCTGTAGATCGCCTGTTTCCGCTCGCCGGCGAAGACCGCCTCCATGGCGGCGACGCTTTTGAAGGTGAAGAGCGAGGTCTGGTAGATCGGCGGCACCACCGGCCCGCCGGCGCCGAGATCGAAGGCGGCGAGGTCGTCATGCGCGAGGAGGGTGGCGGGAGCTTGGGTCAAGGTGGCGTGTCCTGTCCGGGGGAGACATCGTCATTAGCAGGCTGCCCGGCAGGGCGCGATGGCCGAGCCCATGCTTCAGGAGCCCGGGCGGTCGGCCAGGACGCCGCTGATGATGCCCATGGCCACCATCTCCCGGGCGGAGACGAAATGCATCGAGTCGCCGCCATGCCTCGCCGCTTCCTCCAGCACGCTTTCGGGAACGCGGTGGCGGCGGAGGAAATCGAGCATGTCATGGTCGAGCCGCTCCAGGGAATAGCCCGCTACCTCGGAGGTCAGCTCGACCGCTGCCGAGACCCGATGGAAGCCGAAGACCGCATCCGGCTCGGCGAAGGAGGCGGGCGAGGCCACGGCGATCGGGACGCAGGCGCTCAGGCACTCCCCGCGCACCACGACCTTCAGCCCGTGCCGCTCGACATAGGCCGCAAGCTCCAAGGCGTGAACGACAAGGCCGCCCGGGCTGGTGATCTCGATCGTTGCGAAGGGGCCGAACGCGGCATCGGCGGCGCGGAAATCGCGCATCAGGCCCGGCCCGAGCGGACCCTCGATCAAGAGGTTCCCGGATGGCAGCGGGCGCATCCGGGCGTCCGGGCTGTCGTCGGTTGCGAGCGTGATCGCATAAAGGTCCCGGGAAGCGAGCAGGTAGGCACCGGCATTGGCGGCCTGGTAGACGACGAGGCAGGACGCAAGGAGGAAGAGCAGGCCGGCCCCGCCGCTGCCGCGTCGGCGGGCGGGGTGACGCCAAAGGAGAAGGGTCGCCCGCAAGCCGAGCAGGGCCATGGCCACCATGGCGGCGAGATGCACGGCGATTGCCGCCATGAGACCGGTCGCCGGGCGGAGGGAATCGACGATCTCCGGCTGATACGTGTTGAGGAGCCACGAGAGGCTGGCGAGCGGGAGCAGGCCGGCGAGGAAACAGAGGAGAGGGCACTGTCGTTCCTCGGGCACCGGTCGGCTCCGCATGGCGTCCAGATGAAGGCCGTCCCGCTCACCTCGAAGGTTGGCAGGAATCGCGGCCCGGGCTTCGCGCCGTCAGGCGCTGGCCAGCGCTCGCATTCCGACATTGACCACGACGATCAGGATAATGCCGACACAGTTGAGCACGGTCTGCAGCACGCCCCGTGGGCGGTGCAGCACCAGACAGGCGCCCTGGTCCCACGCCGTCGCCTGATCCCGCTGCAATCTCCGGTACGCGACCAGCAGGGTGAAGAACGCCAGGATGGGAATGCCGAGCGCCAGCCCCGACCATAGGACGTGAAATTCGCGGACGAGGCCGCGCCTGATGCCGATGGGCTGCAGCGCCTCGTCGAGCACCCTGACGCCGAAGATCGCCTTGCCGAGCGACGTGCCCGTGGCGCCGATGATGAAGCCACCGACGATGGCCGCGATGAAGGTGGTGAGCACGAGATCGAGCAACAGCCCACCGGGCGTTGCGATGAGCGAGAAGAAGCTGTCGGCGGAGCGCGGTGCCAGCGAGTACCAGGCATGGGCCAGGAGCAGGACGCCGAGCAGGCCGTTGACCGAGGTGTCGATGGCCCGCGCCCCGTAGCGCCGCCAGGGCGCCACCGGCAGGCTCGACCAGCCGCGATCGTCGGTGATCGCGGCCGGAGCTCCACTTCGCCCCGGGGTCTCCGGATTCGGCTTCTCGAACGGCGGTTGCCGGGTCGGTCCTGCCAGCCAGCTCTCTGGGATCGCTTCCGCCATCGCTGCCTCCCGCAATCGGATCTCAACGAGCGACTGTAACCGATCGCGCCCACTCGCATTCGCCCGCCGGCACCGATGCGGTACCGATGTGCCGCTTGCCGCTTAATGCGGCCCGGCCTATCCGAAGGACCTCGGCGCCCGGCGCCGTTTCCTTGGAACGAGGACGACATGGAGGGATCGGCCACCACGGCGCCCGCCCCGGCGGCGGCCATGCGCCGTGACGCGGCGACGTGGTACGGCTATCTGCTGCTCGGCTTCTTCACGTTCCTCCTGAACATCCAGGGCAACATCCTGCCCTACCTGCGGGCCGAGCTCGAGCTCAGCTACCGTGCCGCGGCGCTGCATTCCTCGGCGATCGCCCTCGGCATGATCCTGGTCGGCCTCTTCGGCGAGCGGGTCATCCAGAGGCTCGGCCGGGCGCGAGGCCTCGCCTTCGGCAGCGCCGGGGCGGCGCTCGCCGCGACCGCGCTCTGCCTCGCCCCGGCCGCCTGGGCGAGCATCGCCGCCTGCTTCGTCATGGGCTTCTGCGGCGCCCTGATCGCCTCGGTGGCGCCGGCCATGCTCGCCGACATCCACGGCCGCCATCGCGACCGGGCGATCGCCGAGATGGGCGCAGCCTGCTACGCCTTCGCCGTGCTGGCCCCGCTCGCCATGGGCGGCTCGCTGGCGCTGGGATTAGGCTGGCGCGGCGCCGTGCTGGCTGGCGTGGCGCTCGGCCTCCTGATCCTGCTCGTCGGCCGCTCGGCCCGGATCCCCGAGAGCGCCTTTCACGCCGACCGGCGGGGCCGCCTGTCCTCGGCCTATTGGGCCTATTGGGTGCTCCTCGCCCTCGTCGTCGCCATCGAGTTCAGCGTGCTGCTCTGGGCGCCCGCCTACATGGAGCTGGTGATCGGCCTCTCGCCGGCGACGGCGGCGAGCAGCGCTGCCCTCTTCGCCCTCGCCATGCTGATCGGGCGGAGCGCCGGCAGCGCCGTGGTCGGGCGGATCAAGGCGCAGCGGCTCTATGCGGCGGCCCTTCTGGTGACGCTCGCCGGCTTCGGCCTCTATTGGACCGACGCCGGGCCGGCCCTGGCGCTGGCCGGGCTCTTCGTGCTCGGCCTCGGCGTCGCCCTGCTCTACCCGCTGACGCTCGGCCTGGCGCTCGAGGCGGCCGGGCCCAACGGGGTGGCGGCCAGCGCCCGGTTCATGCTGGCGGTGGGCGTGGCCATCCTCACCGCCCCCTTCCTGCTCGGCGCCCTGGCCGACCGGGTCGGGCTCGCCGCCGCCCATCTGGTCATTCCGGCCCTCGCACTCATGGCGCTCGGCGGGCTCGCCGTCGCCGGCATCCTGGAGCGGCGGCTGGCGTTGCGGCGGCCCGGCTGAAGGAGGGGCGGGCGGCCCGAAGGCCGCCGGTTCCCGGCGATGCTCAGCAGTCGTAGTAGAGGACGAACTCGTAAGGGTGCGGGCGGAGCCGGATCGGGTCGAGCTCGGCGGCGCGCTTGTAGTCGATGTAGGACTGGATGAAGTCCGGCGTGAACACGTCGCCCTCGAGCAGGTAGTCGTGGTCGCCCTCGAGCGCGATGATCGCGTCGGCGAGCTGGCCCGGGACCTTCGGGATCTCGGCCGCTTCCTCGGGCGGCAGGTCGTAGATGTTCTTGTCGATGGGCGAGCCCGGGTCGATCTTGTTCCTGATGCCGTCGAGGCCGGCCATCAGCATGGCCGAGAAGGCGAGATAGGGGTTGGCCGAGGGATCGGGGCAGCGGAACTCGACCCGCTTCGCCTTCGGGCTGTTCGAGTACATCGGGATGCGGCAGGCAGCCGAGCGGTTGCGAAGCGACCAGGCGAGGTTGACCGGCGCCTCGTAGCCCGGCACCAGGCGGCGATAGGAATTGGTCGTCGGGGCGGCGAAGGCGAGGATCGAGGGGGCGTGGCGGAGGAGCCCGCCGATGTAGTGGCGGGCCATGTCGGAGAGCCCGGCATAGCCGGCCTCGTCGGCGAAGAGCGGGGTCGAGCCGTTCCAGATCGACTGGTGGCAGTGCATGCCCGAGCCGTTGTCGCCATAGAGCGGCTTCGGCATGAAGGTCGCGGTCATGCCGTGCGCCCGGGCCACGTTCTTGACCACGTACTTGTACTTCATCTGGTGGTCGGCCATCGCCAAGAGCGAATCGAACTTCATGTCGATCTCGCACTGGCCGGCGGTCGCCACCTCGTGATGATGGCACTCGACCGTGAGCCCGATCGACTGCATGACCAGCGCCATCTCGGCCCGAAGATCATTGAGCGAATCGGTCGGCGTGCAGGGGAAGTAGCCCTCCTTGGCGCGGATCTTGTAGCCGAGATTGGGACCCTCGTCGGCCAGCGTGTTCCAGTGGCCCTCGGGCGAATCGATCTCGTAGCTCGAGTAGTGGCCGGCCTGGCCGTAGCGCACGTCGCTGAAGACGAAGAACTCGGCCTCGGGGCCGAAATAGGCGGTGTCGCCGATGCCGGTCGACCGCAGGTGCTCCTCGGCCTTGATCGCCATGCCGCGCGGGTCGCGGCTGTAGAGCTCGCCGGTCACCGGGTCGGCTACGGCGCAGATCATCACCAGCGTCTTGTGGCGGGCGAAGGGATCGAGGAAGGCGGTGGTGACGTCCGGGCGGAGCAGCATATCCGATTCCTGGATCTGCTTGAAGCCGCGGATCGACGAGCCGTCGAAGCCGAGGCCGTCCTCGATCTGGCCCTCGCCGAAGACCGCCGCCGGGTAGGAGATGTGGTGCCAGGTGCCCGGCACGTCGGTCAGGCGGAGATCGATCATCTCCACCCCGTTGTCCCTGGCGGCCTTCACCACGTCCGCCGCCGACTTGCATCCCAGTGTCATGATCGACCCTCTTCTTGCGCGTTGCCGGGCCCGCTTGGGGCCGGATTCCTGAAGGACGCCCGGCCGGCGCCGACGCCGGCCGGGTGGATGGCTCAGACGGCGTCGGCGCCGCGCTCGCCGGTGCGGATGCGCACGGCGTCCTCGACCGGCAGGACGAAGATCTTGCCGTCGCCGATGCGGTCGGTCCTGGCCGATTGCAGGATGGCCTCGACCGCCCGGTCGACGATCGCATCGTCGACCACGAGCTCGATCTTCACCTTCGGCAGGAAGTCGACGACATACTCGGCACCCCGATAGAGCTCGGTGTGACCCTTCTGCCGGCCGAAGCCCTTGACCTCGGTCACGGTCATGCCCTTGAGCCCGACCTCCTGCAGCGCCTCCTTCACCTCGTCGAGCTTGAACGGCTTGATGATCGCCTCGATCTTCTTCATGCCCTCGGGTCTCCTTCCATCTTCGAGCGCGCCACGGCCGCCGCCCGTCCCGACCGGATGGTCGGGCAAGGTGGGCGCCGACGGGCGGGCGCAGGGGCTGCATCTCGCCAACGCTGCCAACGAGCATGCACGGAGCATGCCAGCCGCTTTTGGACCGATCGGCAAGGGTCGAATCCGGGAGCCACGCTCCGCGCCTGCCTCGAATGCGGGCAGGTTGCCCAAAAAATAGGCAGCGTCGGATTCCCGGCGGATGCTTGACGCTTCCCTGCCTTTGCGCCACATACCCCGCCATCTGATGGCGGGCGTAGCTCAGTTGGTTAGAGCGCCAGGTTGTGGCCCTGGAGGCCGCCGGTTCAAGTCCGGTCGCTCGCCCCACCAGCCCCTTCCAGCCACGCGGCCACCTGGCCCTGCCGCCTTTCGACAGCGGTGCCGTTGGCCTATGAAGCGCCTCCACGCCGCTTCCTCGAGAGCCGCCCATGTCCCGCCTCGCGCCAGAACTGCTCTCGCTGTCGGGCACGGCGGCGGCCGGCCGGCTGCTCGAGCTGCGCGGCGTCGGGAAGGTCTTCGAGAACGGCACGATCGCCCTGGACGGGCTCGATCTCGAGGTCGGCCGGCACGAGTTCCTGAGCCTGCTCGGCCCCTCCGGCTGCGGCAAGAGCACCGCCCTTCGCCTGATCGCCGGGCTCGTTCGGGCCAGCGCCGGGCGGCTGGCTTGGCCGGATGGCACGGCGGGCGATATCGGCTTCGTCTTCCAGGAGCCGACGCTGATGCCCTGGGCCACCGTCTTCGACAACGTGCACCTGCCGCTCCGGCTGCGCGGGCAAGGGCGGCGGCAGGCCGAGGGGCAGGTCCGCGAGGCGCTCGCCCTGGTCGGCCTCGCGGATTTCGCCCGGGCCTACCCGCGCGAGCTCTCGGGCGGCATGAAGATGCGGGTCTCGATCGCCCGCGCCCTGGTGACCCGGCCGAGCCTGCTGCTCATGGACGAGCCCTTCGCGGCGCTCGACGAGATCACCCGGATCAGGCTGAACCGCGACCTGCTCGAGCTCTGGCAAGGGCAGGGCTGGACGGTCGTCTTCGTCACCCACAGCGTCTACGAGGCGGTCTTCCTGGCATCCAGGGTGGCCGTCATGTCGGCGCGGCCGGGGCGGGTCGTCGCCGGGCTCGAGATCGACGAGCCCTATCCGCGCGACGACACGTTCCGCCTCTCCGAGCGCTATCTTCGGCATTGCCGCGAGGTCTCCCTGGCCCTTCAGCAGGCGATGGGCGAGGGCTGATGGCGGGCCGCCTCGAGGGCAGCCCGGGCACCGGTGCCGAGGATGCCTTGCTCGCCGCAAGGGCAGCGATCGCACGTCGCCGCGAACGGGTGCTGCGCTGGGCCATGCCGCTGGCGCTGATGCTGATCGTCCTGACCCTTTGGGAGCTCGGTGTCCGCTGGTACGGGACGCCCCACTACATCCTGCCCGGACCGCTCCTGGTGGCCCGAACCCTGGTCGCCGACTGGCCGACGCTCTACCCGTCGCTCCTGGTCACGCTCGAGGTGACCTTCTCGGCCCTGGCGGTCGCCATTATCGGTGGGGCGGGGCTCGCCGTGCTCTTCTCGCTGTCCCGCTGGGTCGAGCTCTCGCTCTTTCCCTTCGCCGTGATCCTTCAGGTGACGCCGATCATCGCCATCGCACCGCTGATCCTGATCTATGTCGACAACACCTTCGCAGCACTCCTGATCTGCGCCTGGATCGTCGCGTTCTTCCCGATCCTCGCGAACACCACGCTCGGGCTGAACAGCGCCGACCACAACCTCGTCGACCTCTTCCACCTCTACAAGGCGAGCCGCTGGCAGATGCTGCGCCATCTCCGCCTGCCCTCGGCCATGCCCTACTTCCTCGGCGGGGTCAGGATCGCGGGCGGCCTGGCGCTGATCGGCGCCATCGTCGCCGAGTTCGTCGCCGGCACCGCCGGAAGGGACTCAGGGCTCGCCTACCGGATCCTCGAGGCCGGCTACCGCCTCAACATCCCACGCCTGTTCGCGGCCCTGGTCCTCGTCTCCCTCGCCGGCATCCTCATCTTCCTCGCCCTCACCCTGCTCACCCACCTCCTGCTGCGCCACTGGCACGAAAGCGCCGTGAAACGGGATGTCTGACGCCCCGTCCGACCGGCGAATCGAGGTGAGCTTTTACGTCAACTGAAGAATATTTTCAGTTATATTTCAGATAGTAACAAGGAATTTCGATGAAATTGCCTCAAAGACATTGGGGACACCTCCCTTTCTAACCATTTCCACGGCCGATATAGCCACGAACATCATCGCATATGGTTAAAAAGGGGAGTGTCCCCATCTAAATGATCACCTTGGGTGAGGTCATTTTTTCTCGATTATTCAATGAGATAGTTCGAATTTCACGTGTGAAGTCTCAGGGAAGTTTAAAGGCAGCGGGGACACCTCCCTTTTTAACCATTTCCGCAGCCGATGCCAGTCGTGAGCGGCATTGCACATGGTTGGAAATCGACAATGTCCTTATCTAATCGATCACTTCAAGCAAGGGCGTTTTTCTCGGTTGTCCAAAAAGGTAGTCGGAACTCTACACATTGAACGTCAAGGCAATTGGAGGGCACCGTCGGCGGCGAGCGGGAAGTAGGGGTTGTGGGCGATTTCCCAGTGGTGGCCGTCGGGATCGGCGAAATAGCCGGAGGTGCCGCCCCAGAAGACCTTCTGCGCCGGCTTGACGATCCGCCCGCCCGCCGCCTCGGCCCGGGCCAGGACCCGGGCGACCTCCTCCGGGCTTCGCACGTTCTGGGCGAGCAGGATGCCGGGCGTTTTTCCGGGGCCGACGCCGATCTCCTTTGCAAAGGCCTCCTCGGGGAGCAAGGCGAGGCCGAGCGGGCCGAGCTGGATGAAGACGATGTCGGCCGTGCTCGCCGTCGAGGCCGGCCAGCCGAGACCGTCGACGTAGAAGCGGCGGGAGCGGGCGAGATCGGCGACGGCGAGCGTGACCAGCGACAGGCGTGGCTCCAAGGCCCGGCTCCCCCCGCCGCGCCGGCTACTTCTCGATCCTGGTGATCTTCGAGCCCTCGATGGTCAGCCCCGCCATGAGGCCCTGCTGGCCGAAGACGAAGGCGATGATCGGGTCCTGGACGGTGCTGCTCGTCACGTCGTAGCCCAGGCCCTCGTTGGCGAGCGCCACATTGGCGTCGGCGCCGATCTCGAAGCCCTTCGAGCGGTCGAGGTATTTCAGCGCGTCCTCGGTCATGAAGTAGATCGCCTCGCTGAAGGACTGGGCGCCGATCTGCAGCCCGAGCGAGGCCGAGGCGATGTTGTAGTAGCCGACCGTCTTGCCGCCCCGGCGCAAGGCACCCTCGCCGTACTGCCCGCCGATGCCGAAGCCGCCCTTGACGATGTCCGGGAAGACCAGGACGGCGACCGAGCGGTCGGCGACGGCGCGCGCCGTGTCGGATTCGCGCAAGAGCTGCTCGAGGGCAAGATCGACCTTCGCGTCGATCTCGGCGGCGGTCGCGGCTTCGGCCGTCGGCGCCGGCGCGAGGGTCCAGAGCAGGCAGGCGGCGGCGACCATCGCCGACACGTTCAGGCGAGGCACGAACGACATGAGAGGCTTCTCCTGGCTTGGCTGAACGACCTGCCGGGGCACCGGGCAGGCAGCGACGACCAGGCGAATTCTCAGCGCTTTGTCAGTCGACCGCAAGCTGGAAGCGATAGGGCGAGCTCGGCCCGCCCGCGACGAGCTCGTGCGTCGTGGCGCGGCTCAGCGCGTAGGGCTCGAGGCCGAGCCGCTGGCCGTCGACGAAGGTGCCGAGGCGGCTGCCCGGATCGGCCACCCGGATGGTGGCGTCGTCGCGCAGGATGGCGAAATGGCGGCGCGACAGCCGGTAGGGCGGCGTTTCGGCGATCAGCAGGCGGGCCTGCGGGTCGCCCGCCTTGTCGTCGTCCTGGTCGCCGCCGGCGCGACCGACGCTGAAGGGAAAGCTGGTGAGGCACAGCCCCTCGGCCGGCAGCAGGCCCGCGCTCAGGGTCGAGGCCGGCAGCAGGCGGACGAGGGCCTCGGCGCCGGGCTCGGCTGCCGCCGCGTTGGCCCGCAGCCGCTCGAGGTACAGCCCGCCCGCGAGCATCTCGACGCGGGTCGGGCGGAGCGTGCGAAAGGTGAAGCGCCGCGGGCGCTCGGCCAGGACGTCGGTGTCGCCCACATAGGCGCCATTGCCGCGCGTGCCGATGCGGACATGGCCGCCGACCCGCTCCGCCAGCACCTCGACCTCGCCGTCGATGATCAGTGCGACCGCGTCGCTCCGGTCGCCGGCCCGAAACAAGACGGTCCCGGCCGCGAGCTGCTTCTCGATGACCGGCCGGACCTCATCGGATCTCTGCAACAATCGGGGACGCCAACCCATGATTTCGCTTTCGCCGCGTGCTCGCTTGCCTGGTCCGCCCTCATGACAGCACCGATTGGTCTGGCAGGTGTCGGGCAACTGTCAGTTGACGTCAACCCGAAAGGACCGGGACCGCGCTCGCGTCTCGCCGCAGTGTGGCGATTGCGTCGAAGCCGTTCCATCGCGCCCCGAAATCCCGGGGCGACGGGGCGGATGCCGGCCGTTCCCGGCTCGCGCCTCGGGCGAACGGATCGCCGCCGGGCGCCACGCGGGATCGCCAGGCGCTTCAACCGTCCGTTCGAGCCGTGCCGGGGGTGAAGCCGGAGCGTCGCCCGGTGCGTCTAGCTGCGCTCGAACACCTCGCTGCGATGAAAATCGAGGAAGGCGGCGGCCGGCTGCAGGAGCGGCGAGGCCGGCACCTTGAGCCGCCCGTCGGGGTTGATCAGCCGTGTCATCGCCTCCGGCAGGCCCTTCCTGCCGATGACGATGTCGAAGCGCGGCGGCGGGCCGACCGAGATGAGGCCGCGATCGAAGAGCCAGTGGACGGTGGCCGAAAGGGCGATGCCGTTGCGCACGGAATCCGGGCCCTGGTGCTCGACGGCGCGGATATGCGCTGCCTGCACCTCGGGGCGACCACGGCCGTTGGTGAGCTTCAGCCCGGTCACGGCGCAGGTGGCATCATAGGCCTCGCGGACGGCCCGCTTGAAGGCGGCGTCGCGCAGCGGGCGGCTGAGGATGCGCTCGACGATCGGCCGCTCGAAGAGGGCCGGGGCCTCGGCGAGGCCCGGCGCCGGTGGCGCGCCCGGCACCTGCCAATCGGGGCGAATCGTCGGCTCCGGCAGGTCCCATTCCGCCTCGTCGGCGCCGAGCTCGCGGGCGAAGCCGGCGGCGAGAATGGCCTCGAACTCGTCGTCGGCGAGCGTGCGCACGGCCCGGCCGAAGGCGCCCTTGTTGGTCCGGTCGTCGGGGTGGCGCAGCACCCGCTCGTAATAGCGGCCGCCCTCCTGGAAGGGCACGGGCCGATCGAGGACCAGGTAGGAGCCCGGCTCGATCAACGCGAAATAGTGCTCCGCCTGCCTCGGATCGCTCTCCACCGCCTCGACGCGGGCGACCGCGACGTAGCTCTTGCGGCCCGTGCGGTCGCGCTCGTCGAGGCCGGTGCGGCCGGGCTCGTAGTAGAGGATGAAATCGCCGATCGCCGCCTCGACCTGGCGCAGATAGGTGCGCGGCAAGTGATAGCGAAGCTCCGGCAGGTCGTCATAGATCGACCCGGGCTTGTGGGTGAGGACGGCCTTGGTCATGCTCGCCGGCCGGCCTTCCTACGGTATCGCAGAAGAAGAAGAAGAAGAAGAAGAAGAAGAAGAGAGCGGCCCCGGGCGAACCCGGGGCCGTAGTGGAGGAGAATACAAGGAAAGAGACGTCCCGCTGCCCACGGGTACGCCATGCGGACCTAGCTGCAGCCTGTTGTGCTGCCGCAGGTGTCGCATTTCAGGCAGGTGCCGTTGCGCACCAGCGTGAAGTTGCCGCAAGCCGAGCAGGGATCGCCCTCGTAGCCCTGGAGGCGGGCGATTTCCGCCTGCTGGCGGCGGCTGTCTCGTGAAATCTTGGCAAGGGGCGCTCCGGCCCCGGAAAGGCCGGCCCCGGCGCTGGCGCCGGCCTGGCGCGAGCCGCCGGCCTGGGCGAGGGCCTCGACCGCGGTGCCGCCGCCGTTGAGCAGGCGGAGATTGCCGCGCACGAAGCCGGCGGATGCGATCTGGGCCACGTTCTCGCCCATGTCGCCCTCCTTGGTGCCGGCGCCGATGGCGTCGTGGCGCAGCTCGGCCGGGTCGACATTGGCGAGGTCGGTGCGCTCCAGGTAGGAGATGGCGAGCTCGCGGAAGATGTAGTCGAGCACCGAGGTCGCCATCTTGATCGTGTCGTTGCCCTGGACGACGCCGGAGGGATCGAACCGGGTGAACGAGAACGCCTCGACGAACTCCTCGAGCGGCACGCCGTATTGCAGGCCGATCGAGACCGAGATGGCGAAGCTGTTCATCAGCGAGCGGAAGGCGGCCCCTTCCTTGTGCATGTCGACGAAGATCTCGCCGAGCGAGCCGTCCGGATACTCGCCGGTCCGCAAATAGAGCTTGTGGCCGCCGACGATGGCTTTCTGGGTGTAGCCCTTGCGCCGCGACGGCAGCTTCTTGCGGCCGTTGACGAAGCGCTCGACCACCCGCTCGGTCACCTCGACGATCCGCTCGACCTGCGAGCGCGCGGCCGCGTCGTCGTCGGCCTCGTCCTCGATGACATCGGCGAGCATCGAGGAGAGCGGCTGGCTCAGCTTCGAGCCGTCGCGATAGAGGGCGAGCGCCTTCACGCCGAGCCGCCAGCCCTCGAGATAGGCCTCGCGGCAGTCCTCGACCGTGGCCCGGGCCGGCATGTTGATGGTCTTGGAGATCGCCCCCGAGATGAAGGGCTGGGCCGCCGCCATCATGCGGATGTGGCTCGAGGCCGAGAGGTAGCGCTTGCCGATCCGCCCGCAGGCGCTGGCGCAGTCGAAGACGGCGAGATGCTCGGGCCGGAGCTCCGGCGCACCCTCGATCGTCATGGTGCCGCAGCAGAAGGCGTTCGCCTGCTCGATCGCGTCCCGGCTGAAGCCCAGGGACTGCAGCATGTCGAGGCGGACATCGCCGAGCTGCTCGTCGGTGAAGCCGAGCACGTCCCGGCAGAAGGCCTCGCCGAGCGAGAAGCGGTTGAAGGCGTAGCGGATGTCGAAGGTGGTCGGCAGGCCCGCCTCGAGCTTCCTCAGGACCTCCTCGGTGAAGCCCTTGGCGCGAAGCGCCTCGTGGTCGATGCCCGGCGCGTGCTTCAAGGTGCCGTGGCCCACGGCATAGCGGGTGATCGCCTCGACCTGCGCCTTGGTGTAGCCGAGCGTGGCCAGGGCCTGCGGCACCATGCGGTTGATGATCTTGAAGAACCCGCCGCCGGCCAGCTTCTTGAACTTGACCAGCGCGAAATCCGGCTCGATGCCGGTGGTGTCGCAGTCCATCACGAGGCCGATCGTGCCGGTCGGGGCCACCACCGAGACCTGGGCGTTCCTGACGCCGTGCGCCTCGGCCATGGCGAGCGCCTCGTCCCAGGCCCGCCGTGCCGCCCGGACCAGCGGCTCGGACGGGCAGCGCTCGGCGTCGAGCGGGACGGGCAGGGTGGCCAGATCCTCGTAGTCCCGGTGCTCGCCATGCGCGGCCCGGCGATGGTTGCGAAGCACGCGCAGGGTCGAGCTGCGGTTCGGCCCATAGCCCGCGAACGCGCCGAGCTCGGCCGCCATCTCCGCCGAGACACGATAGGCGACGCCGGTCATCAGCGCGGTGATCGCCCCGCAATAGGCGCGCCCCTCGTCGCTGTCGTAGGGGATGCCGGAGGCCATCAGGAGGCCGCCGAGATTGGCGTAGCCGAGGCCCAGCGTGCGGAACCGGTAGCTCAGCTCGGCGATCCGGGCCGCCGGGAACTGCGCCATCATCACCGAGATCTCGAGCACCAGCGTCCAGAGCCGGACCGCGTGCTCGAAGTCCTCGACCAAAAAATCCCCCTCGGGGGCGCGGAACTGCATCAGGTTCAAGGACGCCAGATTGCAGGCCGTGTCGTCGAGGAACATGTACTCGGAGCACGGGTTGGAGGCGTTGATGCGGCCGTCGGCCGGGCAGGTGTGCCAGTCGTTGATGGTGGTGTCGTACTGCACGCCGGGATCGGCGCTGGCCCAGGCGGCGAAGCAGAGCTTGTCCCAGAGCGCCTTCGCCCGAACGGTCCTCGCCACCTTGCCGCTGACCCGCTCGGTGAGCGGCCACTCGCGGTCCTGCTGGACGGCCTGGTAGAAGGCGTCGCTGATCCGCACCGAGTTGTTCGAGTTCTGCCCGGCGACGGTGAGATAGGCCTGGCTGTCCCAGTCGGCGTCGTAGGTCGGCACCTCGACCGAGGTGTAGCCCTGCGCCGCCAGGAGGATGGCCTGCTGGATCGAGCCCTCGGGCAGGAGCGCCCGGCGGGCCTCCTTGACGGCGCGCTTGAGGTGGGGGTTGGCCAGCGGGACGCAGCGCCGAGCCTCGGGCACGTCGGCGGCACCATGGCAGGCCTCGAGGATCGCGTTGGCGTGGCGCTGCAGCAGCCTGGAGCCCGCGACCAGCGCCGCCACCTTCTGCTCCTCGGTGACCTTCCAGTCGATGAAGGCCTCGATGTCCGGATGGTCGACGTCGACGATGACCATCTTGGCGGCGCGTCGCGTCGTGCCGCCCGACTTGATCGCCCCGGCCGCCCGGTCGCCGATCTTGAGGAAGCTCATGAGGCCCGAGGAGCGGCCGCCGCCCGAGAGCCGCTCGCCCTCGCCCCGGAGATTGGAGAAGTTGGTGCCGGTGCCGGAGCCGTACTTGAAGAGCCGGGCCTCGCGCACCCAGAGATCCATGATGCCGCCCTCGCCGACGAGGTCGTCCTGGATGCCCTGGATGAAGCAGGCATGCGGCTGCGGCCGCTCATAGGCCGAGGTCGAGGCGTGGACCTTGCCGGTCGTCTCGTCGACGAAGAAGTGCCCCTGCGCCGGCCCGTCGATGCCATAGGCCCAGAAGAGGCCGGTATTGAACCATTGCGGCGAGTTGGGTGCGCCGTACTGCCTCGCCAGCATGAAGCGCAGCTCGTCGAAGAAGCCGCGCGCATCCGCCTCGCTCGAGAAGTAGCGACCCTTCCAGCCCCAGTAGGTCCAGGCGCCGGCCAGCCGGTCGAAGACCTGCTTCGCACTGGTCTCGCCGGTCGTGCGCTCCTCCAGGGGCAGGGCGGCCAGGGCCGCCTCGTCCGGCACGCGGCGGCAGAGCCAGGCCGGAACACCCTTCTCCCTGACCGGCTTGAGCCGGGCCGGCACGCCGGCCTTCCTGAAATATTTCTGCGCCAGAACGTCGACGGCGACCTGCGACCAGGCGGCCGGCACCTCGAGCTCCGTCGCGGCGAACACCACCGATCCGTCGGGATTGCGGATCTCGCTCGAAGCGGAACGGAAGGCGATCGCCGCGTAGGGCGATGCTCCGGCTCTGGTAAAGGCCCGCTCGATCTTCATCGACACCGATCTCCTCGTCGCTGCGAGACTAGAATGTTCTCGTCCCGTTCGTCAAACCCGCCACCTGCCTGCCCGCCGCCCGTCGGGGTTTGACCATCAGCGCCGATTGATCTCAGGATCATTCAACGCTTAGTTTAGAACCCCCGGCGCCGCGGCACAACAGGAACCCGGCGCGCCGGCGCCTCGGGCGGACGATTTTTCGCTCCACACCCCGGCGCCAGCTCCCCCGGCTCACCGTCCTGGCCGGCGCCGAGCCTCCTGCTGGAGCGGGCGGCAAGGCCGAACCTGACCAGATATACGAAACGGGCGGCCTGTCACAACAAGATATTGTGTTTCGCATGAAGAATCGAGGCCGAAGCGGCCGAGTGTGGCCGGTCCGCCGTCGACAGGCACCGCCGGCCCGGTCCAGGCAACTCGCCTGTCCGGCGAGCAGCGATCAGCGGCCGGCTGAGTCGGGCCATCGATCAAGGACGATCAGCGCCCGGCTCGCCGTTGCCCGCCATCGCCTGTGGACAACCCGGCATCGCGGCGGAAACCCGGCGGCGGAGCCCGGCGCCTGCCGTTCCCCTTCCGTTCGATTGAGCCCCAATCAAGCCGATCAGCCGCGCTCAGTCCGGGGATTGCTCCCGATCCGTCCACAGGCCCGGCTTTTCCCGATCTGTCCACAGCCGGATTCGTCCCATCTTATCCACAGGCGGTGGATCGGCGGTCCGCCGCCGCATGACGGCTGGACGCGGGCGGCAATGGTGCGCATAAGGAGGGCGCGCGGCTGGCGCCACTTTCGGACGGCGCTCGCCCCACCTGACCTTCCGCGACCGGAGGCCGTGCCCGTGTCCTTTCTCAGATGGCTCACCGACAACCAGCTCGGCACCTATGTCTTCACGCGCTGGCGGGGCGAGCGGGTCGGCGAGGACGAGCAGGGCAACGTCTATTACCGTCGGCCGGGGCCGAAGGACTGGCGCGACGAGCGCCGCTGGGTGATCTATGCCGGCGACGGCGAGATCGAGGCCAGCTCCGTCCCGGCCGGCTGGAACGCCTGGCTGCACAAGAACCGCGAGAAGGCGCCGAGCGAGCAGCCGCTCGTGGAGCGCTTCTGGGAGAAGCCGCACGCCGCCAACCCCTCGGGCACGCCCTGGGCCTATCTCCCGCCCGGCCACGAGCGGCGGGGCGGCCGGCGCGACCCGGCGACCGGCGATTACGAGGCCTGGCGGCCCTGAGCCTCGGCTGAGCCTCCCCTCAGGCCGCTCAGCACGGGGTCAGGCGGCTTGAGTTCTTGTGGATAAGTCCGGGCAAAACACCCCATCTTCATGCCCTGTTAATCGGCGGAGGGCAGGCTGCTTCGAGCTCTGCGGCTTGGGGTGCGGATGGTGGCGGACGGGCAGCGGACCGGGATGGCGGGCGGGCTGGGCTTCCTGCGGCAGCTCTTCGCCGAGCGGCCGGCGGCGCCGGTGGCCTCGGACGATCCGCTCGGCGCCGCGACGATGCTGGCGCTCCGCCACCACGGCGTCCGGCCGACCCCCGAGGCCTTCATGCTCTGGTACCGGCATCTGGCGGGTGAGCGGCCCGACCTGTCGCGGCGGCTGAAGGATCTGGAAGCGCGCGGCGAGAGCTTCGATGCGGCGCTGATCGGCGAGCTCCACGAGCGCTATTTCGGCGCCGACCAGGCGGCCCTGCGGGTCGCCGAGGCGGGCCGCGAGGCCGAGCATCTGCTGGCGCGGCTGGAGGAGGATCTCGCCGGTGCCGAGGCCGATGCCGCGGCGCGGGCGGAGCGCATCGGCCGGCTGGGGGCGACGCTGGAAGGGGCGCCGGCCGGGGAGGGCGCGTCGCCCTCGCTCCTGGAGCATGCCCGCTGTCGGGAGATGCGCGCGCTGGTCGCCGCCCTCGCCCGCGAGACCGCCGAGATGCGCCTCGCCGCCGGCCGGCTGCAGCGCCGCGTGGTCGAAGGGGCGGCCGAGATCGGCGAGCTGCGGGCGGCGCTGGAGACCCTGGACGCCGCCGAGGAGATCGATCCGGTAAGCGGCGTGCCGCGACAACGGGCGCTCGAGCGGGCGCTCGCGCGCGCCCTGGCGGCGGCCGAGACGACGGAGCGGCCCGTGGTCCTCCTGATCGTCGACCTCGACCGCTTCGCCGCCTTCAACGAGGCCTGCGGCCGGCGCCTCGGCGATCTGATGCTGCGAGCGGTGGCGCGCCGGATCGGGCTCGAGCTGAAGCGGCAGGACAAGGTCGGCCGGCTCGAGGGTGCGGTCTTCGGCGTCGTCCTCGTCGACACCGAGCTCGCCCAGGGCGTCGCCCTGGCCGAGCGCCTCTGCCGCGCCATCGCCGGGCTGACGCTGGAGACCGGCGAGACGGAAGCCGTGATCCCGGCCGTCTCGGCCGCCATCGGCGTCGCCCGCTGGCACCCGGGCGAGCCCGCGCGGCGGCTCATCGGCCGGGCCGACCGCGCGCGCCGGCAGGCCAGGCAGGCGGGCGGCAACGGCGTCGTCTCCGAGCAGGCGATCACGGTCCTCGGCCGCCCCAAGGCCTGAGAGCCAGTCCGAGAAGCTTTCGTGGTGCTTCATCGGCTTGCGTCCCCACCTTCGCGGGCGGTCGGGACTTTCGGGACGAATGTGAAGCCATTCCCCTTGCGCGTGATGTAACCGACGCCCGGGAAGGGGAAATGGACGGCGAACATGAGTTCGTGCGACGCCGCCAGATGCTCGAGCTCATCGGTCCGCTCGGTTGCACCCAAGCCCTGGTTCCAGTCCCACCCCATCATCCATGCCGGTCTGGCCAGCGAGATCACCGAACTATGCGCCGTGTCTCCGATGTCGAGCAGCCGGTCGTCTCCCGACACGAGCTCGTACAAGACGTGGCCGGGCGTGTGACCGTAGAGGGCCTTCGAACGGATGCCGGGCAGGACCCATTTCCCCGGGGTGAAGGCTTGGACCTGCGCGCGCACCGTCGCCGCGATGTCGCGCGTTGCCGGCTGGTCCTGCATGAAGCGCCATTCATTTTCCGACATGCGGATGGTCGCGCGGGGGAAGGCAGGCTCGCCGTCCTCATCGACAAGGCCACCCGCGTGGTCCGGATGTGCGTGCGTGAGCAGGACGTCGGTGATGTCCAGCGGAGAGACGTGCAAAAGGTCGAGGCTCTGCCCGAGGACGCTCTTGCCCTTCGCCCCGTAGCCGGCGTCGATCAGCGTCAGATGCCCATCGGCTCGGACGAGCAGAGCATCGATGTCGAGATAAATCCTGTCGCGCGGCTGACCGGCGCGGCTCAGCACCTCCGCGACCTGCTCCGGGCTCGCATTCGCACCGAAGACCGAGCCATCATTCGGAACGGCGAGACGTCCGGCGTGAAGGACGTTGACCTGCATGGCTCCGATGCTGAAGGCTTCCACGGCTGGCGCCGTGGCGAGGCTCTGCGCCGGGCTCGCGGACGGGTTGCAGATCAGACCAAGGCCAAGCGCGGCAACGACCAGGCGGACCTTTCCGCTCATGCCGACGAGCCGCCGAATCGATCGCGAAAGCGAGGCTGGTCTCGACAACCAGGTCCGCGCGCCCATGAACCCCTCACGCTGACGACATTCGAGCCCAAGAAACTACTCTAGCCAGGGAGATTCGGGGGTCAAGCCCACGCCGAAATTCGGGTCCACAAGACTCGAGTCACCTCCCACCGTTCCAACGCCAAATGGGCCGAGTGGCGTGCTCATTCGAAAAATGCGCCCGCGGTGACCCTTGCAAAACAGAGGGGCACGGATGCCGGTGAAGTCGACCATGCATGCAACGTCGATTTCGCCCATCCTCGAACCGAAGGAAGAGGCGGTGCCGGCCCGGGGAGCGAGCTTCGATGGCAGCATGGAATGATCCAGCGGAGCGATGCTCGGCAGGAGCTCGTGGCGTCGGGCGCGGTCGCAGGCGTCGAGCAGCGCAGCTCGACGCCTCGCCGCCCACTGCATCCATGGAGAAGAACCGGGTGGGAGGATCATCCTCCCCGGTACTTCTCTTCCGTCAAGCCGCCTCGAGCGGCCCCTGCTCGAGCCGGTGCGGCGCCACCGCTTCCGCGCCGAGGCGCCTTGCCTTGTCCGCCTCCTAGCCCTGCAACCTCACATTGGGCCGGGTCCTCAAGGCCCGCTTCACCGCCAACCGTTCCAACCCCACTTGGGCCGGGTGGGTGCTCATTCGAGAGAGCGGCCCGCCCGCTTGAAACGGCAAGGTCGGTTTGTGTTCCCACTTTCGCACCCGCGCGACCGGTGGGGCGGGCGGCGAGGCCTCGCCTCGCTTCGCCCCGCGAAGGCCCGGCCGACAGCGGGCAGCGACACCATCACCGATGCTTATGCCAGCTCCCGAACGAGCGGGCTGCGCAGGTCGGCCGACGCCTGTCGACCCCCTGAAGCGCTCGGGTTGTTGCATCGGGCGCAACATTCGGGCTCGGGTTGTTGCGTCGGATGCAACATCGCCGGTCGGGTTGTTGCATCCGACGCAACATAAACGATCATGATGGTGCGGCCGATGCATCAATTGCCCCGGGATGTTGCATCGGATGCAACAGCCGGCGGCGAACGAACCTGGCGAATCGACGAACGAACCCAGGGAAAGGGTGCGCAAGCCTGCCCATCCGACGAACGAACCCAAGTCGCGGCGAACGAACCCGCCGGTCCGCAACATGCTGCAAGGAAAAACGAATTCGCGTTCCTGCCGGTCATGGCGCCCGGTCGGAACCCGAGGCATCCCCGATTGCCGAACGACCCCGGGGCGGCCTTGCGTTTTCGACCTCAATAGGTTATAAATCCTCCAACGGGTCGCGTCCCGGTCACGTGGATCCCTTGCGTGGGCGTGCAGGCGAGCGTCCGAGCCCGAGTGGATGCGTCCCGTGGCCGACCGCTCGTTCCTGCGTCCAGGGCAGCGCTCGGACATCGGCGATTGGCGGGCGCCGGCTCGGACCTTCGGGGCGCCGCCTCGCCGGATCTGGGCGACTTCCTCGCGGTCAGGAGGTGGTCAGGCGGAAGATCAGGTCGTCTCGAGCCTTGGCGGCCTGCTCGAGCGTGCGGGCGATCGCGTCGAAATCGCCGGCGAGCGCGCGCCGGGCGCGTTCCGTCGCCCGCCAGTCGATGGTGATCGGGCCCTCGAGATCGGTGGTCAGCACGTCGAAGAGCGCGTCGAGATTGGGGCGGAAATGGGGCGGGAAGGCGAGCTCCCTGGCGAGCCGTGCCAGCACCGCCCGCTTGCTGCGCTGCCGGCCGTCGAGGCGGGCGCGGGACGCCGTCATTCGCCCGCCGTCCCGGCCGGGATCTCGTAGAAGGTCTCGTAATGGTCGAGGGTGACGAAGATCAGACCGTCATCGGAGTAGAGCAGCCGCCTGGCGCCGCGCCTGCCGCAGGCGAAGTCGAGGTCCGCCTCGTGCCAGTGCCGGCCCGGCCGATCGGGCAGGCGGCCCTCGCGGTTGCCGAAGCGGTCGCCACCGATCACGTGGCCCGGCGCGCTTCGGCAGAGATCGTCGCCTGGCCGCCAGCCGAGCCTCATCGCCTCCTCCTTGGTCACGTAGTAGGCCGGCAGGTCGCCCTCCCGCCGCAGCGTCGAGACGGTCTCCGCGAAGCCGTCACCATCCTCGAGGCCGAGCAGGAGCGCCAGGCTGCGCAAGGTCTCGCCGTCGGCGAGAGCGCTGCCGAGGCAGAGGCAGCCGGCGACGACGAGGGCGGCGAGACGGCGCAGCATCCCGGCTCTCCGGCCGGCGGGTCGACCGCCGCCCACGGCGCCGACCGGGCCGCCTCCGCCGCTGGCCGGCCGGGCGACGGCGCGGGGCATGGTCAAGGGAAGCTGACGCCGACGATCGAGCCCAGATCCTCGAAGTCGAAGGGCTGGTCGGGGCGGATCGTGACCTGCGCCAGGCGTCGGCTCGGCGGCGCGCCGACGCCGCTGTCGGCGCGCCGCAGGCTCGGCCGGAAATCGATGCTCTCGATCTGGCCGCGGATGGCGTCACCCCGGCCGGGGACATCGATCAGGGCGAGATCGCCGACCTTGAGCCGCGACGCCTGATCGAACTCGACCTGGGCCCGGACCAGGAGTGGCTGGTTGGCGGCGACCAGCACCGCCACCTCCTCGCCCTGCTGGGCAAACTGGCCGGGCATGACCAGCCAGTCGTAGAGGATGCAGTCGCACGGGCTCACGAGATGCACGAAGCGCCCGTCGGCGGTCTCGATGCGGGCGACCGGCGTGCCGGGCTGGAGGATATTGGGCAGCGTCGCCGGGGTGACGATGCCGGCGTCGGGCGCCCTGAGACGAACCACCGGCGTTTCGATCACGGCGCTCTCGGCCCGCACGGTGAGGAAGCGGTCCTGCACGCCGGTGAAGATGAGCGCCGCGAGCGCGAGGCCGGCGGCAGCCAGGAGCGCGTAGCCGGCGATCTGCTTGATCCGGCGGCCGACACCGTCGGCCTCGGCATAGGGGTTGTAGGGCAGGGCGCGATCCCTGACGGCGGCCGTGTTCTCGCGCCCGGCAATGGCCAGGATGTCGCCACCGCTGACGATCTCGCCGGAGAGATAGGCGTCGACCAGATAGCGGAAAAGGGCGAGCTGCCCCTGGCTCAGGCCGAGGAAGCGGCAGCCGAAACGCGTGCTCTCGTCGAGGATGTAGACCATCTGGCAGTCGAGCCGCAGCGTCACCTCGAAATCCTCGAACGGGAAGACGAGCTTGACGGGAAAGCGTTCGCCCGGCTGGCGCGAGGTCATCTCGGAGAAGATGCCGAAGCCGCCCATCGACCAGTCGTCGACGGTGAAGGACGAGCCGTCGATCTCGACATTGATCGGGATCTTCAGCCGGACATGCTGGCGGTGGACTTCGGCCTCGTGGACGACCTGTGGCTGCATGGAGCGTTCCAGACTACCGGCGGGTTCAGAAGAGGCGGGCGAGGGCCAGGGCGATCGCCCTGGGCGAGGGTGCCTGGACCAGCCCGGTGAAGACCGCCACGGCCAGGATCAGGGCGAGCATGGCGAGCGCATGGGTATAGTGCGAGAGTGCCGTCTGCAACCTCCCGCTCACCCCGGCCGGCGCCGGTGCGACGATCCCCTGACGCGTCCAGCTCTGGCGGTGCGGGTGGAAGAGGACCCAGGTCTTGACCAGGGCACCATAGAGCTGGCTGTAGAGGAGGAGCGGCGGGAAGAGCGTGCCGATGCGGTCGCGCACCCCGAGCAGCAGCAGCGACTGCAGGAGGCGCGTGGTCATGACCCAGATGGCGTAGGCGTAGAGCACGACCGGGCCGGTGGCGAGGGTCAGGCCCAGGGCCGAGAGCGGCAGCAGGAGCGGCGTCCACATCGAGACCCGCTGATCGATCAGGCACCACCAGGGAAAAAGCCCGACGCGCCGCGGCCCGAGGGCGATGGCCCGGCCGCTGGCGCGCAGCATGTTGCCGAACCAGCGGCGCATCAGGCGGGTGGTGGCGATCAGGAAGCGCGCGTCTGGTGGGTCCTCCAGGGTGAGGATGCGCACGTCCGGCACGTAGAGCATGTCCCAGTTGCGCTGCAGGAGCCAGAACCAGGTCGACTTGTCGTCGCCGGTGAGCAGCGGAATGCGCCCGAGGCGCCAGTGCTCGATGCTGTCGTCGCGCAGCGTGTCGACGAAGCTGGGATCGGTGGCGATCCGCACGCGGAAGAAGGACATCCGGCCGGTGAGCGTCAAGAGCCTGCGCGAGAGGCCCATGGAGCACATCAGGAGCTGCCTCTGGGCGAAGCGCAGCATGTACCATTGACGCAGCAGAGCACCGCTCTGGATGACCGGCTCCTCGTCGGTGGTCAAGGCGCCGATCTCGGGCAGGAGACGAAAGAACGGCAGGCAACGCTCGAGCGTGCCCGGCACGAGGACGGTGTCGCCGTCGACCAAGGCCACGACGGCATCGCCGGCCGGCCGGCTGCGGGCGACGGCGCGCAGCGCCACGGAGAGGCTGTGCCGCTTGCCCAGGGCCGGCGTGCGCACGAAGATCAGCCGGACATGCTCGGGCGGCGCCATCGCGTAGAAAAGCTGCTTGACGAAGCGCTGGTCGGCCATCTCGATCACCGAGGCGATGATCGTCGCCGGCCCGTTGTGGCCGCAGGCTTCGGCGATGGCGGCGCGATAGACGGTGGCGGTGGTTTCGGCACGGATGCGAAAGCTGGTGATCACGATGAACACCTCGGGGCCCGTCCTGGCCCCGTCCTCTTGCGTTGCCGGCGACATCGCCTGGACGCGCCGGCGCAGGCCGGGGAACTCGATCCGCTTGTAGTACTGGGCCCGCAGGAAGTGCACGGCACCCCAGCCGTAGCGCCAGATGCCGATCACCCCGATCACCACGAAGAACGGACGACTGGCCGGATCGAGCAGATCCGAGGGCGCGTGCAGCAGGAGAGCCGCCAGGACCATGAGATAGAGGATGAGGAACATCAGGGTCGGTCGTGGCCTCGATCGGCGGGACGGCGGCCATCCCGCCGCGCTGGGCACGCGGGCCGGGGCCCGCGCGGATCGATCATAGAACGAAAGAGGTTAAGAAGTTCTGCACGTTCCGCGTCACTGCGATAGCCGCATGGTGGGCGCGCGACAAGCACGGAGAGCGCCTGGAAGGCCACCGGGCGCACTTCCGCTTCTCGCCCGGCGTCGCTAGTGTCGTCCTCGACGTCGGCTCCAAGCATTATTGGCGACACGACATGCAAGGCGGCAAGCGCATTCTGATCGTCGACGATGACGAGGCGTTCCGCGGCGAGCTCGCCGAGCAGCTCGGCCTACACGAGAGCTGCGAGGTGCTGCAGGCCGGCACCGGCAAGGAGGGCCTCGAGCTCGCCAGAGCGCATCCGCTCGACGCGCTGATCCTCGATGTGGGCCTGCCGGACACCGACGGGCGCGACCTCTGCAAGCTGATCCGCAAGGCCGGCATCAAGGCGCCGGTGATCATGCTGACCGGCCACGACAGCGACGCCGACACGATCCTCGGGCTGGACAGCGGCGCCAACGACTATGTCGGCAAGCCGGTGCGGCTCGGCGTGCTGCTGGCGCGTCTGCGGGCCCAGCTCCGGCAGTTCGAGCTCTCCGACGACGCCACCTTCCAGGTCGGGCCTTATGCCTTCAAGCCAGCCGCGAAGATGCTGGTGACGGCCAAGGACAAGAAGATCCACCTGACCGAGAAGGAGACCGCGATCCTCAAATATCTCTTCCGGGTCGGCGACCGGGCGGTGTCCCGAGACAAGCTGCTCGACGAGGTCTGGGGCTACAACGCGACGGTGACGACCCACACGCTCGAGACGCACATCTATCGCCTGCGGCAGAAGATCGAGCCCCTCGCCGGCGAGAACACCCTGCTCCTGACCGAGCCCGGCGGCTATCGGCTGGCGCGCTGAGAGCGGGGGCGACGCTCTCAGCCCTCCAGATGCGTCCTGAAGAAGTCGATGGTGCGCTGCCATGCCAGCCCGGCGGCCGCCTTGTCATAGCGCGCCGGGCTGGTGTCGTTGTTGAAGGCATGGTTGACGCCCTCGTACATGTAGATCGTGTAGTCGACCCCTGCGGCCTCGAGCGCCGCCTCGAAGGCCGGGATGCCGGCATTGATCCGCTCGTCGAGGCCGGCATAGTGGAGCATGAGCGGGGCCTTGATCCGGGCCGCATCCTCCGCGCTCGGCTGGCCGCCATACCAGGCGACGGCCGCACCCAGATCCGGCACGGCGACCGCGGTGCGGTTGGTCAGCGAGCCGCCCCAGCAGAAGCCGGTGACACCGATCCGGCCATTGGTCCGGTCATCGGCCGCGAGCCAGGCCACGGCCGCCACCGCGTTGGCCACCGTCTCGTCGCCGTCGAGCTGCGCGATCATCTCGCGCGCCTGGTCCTCGTCCTTCGGCGTGCCGCCGAGCGGCGAGAGAAAGTCGGGGGCGAGGACCACGAAGCCCTCGAGCGCCGCACGCCGGGCCACATCCTCGATATGCGGATTGAGGCCGCGATTCTCGTGAATGACGACGATGCCGGGCAGCGGCCCGGCTGCCTCGGCCGGAACGGCCAGGTAGCCGCTGATCTCGCCCGTGGCACCCCTGAAGGTCACCCGCCGGGTGACCAGGCGCGCATCGTCCGGGGCGATGATCGCCGCGAGCGCATAGTTGTTCTCGAGCATGGCGATCGCCGTGCTCGCCGCTGCCGTGCCGCCGGTCACCTGGACCATGCGGTCGATGAACCGTCGGCGGTCGAGGTGCTCATGAGTGTAGGCGTCGTGGAGACGGATCCATTCCTGCGTGGGCCGGATGCTCATGGACTGCATGCTCCCTGGCATTTTGCCGATGTCGGTCGAGCTAGAATGATCGCAGGGCCGGACAAGCCTGCCCGGCAGGCCCGACCGCGCGTGCCCTGTCCCATGGCTGGGCAAGATTGACAGCGCGGCGACGGGCTTGCCATGTTCGTCGGACCGGAGCGTCGCCGAAGAGCGGCGCCGCGCTAGGCGAAGGGACGGCGATGTTCGACGAGATGCACGGACTCGATGCCTCCGGTGGGACCACCGGCCGGGCCTCCTGCCGCCCGGCCTACAAGGAGGTGCAGGACTGGCTGAACCGGACACCGGCGGACTTCCTGCGGCGCAAGGAGCGCGAGGCCGAGGCGCTCTTTCGCAAGATCGGGATCACGTTCGCGGTCTACACCGAAGGCGGCGATCCGGAGCGGCTGATACCCTTCGACATCATTCCGAGGGTCCTGGACGCGGGGGAGTGGGATCGCCTCGCCAGCGGCCTCGAGCAGCGCGTCAAGGCGCTCAACCGCTTCGTCTGGGACATGTACCACGATCGCGAGATCATCCGGGCCGGGACCGTGCCCGAGCGGCTGGTCGAGGGCAATCCCTGCTTCGAGCGGAAGATGGTCGGCATCGACGTGCCGGCCGGTGTCTACACCCACATCGCTGGCATCGACATGGTGCGCACCGGGCCGGACGAGTTCTACGTGCTCGAGGACAATTGCCGGACACCTTCCGGGGTCTCCTACATGCTGGAGAACCGCGAGGTGATGATGCGCCTCTTCCCGGATCTCTTCGCGCGCCAGGCGATCCAGCCCGTCTCGCACTATCCGGAGGAGCTGCTCGCCACCCTGCAGAGCGTGGCGCCGCCGAACTGTCCGGGCGACCCGGTCGTGGCCCTCCTGACCCCCGGCTTCTACAACAGCGCCTACTACGAGCACTCCTTCCTCGCCGACGAGATGGGCGTCGAGCTGGTCGAGGGGCAGGATCTCGTGGTCGAGAACGGCATCGTCATGATGCGCACGACCGGGGGCCCGAAGCGGGTCGACGTCATCTACCGGCGGATCGACGACGCCTTCCTCGATCCCCTGGCCTTCAACCCGGATTCCGCCCTCGGCGTGCCCGGCCTCTTCGACGCCTATTGCAAGGGCAATGTCACGCTCGCCAACGCGGTGGGCTCGGGCATCTGCGACGACAAGGCGATCTACACCTATGTGCCCGACATGGTCCGCTTCTATCTGGGCGAGACGCCGATCCTGAACAACGTGCCGACCTGGCGCTGCGCGGAGGCGGACGATCTGGCCTATGTGCTCGACCACATGCCCGAGCTGGTCATCAAGGCGGTGCATGGCTCGGGCGGCTACGGCATGCTGGTCGGACCGCACGCGAGCCAGGCGGAGATCCTGGAGTTCCGCGCCAAGCTCGAGGCGAAGCCCCACGACTACATCGCGCAGCCGACCTTGGCCCTCTCGACCTGCCCGACCTTCGTCGCCAGCGGCGTGGCGCCCCGGCATGTCGATCTCCGGCCCTTCGTCCTGCTCGGCGGCGACGCCGTGCGCATCGCCCCGGGCGGGCTCACCCGCGTGGCGCTGAAGGAGGGCTCGCTGGTGGTCAACTCGTCGCAGGGCGGCGGCACCAAGGACACCTGGGTGCTGGCGCCCGAGGCGCAGAAGCAGTCCCAGACCCAGGGGCAGCAGGCGCAGAGCCAGAGCCAATCAACGGGACAACCGGCGGTGGGAGGCTGAGCCGATGCTGAGCCGCACCGCCAGCAACCTCTTCTGGCTCGCCCGCTCGGTCGAGCGCATGGACTACGTCGCCCGGCTGCTCGACGTCGCCCGCCACATGTCGGCGCTGGCCAGCCCCAACAGCCTCAACGAGTGGCACTCCGCCCTCATCGCCGCCGGCTGCGACAGGGCGTTCTTCGAGCTGCACCCGCGCTCCGACGAGGCAGCCGTCCTCCATTTCCTCGTCCGCGATCCGCGGAACCTGTCGAGCATCATGAGCTGCCTCGTCCAGGCGCGGAACAATGCCCGCGCCGTCCGCGCGGCGCTGACCCTCGACGTCTGGGAGGCGATCAACGGCGCCTATCTCGAATCCCGCGAGTTCGACGAGGAGACCTTCTCGGCCGACAATTTCAGCACCTTCGTCGACTGGGTGAAGCGCCAGGCGCTGCTCTTCAACGGCGCCTACAGCAACACCCTCCTGCGGACCGAGAACTTCAACTTCCTCAGGCTCGGCACCTTCCTCGAGCGGGCCGACAACACCGCGCGCATCCTCGATGTGAAGTACCACATCCTGCTGCCGAGCTTCGAGCAGGTCGGCGGCAGCATCGACTACTACCAGTGGGCGGCGATCCTGCGCTCGGTCTCGGCGAGGCGAAGCTACCACGCCCTCTACAAGGGCCGGGTCGTGCCCTGGCAGGTGGTCGAGATGCTGATCCTCCGGCCGGAGATGCCGCGCTCGCTGCGGGCCTGCTACGAGCAGGTCCTGGAGAACCTCGATGTCCTGGCGCAGCGCCACGGCGGCCGCGCCGGCGAGGCCCACCGGCTCGCCGGCGAGATGCACGCCCGGCTCCGCTACAGCCGCATCGACGACATCTTCCAGCGCGGCCTGCACGAGTTCCTGACCGACAGCATCGACCGCACGGTGACTGTCGGCGAGGAGATCCAGAAGCTCTATCTGGGATGAGATCCAGGGACGGTCGGATGCCCATGATCCTCTATGGCGAGCCGGGCTGGGGCTCGGCGATCGTCGAGCTGCAGCTCGGCTGGTACGGCCTCGACTACCGTTTCGAGCGGGTGGGCGATCTCATCCGTTCGGCGGCGAGCCGGGCGGCGTTGGAGCAGATCAATCCGATCGCCCAGGTGCCGACCCTGGTGCTCGAGGATGGCCGGGTGATGACCGAGAGCGCCGCGATCACGCTGCTCCTCGCCGACCGCGCCGGGTCGGGCGACCTCGTGCCCGGGGCCGAGACCGCCGAGCGCGCCGAGTTCCTTCGCTGGCTGGTCTTCCTCGTCGCCAACATCTACCCGACCTTCACCTATGGCGACGACCCGGCGCGCTTCGTCCCGGACCCGGCTGCCCGGGACGGCTTCCGGCAGGCGGTCGATGCCTGGCGCCAGCGGCTCTACCGGATCCTCGAGGCGGCGGCCAAGGGCCCCTGGTTCCTCGGCGAGCGGTTCTCGGCGCTGGACATCTATCTCGCCGTCCTAACCCGCTGGGCGCCCGGCCCGGACTGGTTCCAAGGGGAGACGCCGAAGCTCGCGGCGAGCGGCGGCGCCGCTCGTGCCCTGCCGGCGCTCGCCGCCACGGCACGGCGGAACTTCCTCGAGACCTGACCCTGGCGAGGCTGGCCGGCGGGCTCAGCGCAGCTTGCCGCGGGCGGCGACGGGGAGGGTGCCGGTGATCTCGCCGCCGCGCACGGTGACCAGCTCGTCGACCATGTTGACGACGACGCAGACGTGGTTGGGGATGATGCTGACGGTCTCGCCGATGGCGGGCTTCTTGCGCGAGTGGGAGAGATCGAGCATGCCGTGCTCCTCGGCGAAGCCCTTGATCCGGGCGTTGGGGTATTCGCGGATCAGGCCGTGGCCGTCGAGCCCGCCGCCAGTGTCGCTGGTCAGCGTCTTCGAGCCGGAATCGAGGATGCCGCGTTCGGGCCCGGCGCGGCTGACGACGGTGGCGTAGACGGCAAGGGCGCAGTCATCGAGCGTGGCGGCGCCGCAGACCAGCATCATCCGGTCGTTGAAGATCGAGGTGCCTGAGCGGTGCTCGGTCGCACCCTTGATGCGGCCGAGATTGCGCAGGTTGGGGGTGCCGCCGGTCGAGACGATGCCGGCCTCGAGCCCGTGCTCGGCGAGACCCCTTTTGACCTGGTCGAGGAACTTCTGGCTCTCGGCCAGGCGGTCCTCCGGCGCGTAGAGCAGGAGCCCGCCGAAGCGCAGCCCGTCATGGCCGGCGATCCGCCGGGCGAGGGCGATCGCCTCGGCCGGCGTCTCGACGCCGGCGCGCTCGCGGCCGGTATCGCACTCGACCAGGACCTCGAGCTCGCGGCCGGCGAGGCGGGCGGCATCGACGTAGCCGTCGGCGACGATCGGGTTGTCGCAGCAGGGGCGAACCGTGACACCGCTGCGCAGCAGCCGTCCCAGCCGCTGCATCTTCTCCTCGCCGAGCAGGTTGTAGCTGATCAGGATGTCGTCGAGCCCGGCCTCGGCCATCACCTCGGCCTCGCCGAGCTTCTGGCAGGTGATGCCCTTGGCTCCGCGGTCGCGCTGCAGGGCTGCCAGCACCGGCGACTTGTGCGTCTTGATGTGCGGCCGGTTCTTGAGCCCGGCCGCGTCGCAGACCTGCTGCAGGCGATCGATGTTGCGGTCGACGATGTCGAGGTCGATGACCACGGCCGGTGTGCCGTACTGGCGGGCGATGGCGGCGGCGAGCGGGGAAGTCATGGACGGCACTCTCACTGTTGCGTGGCAAGGATTTCGGGGGTGGCTGATCTCAGGTCCAGGGCTCGCCGGCGGCGAGCCGCTCGGCAAGTGCGGTGGCGGCCGCTTCGAGCAGGAGCTCGCCCTTCGCGGCCGTGGCGCGGCGCGCATCGCCGATGACGCCGGTCTTGGTCAGGTCGGCGAAGGAGCGCCAGCGATGCAAGGGCGATGCCAGCGCCGATCCCCGCTCCGGCATCGGCCCCCTGGCCTCGGCGAGCCGGGTGGTGTCGACGGATTGGGGACGCAGCGCCAGCATCATCGAGGTCTCGGCCTCGCCGGCATGGAGCACGCCCGGCTGGTCCTCGAGATGCGGCGCCATTGCCGCTTCGGCGAGCTGGAAATAGGTGGTGATGGCGAGCTCGCGGTCGCGGCCGAGCTCGGCGCTCATCGCGTTCAGGGCCGTCATGTTGCCGCCATGGCCGTTGACGATGACGACCCGGCCGAAGCCGGCGCGGCGGATCGATTCCAGGAGGTCCCGCAGGAGCGCCTGGTAGGTCGAAAGCTGGAGGGTGAAGCTGCCGCCGAAGCGCATGTGGTGCTCGGCGAGGCCGGCCCAGAGGGTCGGCGCGACGACAGCGCCGAGTCGCAGCGCGGCGCGGCGGCAGACCTCGGCGACCAGCAGCGAGTCGGTGCCGGTCGCCATGTGGGGACCGTGCTGTTCGGTCGATGCCACCGGCAGCAGCACGATGGCGCCCGCCCTGGCGCGCTCGTTCAGCGCCGCCGCCGTCATGTGCCGCCACTCCACTTCCATGCCCCGGCCTTTCCGCGCTTGCGCCGGCCGCCGGCCCGCGCGAGTTTGATCCCAGCCTAGCGCCGGAATCCTGCCCATGCGACTCTTCACAGCCTCCCTCGCGACCGAATCCAACTCGTTCTCGCCGGTGCCGACCGACCGGCGGAGCTTCGAGGACTGCGTCTATTTTCGGCCGGACGAGCATCCGGACCGGCCGACCCATTCGACCGCACCCTTGTGGGTGGCGCGCAACCGGGCGGCGCAGGAGGGCTTCGAGCTGATCGAGGGCTCGTGCTTCTGGGCCGAGCCGTCGGCGCCCGTGGTCCAGGCCGACTACGAATCGATGCGCGACGAGATCCTGGGCCAGCTCCGGGCGGCGCTGCCGGTCGACGGGGTGCTGCTCGGGCTGCACGGGGCGATGCTGGCCCAGGGTTGCGACGACTGCGAAGGCGAGCTGATCGAGCGGGTGCGCGAGCTGGTCGGGCCCGAGGCGGTGATCGGCGTGGAGTTCGACCCGCATTGTCATCTGACCGAGAAGCGGGTCAGGAACGCCGACGTCATCATCCTCTTCAAGGAGTACCCGCACACCGACTTCGTCGAGCGGGCGGAGGAGCTGGTGAGCATCGTGACCCGCACGATCCGGGGCGAGGTCCACCCGGTCATGTCGCTCTACGACTGCCGGATGGACGACCTTTTTCCGACGACGCGCGAGCCGGCGCGCTCGTTCGTGGCGAAGATGAAGCTGCACGAGGCGCGGCCCGAGATCCTGTCAGTGTCGCTGGCGCACGGCTTCACCCAGGGCGACGTGCCGGACCAGGGCGCGCGGGTGCTGGTCGTGACCGACGACGCCAAGGCCAAGGGCGACGCCCTGGCGCTCGAGCTCGGCGACGAGGTCAGGGCCCGCCGCGGCACCTGGCGGCCGCCGCATCTCTCGATCGACGAGGCGATCGACCAGGCCTATGCGGCGCAGGCGGGCCCCGTGGTGGTGGCCGACCCGTCCGACAATGCCGGCGGCGGGGCGGCTTCCGACAACACCAACGTGCTCAAGCGCCTGCTGGAGCGCGGCTGCGGCGATGCCGCGATCGGGCCTTTCTGGGATCCCTTCGCCGTCGCGATCTGCCACACGAGGGAGATCGGCTCGACCTTCCCGCTCCGCTTCGGCGGCAAGGCGTCGATCGCGTCTGGGATGCCCGTCGACGCCGAGGTGACGCTCATCGGGCTGAAGCGCGACGGTTGGCAATCGTTCGGGACGGCCAAGGTCTCGTTCGGCGACGCCGCGGGCATTCGGATTGCGACGGCCGGCGGCAGCGTCGAGGTGACGCTGATCACCAACCGGACCCAGGCGCTCGGCACCGAGATCTTCAGCGAGGTCGGCATCGATCTCGCGACCAAGCGCTATATCGGGGTGAAGTCGACGCACCACTTCCACGCGGCCTTCGCGCCGATCGCGAGCGAGGTGCTCTACTGCGACGGGCTGGGTCCGTCACCGCTCGATGCTCGGCGTTATCCCTACAGGAAGATCAGCCGCCCACTCTGGCCGCACGACGAGCTGCCGCCGGGGCAGCTGCTGGTCTGAAGGGTGTCGGGGGGAAATAAGGCTTTCGCCCAGGCGCGAATTCGGAAATCATGGCACGAACAGGCCCTGATCCGGCAGGGCAGGGCCGGGCAACAAGCACGAAGAAGGGAATGGCACCGATGCGATCGACACGCAGGACTTTCGTTCACGGCTCCATGGCGACAGCCGCGGCCGGCGCGACGCTGACCGGCCTGCCCTGGCGGCGGGTCCGGGCGCAGGGCTCGGGCGGCACGCTCAGGGCGGTCATGCAGGGCGATCTTCGGGCCTTCGACCCGATCTGGACCACGGCCAACATCACCGCCTATCACGGGGCGATGATCTACGACACGCTCTTCGCGCTGGACGCGGAGATGAAGCCGCAGCCGCAGATGGTCGACAACTGGACGGTCTCCGACGACAAGCTCACCTACGACTTCGAGCTGCGCGACGGGCTGCAATTCTCCGACGGCACGCCGGTCACGTCGCGCGACGTGGTGGCCTCCATCCGCCGCTGGGCGGCGCGCGACGGCGCCGGCCAGCACATGATGCTGCGGGTCAAGGACATCGTCGCCAAGGACGACAAGCGCTTCGCCATCGAGCTGAACGAGCCCTACGGCCTCGTCATCGATATCATGGCCAAGACCTCGACGCCGCTCCTCTACATCATGCGGGAGAAGGAGGCGCTGACCGATCCCATGGAGCAGATCACCGAGTACATCGGCTCCGGCCCGTTCATCTTCAATCGCGACGAGACCCGGCAGGGGGCGCAGTACGTCTACGACAAGAATCCCAACTACGTGCCACGTTCCGAGCCCGCCTCCGGCATGGCCGGCGGCAAGGTCGTCAAGATGGATCGCGTGATCTACGAGAACATCGAGGATTCGCAGACCGCCATGGCTGCCCTCCAGGCGGGCGAGATCGACTTCATGGAGCTGCCGCCGATCGACCTTTTGGGCGTGCTCGAGGCCGATCCCGACATCACCGTCGACGTCCTGAACGAGACCGGCAATTTCGGCTGGATGCGGCTCAACTTCCTCTATCCGCCCTTCGACAACGTCAAGGCGCGCCAGGCGATGCTCTACCTGATCGACCAGGAAGAGTTCATGAAGGCGACCTTCGGCGACCCGCGCTACTACAGAAAGTGCGCCTCCGATTTCGCCTGCGGCACGCCGATGGAGAACGACGCCAACACCGACTGGTTCAAGGCCGCCCCCGACCCCGCCAGGGCGAAGCAGCTCTTCGAGGAGGCCGGCTATGACGGCCGGCCGGTCATCGTGCTGCACGCCACCAATGTCGACTTCATGAACAACTCGGCGCAGCTCGTGGCCCAGCGGCTGCGCGACATCGGCGTCAATGCCGAGCTCGCCACCTCGGACTGGGGCGGCGTCGTGACCCGCCGTGCCGTGCAGGATCCGCCGGACCAGGGCGGCTGGAACATCTTCATCACCTGGGCGGGCGCCGCCTCCGCCGGCAACCCGATCGCCCTGGCCGGCCATGCCGCCAACGGCACCAAGGGCTGGTTCGGCTGGCCCGAGGACGCGACCAACGAGCGGCTGCGCGACGAATGGGCGGCCGCCGACGGGCTCGAGGCGCAGAAGGAGATCGCCCGCCAGTTCCAGGAGAACGCCTGGAACTTCGTGCCGCATGTCTGGCTCGGCCAGTGGGTGTCGCCGGTCGCCTACCGCTCGAACCTCCAGGGATTCCTGAAGATCCCGGAGATCATTCCATTCTGGAACATCGAGCGGGTCTGATCCTGCCCGCCTTCCATCGTTCCAGCGCGAAGGGGTGGTGCCGCGCGCGGCGCCGCCCCGGCTGAACGATGCTCGGCTACATCATCCGCCGCCTGGGCTCGACGGTGCTCGTCATGGGCATCGTTGGCGTCTTCGTCTTCCTGCTCCTGCACCTCTCGCCGGGCGATCCGGCGGCGATCGTCGCCGGCGACAACGCGACCTCCGAGCAGATCGCCCAGATCCGGGAAAAGCTCGGGCTCGACGATCCCCTGCCGGTGCAGTTCATCCGCTGGTCCGGCGGTGTGCTGCAGGGCGATCTCGGCATCTCGATCTTCTCCAACGAGCCGGTGGCCAAGCTGATCATGGAGCGGCTCGAGCCCACCGTCTCGCTCTCGCTCACCACCATCGTCTTCGCCGTGGTGATCGCCGTCTCGTTCGGCGTGCTCGCGGCGTGGCGGGCCGGCACGCTGATCGACCGGGCCCTCATGGGCTTCTCCGTGCTCGGCTTCTCGGTCCCGGTCTTCGTCGTCGGCTACCTCCTGATCTATCTCTTCTCGATCAATCTGCGCTGGCTGCCGGTGCAGGGCTACGCGCCCATCGCCGACGGCATCGGCCCCTGGCTGGAGCGGCTGGTCCTGCCGACCATCGCCCTCGGGCTCGCCTATGTGGCCCTGATCGCCCGGATCACCCGGACCTCCATGCTCGAGGTGCTGTCGGAGGACTACATCCGAACGGCCCGGGCCAAGGGAGTGGCCACGCGGTCGATGCTGCTCAAGCACGCCTTGAAGAATGCCGGCGTGCCCATTGTCACGGTGATCGGCATCGGCGTGGCGCTCCTGATCGGCGGCGTGGTCATCACCGAGACCGTCTTCAACATCCCGGGCGTCGGCCGGCTGGTGGTCGACGCCATCGCCAAGCGCGACTACCCGATCATCCAGGGCGTCATCCTGCTCTTCTCGGGCGTCTACGTGCTGGTCAACCTGCTGGTCGATCTCTCCTACAGCTTCCTCGACCCGAGGATCCGCTATTGAGCACCGTCCCGGCCGCGATCACCACCCCGCCGCCCCGCACGCGGCCGTCGTTCGCCCGCTTCCTTCGGCGCAACCCCACCATGGCGCTCGGCGGGGTGATCCTGATCGTCCTTCTGCTCCTGGCGCTGGCGGCGCCACTCTTCGCCGGCGATCCGGTGGCCATGACCCCGGCGGAGCGGTTGAGGCCGCCCTCGGCCGCGTTCTGGTTCGGCACCGATCATCTCGGCCGCGACGTCTTCGCCCGCACCGTCTACGGGGCGCGGATCTCGCTCCTCGTCGGCCTCTCGGTCGCCATCTTCTCGATCGTCGTCGGCCTCGCGATTGGCCTCGTCAGCGGCTATTTCCGCAGGATCGACGCGGTCGTCATGCGGCTGATGGACGGGCTCATGGCGATCCCGGCGATCCTGCTGGCGATCGCGCTGGTGGCGCTGACCAAGGCCAGCGTCCTCATCGTCATCGTCGCCATCACCATCCCCGAAGTGCCGCGCGTCGTTCGCCTGGTGCGGGCCGTCGTGCTCAGCGTGCGCGAGGCGCCCTATGTCGAGGCGGCGGTAGCGAGCGGCACCCGCACGCTTCGGATCATCCGCCGCCACATCCTGCCGAACACGATCGCCCCCTTGATCGTGCAGTCGACCTATATCTGCGCCTCGGCGATCCTGGTGGAGGCGGCGCTCTCCTTCCTCGGTGCCGGCACGCCGCCGGACGTGCCGACCTGGGGCAACATGATCGCCCAGAGCCGGCTCTATCTCAGCGTCGCTCCCTGGACCATCTTCTGCCCGGGCATCGCCCTCGCCATCGTCGTGCTCGCCGTCAACCTGCTCGGCGACGGGCTGCGCGACCGGCTCGACCCGCGCCTCGCCCGGCGGATGTGAGACGACCGCCCGTGACCCGGCCTCTCCTCAGCGTCCAGGGCCTCGAGACGCATTTCTTCACCGCCGACGGGATCACCCGGGCGGTGGACGGCCTGTCGTTCGACGTCATGCCCGGCGAGACGGTCGGCATCGTCGGCGAATCGGGCTGCGGCAAGAGTGTGACCGCCCTTTCGATCATGCGGCTATTGCCCGACCGGCTGGCCCGCACGGTCGGCGGCAGGGTCGAGCTCGAGGGCACCGATCTTCTCGAGCTCGACGAGGCCCGGATGCGCGCCATTCGCGGCAACCGGGTGGCGATGATCTTCCAGGAGCCGATGACCAGCCTCAACCCGGTCCTGACCATCGGCGACCAGATCGCCGAGGCGGTGCGCATCCACGAGGGTGCGAGCCGGGACGAGGCCAAAAAGCGCGCCGTCGAGATGCTGAAGCTGGTGCGCATTCCCGATGCCGAGCGGCGGCTCGGCGACTACCCGCACCAGTTCTCGGGCGGCATGCGCCAGCGGGTGATGATCGCCATCGCCCTCGCCTGCAATCCCAAGCTGCTGATCGCCGACGAGCCGACGACGGCCCTCGACGTCACCATCCAGGCGCAGATCCTGAACCTGATGATCGAGCTCAAGTCGCGCACCGGGGCCGCGGTGATCCTGATCACCCACGATCTCGGCGTGGTGGCCGAGACCTGCCAGCGGGTGATCGTCATGTATGCCGGCCGCAAGATCGAGGAGGCCGAGGTCATCGAACTCTTCGACCGGCCGGCCCATCCCTACACACGCGGCCTCATGACCTCGATCCCGAGCTTCGCCGGCCGCGGCCGCCAGCGCCGGCTGACCGAGATCCCGGGCATCGTGCCGTCGCTGCGCGAGCCGATCATTGGCTGCGCCTTCGCCCCGCGCTGCCCCTTCGTGGTCGAGCGCTGCCGCAGCGACACGCCAGCGCTCCGGCCGGTCGGCGAGGGCCACGTCACCGCCTGCCACGAGGCCGAGCGCGTGCTGGCGACGGAGCTGGTGGCATGACCGCCATACCGCCCGCGCTCGAGGTCACCGGCCTGAAGAAGCACTTCCCGGTGCTGAAGGGGCTGCTCAAGCGCACCGTGGCGCAGGTCAAGGCGGTGGACGGGGTGAGCTTCGCGATTGCGCCGGGCGAGACGCTCTGCCTCGTCGGCGAATCCGGCTGCGGCAAGTCGACGGTGGCCAAGGTGGCGCTTCGCCTGATCGAGCCCACGGCGGGATCGATCAGGCTCGACGGCACCGAGGTCGGCACGCTCGATGCCGAGGCGATGCGGCCCTTCCGCAAGCGCATCCAGATCGTCTTCCAGGATCCCTACGCCTCGCTCAACCCGCGCATGACCGCCGGGCGCATCGTCAGCGAGCCGCTCGAGAACTACAGCGACATCTCGCGCGCCGACCGCGAGGAGCGCATGGCGCTGCTCTTCGAGAAGGTCGGGCTCCGGCGCGATTCGATGAACCGCTACCCCTTCGAGTTCTCAGGGGGCCAGCGCCAGCGGCTCGGCATCGCCCGCGCCCTGGCGCTCGAGCCCCGGGTGATCGTCGCCGACGAGCCGGTCTCCGCCCTTGACGTCTCGGTCCAGGCGCAGGTGCTCAATCTGCTCATGGACCTGCAGGAGGAATTCGGCCTCGCCTACCTCTTCGTCAGCCACGATCTCGGCGTGGTCGAGCATATCGGCCACCGCGTCGCCGTCATGTATCTCGGCAAGATCGTCGAGCTCGCGACCCGCGAAGCCCTCTTCGCCAACCCGCTGCACCCCTACACGCGCGCCCTGATCTCCGCCGCACCCCTGCCGAACCCGCGCGCCAGGCGCGAGCGCATCCTGCTCGAAGGCGACGTGCCATCGCCCATGAACCCGCCCAGCGGCTGCGCCTTCCACACCCGCTGCCCCTTCGCGATTCCCCGCTGCCGCATCGAGACACCCCCCCTCGAGCCCAAGCCCGACGGCCGGCTGGTGGCGTGTCATCTGGTGGAATAGGGGCGCTCGCTGGACGACTTCCTGGTTGTCCCCTACTATCGCCTACCATAGGGCAGCGTCGGGCGGGGGCCGATGCAGAACGTGCGCCAGGACGGATCGGGCAATATCGGCGTCCAGATCGACGGCGACCACAACGCCGTCACGATCCATAGCGGCGCCGCCCGCCTGACCCTGGCGCTCCGCCACAAGGCCGGACGCCCGCCCCGCAAGGACCTCGACCTTCTCGACCCCTATCGCTGCCCGATCGACCTCGTCGGCCGCGACCACGATCTCGACTCCCTGGAAACGTGGCTGGGAAGCCCACGCCCCATCGCCGTGCAGTGCCGCATCGGCCGCGCCGGCAGCGGCAAGACCCGCCTCGCCCTCGAGCTCTGCCGCCGGGCCGAGACGCAGGGCTGGACTGCCGGCTTTCTCGCCCACGACGAGCTGACCCGCTTCCAGCGTGACGGGCAGGTCCGCGCCTGGGACTGGCCGGAGCCCACCCTGGTCGTCGTCGACTACGCCGCCACGTCGGCCGGGCCGCTCCGCCACTGGCTGGAAGACCTCGCCGACCGCAATCCGGCCGACCATCCGCCCTTGCGCCTGCTCCTCCTCGAGCGCCATGCCAGCGGGGAAATCGGCTGGTGGTCGGAGCTTACCCGCTTCGCCGGATTCAGCACCGCACCCGTCGAGGACCTGCTCGACCCGCCCGAGCCGCTCGAGCTCAGCCGCATCAACGATCCGGGCGAGCGCCGGGCGCTTCTGGGCGCCATCATGGCCGCCTCCGCGACCCTGCACGGCAAGCCGGCGGCACCGGCGCTTCCCGCGCCGGACACGGACCCCGCTTTCGATGCCGCCATCACGCGCGACGCCATCGAGCTGGAGCCCCTCTATCTCCTCATGGCCGGCCTCACCGCGGTCCAGACGAATGTCCCGCGCGTGCTGGCCCTGACCAGAACGGACCTCGCCGAACGCCTGGCCGCGGCCGAGCTCGACCGCCTCGCCCGGCTGGCCGGGGCGCGCGGCATCGACGCCGGGCTCGTCCAGCATCTGGCAGCCTTCATCGGCCTCATGAACGGCTGCGCTGCCGATCTGCTGCCCGAGATCGTCACCGCCGAGGCCGCCATCCTGGGCCACACCCTCGGCAACGGCCCCGACGCCATCGTCAATCTCCTCGCCGACAACCTCGCCGACAACCTCGCCGATGAAGCTGCCGGACAGATCGCCCCCATCCGCCCCGACCTGATCGGCGAAGCCGCGATCCTCGCCACCTTCAAGGGACAGCGTCGGTCAATGGACTGGCAGGGCGCCACGGTCACCCGAGCCTATGACCGCGCCGCTCCCGAAACCACGGCGACGGTGATCCGCACCGCCCAGGACTTCGCCGCCGGCGCTCTCGACCATCCCAGCCTCGTCTGGCTGGACCGTCTTGCTGATCATGCCGATGATCCTGGCCAGCTCATGGCGATTGCCAATCAGCTCCCACCGCAGACGGTCAACCTTCGCGAACGCGCCGCGGCCATCCTTTCCCGTATCGCTGCAGTCTTACATGGCTCGAGAATCGAGCAACCAGAGCTGCTCGCCGGCACGCTCAACAATCTGGGCGCCATGTTCAGCGCGCTCGGCCGGCGCGAGGACGCCCTGGCCGCCACCGAGGAGGCGGTGGCGCTGCGGCGCGAGCTGGCGGCGGCCAGGCCCGACGCCTTCAAGCCCGATCTCGCCGGCACGCTCAACAATCTGGGCGCCATGCTCAGCGCGCTCGGCCGGCGCGAGGACGCCCTGGCCGCCACCGAGGAGGCGGTGGCGCTGCGGCGCGAGCTGGCGGCGGCCAGGCCCGACGCCTTCAAGCCCGATCTCGCCGGCACGCTCAACAATCTGGGCGCCATGCTCAGCGCGCTCGGCCGGCGCGAGGACGCCCTGGCCGCCACCGAGGAGGCGGTGGCGCTGCGGCGCGAGCTGGCGGCGGCCAGGCCCGACGCCTTCAAGCCCGATCTCGCCATGAGTCTCTCCAACCTCGCCGATCGACATGATGAGGCCGGGCAGACCGCCGTCGCGATATCGTTCGATGTCGAAGCCATTCGCGCCATCAGCGGACCTTTCCTCGCTTTGCCCGGCGCACATGCGGACCTGACGATGGTCTACGTCCGAGATTATCTTGGCCGCTGCGACAAGCTCGGGACCGAGCCGGATGCGGCGCTGCTCGGACCGATCGTCGAGGTGCTCCAGCGCCTGCAGGCGCAAGCCCAATCACCGGGAGACCAACCATGAGCGTCGAAGCGACCATGGCCGCCACTGCCGTTGCGGTCGTCGTGCCCTACCTCGTCGAGGCCGGCAAGGAAGGGGCCAAGACCCTCGGCAAGGAGGCGGCGGACGGCGCCGTGAAGCTGCTCGGCTGGCTCAAGGCGAAGCTGACGCCCGGCGTCCGGGAGGCGTTGGCGAAGCTGGAAAAGACGCCCGACGACGCCGACCGGCAGGCGGCGCTGCGGGTGGCGCTGAAGGACCGCCTGGCCGAGGACCAGTCGCTCAAGGACGAGCTGGCCGAGCTGCTCGAGGGTCTGCCGCAAGCTGCCATCGACCAGCGGCTCGTCCAGCAGGGCGACCACAACCGGGGTGCCCAGGTGGCGGGCAGCAACAACCGGGTGAAGATGGGCTGAGCCGTCACGCCGGGCGGCCCAGCCCGTCGCCTTAGTCGTGGATCTTGATCACCGCCTCGATCTCGACGGTCATGCCGTTGGGGAGCGAGCCCATGCCGATGGCGGAGCGGGCGTGGCGGCCGCGCTCGCCCAAGACGGCGACGAGGAGGTCGGAGCAGCCGTTGATGACCTTGGGCTGGTCCTTGAAGTCGGGGACGGCGTTGACCATGCCGAAGACCTTGAGGACCTCCACCTTGTCGAGGCTGCCGGCGGCGAGCTTGGCGACGGCTAGGAGGTAGAGGCCGGTGAGCCTGGCGTGCTCGGCGGCCTCCTCGACGGTCACGTCCTTGCCCACCTTGCCCGTGGCGTAGCTGCCGTCCGGCCGCTTCGGGCCCTGGCCCGAGAGGTGGACGGTCGAGCCGTCGCGCTTGAAGGGCACGTAGGTGAAGACGGGGGTCGGCACGGTCGGCAGGGTCAGGCCGAGCTCGGCGAGGCGCTGGTCGGGGGTCTTCTCGGTCATTCGGCGGCTTTCGTGCTGCTGTGGCTGGTGGCGGACTTGAAGGCGTCGGGCGCCGCCGGATGGAAGATCCGGCCGCCGACGACCGCCCCCCTGGCGAGGATGCGCCGGTCGCCGGTCATGATCTCGCCGGTCACGTCCTCGTAGCTGAAGGTGCCGGCCTTGACCTCGAGCAGGGTGGCGTCGCCGACGCTGCCGGGTGCGAGGCTGCCGAGCTCCGGCCGCTGCAGCGCCTTCGCGGCATTGACCGTGGAGGCGGCGATGACGTCCTGGAGTGGCATGCCGAGGCAGAGGAACTTCGAGAGCGTGGTGACCTGGTCGTAGGCCGGGCCGTTGATGCAGAGGCTGTGGACATCGGAGGAGATGACGTCCGGGCGGAAGCCGCCCTCGAGCATGGCGCGGGCGGTCTTGTAGGCGAACGAGCCCATGCCGTGGCCGATATCGAAGATCACGCCCTTCTCGCGCGCCCGCCAGACCTCGTCCTTGACCCGGCCCTTGCCGTCGACCGGGCTGTTGGGGAAGGGGCGGAAGGCGTGGGTCAGGACGTCGCCCGGGCGCAGCCGCTCGAGCACCTCCTCGTAGGTCGGCGGCGGGTGGTCGATATGCGCCATGAGCGGCAGGCCCAAGGCGTCCGCGACCTGCAGCGCCATGTCGAGCGGGGCCACGCCGGACGTGCCGGAGGCGTGGCGGCCGACCCGGATCTTGATGCCGACGATGACGTCGCGGTTGGCGTCGGCCACGGCGACCGCCTCAGCCGGCGCCATCATCCGCATCTCCTCGCTCTCGCCGACCATCACGGTCTTCGAGAAGGCGTAGATGCCCGCGAACGAGACGTGCAGGTAGGCCAGGATGCGGGTCCGACTCGGCTCGATCACGTGCTTTCGGAATCCGGGGAAGTTGCCCGGGCCGGCGCTGCCCGTGTCGACCGCCGTCGTGACCCCGCTCGTGCGGCAGAAATCCTCGGCGTCGATGCCGAGCGAGGTGCCGCCCCAGTAGACGTGGGTGTGGAGGTCGATCAGGCCGGGCGTGACGTAGAGGCCTTCGACATGGCGGATGTCGCGGCCGTCGAGCCCATCGCCCACGGCGGCGACCTTGCCGCCATCGAAGGCGACGTCCGCGATCCGGTCGATGCCTTCGGCCGGATCGATCACATGCCCGCCCTTGAGCACCAGATCGTATGCCATGCGCGTCCCCCCAGTTCAGCGTTCGCCTGCCTTATGGCAGGCAAGCCGGCCCAGGGTCCAGTGTCGAACGCTCAGTCGCCACCATAGCCGAAGCCCGCCGCCGGCTCGGCTGCCGTCTCGACCCAGACACTCTTCGTCTGGGTGTAGGCGAGGAGCGCGTCCTTGCCGCTGGAGCGGCCGTAGCCGCTGGCGCCGAAGCCGCCGAAGGGCGACATGACGCTGATCGTCTTGTAGCCGTTGATCCAGAACGTGCCGGCGCGGACGGCGGCGGCGACGCGGTGCGCCCTGCCGACATCCCCCGTCCAGACGGCGCCGGCGAGGCCGAAGCGGGTGGCGTTGGCAAGGACAATGGCCTCGTCCTCGCTCTCGAACGGCAGGACCGCGAGCACCGGCCCGAACACTTCCTCCTGGGCGATGGCCATGTCGGGGCGGACGTCGTCGAGCAGCGTCGGCGCGTAGTAGCAGCCCCGCGCGGCGAGATGCGCCGGCCTGCCGCCGCCGGCACGCACGCGCGCACCCGCCTGCCGCGCCGCCTCGACCATGCTGTCGACCGTTTGCCATTGCCGCTCCGAGAGGATCGGCCCGATCTCGGTCGTCTTTTCCTCCGGTGCGCCAATGACGAGCTGGCCGGCCGCGGTCGCGAGCCGGGCCAGAAGCTCGTCCTGGACGCGGCGGTCCACGACCAGCCTGGAGCCCGCGACGCAGCTCTGCCCGGCCCCGCTCCAGATGGCGGCCTGGGCGCCCAGGGCGGCGCGGTCGAGATCGGCATCGGCGAAGACGATATTGGCGGACTTGCCGCCGAGCTCGAGAATCGTCGGCACGGTGTTCCTGGCGGCAGCGGCGGCGATCAGGGCACCCGTCCCGGGCGAGCCGACGAACACCACGAGCCGGGTCAGGGCATGGGTGACGGCCGCCTCGCCGGTCGACTGCCCGAGCCCGGCCAGGACATTGACCAGCCCCTTCGGCAGCCCGGCCTCCTCGGCGAGGCGGACGAGGGCGAGGGAGCTTGCAGGCGTCAGCTCCGAGGGCTTGAGCACGACCGCGTTGCCGGCGGCGATCGCCGGGGCGATCTGCCAGCCGGCGGTGAAGATCGGCGCGTTCCAGGGGGTGATCTGGACGACCACGCCCAGAGGCTCGCGGCGGGTGTAGTTGAGGTGGCTGGTGGGCACGGGGATGACCTCGCCGTGCAGCTTGTCGCACCAGCCGGCGTAGTACTCGAACATCTCCGCGACCTTGAGCACCTCGACGGCGGTGTCGCGGATCGGCTTGCCGGTGGTCAGGGTCTCGAGCAAAGCGAGGTCGTCCAGGCGCTCGCGGACCTTCTGGCCCACCTGCCACATGAGGCGGCCGCGGGCCGAGGCGGTGAGCGCCTGCCACTGCCTGAAGCCTTCGGCCGCCGCCTGCATCGCCTGGTCGACCACGGCGGCACCGGCATCGGGATAGATCGCCCAGGTCTCGCCGTCCGTGGGATCGACCAGCTCGACCGTCTCGCCACGGCCGGCCACCAGGACACCGTCGATATGGCTGCCGAGCCCGGCATCGAGGCCGAAGGCCTTCAGCGAGGCCAATCTTCGTGCGCCGCGCTCAGCCATGATCGCCCTCCGGCACGAATTGGGTCATCCGGTTGAAGTCCGCGTCATCGGCGAGGCGCTCGCTGCTCGCCTGCCAGAGCGCACCGACCGCCTGGGCCAGGGGCAGGTTCAGGCCGGTTGCGGAGGCGAGGCCGGCGGCGAGCCGCACGTCCTTCCTCATCAGGCCCATGGTGAAGCCGCTGTTGAAGCTGCCGGACAGGATCCAGCGCGGCAGGTTGACCTCGGAGACGGCGCTGCGGCCCGAGGCGGCGTTGATGGCCTCGAAGAGGCGGGTAGGGTCGACGTCCAGCGCCTCGGCGAGGCGGAGGGCCTCGCCGACGGCGACGAGGTGGGTGGCGCAGAAGAGGTTGTTGACCAGCTTGGCGAGGTTGCCGGCGCCGCTCTCGCCGACATGCACGACGGATTTGCCCAGGGCATCGAGGAGCGGGCGGGCGCGCGCCACATCCGCCTCGCTGCCGCCGACCATGATGGCGAGGGTGCCCGTGGCGGCACCCGCCGGCCCGCCGCTCACCGGCGCGTCGATCAGCCCGTGGCCGCGGTCGGCGAGCAACGGCGCCAGCCGGCGGGTGGTGGCCGGGGCGACGGTCGAGGTGTCGACCAGGAGCCGGCCAGGCGCCTGGGCCAGCAGGCCCTCGGGGCCCTCGACGATCGCCTCGACATCCACGTCCCGCGGCAGGGAGGCGAGCACCAGGTCGCTCTTGGCCAGAAGGCCGCCGAGACCGTCCTCGACGGCGATGCCGGCGGCTCGGGCCCGCGCGCGGGCCGGGGCCATGACATCGTGGCCGGTGACGGCATGGCCGCCTCTGGCAAGAGTTTCGGCCATGGCGAGGCCCATGCGGCCGAGCCCGATCACGCCGATGCGCTCGTTCATCCGTCATCCGACCCTGGCTGCTCCCGACGAGGGCGATCTAACCCCATCGACGGGCCGGCGGCAATGACCGGCTAGACGACCTTGTGCCTTGTCTCGCCGACGCCCTCGATCGAGGCGTGCATGGTCTGGCCGCGCTCGACCGGCCCCACGCCCGAGGGCGTGCCGGTCATGATGACGTCGCCCGGCACCAGATCGAAGAGGCTCGAAAGATAGGCGATCATCTCGGGCACCTTCCAGATCATCTGGTCGAGATCGCCCTTCTGGCGAACCTCGCCGTCGACCGCGAGGCTGATCGCCCCGCGCGTCGGGTGGCCGATCTCGCTCACCGGCATAAGCACCCCGCAGGGAGCCGAATGCTCGAACGCCTTGGCGATCTCCCAGGGACGCGCACCCTTCTTGCACTCGTCCTGCAGGTCGCGGCGGGTCATGTCGATGCCGGTGGCGTAGCCGAAGATGAGGTTCTGGGCCGCCGACAGCTCGATGTCCCGGCCGCCCTTGGCGAGGGCCACCACCAGCTCGACCTCGTGATGCACGTTCCTCGAGCGTGAGGGGTAGGGGAAATCGGCGTTGTCGAGGAGCAGGTTGTCGACGTTCTTCTGGAAGAAGAAGGGCGCCTCGCGGTTGGGGTCGCCGCCCATCTCGACCGTGTGCGCGGCGTAGTTGCGGCCGACGCAGTAGACACGATGGACCGGAAACCGGGCGTCCGTGCCGCTCACCGGCATGGTGACGAGGGGCGGGGCCGGGATGACGAGGTTCATGGCTCTCTTTCTCCGAAGGGTCAGCGTGACGCGGCGTAGAAGTCGACCTTGCGCTGCAGCCAGGCCAGGCCCTCGTTCATGGCGAAGGCGAAGGCGAAGAGCACGAACAGCAAAGCCCAGAAGTGCTCCATCAGGAAGCGCGAGGAATAGAGCTCGAAAAGGGCGCCGAAGCCGACGATCGAGACCAGGAGCTGGCCGATCACCACCCCCTTTACGGCGCGGATCATGCCGAGCCGGATGCCAGCCAGGATTTCCGGCAAGGCCGCCCAGAGATGAATGTGCCAGAAGCTCTGCCATCGGCTGGCGCCGAAGCTCGTCGCCATCTCGAGCAGCGAGGGCGAGATGCCCTTCACCCCGGCCCGGGCATCGAGGACGATGATCCAGATCGCGAAGAGCACCGCGGTGAGCACGATGGTGGTCTGGCCGAAGCCGAAGAGCACCATGATCACCGGGACCAATGCTGTCAGCGGGGCGGAGAGGAAGAGGTTGACCCAGGGCAGGAAGATGCGGTCGGCGAGCACCGAGCGGCCCATCAGCACGCCGAGCGGCACGCCGATGGCGATGGCGATGAGATTGCCGAGGACGAAGGCCTTGCCGGTGATCCAGAGCGCCTTGCCGAAGGTCGCGGTCGGCACGATCTCGACCAGCCGGACGAGGATGCCGGAGAGCGGCGGCATGACCAGGCTCGCATGCAGCTGGCCGACCAGCTCCCAGAGCAGCGCCCAGAGGATGAGCGAGGTGAAGAGCGGCAGGCGGTATCCGGCGATCCGCATCGCTCAGTCCACGTACTGCTTGAGGCCGCGCCAGATCTCCTCGACCGTGTCGAGATAGACCGGGTGGCGGCGGATGGCGTCGGGGTCGATGTCGCGCGCGATCGCCGGCTCGACGATGGCCGAGACCCGGCTCGGCCGGCGGGCGAGGAGGACGATCCGGTCGGAGACGTAGACCGCCTCCTCGATCGAGTGGGTGACGAAGATGAAGGTCTTCCGCTCCTGCGCCACCAGCGCCAGCAGGTCCTCCTGGAAGCGGCGGCGGGTCTGCTCGTCGACGGCGGAGAAGGGCTCGTCCATGAGCAGGACCTTGGCGTCGACGGCAAGCGCCCGGGCGAGGCCGACGCGCTGGCGCATGCCACCCGAGAGCGCCTGCGGGTAGGCATGCTCGAAGCCCGCGAGGCCCACGGATTCGATCCGCGCCATGGCGGCGGCCTCGCGCTCGGCCCTGGCGACGCCGCGCAGCTCCAGGCCGAAGGCGACGTTGCGCAGCACCGTGGCCCAGGGCATCAGCGCGAAGTCCTGGAAGACGAAGGCGCGCTCGGGGCCGGGGCCGGTGACCTTCCTGCCGTCGACCAGAACCTCGCCCGAGGTGGGAGGGATGAGCCCGGCGATGATCTTCAAAAGCGTGGTCTTGCCGCAGCCGGACGGGCCGAGCAGGGTGGTGAGCTGGCCCTCGGGAAAGTCGAGATCGACGCCGGAGAGCGCCTCCACGCCGCCGCCATAGATCTTGGTGACGCCTCTGACGGAGACGATCGGCGAGGCTCCGGTCATGCCGCGCGCTTGTCCGGGCGGAAGAAGGTCTGCTCGACCTTCTCGAGGCTTTCGACGAACAGGACGGCGACGACGATGATGGCGAAGATCGCGGCGTACATGTCAGGGTAGTCGGCGACCGACTGGCTGTAGGTGATGATGTCGCCGATGCCGGTCGGCGTGATCAGGAGCTCGGCCAGGATGACCCCGACGAAGCCGGCGGCGCAGCCGAGCCGAAGTCCGGCGAAGATGACCGGAGCGGCCGAAGGCAGGATGATCCGCCTCACGATCTGGCCGCGCGAGCCCAAGAACGAGCGGCCCATCTCCAGCAGGTTCGCCGGCGTGTGGCGCACGGCCTCGAGCGCATTCAGGACGATCACCGGCATGGCCATGATGCAGACAGTGAGGACTTTCGCGGTGAGCCCGATGCCATAGGCGAAGGTCAGGATCGGGATCAGGGCGGCGAGCGGCGCCGACTGGGCGATGATGAAGAGGGGTGCCCCCAGCCATTCGAGAAGCTCGTCGAGGCCCATGGCGACGCCGATGCCGACGCCTGCGAGGATCGAGACGACGAGGCCGATGGCCAAAGGCTGCAGGGTCACGGCGAAGGCGCGCAGGAGCGAGCCGTCGGCGATCTGGCCCAGGAGTGCTTGCATGGTCTCGACGAAGGTGGGGAAGGCCGGGCTGATCGGCACGCGCCCGCCATACTCCCAAAGGCCGATCAGGACGGCGAACGACAGGAGCCGGAGGACCAGCGGGTGGGTGAGGAAAGGCAAGCAGGAACTTCCGGGGAGAGGAACGGGCGGGGTTGCCCCCGCCCGAAGGATCGTCCGCGCGCGTTGTGCTTAGAGGTTCTTTGCCGCGCGCTGCAACGGTCCGAGGTCCCAAAAGTCCTCGACCCGCAACTCGGATGCCGGGCCCTCGAGCTGGCCGGCCTCGGTGTAGAACTCGAAATCCGCTCTGGCCGCCGCCTCGCCGCCGCCCTCGGGATCGAAGAGGCCGGCCGCGATGCCCTCGGTGTAGAAGGGGACGACCTCGTCCAGGATCTCCTGCGGCTGGTCGGCGAGCAGGCCCCTGGCCACCCGCTCCTCCTCGACGATCGCCGGGTTCTCGTTCATCTCGCGCCAGAGCCGGAGCAGCTCCTCGACGATGATGTCGGCGGTCTCCTGGTTGGCGGCGAGCCAGTCGGCGCTGGCGAAGACGAGCTCGTCGCTCGCCGGGTTGTCGACGCCCGGCAGGACGTGGAAGCGGTCGCCGGCCTTCTCCATCAGGAGGTTCTTGTTGGCGAGGTCGACGATGGTGGCTTTGATCTGGCCGTTCATCATGGCGATGATGCGGTTCTCGGAGCCCGGGATGTAGGAGCGCTCGCCGAACTCGATGCCCTCGCGCTTGGCGATGATGTTGCCGATGGCTTCCGTGCCGGTGCCGCGGGCATGGAAGGCGAAGGGCTGGCCATCCAGCGAGGCCCAGTCCGGGTACTCGTTGGCGACCACCGGGAAGAAGACGAGACGCGACATCTGGAAGATGATCTTGAGCGGCAGCTTGCTCTTCTGGATCACCGAGTAGGGCGTGCCGATGGCGATATCCATCTGCCCGTTGATCAGCGCCTGGATGGCCAGCTCCTCCTTGGCGAAGGAGGTGAGCTCGTAGTCCACGCCGCGGTCGCGCGCCCGCTCGAGGGCGACCGCCACGGCCAGCGTCTCGACCGAGAGCACGTCGCCGAGCGCCACCCGCACCGTCTCGGCCAGCGCCGCCCCCGAGGTGGCGACAGAGAATGCCAGAGCGCTCGCCAGGACGAGCCCACGCCTCGTCCACCTCATGGATGCCATCCTCGTGCCCCCCGTCATCAAGCGACTGCGCATACTCTAACCAATTACGGATTGGTTCGGCAATAGTCTTGGACCAATCGTTGTGTCGCTTGACGGAAACAGCACGGCTCAGAAGAATGCGGACCGAGCGAAGCGCGGCAGGCGAGGATGGACGAGGGACAGGGCGCACTGACCCAGCTCAAGGCCTATCTGGCCCAGGAGCGGCTGGCGGAGACGGCACGCCTCCCGTCCGAGCGGGTGCTCGGCGAGGCGCTCGGTGTCTCGCGGGGCGAGCTGCGCAAGGCGCTCGCCATTCTCGAGGCCGAGGGTGCGATCTGGCGGCATGTCGGCAAAGGCACCTTTGTCGGCGCCCGGCCGGTCAAGGAGCTCGCGACCGTCGGCGGCATCGCCGATCTGAGCAACCCGCGCGAGGTGATGCGCGCCCGCCTGCTGCTCGAGCCGCTGCTCGCCGGCGAGGCGGCGCTGAATGCGACCAGCGCCGATCTCGAGGAGATGGATCGCTGCCTCGTCGGCACCCGGCGGGCCGAGAGCTGGCGGCATTACGAGAACTGGGACAACCGCCTCCATCGGGCGGTTGCCGAGGCGGCCGGCAACACCGTGCTGCTCGCCCTCTTCGATCTCCTGAACGCGGTCCGGCGCGCCGTGGTCTGGGGCAGGCTGCGACCGCAGCCCGAGCGGCCGCCGGCCGACCACCACAGCTTCGCCGATCACGAGGCGCTGGTGGCGGCGATCCGCGAGCGGGACGTGACCGGCGCGGCGGATGCGATGCGAGCGCATCTCGCCAAGGTCGAGCGGAACCTCACCGCTGTTCGTACGGCGGCCTGATCATGACGGACACGGCATCTCGATTTGCTGCACGCCGCGACCTCTCGGGCATCGTCGCCAGCCTGCACACGCCCTTCACCGCCGACGACCGGCTCGACGAGCGGGGGCTCGCCCGGCTGATCGATCACGTCGCCTCGGCCGGCTGCACCGGCGTGCTGGCGAGCGCCGTCGCGGGCGAGGTCGGCTCGCTCCGGCCGGACGAGCGGCGGCGGCTGCTCGAGGTGGTGGGCGAAGCCTGCCGCGGCCGGCTTCGGGTGGTGGCCGGGGTCAGCGCCGCCGAGCCGGCGACGAGCCTCATGCTCGCCGGGGCGGCGGCGAGCCTCGGCGCCGACATGGTGCTCTGGCAGCCGCCGGCCGGGCTCGCCGGGCCGGCCCTGCGGGATGTGCTCGCCGGGCTCGGCGAGGTGGCGCCGGTGATGCTGCAGGACCTCGACTGGCACGGCGGCGGGCTCGCGCTCGAGACGATCACCGCCCTCGCCGAGGCGGTGCCCGGCTTTCAGGCGCTCAAGATCGAGACGGCACCGGCTGGCCCCAAATACACGGCGGTGCGCCATGCCCTGGGCGATCGGCTGCACCTTTCCGGGGGCTGGGCCGCCATGCAGATGCTCGACGGGCTGGCCCGCGGCCTCGACGCCTTCATCCCCTCCGGCCTGCTGCCGGCCTATTGCCGAATCTGGCGGCTCTGGGCCAGGGGCGAGCGGCAAGCAGCCGAGGACCTCTTCGATCGCTGCCTGCCGATCCTCGCCTTCTCCAACCAGGACATCAATGTCAGCATCGCGTTCTGGAAGCGGGTGCGGGTCGCGTCCGGCATCTTCGCCACCGACCGCTGCCGGCCGCCGATCCAGCCCCTCGATGACGTGCAGGCGGCCATCGCCGATCGGCTCGTCCGGCGCATCCCGGACCTGGAAGCCGCCGGCTTCGGCGCGGGCTGAACGACCTTCAGCCGCCGCCTTCGTCCTTTCGCAAGAGGCCGATGAAGTCCCAGATCACCAACAGCATGGTGATCGCGACAACGAGAATGAGATCCCAGTGCGGCACGTTCCAGACCAGGACGCCGAGAAAGCCGGCCAGCACGACCAGGGCCAGCAACGCCATCAGGCGGTCCATCACGGCCCCTCTCCTTCTGCGAGCCTGCCCAGAGGCTGCGCCGCCAGCCAGCGGGCCGTGCGCAGCAGCCGGGCGTCGTCGCCGCGCCGACCGACGAGCTGCACGCCCATTGGCAGACCGTTCTCGGCCTCGAGCAGGGGCAGCGTGATCGCCGGCGTGCCGCAGAGCGTCCAGATGCCGTTGAAGATCGAGCTGCCGGTGCTTTCGAGCCCGAGCGGTGCGGGGCCCGGCGTCGCCGGTGTCAGGATGGCGTCGCAGCGATCGAAGACCGGTCCCAGCGCCGCATTGAGGATGCGCGGCCAGTCGAGGGCGGCGAGATAGTCGCGTGCCAGCGTGGCCTTGCCGGCGTCGATCGCCGCGAGCGTCTCCTCGCCCAAGAGATCGCGCCCTCGCCGCTCGTAGGTGAAGCACCATTTGGCCATTTCGGCGAAGTTGATCCGCTCGCGGATCTCGACCGCTTCCTCGAAGGCGGAGGGCAGGGTGGCCTCGAAGCACTGCTCGCCGAGCAGATCGGTGAGCTCGCGCATCGCCGCATGCGTCCCGGGGTCGGCTTCGGCCCATTTGGGCGGTCGAACGAAGGCGAGCATCGGCGTCACCGGCGGTGCCGCGGTCGCCGTCGCGAGAAGACGCGGGGGCGGGCAGGGGGTGGTGGCCGGGTCGGCCGGGTCATGGCCGAAAAGCTCCTGCGCCAGAAGTGCCGCGTCCTCGACGGAGCGGGCGAAGACGCCGACCGTGTCCAGGCTCGGCGATTGGGTCAGGATGCCGGTGCGCGGGATGGCGCCGAAGCTTGGCTTGAAGCCGGTGATGCCGCAATAGGCGGCGGGCCGGATCACCGAGCCGCCCGTCTGGGTGCCGATCGCCAGGGGCACCATGCCGGCCGCCACGGCCGCGGCCGAGCCCGAGGACGACCCGCCCGGCGTGTGGGCCGGGTTCGCCGGGTTGCGCGTCGGGCCGGGGTGCAGATAGGCGAGCTCCGTGGTCACGGTCTTGCCCATCACCACGGCACCTGCCGCCTTGAGGCGCGCCACGACGAAGGCGTCGCTCGCGGGCACCCGGCCCCGGTCGACGGCACAGCCGTTCTCGGTCGGGATCCGTGCCGTGTCGATGATGTCCTTGATTCCGACCGGCAGGCCGTGCAGCGGCCCTATCGGGCGGCCGGTGGCGCGATGGGCATCGAGGGCCCGCGCCTGGGCCAGAACGTGCTCGCCGTCGAGCCAGGCCCAGGCCCGAAGCTCGGGCTCGAGCAGCGCGATCCGCTCCAGGGCCGCCTGGGCGAGGTCCGCGGCCTTGAGCGCCCCGCGTGCCAGGCGATCGCGCAGCTCGATGGCGCCGAGGTCGAGGATCGCGTCATCGACGCCACGGCTCCTAGCGGCCCCTCTAGCGACCATAGAACACCTCGGGCAGATGAAAGACGAGCGCCGGAAAGAGATAGATCAGCGCCATGCTGATGAAGACCATGAGCAGGAACGGCATCACGCCCGCGAAGATCTGCGTCAGCCGCACCTCGGGCGGGGCGATTCCCTTGAGATAGTAGGCCGACATCGCCATGGGCGGGGTCAGAAAGCTGGTCTGGAGGTTGAGCGCGACGAGAACGCCGAAGAACAGCGGATCGATCCCGAAATGCGGGAGCAGCGGCAGGAAGATCGGCACGAAGATGATGATGATCTCCGACCACTCGAGCGGCCAGCCGAGCAGGAAGATGATGAGCTGCGCCATCAAGAGGAACTCGAGCGGCGAGAGGTTGAGCCCCTGGACGAAGTCGGAGATGAGCCGCTCGCCGCCGAGATAGGAGAAGACCGAGGAGAAGGTGTAGGAGCCGACGAACAGCCAGCAGACCATCGCCGTCGTGCGAACGGTGAGATAGACGCTCTCGCGCAGCCGCGAGAAGGTCAGGGCACGGTAGGCGAGGGCCAGGACGAGGCCGCCGAGCGCCCCGATCGAGGCCGCCTCGGTCGGCGTGGCGAGGCCGAACAGGATCGAGCCGAGCACGGCGAGCACGAGGAAGGCCAGGGGGAAGAACGAGGTGATCAGCAGCAGCACGATCTGCGCGGCCGGCATCTCCGGCACCTCGTCCCTGGTCGGCCGGGGTGCCACGCTGGGCTGCAGGATCGACCGGCCGACGACGTAGACGAGGTAGAGGCCGACGAGGACGAAGCCCGGCACCAGGGCCCCCGCATAGAGGCGCACGATGGAGACGCCGGATGCGGCGGCATAGACGATGAGCATGATCGAGGGCGGGATGAGGATGCCGAGCGTGCCGCCGGCGCAGATGATGCCGCTCGCGAAGCTGGTCTCGTAGCGCGCCTTGAGCATCGCCGGCAGCGCCAGGAGACCCATGAGCGTCACGACCGCGCCGACGATGCCGGTGGCGGTGGCGAAGAGCGCGCAGGTGATCAGCGCCGCCACCCCCATCGAGCCCGGCACGTTGCGGGAGGCGACGTTGAGCGTCGAGAACAGGCGGTCGACGATGTTGGCGCGCTCGACGATGTAGCCCATGAAGAGGAAGAGCGGCACCGCCGTCAGCACCTCGTTCGAGATCACCGTGTAGGTCTGGTTGACGAAGAGGTCGAAGACGCGATTGTTGACGAGCCCCTCGATCCAGGTGGTGACCTGCGTGACGAGGTCGGTGCCGTCCTCGAGGCGATCGAAGGCCCGCCACATGCGGCCGGCGTCGAAATAGGCAAAATAGCCGAAGCCGATGCCGAGCGCCATCAGGGTGAAGGCTATCGGGAAGCCCAGAAAGACGAGAATGATGAAGATCCCGAGCATCATCAGGGCGACTTGAGGGTCGGTCACTTCGAGGCTCCGTCCTGGACTGGGATCGACGTTCTGGGGTGCGTCTTTCGGGCAGGCTTCAGTTGCCGGTTTGCGCGTGCTGCCGCATCAGCGCCTGGTCGGTTTCCTCCACGTCCTCCGCCGCGAGCCGCCACTGGCCTTCGCGCAGGCAGAGGATGCAGCGGCAGATCTCGGCGATGCCCTGGATGAAGAGCAGGATGCCGGCGGCCACGATCACGCTCTTGAACTGGTAGATCGGGATGCCGGCGGGACTGTTGATGCTGACCTCGGTGTAGCTCCAGGAGCGCGCCGCGTATTTCCAGCCCGAGAGCACGAGGGCGGTGACGCCGGGAAAGAAGAAGAAGACATAGAGGACGAGATCGACCCCGGCCTGAACGCGGGCCGGCCAGAGCCGGTAGATGAAGTCGCCCCGCACGTGGCCGCCGGTCGAGAGCGTGTAGGCGCCACCCATCATGAAGAGTGTGCCGTACATGATGAAGGAGACGTCGAACGCCCAGGCGGTCGGGCTGTTGAGCAGATAGCGGACGAAGACCTCGTAGCTCATGCCGAGCGTCATCAGGATGATGAGCCAGCCGAAAGCCTTGCCGAACCAAGCCGACAGCCGATCCGCGAACGTGATGAAAGCGACCACGGCACGTCTCCTCCGGCCATGCCCGGCCGTTGGCAAGGAGGCCGGTGCCGCGATTGCGGCACCGGCCCAGTCGATGGCTTCAGATTTTCAGCTTGCCGGGGAAGTAGTGCTCGTAGGCGAGGGCGTAGTCGGGCGCGTTCATGAGCTCGTAATAGGTCACCCGCTCGACCCAGGCGCGCTGGCTGTCCATCACCCGCTTGGCGTACTCGTCCTGCTCGAGGCCGACGATGAGCTTGTCCCAGGCGTCGAGCTGGGCCGCCAGGATATCCTTCGAGGTGCGGTGCACATTCACGCCGTAATCATCCTGGATGCGCTGCAGATCGCTCGAGTAGTTGTCCATGGCGAGCGCGGTGTTCGACGTCGAGGCCGCCTCCACGCCATATTTGAGGATCGCCTGCATATCGGGATCGAGGTCGTCGAAGAGATCCCGGTTGAACAGGAACTCGAAGCTCTCGGATGCCTGATGGTAGGACGACAGGTAGTAGTTCTTGGCCACGTCGGGCGAGCCGAACCGCAGGTCGGAGGAGGGATTGTTGAACTCGAACGCGTCGATCACGCCGCGCTCCATGGCCGGCACGATCTCGCCGCCGGGCAACTGCGCGACGGACATGCCCATCTCCTGCATGAGGTCGGCGGCGAGGCCCACTGTCCGGTACTTGAGGCCCTGCAGGTCGGCGACGCTGTTGACCTCGTTCTTGAACCAGCCCAAGGGCTGGGCCGGCATGGGGAAGCCCATGAAGCCGTAGATGTTGAGCTGGAGGATGTCCTGGGTGAGCTCCCGATAGAGCTCGGCGCCGCCGCCCTGGTAGAACCAGCTCAGCATGGTCGTGGCCGACCCGCCGAAGACGGGGCCGGTGCCGAAGAACGACGCCGCCTTGGACTTGCCGTACCAGTAGGCCGGCACCGTGTGGGCGGCGTCGATCACGCCATCATTGACCGCGTCCATCACCTGGAAGGCGCCGACCACGGCACCCGCCGGCAGGAGATCGATGGTCAGCCTGCCGCCCGACATGGCGTTCACCCGGGTCACGTACTCGCGGGCGAAATCCATCCAGATGTCCGAAGCCGGCCATGAGGTCTGCATCTTGAGGACGACTGGGCTCTGCGCCAGCACGGCCGGTGCCGCGAGCCCGCCGGTCGCGGTGACGCCGCCGACGAGGGCGGCCTGGCGCAGGAACGACCTGCGCGCCGCGGTCGCCGCAGCGACGGTCTTGCTGGTTTCTGACATGATGTGCCTCCAAGTTGCTTCGGCTCTTGCCGCCAATGCGAGCGGACTCTCGCCACCAATCCGGACGCCGGTGCTCCAGCCGGCCGCGCAAGCATCGAGCAGTTGCCCGACGGAGGCAAGAAGTTCCGACCGGCGGCGACGGCTCGGCGGACCGGCTGGTCGAGCGCATCCCGACCCGGGGCGTGGTCGGCATTGGCTTGGGCCGAGCCGCCTTCAGCCGCCGGGCAGGGCGAGCGTCAGATCGTCGCGGATGCAGGCCTCGACGTGGCCGGGCGCCACCTCGCGCAAAGGCGGGATCGCGGCGGCGCAGGCCGGTAGGGCGTAGCGGCAGCGGGTGCGGAAGACACAGCCGGACGGCGGGTCGATCGGGCTCGGGATGTCGCCCTGGAGAACGATGCGCCGGCGGCGGAGCGTCGGATCGGGGATCGGGGCCGCCGAGAAGAGGGCTTCGGTGTAGGGGTGGCGCGGGGCGGTGAGCAGGGTGCGGGTCGGCGCCAGCTCGACGAGGTGGCCGAGATACATGACCGCGATGCGGTCGGCGATGGTGGCGACCACGGCGAGGTCGTGGGCGATGAGCAGCATGGTCAGGCCCATCTCCCGCTGGATGCCGAGGAGCAGGTTGACCACCTGGGCCTGGATGGAGACGTCGAGGGCCGAGACCGGCTCGTCGGCGACGAGAAAATCGGGGTGCATCACCAGCGCCCGGGCGATGCCGATGCGCTGGCGCTGCCCGCCGGAGAACTCGTGCGGGTAACGGTCGACATGGCGCCGGCTGAGACCCACGGTCTCCAGCATGTCCTCGGCCCGTCGGCGCCGCCCGGCGCGGTCGGTCCCGGGCTCTTGTATCAGAAGCGGGGCCGCGATGATCTGCTCCACCGTCATGCGCGGGTTGAGCGAGCCGAACGGATCCTGGAAGACGAGCTGCATTCGGCGGCGCAGGGGCCGCAAGGCGCGACGGCCGAGCCGGGTGATGTCCTGGCCGGCAAAAAGGATGTGCCCGGCGGTCGGCTCGATCAAACGCAGCAGGGTTCGTCCGACCGTGGACTTGCCCGAGCCCGATTCGCCGACGAGCCCGAGGATCTCGCCGCGGCGGACGGCGAAGCTGACGCCATCCACGGCCTTGACGGTCTTCGCCCCGAGCCCGAGCACGCCGCCACCAACGGGAAAGTGCTTGGTCAGGCCCTCGACCGCGAGGAGAATCTCGGTCATCGGGTCACTGTCATCGGGGCAGGGCCTCGAGCTCGCGCCAGCGCCAGCAGCGTGCCCGATGGCCGGGTGCCACGACCTCGAGGGGCGAGGTGGACTTGGTGCAGCGGTCGGTGTCGGCGACCGGGCAGCGCGGCTCGAAGGCGCAGCCCGGCGGCGGATGCGCCGGATCGGGGACGTTGCCGGGAATGGCCTCGAGCACGGCGCCGCCCCGGATCGCCGCGTCCATGCGCGGCACCGAGCGCAGGAGCCCCCGCGTGTAGGGCATGCGCGGGCTGGCGAAGAGGGGGCCGACCGGTGCCTCCTCGACGATCCGGCCAGCATACATGACCATGACCCGGTCGGCGATCTCGGCTACCACGCCGAGATTGTGGGTGATGAAGAGGATGGCCATGCCGGTGCGTGCCTGGAGATCCTGGAGCAGCTCCAGGATCTGAGCCTGGACGGTGACGTCGAGGGCGGTGGTCGGCTCGTCGGCGATCAGCACGCGGGGACGGCAGGCGAGCGCCATGGCGATCATCACCCGCTGGCGCATGCCGCCCGAGAGCTCGTGCGGGAAGTTGCGCAGCCGCCGGGTGGGCTCGGGAATGCCGACGAGCTCGAGCAGCTCCGTCGCACGCTGCCGCGCCGTGCCGCGATCCACGCCCTCGTGCAGGAGGATGGCTTCCATGATTTGGGCACCGACCGGGTGCACCGGGTTCAAGGAGCTCATCGGCTCCTGGAAGACCATGGCGATCTCGTTGCCGCGCACCTGCCGCATCGCCGGCTCCGTGAACGTGGTCAACTCGTCGATCCGGCCATGACGGCGCTCGAGGCGGATGCTGCCCCGGACCCGGCTGCGCGGCGGCTTGGGCAAAAGACGCATGACGGCGAGGCTGGTGACACTCTTGCCCGAGCCGGATTCGCCGACCAGGGCCAGGGTCTCGCCGGCGCCAAGCTCGAAGCTCACGTCCCGGACCACGGTCAGGCTGCTCTGGTCCGACCTGAAGGCGATCTCCAGCCCGTCGACGGCAAGCAGCGGCGAGCCGGCCATCAGTCGCCCATCTTCGGGTCGAGCGCGTCGCGCAGGCCGTCGCCGAGAAAGTTGAAGGAGGTGACCGCGGCGGTGATCGCGATGCCCGGCACGATGGCGAGCCAGGGGGCGGAGGTGAGGTACTGCTGGGCGTTGTTCAACATGTTGCCCCAGCTCGCGGTGGGCGGCTGGATGCCGTAGCCCAGAAAGCTGATGTAGCTCTCCATGAGGATGGCGCGGGCGACGTTGAGCGTGGCCGCGACGACGATCGGCGCCACGGCGTTGGGCAGAAGCTCGCGAAACAGGATGTAGCGGTCCGAGGCGCCGAGCAGCTCGGCCGCCTGGGCGAAATCGCGCTCGCGCAGGCTGCGTATCTGCGCCTCGACGACCCTGGCCACCTCCATCCAGGAGGTCGCGGCGATGATCACCGTGAGCCAGACGACGTTGGGCTTGATGAAGGCGGCGAGCGCCAGGAGGAGGAAGATGCTGGGAAAGCAGAGCATGGCGTCGACGAAGCGCATCAGCGCGGCGCCCGGCCAGCCTCGATAGTAGCCGGCGACGGCGCCGATGGCGGTGCCGATCACGACGCTGATCAGCATCGCGGCGAAGCCGATGGTCATCGAGATCCGCCCGGCCATGAGCAGCCGGGCGAGCTGGTCGCGGCCGAGCGGGTCGGTGCCGAGCAGGTGCCAGCCGGAGAAGGGTGGCGCGAAGCGGTTGCGGATGTCGATGAAGAGGTCGTCGAAGGGCAGGAGCCTCGGGCCGATGGCCGAGGCGAGCACGAGCAGGAGGATGATGACCACGCCGGCGATGGCGAGCCGGTGACGGAGGAAGCGGCCAAGCGCCCGGCTTTGCGGCGGGGCCGGGCCGATGCTGGTGGCGGATGCCAGGTCGATGGCCATCAGTCGAGCCTGATCCGCGGATCGGCGATGGCGTAGCCGAGATCGGCGAGGAGGTTGCCCAAAAGCACGAGCACGGCCGAGAACATCAGGATTCCCATCACCACAGGGTAGTCGCGATAGCCGAGCGAATCGAGGAAGAGGCGGCCCATGCCGGGCCAGGTGAAGACTGTCTCGGTGACCAGGGCACCGCTGAGGAGTGTCGGCAGCTGCAGCCCGGCGATGGTGATCATCGGCAAAAGCGCGTTCCTGAGCGCGTGGCGGAAGAGGACGACCCGTTCCGAGGCACCCTTGGCGCGCGCGGTGCGGACATAGTCCTGGTGGACCACGTCGAGCATGGCCGAGCGCATGTAGCGACTCCACATTGCGACCGTGACGAGCGCCAGCACCACGCAGGGGGCGATCAGGTGGTGCACGTAGTTCAGGAAGGATTCGTCGCCGATCGTGTACATGTTGCCGGCCGGCAGCCAGCCGAGCTCGACCGCGAAGATGTAGATGACGACGAGGCCGAACCAGAAGGTCGGAATCGAGAGCGCGATCATCGCGCCGACGGTGGCGAGGTAGTCGAAGAGCGAGTAGCGGCGGATGGCGCCCAGCACGCCCACCCAGGTGCCGAGAATGATGGCGAGCAAGGTCGAGGTGACCATAAGCCAGAGCGTCGGCCAGAGATGCGAGAAGATGATCGCTGTCACCGGCTGGCTGTCGCGGTAGGAGCGGCCCCAGTCGCCGGTCAGAAGACGCGAGAGCCAGTCCCAGTACTGGACCGGCAGCGGGCGATCGAGGCCCATTTGCGCCGCCACGCGGGCGAGGTCGACAGCGCTCATCCCGGGCACCATGGCGAACTGCGACAAGGGTCCGCCCGGCGCCAGATGCAGGACGGCGAAGCCGATCATCGAGACGAGCAGGAGCAGAAGGAGGCTCTGCAACGAGCGGTTGACGAGGTAGCGGAGCAAGCGCGGCTCCCGGAGTGGCGCGCCGCCCGCCGAGGCGCTCCGGCGGGCGGCGGTGCTGCGTTCAGGCGGTCCAGTGCCAGCTGGCGATGTTCCAGCAGTTGGTGCGGACGTTGACGTTCGCGGCGAAGCCCTCGAGATCGGCCTTGGTGCCTTCCACCATGGCGTACTGGAAGATCGGCAGATAGGGCAGATCACGGCGCGTGACCTGCTGCAGCTCTTGGTAGACCCGGGTGCGCTCGGCGATGTCGACGGTGGCCGCTCCCTCGGCCAGGAGCCTGTCCGCCTCCTCGCTCCGGTACTGCACCGTGTTCTGCCCGGCGCCGCCCTGGGCGTTGATGCTGGCGCTGTGGAAGTAGTCGGAGCAGTCGGGGTCCGGGCCGATCATGAAGGCGATGCCGACCATGGCCGACTGGAACCTGGATTGCATCCAGAAGTCGCCCCACATGACCGCCGGCGGCAGGTTGTCGATGGTCATGCGCGCGCCGATCTCGGCCCAGCTCTGCTGCAGGAACTGCTGGGTCTGCTCGCGGGTATGGTTGCCGGCGGTGGTCGAGTTGGTGAACTCGAGCCGCACCCCGTCCTTCTCGCGGATGCCGTCGGCGCCGGGCAGCCAGCCGGCCTCGTCAAGCAGGGCCCTGGCCCGCTCCGGGTCGTACGCGTGCTTCGGCAGGTCCGGGTTGTAGGCCCAGCTTTGGGCCGGCAGGAAGGATTCCGTCGGGCTCGGCAGGCCGTAGTAGATGGCGTCGATGATCGTCGCCTTGTCCATGGCGAGGTAGAGCGCCTCGCGGACCTTCGGATCCTGGAACTGCGGCAGGCCGAGATTGAGGCCGATATTCTCGATGAACGGCAGCGGTGCCGGCGCCACCTTGCGGTCGGGCAGCATGCTCGCCTCGGCGTAGTGGTCCGGCGAGATGCCCTGGAGGCCGATATAGTCGATATCACCGGTCTTGAACTGGGTGTAGAGGACGGTGAGATCGGGGACGTACTTGAAGACCAGGCGCTCGACATGCGGGCCGTCGCCGAAATAGTCGGTGTTGGCCTCGAGCATCACGATATCGCCCGGCACCCGCTCGACGAACTTGAAGGGGCCGGTGCCGATCGGCTTGCTGAGGAAATCCGCCGGCGCGTTGATGTCGGCGACATTCTCGAGGAGGTGCCGTGGCACGATGAAGGTCCAGGACAGGATGGAGGCATAGGGCGCGTAGGGCTTCTCCATCGTCCAGGTGAGCTCGGTCGGGCTCAGCACCTTGATGTCGGTGATGAGCTCGTGCCCGGCCCGGCGCTCGGCGCGGAAATCGGGGTTCTTGATGAGCTCGAGGGTGAACTTCACGTCCTCGGCGGTGAAGGGCTCGCCGTCGTGCCAGGTGACGCCGTCGCGCAGGCGGATGGTCCAGACGCGACCATCCTCGGAGACGCCGCCATTCTCCCGGGTCGGGATCTCGCTGGCCAGGAGCGGCACCCAGTTGCCCCGGTCGTCGACTACCCAGAGCGGGCTGAAGAGATTGAAATAGACGCCCTCGTCGACCTCGATGTGCAGCATCAGCGGCTGGAAGACGGTGGGCTCCTGGCTGATGCCGACGATGATCTGGCCGGTGGGCGTGGCCGGCGGCGCCGCGACACTGCCTGCAGGACGCAGGCCGAGCATGGCGGCCCCGCCGGCCGCGGCGCCGAGCTTGAGTGCCCGCCGCCTCGAGATGGCGAGCTCGGCGATGTTGCGGGCGAGTCTCGTTCGACGGGCGATCTCGGTCATGGTTCTGTCCTCTCCCTTGGTTGTGTTGTCGACGGGCACGGCCATCGCCGCCTCAAAGACCCGCCTCGGGTCGCGGATTGCTGCCGTCGCTGAACCGGCCGAAGCGAAACGGCGTCGGATCGACGAGGCCCTGGTCACCGGTGACCAAGTCGGCCATCAGCCGGCCGGCGCCCGGGCCGATGCCGAAGCCGTGCCCGGAGAAGCCGGTGGCGACGAAGAACCCGGGCAGGGCATCCACACCCGAGATGACCGGCACGGCGTCGGGCGTGACGTCGATCTGCCCGGCCCATTGCTGCGCGATCCGGGCACCCTTGAAGGCGGGAAAGAGCGTTTCCAGGCTGGCCCTGGCCTCGGTGTTGATGGCCTCGACGGGCTTTGGGTCGAGGATGCGCATGGCCTCGAACGGCGACGGCGCATCGAGCGGCCAGTCGGTCGGGGTGCGCCACTCGGTCATGAAGCGCTCGTTCAGGCGGATCCGCAGGCTCTTCCTCTCCAGCAGCATGGCCGGCAGGAACGCTCGAAAGAGCCTGAAGCTGTCGGGCACGAGCTCGGCGATGTTGCTGTGGCCGTTGGCGATGGTGTAGCCGCCGTCGCGGCGCTTTCTGAACGCCACCTTCGGTGTCCAGACCGCGTGCTCGGCCGGACCCTCGATCGGGCCGGTGCGGTAGACCGAGGCACGGATCTTGAGCTGCGGCAGGTCGAGCGCGTGGCGGCCGCAGAAGAGCCGCGACCAGGCACCGCCAGCGAGCACCACGGCGTCGCAGGCGATCCTGCCCTTCTCCGTCACGACACCCGCCACCTTGCCGGCGGCGGTCTCGAGGCCGCGCACCGCGCAGTGGGTGAAGACGTCGGCGCCGAGACGGCGGGCGGCCCGGGCGACGGCCGGGGCGGCGAGCTGCGGCTCGGCGCGGCCGTCGCTGGCGGTCCAGAGTGCCGCCGCGAACTGCCGCGTGGCGCCGGGCAGGAGGCCCTCGAGCTCGCCGCCCGTGACGAGCCGCGTGTCGAGCTGATAGTCCTTGGCCATGTCGAGCCAGGCCTCGTAGCGCGCGACCGTGGCGGCGTCATCGCCGGCGAAAAGGATGCCGCTGCGACGGAAGCCGGTGTCCGCCTCGACGAGCGCATCGAGCTCGCCCCAAAGGCGCAGCGCCTCGATGATCAGCGGCATCTCGCGGCTGTCGCGACCGGTCTTCCTGACCCAGCCCCAGTTGCGGGAGGACTGCTCGCCGGCGATCTCGCCCTTCTCGCAGAGCACGACCGATACACCCTTCCGCGCCAGATAGAGGGCCGTGCAGGTGCCGATGATGCCGCCGCCGATGACGACGACGTCGGCCTGGACGGGCAGCTTCGCGTCACTGCCGACCGGCTCGATGGGAGGACCGAGATAGGTCAAAATGCCTCCTCGATGCTGCAGTTGATCGGCACCTCGACAATGCTCGCCGTGTTCGGCAGATCGAGCACGAGGCCGATGATGCGGGCGACGTCACCGGCCTGGGTCATGGCTTTCGGATCGGTGTCGGTCAGGCCCTTGGCCATGTCGGTCGCGACGAAGCCCGGGCAGATCGCGGTCGAGCGCACGCCCGCCTCCCAGCCGGCGTGGCGCAGCGCATGGGCGAGACCGAGGGCCGCGAACTTGCTGACCGAGTAGAGCCCCGAGCGCGCCGTCTTCACCCGCTTGCCGGAGAGCGAGACGATGGTGACGATCCGCCCTTGGCCCGAGGCCGCGAGATAAGGCCAGGCCGCCCGGGCGAGGCGCCAGGGGCCCTTGACATTGACGTCGAGCACCGCGTCGAGCTCAGCCTCGTCGCTATCGATCACGGTCTTCGGGATCATGATCCCGGCATTGTTGACGATGGCGTCGATGCGGCCGAAGCGGTCGACCGTCGCCTCGACCCAGGCCGTCGCACTGGCGGGCTCGGTCGCCTCGAAAGGATGGACCAGCGCTTCGCCAGCCGGCACCGGTCGCCGCATGCCGAGGCTGAGATCGAAGCCCTGGGCGGCGAGCTGCCCGGCGATGGCCCGGCCCAGACCGCGATTGGCGCCACTGACCATGACCACCCGCCGGCTCATCGTGCAACCCTCCGGTCTGGAAGGCAGGTGGGGCAGGGGAGAGTCCTTGGACGGCGTCGGCGCATGGCGGCAAGCTCTCGGGGCATCATCATCACCAGGCCGGTGGCGTCAGGCCGTCGCGACGGACGGCACGGTCGTCCCGCAGACGCGACCAGCCGAGGAAGAGGCGGGGGGCGAAGTCGAGCCAGAAAGGGGCCGGGACCAAAGGCTCGAGCGGCAAGGCGAGCTCATCCCTGGGCTTGCCCATGGCCCAGTCGGCCAAGACCGTTCCCATCATCGTGCCGGTCGGCACGCCGCGCCCCGAGTAACCGAGCGCCGCGACGACACCCGGGGCGAGGTCGAACAGCCGGGGCAGGGTGCGCGGCTGCATGTCGAGGTCGCCATGCCAGTAGCTGTCCCACTCGACCGGGCCGAGCTGCGGCAGCATCCACTCGAGCTTCCTCGCAATCAGCGCCTCGGTGAACGCGCGATCGCGGCCGCGGCGGCCTTCGACGAAGACCGAGGTCACGAGCCGTCCGTCCTTGTCATACTTGTAGATCATCGGATCGCCCCGGCTCTCGACGACCGTGTGGTTCTGGGGGGCGATGCTCCGGCGCAGATTGGCGGAGAGCGGCCGGGTAGCGAGGCAGGTGACGGTGAGGATCTTGAAGCTCTTCTCGAGCCCCGGCCAGAAATCGCTGGTATAGGCGCCGGTGCCGCAGACGACCTTGTCGGCGACGACAGCGCCCGAGGGCGTCTCGACCCGCCAGCGCCCGGCCTCCTGAGCGATCCTGGTCACCGGCGAGCGGGTGAAGATCCTGGCACCCTCGAGGAGCGCGGCGCGGGCAAGGCCCCGAGCGTAGCCAAGTGGATTGAGGTGGCCGCCCTCGGGGTGGAGCCAGGCGCCGAAATAGCGGGGCGAGCCCGAGAGTCGCTCGGTCTCGGCCTTGTCCAGCATCCGTGTTTTTTTGCCGATGCCGTTGTATTGCCGACACTTCTTCTCGAGGCCGGCGAGGGCTGCCGTCGAGTGCGCCACCTGCAGGTAGCCGTTCTGCACCCCTTCGCAGTCGATGCCATAGCGGCCGATCAACTCGAAGGCGAGGTTCGTCGCGTTGGTCTGCCGCTCGATCAGCCGGGCGGCGAAGGGCTCGCCGAGAATCGCGCGAATCTTCGGGAAATCGTGAAAAATGAAGGTCGGTGTGCAGTGCCCGGCATTTCTGCCCGAGCCGCCGAAGCCGATCTCCTCGGCCTCGAGCACGACGGTGTCGACACCCTCGCGGGCCAGATGCAGGGCGGTGGAGAGGCCGGTATAGCCGGCCCCGATGCAGCAAACATCGGCGGTGCGCGTCTCGGTGAGCTGCCGGGTCGCCGGTGCCGGGGCAGCCGTGCGGAACCAGAGCGCTGGCTCCAGCGGCGCCCGTATCATCCGCTCCAAACCCAGACCGTACGGCCGACGCGCCTCGCCATCGACGTGTCCCCCCGCCGGCCCGCGACGGCCGGCCTGCGTTGCGTCTTGCGTGGCACCCACGGTGGACCAAGTCAAGTGTCGGCCGACGGAGCTTGCGGCGCTTGCCGCGCCCGCCTGGTCCGCGAAGGTGGCTGGTGCGGGGAGGGCTGGCTTGGCCGTTGGCGCCTATCGGGAATCGTTTCGGCTGGCCTGGCCGCTGGTGCTCTCGAACATCTCGGTGCCGCTCCTCGGCATGGTCGACACGGCCGTGGTCGGCCGGCTGCCGGAACCCTACGCCTTGGGCGGCGTGGCGCTCGGCGCCAGCCTCGCCAGCACGCTCTACTTCAGCTTCGGCTTCTTGCGGATGGGCACGACAGCCCTGACCGCGCAGGCCTTCGGCGCCAGCAACACGCTCGAGCTTCGCGCCGGCCTCTGGCGCGCCTTCATCCTGGCCGCCCTGATCGGCCTTTGCATGACGCTCGCCATGCCCTTTCTGGTCGATGCGGGGCTGTTGGTCTTCGCGCCGCCGGCCGGCATCGACCTGGAGTTCGAGAGCTACGCGCGCATCCGTCTCCTGGGCGCGCCCCTGGCCCTGGCCAATGTCGTGGTGCTCGGCTGGCTGCTCGGCATGCAGGACAGCCGCGCCCCCCTGGTCCTGCTGATCGCCACCAACGTCCTGAACGCCCTGCTCGATGTCACCTTCGTCTGGGGGCTCGGCCTCGGCGCCGGCGGGGTGGCTGCCGCCACGGTCATCGCCGAGGCCTTCGGGCTGGCGCTCGGCGGCTTCCTGGTTCGCCTGCATCTCGGCCGCCCGCACGCGGCCCCGCGGCCCACCCGCTCGGACATCCTGGCATCCGCCGCCTTCCGCCGGCTCCTTCGGCTGAACACCGACCTCTTCATCCGCACCATCGTGATGGAGGTCGTCTACATCCTCTTCACCGCGCTGGGCTCGCGGCAGGGGGCGGTGATCCTGGCCATGAACGCCATCCTCTTGAACTTCCTCCAGCTCGCCGCCTTCGGCCTCGACGGCTTCGCCTTCGCCGCCGAGGCCATGGTCGGCCGCGCCGTGGGTGCCAGGGACCCGGCGGCCCTGCGCGCCGCGGTGCGCGCCGGGCTCGCCAACGCGGCGCTGCTCGCCGGACTTGCCGGCCTCGCCTTTTGGCTCGCGACCCCGGCGATCGTGGGGCTGCTGACCGACATTCCGGCCGTTCGCGACGGGGCCATCGGCTACCGCCCGTTCGTGGCGCTGCTGCCGATCGTGGCGGTCTGGGCCTTCCTCTATGACGGCATTTTCATCGGCGCGGCACGTACCCGCCTTCTGCGCAACGCCATGATCTTGGCCGTGCTGATCTTCGGCGTGGCGGCGCTGGTCCTGGTGCCGACCCTGGGCAACCCGGGCCTGTGGACCGCCATGCTGGTCTTCATGGCGGCGCGGGGCGTTCTTCTGGCGACGATCTACCGACGGGCCGGCTCCGGCGCCGATTTCGCCACCGGCGAGGCCTTTGGCTGAGCACCGAACGGCGTGGCGAGCAGGCGCAGCAGCGGCCGGTCCCGCATCCGCTCGACGCCGATCTTCATGTCGGCGAAGCGCTCGGTCCGGCTCCTGGAGCGGAACAGCCTATCCCAGAAGCTGAAGATCGTGCCGTAATTGCTGTCGGTGTCGGCACGAATCGCGTGATGGTGCACCCAATGAATCGAGGGCGTGATGATCAGCCTCGAGAGCACCCGCTCGATCCTGGCCGGGATGCGCGCGTTCGAATGATGGAAGAGGGCCGAGGTCAGGACCAGCCCCTCGAAGATGACGACGGCGGCGAGCGAGAGATCCAGGACGATGATGACCAGGGCGCGAGCCAGGGCCGAGAGCACCACCTCGCCGAAATGGAAGCGGACGGCGCTCGTGGTGTCCAAGAGCTCGTCCAGATGGTGGACCTGGTGAAAGCGCCAGAGCAGCGGCAGCACGTGGTTCGCCCGATGCCACCAGTAGATCCAGAGATCGAGCACGAGGATGTCGACGAGCAGGCCCGGCCACCCGGTGAGTGCCGCCGGGCGCAGGCCGAGCGAGAATTCTGCCGCCCACCAGGTGATCGGCAGGACGATCAGCGGGGCGAGAAGGGCATTCAGGCCGAACAGCCCGAGATTGCGGGCGAGGCGCCGCCAGGCCGCGCGCGTGCCCTGCCCGAGCCTGAGCAGGAGCGGGCTCGCGACGGCTGGCCGCCAGCGCTCGGCCAGGGCGAAAGCCAGGAAGGCGGCGACCACGAGGCCGCTCTTCAGCGCCAGCGCCTGATCCAGGGTGATGTCCATGACCTCGCATATGTGCAGCCGTCGAGGCGCCGTCCAGCGCGGCGTCGACTCTTGAAGGCGGCGGCGGCACCGCCCACCTCTGGCATGCGGCCGCCGCTTGCGGGGCCGCCTCGGATTGTCGCCCGGTTGCTTCGCGACGGGCAGGAAAGTCTGGTTGCTCCCCAATCGCGCACTCGGAGGACTGGTCATGCGCAGCTTCGATCTTTCGCCGCTCTTTCGTTCTTCCGTGGGCTTCGACCAGCTCGACAAGCTGTTCGACACGGCCTTTCGCGAGGCCGCCCGCGACACCTCCTATCCACCCTACAACATCGCCAAGCTGGGTCCCGACGCGTACCGCATCACCATGGCGGTCGCCGGCTTCGGCCATGCCGATCTCGACCTCACGGTCCAGGACAACGTGCTGATCGTGAAGGGTCAGATCGCGCGGCCGGAGAAGGAGGTCGAGTACCTGCATCGCGGCGTCGCCCAGCGCGCCTTCGAGCACCGCTTCCAGCTCGCCGACCATATCAAGGTGGTGGGCGCCGATCTGACCAACGGCCTCCTCGACATCCATCTCGAGCGCGAGGTGCCGGAGCAGATGAAGCCGCGCAAGGTGGCCATCGGCGGCGAGAGGACCGATGGCAAGTCGATCGAGGCGGAGCCGGCGCGACAGAAGGGGCTGGCAGCCGGCTGACCGCGTCGTGCCGCCCGCGTCACCGCTGCTTGCGCCGCTGATCGGGGTCTCGGCCTGCCGCAAGCCCACCGAGATCGCGACCGCGCACTGCGTCGGCGACAAGTACGTGAGCGCTGTGGTCGACGGCGCGGGGGGCCTGCCGCTGCTGATCCCGGCTCTGGGCGAGGCGCTGGCCGTGGGCGCCCTGGTCGACCGTCTCGATGGCGTCTTCTTGACCGGCAGCCCGTCCAATCTCGACCCCGCCCTCTATGGCGCGCCGCCGCGACCGCCGGGCGATCTCGCCGACCGCGACCGCGACGCGACCACCTTGCCGCTGATCCGGGCCTGCCTCGAGCGGGGCGTGCCGCTCCTCGCGGTCTGCCGGGGCATTCAGGAGCTGAATGTGGCCCTGGGCGGCACGCTCTTCGCCCGCCTGCACGAGGTCGACGGGCGCCAGGATCACCGCTCCGACAAGACGCTGGCATACGCGGCTCGCTATGGCCCGCGACATGCTGTCCGCCTGCGTCCAGGCGGCACGCTCCAGGCGCTCCTCGGCGGGGCGTCGGAGATCGAGGTCAACTCCCTGCACGGCCAGGGAATTGACCGCCTGGCACCTGGCCTCGAGGTCGAGGCGGAAGCCCCGGACGGCACGATCGAGGCGGTGAGCGTTCCTTCTGCCAAGGCCTTCGCCCTTGCGGTACAGTGGCACCCGGAATGGCGGGTCGCCGAGATCGTCCAGCATCGGCTGCTCTTCGCCGCCTTTGGCGCGGCCTGCCGGCAACGTCTCGAAGCGAGAGCGGCACATGAGCGACCTGCCTGATAGCGACCTGCCCATCGACGAGCTCGAGGTCTGGCTCAAGGAGCACCGGATCACCGAGGTCGAGTGCATCGTCGCCGACATCAACGGCATCGCCCGGGGCAAGATCCTGCCCGGCTACAAGTTCCTGCGCTCGCTGCTGGACGACGGGCTGCGCCTGCCCGAGAGCATCTTCATCCAGACGGTCACCGGCGACTATCCCGAGGAGGATGTGATCGACCCGGTGATCCGCGACGTCCGTCTGCGCCCTGATCCCGCCTCCATCCGACTGGTCCCCTGGTACGAGGAGGCGACCGCCCAGGTGATCGCCGACGCCTTCCACCATGACGGAGCCCCCGTGGCGATCGCCGCCCGGCAGGTGCTGAAGCGGGTGCTGGCGCTCTACGAGGAAAGCGGCTGGCGGCCGGTGGTCGCACCCGAGCTCGAGTTCTTCCTGACCAAGATCAACACCGACCCGGACTATCCGCTCGAGCCGCCGATCGGCCGCTCCAAGCGGCCGGAGACGGGGCGCCAGTCCTATGGCATCGAGGCCGCCAACGAGTTCGATCCCGTGTTCGAGGACGTCTACGACTGGTGCGAGGCCCAGGCGATCGACATCGACACCCTGGCGCACGAGGCGGGCGCGGCGCAGATGGAGATCAACTTCAACCACGGCGATCCCCTGGCCCTCGCCGACCAGGCCTTCCTTTTCAAGCGCACGCTGCGCCAGGCCGCGCTCAAGCATGGCATCTACGCCACCTTCATGGCCAAGCCGATGCAGAGCGAGCCCGGCAGCTCGATGCACATCCACCAGAGCGTCTATTCCATCGAGACGGGCGAGAACCTCTTCGCCGGCAGCGACGGGACCTATTCGGAGCTCTTCCTCAACCACATCGCCGGCCTGCAGCGCTTCATGCCGGCCGCCATGCCGCTCTTCGCGCCCAACGTGAACTCCTACCGCCGGCTGCGCCGCCATTCCGACGCGCCGATCAACGTGCAATGGGGCTGGGAGAACCGCACGGTGGGCCTGCGCGTGCCGGAATCCGGCCCAAAGGCCCGCCGGGTCGAGAACCGGGTCGCCGGGGCCGATGCCAACCCCTACCTGGCGATCGCCGCCTCCCTCGCCTGCGGCTGGCTCGGCATGTCCGAGGAGCTGCAGCCGACCGAGCAGATCAAGGGCAGCGCCTACCGGCTGGCCCAGACCCTGCCGCAGCAGCTGCCCGACGGCCTGAAGAAGCTGAACAGCTCGCCGCAGCTCAAGGAAGTCCTCGGCGAGGCCTTCGTCCGCGTCCTGATCGCCGTCAAGCAGGCCGAGCACGAGGCCTACCAGAGCGTCATCAGCTCCTGGGAGCGCGAGCATTTGCTGCTCAATGTCTGATTCGAACCCGTTGATTTTGAGAGGAAATCGATAATGGAGTCGGGTGCCGAGACACGCCGTCTCAGGGAGCTGGACCGGGACCACCACCTGCATCCCTTCACCATCTTCCCCGAGCTTCGAGCCAAGGGCAGCCGGATCATCACCCATGCCGAGGGCTGCTGGATCCTCGACAGCGAGGGCAACCGCATCCTCGACGGCATGGCCGGGCTCTGGTGCGTCAATCTGGGCTACGGCCGCGAGCGGCTGGCTCGCGTGGCCTATGAGCAGATGCGGCAACTGCCTTACTACAACGCGTTTTTCCAGACGGCGACGGTGCCCTCGATCGAGCTGGCGCGGGCGCTCGCCGAGATTTTGCCAGACGGCTTCGAGCGCGTCTTCTTCGCGTCGTCGGGCTCGGAGGCCAACGACACGGTGATCAAGTCCGTCTGGTACTACTGGAACCTGATGGGCAAGCCGGAGAAGAAGGCCTTCATCAGCCGCACGCTCGGCTATCACGGGGTCGGGCTCGGCTCGGCGAGCCTGACCGGCATGCGCTTCATGCACGATCCGTTCGATTTGCCGCTGGAGCGCTTCCACCATATCGGCAACCCCTACTGGTTCGCCGAGGGCGGCGATCTCGATCCCGAGGCGTTCGGCAAGGTCGCGGCCGGCTGGCTCGAGGCGAAGATCCTGGAGATCGGGCCGGACAAGGTCGCGGCCTTCGTCGCCGAGCCGATCCAGGGGGCCGGCGGGGTCATCATCCCGCCGGACAGCTACTGGCCGGAGGTGCAGCGCATCTGCCGGCAATACGACGTGCTGCTGGTCGCCGACGAGGTGATCTGCGGCTTCGGGCGGACCGGCAGCTGGTGGGGCTCGACCACCTTTGACATCGCGCCCGACATCATCCCGATGGCCAAGGGCCTCTCCTCCGGCTACCAGCCGATCGCCGCCGTGGCCTTCCACGACCGGATCGCCGACGTGCTGGCCGCCTCGGGCACCGAGTACGCGCACGGCGTCACCTATCACGGCCATCCCGTGGCGGCAGCCGTGGCGCTGGAGACCATTCGCATCATGCAGGAGGAGGGGCTCGACACCCGTGCCTCGGGGCCGATCGGCGCCTGTTTCCGGGACCGGCTCATGACGCTCGCCGACCATCCGCTGGTCGGCGAGGTGCGCACCTGCGGCCTCATCGCGTGTGTCGAGCTGGTCCAGGACAAGGCGGCCCGCCGGCCTTTCCCGGCGGATCGCAAGGTCGGCCTGACCTGCCGCGAGCACTGCTTCGACAACGGCCTCGTGATGCGGGCGATCCGCGACGGCATGGTGCTCTCGCCGCCCTTGATCGTCAGCGAGGCGGAGATCGACGAGATGGTGGCCAGGGCGGCCCTGGCGCTCGACCTGACGCAGCGTTCTCTGGCCGGCTAGAGCAGCCACATGAGCAGCACGGCGCCGAGCACCAGCCGGTAGATCACGAACGGCGTGAAGCTCGAGGTCCGCAGCCACTTCATCAGACCCCAGATGGTCAGTAAGGCCGCGACGAAGGCGAGAAGGGCCGCCCAGATGGCGTCCGCCTGGAGCGTCGCGTCGCCGCTCTTCACGAGGTCGAGCGTCGCGAGCAGGCCGGCGGCGGCGATGGTCGGAATCGAGAGCAGCATCGAGAAGCGGGCGCTCTCGGTCCGACTGAAGCGCAGGAAGAGCGCCGCCGTCATGGTGATCCCCGACCGGCTGGTGCCGGGCAGGATCGCCAGGACCTGGGCCGTGCCTATGACCACGGCATCCTTCAGCGTCATCTCGCCGAGCCCGCGGTCGTGGCGGTGGGCCCCCCGATCGGCGATCCAGAGGACGATGCCGAAAAGGATCGTCGTCACGGCGATCAGCAGCTCGCTTCTGAAGGTCGTGCCGGCCAGATCCTTCGCCAGGAGGCCGACGACGACGATCGGCAGGGTGGCGACCGCCAGATGCAGGACGAGCCGCGAGCGGTCGTCCGGCCGGCCGCGGATCGCCATCCAGAGCCCGGCCACGAGATCCAGCACATCGCGATGGAAATAGACCAGCACGGCCGCCAGCGTGCCGACATGCACGGCGATGTCGATCGCCAGCCCCTGGTCCGGCCAGCCGAAGAGCACGGGCACCAGGATGAGGTGCGCCGAGGAGCTGATCGGCAGGAACTCGGTGACGCCCTGAACGACCGCGAGCACGAGCATGTTGAGCAGATCCATGCCTCTATCTCGGCCCCGGTCGCTTGGCCCGCCGTGGCGGGGCGCGGCTTGATCGCCACAACGGGATTTGCCATACCCGCAGAGGTGGTCACGCCGCAACGCGGCTGCGTGTCACCCTTTTCGACAATTCCTCCAGTCGACGTCGCCGATGGACGCTGCCAGTGTCCGCGGCCGGCGATGTGGCGCCTTCGGCGCGAGGGTGAGGTACCATGGATGACGAGCCGATTGCGGGGCAGCGCCCCCGGGCTGTGCCGTTCTCGATCGAGAGCCATCCGGCCGATCTCGCCGAGCAGCTCGCGGAGATGGCGCCGGAGGCCGCCAGGACGGCCCTGCTCGCCTTGCCGCTCGGCCTGGCCGCGGACACCTTCGGCTATCTCGAGCCCGAGACGCAGGTGGCGCTCGCCAGGACGCTGACCCGGGGCGAGCTCGCGGCGATCGTCACCGAGATGAACGGCGACGACCGCGCCGATCTCTACAACCGCCTGACCCCCGAGCAGCAGGAGGCGCTGCTGCCGGGCCTCGCCCAGGCCGAGCGCGAGGACATCCGGCGTCTCGCGGCGCACCGCGAAGGCACGGCCGGCGCCATCATGACCTCGGACTACGCGACGCTCACGCCCGAGCTCACCGTGCACCAGGCGCTCGGCAAGCTGCGCCGGGAGGCGCCGGACAAGGAAACCATCTACCGCACCTACGTGGTCGATGCCGACCGGCGGCTGATCGGCTCGGTTCGGCTGCAGACGCTGATCCTGGCCGAGCCCCGCCGCGTCATCGAGGAGGTGATGGAGCGCTCGACCCGCGCCGTCGACGTCGAGGACGACCAGGAGGAGGTCGCCCAGTCGATCGCCAAGTACGACATGATCGCCTTGCCGGTGGTGGATGCGGATGGCCGGCTGGTCGGCATCGTCACCCACGACGACGCGCTCGACGTGCTGCAGGCCGAGGCCACCGAGGATTTCCAGAAGGTCGGCAGCGTCGGCTCGATGGCCGACAGCATCGCCACCGCCAGCATCGCCGTGCTCTACAGAAGCCGCATCTACTGGCTGGTGCTGCTGGTGTTCGGCAACCTCCTCTCCGGTGCCGGGCTCGCCTTCTTCGAGGACACCATCGCCGCCTACATCGTGCTCGTCTTCTTCCTGCCGGTGCTGATCGGCAGCGGCGGCAACGCCGGCTCGCAGAGCTCGACGCTGATGGTCCGGGCCATGGCGACGGGCGATGTCGAGATGAAGGACTGGGGCTGGCTGTTCTTTCGCGAGTTCGCCATCGCGATCCTGCTCGGCATGACCATGGCGGTCGCGATCTCGACCATCGCCGGGTTTCGGGGCGGCCACCAGGTGGCGCTGGTGGTCGCCCTGTCGATGCTCCTGATCGTCACCGCGGGCAGCCTGATCGGCATGTCGATGCCGTTCATCCTGAGCCGCTTCGGGCTCGATCCGGCGACCGCCAGCGCGCCCCTGATCGCGTCGATCGCCGACATCATGGGGGTCGTGATCTATTTCTCGATCGCGCGGGCGATCCTGCTCCACTGAGAGCCGGTCGGCCGCGCGCCGTGGCCCGCACCCGGATCTCCAGCACCAGCTCGAGGCCACCAGCGAGCCTGGCACGGCGCTCCTCGCAGACGTGGGTGACCGCCGGATCATCCGCTCCGGCGTCCCGGGCGGCGGCGAGGGCCGCGGCCTCGGCGTGGCGAACCAGGAGCGCGCGCGCCCGGGCCGGCTCGGCGACCTCGAAGCTGCCTTCGGCCGGATGCCCGGCCTGGCCCAGATGCAAGGTCAGCCGGTCGTCGCCGGTGCGGGTCGCGACCAGCTCCAGCGTGCGCACCACCTCGCCGACCACGGCGCCAATGGCATTGCCGACGCGATGATGCGCCGGCAGCACGAGGCGGGTGCCGAGCCGCTCGGCGACACCCTCGTAGAAGATCGAGGCCGGCCCGCCGACCGCGACCAGGGGCCGGTCGAGAGCGAAGCGCAGGGCCAGCGGTGCCGCGGGAGCGCTCCCGGCGAGAGCCCGTGCCACCGGCGGCTCGTCGAGAAGGCCGGGCAGCCGTTCGACCGCGCCGCCCGCCGCGGCCCACGAGGCGCCGACCACGGCACGGGCGCTCGCGCTGCGTGCCTCCTCCAGCACCAGGGCCGCGAACGCCTCGCCGGAACCGTTCGGGTCGGCCTTGCGCGCCTCGAGCAGGGCGCCAAGCCCGGCCGCCTCGACCGACCAGCCGGACTGCAGGCCGAGCAGGTGCGCCGCGTCGGTCAGGGTGAAGCCGGCGAGCCGGACGAGGTCGCGCCGGCCGAGCGACTCGAGGGGAAGCGCCAGATGCTCGCGGTCGATCACCTGCTCGAGCGGGCAGGGGCCGGCGGCGAGCAGCGCCATCAGGCGGGCCTGGCTGCGCGAGAGGCCGACGGTGTCGCCGTCCTCGGCGAGGCGCAGCGCGAAACGTGCATCGGTGACCCGCGTCGCGACCCGCGCCGCCTGGTCGCGCAGGGTGTCCAGCACCTTCGGGTGCTGGTCGGCGAGCAGCGACAAGGGCACCAGCCGGCGCGGCCCGAGCCCGAGCCGGCCCGACTCGTCCCGGCGCGTCTCGCTGTCGCCGCCGAGGCCGCACGTCCAGAGGTCCACCGCCTCGACCATGGTGCGAAAGCCGCCGATCAGGGCGCCCTCGGCGGCGAGGCGGGGCTGGCCGCCATCGAGCAGCGCCACATCGGTGGTCGTGCCGCCCACGTCGCTGATCACGGCCCGGCGGAGGCCCGAGAGGTGGGCGGCCCCCACCACGCTGGCGGCGGGGCCCGAGAGAATGGTCTCGACCGGCCGCCGCCGGGCCACCTCGGCCGCCATCAGGGCGCCGTCGCCACGCACCACCATGAGCGGGGCGGTGATCCCGGCCTCCGCCAGGAGCCGCTCGACCGCCTGGATGAGCCGCGAGATCCGGGGCACCAGGCGGGCATTGAGGAAGGTCGTGAGCGCCCGCCGGGGGGCATCGAGCCGGGCGGTCAGCTCGCTCGAGATCGTGACCGGCCGGCCGGCCAGGGCCGTGATCCGGGCGGCCGCCGCCTGCTCGTGCGCCGGGTTGCGCACGGCGAAGGCGGCGGTGACGGCAAAACCGTCGACGGCGGGCGCCATCCTTTGGATCGCGGCATCGAGGGCGGCAATGTCGAGCGGCTGCTTCTCCTCCCCGCCCGCGTCATGGCCGCCGGCGACGAAGGCGACCGGCGCCCTGTCGAGCGCCCGGGCGAGCCCGCCGCGCTCCAGGCTCTCCGGCCCGAATCCCACCATGACGAGCCCGGCCCGCCCGCCCTGGCCCTCGACCAGCGCGTTGGTGGCGAGCGTGGTCGAGAGCCCGACCAGGCCGATCCGCTCGATGCTGCCAGCCGGTGCCTCGGCAAGCACGTCGCGCACGGCCGCGGCAATGCCCAGGTAGAGGTCGTGGTGGGTGGTCAGCGCCTTGGCGCTGGCGACCAGGTCGTCCGCCGCGTCGAGCAGCACGGCATCGGTGCAGGTGCCGCCGGTGTCGATCCCGAGACGCATCGTCCGTCCTGCCAACTCTGACCGCGCCGGCCTTGCCAAAGGCCACGAAGCCTTGCTTGGTGGGGCGAGGCTGCAAGGGGCGGCCGGCGGAACGGGCATCGGCGTAGCAGAGCATGGCGGGATCACAAGGGCGAAACGCGATGCTGCAGACGGTCAGGAGCAACTGGGCGCTCCTGCTCGGCATCGGCCTCCTGATGCTCGGTCACGGGCTGCAGAACACCCTGCTCGGCATACGCGCCACCATCGAGGGCTTCCCCACCTCGGTCACCGGCATCGTCATGTCCGGCTACTCGATCGGCTTTCTCGTCTCGGCCATCGTCACCCCGAGGCTGGTCGCCCATGTCGGCCATGTCCGCGTCTTCGCCGCGTTCACCGCGATGGCCTCCTCGGCGATCCTCGCCCACACCCTCCTGCTCGAGCCGATCTCGTGGTTCGTGCTGCGCTTCATCACGGGTGTCTGCATGAGCGGCGCCTATGTCGTCGCCGAGAGCTGGCTCAACCGGGCGGCCACCAACGAGGATCGCGGCTCGCTGCTCTCGGTCTACATGCTGGTCCAGCTCACCGCCTGGGCCGGCGGCCAGCTCCTGCTCAATGCCGCCGACCCCGCCGGCTACCGCCTCTTCATCGGCGTCTCGGTCCTGCTCTCCGTCGCCGTCGTGCCGATGCTCCTGACCGCGAGCCCGGCGCCGGCCGTGGCCGCGGCGCGCAGCTTCGGCCTGCTCCGGCTCTATCGCAGCTCGCCCCTGGGCTTCGTCGGCATGTTCGGCGTCGGCCTCAGCCAGGGTGCCTTCTTCACCATGGGGGCGGTGTTCGCCGGAGCGATCGGGCTCGATGTCGCCGGCATCTCGCTCTTCATGACGCTCGCCATCGTCGGCGGCATGCTGCTGCAGTGGCCGATCGGCCGGCTCTCGGACCGGCTCGACCGGCGCAAGGTGCTGACCGGAACGACCATCCTCGCCGGCCTCGCCACCGGCATCGTCGTGCTCGCCGGCACGGGCACGTTCGCGATTCTCGCCGCCGCGTTCTTCCTCTACGGCGGCATGTGCCTGCCGATGTACGCGCTCTGCGTGGCCCATACCAACGACAAGCTCGATGACGAGGACATGGTCGGGGCGAGCGGCACGCTCGTGCTGGTGGTCGGCATCGGCATGGTGCTCGGCCCGCCTCTCGCCGCCTCCGCCATGGATCTGCAGGGTGCTGTCGGCTTCGCCTCCTTCCTCACCATCGTCCATCTCGGGGTCGGCGCCTTCGCGCTCTTCAGGATGACGCGGCGCGGTCCGGTGCCCATGGCGGACCAGGGGCAGCACATTTACGCGCCGCAGCCGAGCCCGGTGGCGTCGGCCCTGGTGCAGGAAGCGGCGATCGGCCGGCAGGAAGCGCGGGAGCCGGTCGAGCCGGCGCAATCTCCGCTCGCCTCGCCGGCCAGTCACGGTTATAATTGAGGCGTCCGTCAGTGCTGAAGGTCGCTTTCGAAGCTTGTCCGCGTCCAGTATTCGCAGCGTCAACGCCGAGCGCGCTCGAACGAAGCCCCGCCGTCGCGAACCCTTTTCGTCGCCATGTCGTGGCGACGTCCTGTGGTCACGCGGGCCGGATCGGGTGGCGGCCAAGGCTTCGCGCTCAACCTCAGGGCTTGGCCTCGACTCCTCGTTTCTCCACTCAGGAGCCGCTCGATGAGCAGCAAGATCTTTGTCGCTAACTTCCCCTTCAGCACGACGTCCGAGGACCTTCAGGACCTCTTCGGGCAGCATGGCGAGGTGGTCTCCGCCAAGGTCGCGACCGACCGGGAAACCGGCCGGAGCCGCGGCTTCGGCTTCGTCGAGATGGCGACGCCGGCGGCTGCCGGGGCGGCCATCCAGCAGCTCAACGGCTACGACATGGGTGGCCGGCCGCTGGCCGTGCGCGTGGCGGAGGATCGAGGCGGTGCCGGGGGCGGCGGCTTCGGCGGCCGTGGCGGTCCCGGTGGCGGGCGCGGCCCCGGCGGGCCCGGCGGCGGACCGCGCCGCGACAATTTCGGCCGGCCGCCGCGCCGCCAGTTCTGAGCCTGCCTTCGCGCCGGGCAACCGGGCGTCCGCCGCGGCGACGGACGCCCGCTGCCCGTTGCAGCTTGCGGCTCGCCCCCCTACATGACGGCGGGATGGCCGGCCGCCGTCGCGGCCATTGGGGCTGAACCCGGGCACCACTGATGATCGTCGAGCTCAACGCACGTTCGCGGGAAGTTTTCCGCCAGATCGTGGACGCCTACATGGCGACCGGCGAGCCGGTCGGCTCGCGCACCGTGGCACGCCGGCTCGACGACCAGCTCTCGCCGGCCACCATCAGGAACGTCATGGCCGATCTCGAGGAGGCGGGGCTGCTCTGCGCGCCGCACACCTCCGCCGGCCGCCTGCCGACCGATGCCGGCCTCAGGCTCTATGTCGACGGGCTGCTCGAGCTCGGCGGCCTCTCGAAGGACGACCGGCAGCGCATCGAGACGCAGTGCGCCGTGGCCGGGCGGAGCATCGAGGCCGTGCTCGAGGACGCCACCGAGACGCTCTCCGGCCTCTCGCGCTATGCCGGCCTCGTCATCGCGCCCACGACCAGGCGACCCTACAAGCACATCGAGTTCGTGCCCTTGAGCCCCGGCCGGGCGCTGGTGGTCACCGTCAGCGATGGCGGCATGGTCGAGAACCGGGTCATCGAGGTGCCGATCGGCATGTCGCCGTCGACCCTGGTCGAGGCCGGCAACTACCTGACGGCGCGGCTCGCCGGGCGCACCTTCGCCGAGGCGCGGACGGAGATCCTGGCGGAGATCGAGCAGCGGCAGGGCGAGCTCGACGAGCTGACGCAGAAGGTGGTCGCCTCGGGCCTCGCCACCTGGGGCGGCGACGACACGGCGGACGGCGGCACGCTCCTGGTGCGCGGCCATGCCAATCTGCTCGACGACGTGAGCACCCTGGTCGATCTCGAGCGGATCCGCCACCTCTTCACGGCGCTCGAGACCAAGCGCAGCTTCGTCAAGCTGATCGAGCTCTCCGACGCCGGCAAGGGCGTGCAGATCTTCATCGGCAAGGAGAACGAGCTCTTCGCGCATAGCGGCTGCTCGGCCATCATCGCCCCCTTTCGGGCCGGCGACAGCGCCGGCAAGCTGCCATCCGTGGTCGGTGCCATCGGCGTGATCGGCCCGACCCGCATGAACTATTCGAGGATCATCCCGATGGTCGACCACACCGCCCGGGTGATCAGCCGCCTATTGGGCAGCCCCAACAGCGAGAAGGACTGATGCAACAGGACGTCGACAAGCCCGAGACCGGGATCAGCGCCGAGGCTTCTGGTGAGATGCCCGAGGAGAGTCGCGCCGAAGCCGAGCCGGAGAACGATCTGGCCGCCGAGGTCGCCGACCTGAAGGACAAGCTTCTGCGGGCGCTGGCCGACATGGAGAACCTGCGCCGCCGGCACACCCGCGAGCTGGAGGAGGCGCGCAAGTACGCCATGACCGGCTTCGCCCGCGATCTCCTGGACGTGGCCGACAACATGCGCCGGGCGATCGCCGCCGTGCCGGCCGATGCGCGCCAGGGCGACGAGCTACTGGCCAACCTGCTGGAGGGTGTCGAGCTGACCGAGCGCTCGCTGCTCACCGCCTTCGACAAGCACAAGGTGGCGCGCATCGACCCGGCGCGCGGCGACAAGTTCGACCACAACCGCCATCAGGCGATGTTCGAGGTGCCGTCCGCCGACCTGCCGCCCGGCCACATCGCCGAGGTGATGCAGACCGGCTGGGCTCTGGCCGATCGCCTGCTGCGCCCGGCCATGGTCGGGGTCGCCAAGGCCATGCCCCGGCCGGCGACGGCACCGGCCGACGACGAGCCCGCGCGCGGCTCGACCATCGACACGCGCGCCTGAGAAGAGGACGCTCTCGGGCTCCATCGTCCCCCAAGCAATCGAGGAACGGCCATGACCGACCAGCCCAAGAAGGTGGTGCTCGCCTATTCCGGCGGGCTCGACACCTCGGTCATCCTGCGCTGGCTGCAGGACACCTACAAATGCGAGGTGGTCACCTTCACCGCCGACCTCGGCCAGGGCGAGGAGCTCGAGCCGGCCCGCGCCAAGGCGGAGACGATGGGTGTGAAGGAGATCCACATCGAGGATCTCCAGGAAGAGTTCGTCCGGGACTACGTCTTCCCGATGTTCCGGGCCAACACGGTCTACGAGGGCACCTACCTGCTCGGCACCTCGATCGCCCGGCCGCTGATCGCGAAAAGGCTGATCGAGATCGCGCACCAGGTCGGGGCCGACGCGGTGGCCCACGGGGCGACGGGCAAGGGCAACGACCAGGTCCGCTTCGAGCTCGGCTGCTACGCGCTCGACCCGCACATCAAGGTCATCGCCCCCTGGCGCCTCTGGGACCTCAACTCCCGCGACAAGCTGATCGAGTACGCCGAGAGCCGGCAGATCCCGATCCCCCGCGGCAAGCGCGGCACGCCGCCCTATTCGACCGACGCCAACCTGCTGCACATCTCCTACGAGGGCCTGGCGCTCGAGGATCCCTGGGTCGAGGCGGACGAGGAGATGTTCACCCGTTCGGTCAGCCCGGAGCTGGCGCCCGAGCGGCCGACCTATGTCGAGATCGGCTTCGAGCGGGGCGACGCCGTCGCGGTCGACGGCGAGCCGCTGTCGCCTGCCAGCCTGCTCCGGCGCCTGAACGACCTCGCCGGCGCCAACGGCATCGGCCGGCTCGACCTGGTCGAGAACCGCTATGTCGGGATGAAGAGCCGGGGTGTCTACGAGACGCCGGGCGGTACGCTCCTGCTCGCCGCCCATCGCGGCATCGAGAGCATCACCCTCGACCGGGGTGCCGCCCACCTCAAGGACGAGCTGATGCCGCGCTACGCCGAGCTGATCTACAACGGCTACTGGTTCAGCCCCGAGCGCGAGATGCTCCAGGCGCTGATCGACCAGAGCCAGACCCATGTCACCGGCACCGTCCGCCTCAAGCTCTACAAGGGCAGCGCCGCCGTGGTCGGTCGCAAGGCACCCCAGAGCCTCTACAGCGAGGACTACGCCACCTTCGAGGCCGACACCGTCTACGACCAGCAGGACGCCGAAGGCTTCATCAAGCTCAACGCGCTCAGGCTGCGCATCGCGGCGCTGGCGCGAAGGTAGGGTGGCCGAGGATCGCCCCGGCGCCGCCGCCGGACAGAGCTGGAATCCCGAGGGCTACGCCCACCATGCGGGCTTCGTCGCCGTGCTCGGCCGGCCGGTGCTCGAGCTTCTGGCGCCCTTGCCCGGCGAGCGCATTCTCGATCTCGGCTGCGGCGATGGAGCGCTGACGGCGGAGCTCGCGGCGACAGGCGCCGAGGTCGTCGGCTGCGACGCCTCGGCCGAGCTGCTCGAGGCGGCGCGGGCCAGGGGTCTCGACGTGGTCCTGGCCGATGGCCACGCCTTGCCGTTCAAAGCCGAGTTCGACGCGGTCTTCTCCAATGCGGCGCTGCACTGGATGACCCGGCCGGACGATGTCATCGCCGGCGTGGCCAGGGCCCTTCGGCCCGGCGGACGGTTCGTCGCCGAATTCGGCGGCATGGGCAATGTGGCCGCCATCACCACTGCCTTGCGCGCCGTGCTGGGCGAGGCCGGCATCGACGCCCTCGCCATGCGGCCCTGGTATTTCCCGAGCCCGGACGAGCACGCAGCCAGGCTGGAGCGGCACGGCTTCACCGTTTCGACCATCGAGCTGATCCCGCGGCCGACGGCCTTGCCCACCGGCATGGCCGGCTGGCTCGAGACCTTCGCCGAGCCGTTCCTCCGCCATGCCCCTGCGGCCGAGCGTGCCGGCCTCCTGGCACGCGCGGTCCGCCTGCTCGAGCCGGCCTTGCGCGACAGCGCCGGCAACTGGACGGCCGACTACGTCCGCCTGCGGTTTCGCGCGGCACGCGGATGAAAAAACCGGGCGGAGCCGTTCATTCAGAACGAAATTCAACTATTAGTTGATTTTGTGTCATAATTGGTAGCATGTGACAATACGAACCGCCCGCCGGCAAGAGCGGAGGTTCCAGGCGGTACCAGGAGACACGACATGAACGTAAATCTGACGATTTGCGATGGGCCATGCGCGCTCGCAGCCGAAGCCAATGGCGGCTCGGTAATCTACCCGACGCACAGGGCGCACCACGCCGAGCTCGCCGAGGCACCGGTGGGAGCGGCGTTCGACAAGCTCGCGGCTCCCGGTCGCGAGAAGGTCCAGGATTGGGAGCACTGGCGGAAATTGCGCCGACGGTTCCTGGAAGGCGGCCTCGAGGTCCTTTCGGACATCGAGATTCTCGAGATCTTCCTGGCGGTTTCCAGCCCCAAGCCGAAGCGGCAAAGTCAGCTGGCTGCGGCGCTGATGTCTCGCTTCGGCAACCTGACCGGGGTCGTGCACGCGAATCCGCGACATCTGATGGAGTTTCCCGCCGAGAACCGGCGGGCGACCTACATGGCGATCGCGCTGCTGAAGTGCGTGCACGCCACCGCGGTCCGATTGCTGAAGGTCGATCTGGTCGACCGACCTATCATCTCGTCATCGGAAGCGGTGCTAAGGTATTGCATGGCGCGGCTTTCACACCTCGGGCACGAAGAGTTTCACATCCTGTTCCTCAATCGCAAGAACATGCTGATCCTCGACGAGGTGCAGCAACGCGGCACCATCGACCATGTTCCGCTGTACCCACGAGAGGTGGCCAAACGGTGTCTCGAGGTCGGCGCCTCGGCGATCGTCATGGTGCACAATCATCCGAGCGGCGACCCGACGCCGTCAGGTCCCGATATCGAGCTGACCCGCAAGGTCATCGCCGCCCTGGAGGTCTTCGATGTCCAGGTGCACGATCATTTCATCATCGGCCTCGACGGCCAGGCGAGCCTGCGGGGCCTGGGGTTGATGTAGTCGGGCGCTGGTCACCGGAACCGGGGCCAGCAAGCAAGAGCCTCCCCGAGCTCGTGTGACCATTGCCGCGCGCCCGTTGCGGAGCCTTCGAAGCCGGCGCTTCAAGCCGCTTGGCTCTCGGCGGAGGCTGCGATGTCGACGATGTCGTCCATGATCCGGGCGATCGCGAAGTCCTTGGGCGTGTAGACCCGGGCGACGCCGCAGGCGAGAAGCTGCTTCGCATCCGCCGCCGGGATGATGCCGCCGACCACCACCGGGATGTCGCCGATGCCGGCCTGCCGCATCTGCGCCATCACCTCCTCGACCAGCTTGAGGTGCGAGCCGGAGAGGATCGAGAGCCCGACCACATGCACCGCCTCCTCGAGCGCCGCGCCGACGATCCGAGCCGGGGCCAGGCGGATGCCCTCGTAGACCACGTCCATGCCGCAATCGCGCGCCGCCACGGCGATCTGCTCGGCACCGTTGGAATGGCCATCCAGGCCGGGCTTGCCGACCAGGATCTTGAGCCTGCGGCCGGTGCGCCGGGCCATCGCCTCGACCCGGGCGCGAACCGGGGCCAGGGTGTCGTCGGCACCGGCCGTGTCGGCGCCGGCGATGCCGGTGGGCGCCCGGTACTCGCCGAAGACCCGGCGCAGGCAGGTCGACCATTCGCCCGTGGTGACGCCGGCATGGGCGCAGGCGATCGAGGCGGGCATGACGTTGCGCCCCTCGCGCGCGGCGCTCTCGAGCTCGGCCAGGGCCGCAGTCACCGCCTCGGCGTCGCGGCGCTCGCGATGCGCCTGCAGCCGCTCGACCTGGGCCGCCTCGGTCGCCGGATCGATGCTCAGGAAGCCGCCATCCTCGCCGGTCGTGAGCGGCGAGGGGGCGGTCTCGGTGTAGCAGTTGACGCCGACGACCTGTCGCGTGCCGGCGGCGATCGCCTGGACCCGTGCGGCGCTGCTCTCGACGAGGCGGCTCTTCATGTAGCCGGAATCGACGGCGGCGAGCGCCCCGCCCATGGCCTCGATCCGCCCCAGCTCCGCCATGGCCTCGGTCTTCAGCTCCTGGACCTTGGCCTCGATCGCGGTGCTGCCGTCGAAGATGTCTGGATATTCGAGAAGATCGGTCTCGAAGGCCAGGATCTGCTGCAGGCGCAGCGACCATTGCTGGTCCCAGGGCCGGGGCAGGCCCAGGGCCTCGTTCCAGGCGGGGAGCTGCACGGCCCGGGCCCGGGCCTTCCTGGAGAGCGTGACCGCCAGCGTCTCGAGCAGGATGCGGTAGACGTTGTTCTCCGGCTGCTGCTCGGTCAGGCCCAGCGAGTTGACCTGCACGCCGTAGCGAAAGCGCCGGTAGCGCTCGTCCTCGACGCCGTAGCGCGTCCTGGTGATCTCGTCCCAGAGATCGACGAAGGCCCGCATCTTGGCGAGCTCGGTGACGAAGCGCAGCCCGGCATTGACGAAGAAGCTGATGCGCCCGACCACCTTGGGGAAGTCCGCCTCGGGCACCTGACCGCCGGCCCGGATGGCATCGAGCACCGCCACCGCCGTGGCGAGCGCGAAGGCCAGCTCCTGGACCGGCGTCGCCCCCGCCTCCTGCAGATGGTAGGAGCAGACATTGGTCGGATTCCACCGCGGCACCTCGAGATAGGTGAAGGCGACCACGTCGCCGATCAGCCGCATCGAGGGTGCCGGCGGGAAGATATGGGTGCCGCGCGACAGGTACTCCTTGATGATGTCGTTCTGCACCGTGCCCTGCAGCACCTTGCGCTCGACCCCCTGCCGCTCGGCCGCCGCGATGTAGAGGGCGAGGAGCCAGGGGGCCGTGGCGTTGATCGTCATCGAGGTGTTCATGCGCTCGAGCGGGATGCCGTCGAGGAGGACCATCATATCGTCGAGCGAGGTGATCGGCACGCCGACCTTGCCGACCTCGCCTTTGGCCAGGGGATCGTCGCTGTCGTAGCCGGTCTGGGTCGGCAGATCGAAGGCGACCGAAAGGCCGGTCTGGCCGCGCGCCAGGTTGGTGCGGAAGAGCGCGTTGCTCGTCTCGGCCGAGCTGTGCCCGGCATAGGTGCGGAACAGCCACGGCTCATCACGTAAAGTGGTTGTTTTAGCTGGCTCGATCGTCACGGAAGAACTCCTGGCCCGTTTCAACACCCAATCAACACTCGATAGATCGATTCGGTCACGTGGTGGCGAGAGCTAACATTCATGCTGCAGTGCCGTCAAAGCATTTTTGATGTTGACAGGCCAAGCCGCCGCCTGCAGCTTGTGGCGATGCAGCAAAATGTTCAGCCGGCCAACATGCTTGCGTTGACCGGCGACACGCCAATCAACACCAGCCGTCGGGTTGCAGCCATGTCCAAGAACCAGGTCGATCACATCATCCGCAAGTTCGGCTCCCAGGCGCGCGTCGCCGAGCTTTTGGGCATCTGGCAAACGGCCGTGAGCGGCTGGGTGCGGCGCGGCGCCATCCCGGCCAGGCGCCAGGCCGAGCTGCTCGAGATCGCCCGCCGCCTGGGCATCGAGCTGGCGCCCGGCGAGTTCTTCGAGGCGGCGGCCACCGGCACGCACGGCCGGCCGCTGCCGTCTCCGAGCGCCCGCCACAATGGCGGTGCGTCGGTCCTGGCCACTTCCGCCCAGGTCATCCGGCTGAAGCCCGAGGCGGCGCCCGAGCCGGCCAAGGCGGAAGCCGCGGTCCCGGCGGCGGGGAAGGACCTCTACGAGGTCGGCGAGATCCCACCGCTCGGGCACGTGCCGGCCAACATGTACGCCTGGGCCATCCGCAAGGAGCGCCACGGCGAGCCGGCGACCGCCATGCAGCAGGAGGTGGTGCCCACGCCGCTGGTCGGCGACGACGAGGTGCTGGTCATGGTGATGGCGGCCGGCGTCAACTACAACGGCGTTTGGGCCGCCCTCGGCGTGCCGCTCTCGCCCCTCGACCTGCACAAGCAGCCCTATCACGTCGCCGGCTCCGATGCCTCCGGCGTCGTCTGGGCGGTCGGCGCCAAGGTCAGGCGCTGGAAGGTCGGCGACGAGGTCGTCATCCATTGCAACCAGGACGACGGCGACGACGAGGAATGCAATGGCGGCGATCCCATGAACTCGCCCTCGCAGCGCATCTGGGGCTACGAGACCACCGACGGCTCCTTCGCCCAGTTCTGCAAGGTCCAGTCCCGCCAGCTCATGCCGCGCCCCCGGCACCTGACCTGGGAGGAAGCCGGCTGCTACACCCTGGTGCTGGCCACCGCCTACCGCATGCTCTTCGGCCATCAGCCGCACACGCTGAAGCCGGGCGACAACGTCCTGGTCTGGGGCGGGGCGGGCGGCCTCGGCTCGATGGCGATCCAGCTCATCGCCGCCTCCGGCGCCAACGCCATCGCCGTCATCTCCGACGAGGACAAGCGCGATTTCGTCCTCTCGCTCGGCGCCAGGGGGGCGATCAACCGCAAGGAATTTCAGTGCTGGGGCGAGATGCCCGATCCCATGGACGCCGAGGCCTATGGCGCCTGGGTCAAGGAGGCGCGCCGCTTCGGCAAGGCGATCTGGGAGATCACCGGCAAGGGCAACGACGTCGACATGGTCTTCGAGCACCCCGGAGCCTCGACCTTCCCGGTCTCGGCCCTGGTCTGCAAGCGGGGCGGCATGGTGGTGATCTGCGCCGGCACCACCGGCTACAAGCTGACGGTCGATGCCCGCTACCTCTGGATGCGGCAGAAGCGCCTGCAGGGCAGCCATTTCGCCAATCTCAAGCAGGCCTCGGCCGCCAACCGCTTCGTGCTCGCCCGCCAGGTCGATCCCTGCATGAGCGAGGTGTTCCCTTGGTCCGACATCCCGCGGGCGCACATGAAGATGCTCAAGAACCAGCACAAGCCGGGCAACATGGCGGTCCTGGTCAATGCCCGGCGGACGGGGATGCGCACCATCGAGGAAGCGATGGAGGGCTGAGCCTTGGCAACCGCGCTTCTCGATCGAGGCAGAGGGTCGGCCACCGGGGTTCTCGATCCTCTGGTCACCGAAGCCGTCGCCGCCGCCGATGCCTTCCTCCTCGCCGCAGGCGAGGCGGTCGCGAGGCGTGTCGCACCCGAGGGCAAAGTCGACCCGGCGCTGCTCGACGCCCACCAGTTCGCGGCGCACGGGCTCGCCTGGCACGAGGTCTACCGCCAGGCGCTGCACGCGATGCGGGGCTGGGCGACACGGCTGGCAGCGGAGGGCCATTTCGGCGAGCTCGAGGAGCTCATGCTCGAGGCCGCGTTCGGCGAATATCTGGCGCGCATGGCGGGCGGTCTGCCGATGAGCCAGGTGGAGGTGGTGCGCCCCGCCGATCTCCACCTCGACGCTGGCGCCAGCGGGGCCTTCGCCGGCGACCCGGCGGTCCAGGCCCTGGTCGCCCGGGGCAACACGGCCGAACGCCGCCAGCGCCTGGCCGAGCTGATCGAGGACGGCGATTTCGGCCATCGAGCGCTCGGCGATCCGACCCTCGACATGATCCAGGGCGAATTTCGCCGGTTCAGCGACGAGAAGGTCGCCCCGCACGCGCAGGACTGGCACGGCCGGGACGAGCTGATTCCGCTCGAGCTCATCGAGGAGCTGGCGGCGCTCGGCGTCTTCGGCCTCACCCTGCCCGAGGCGCATGGCGGCCTCGGCATGGGCAAGGTGGCGATGTGCGTCGTCACCGAGGAGCTGAGCCGGGGCTATATCGGCGTCGGCTCCCTGCCGACCCGCTCGGAGATCGCCGGCGAGCTGATCCGCTCGGGCGGCACCGACGAGCAGCGGGCGCGCTTCCTGCCGAAAATCGCGTCCGGCGAGATCATTCCGACCGCGGTCTTCACCGAGCCCGACACCGGCTCCGACCTCGCCTCGCTCAAGGCGCGCGCCGTGCGTGACGGCGAGGGCTGGGCGATCACCGGGGCCAAGACCTGGATCACCCATGCGGCGCGCGCCGATCTGATGACCGTGCTCTGCCGCACCCGGCCGGACGAGCCGGGCTATTCGGGCCTCTCCATGCTGCTCGCCTCGAAGCCGCGCGGCACGGCGGCCGACCCGTTCCCGGTCGCCGGCCTGAGCGGCAGCGAGATCCCGGTGCTGGGCTATCGCGGCATGAAGGAATACGCGCTCGCCTTCGACGGGTTTCGCGTTGGCGGCGACGATCTTCTGGGCGGCGTCGAGGGCCAGGGCTTCAAGCAGCTCATGGCGACCTTCGAGGGGGCCCGGATCCAGACCGCGGCGCGCGCCGTCGGCGTGGCCCAGAACGCGCTCGAGCTCGGCCTCGCCTACGCCAGGGAGCGGCGCCAGTTCGGCCGGCCGCTCCTCGCCTTCCCGCGGGTCTCGGGCAAGCTCGCCTGGATGGCGGTCGAGATCCAGATCGCCCGCCAGCTCACGCTGTTCGCCGCGCGCGAGAAGGATGCCGGACGGCGCTGCGACCTCGAGGCCGGGCTCGCCAAGCTGCTCGCCGCACAGGTCGCCTGGGCCGCCGCCGACAACGCGCTGCAGATCCACGGCGGCAACGGCTACGCCGTCGAGTACCCGATCAGCCGAGTCCTCTGCGATGCCCGCATCCTCAACATCTTCGAGGGCGCGGCGGAGATCCAGGCGCAGGTGATCGCGCGCCGCCTGCTCGCGGACCGGCTCACCGAAAGCTGAGGCAGAATGCCTCTTTTCGCGCGAAGCGCTGGAGAACCGGCCCGCCGCGTGCTACGCGGCCTTCTGTCGCGCCGGTTCCTGTCCGGCGCGAGCGGGGATCCGGTCGCCAGCGCGACGGTCCCGGCCGGGTAGGAAAAGGGAGGCAACCGCGCGACGGTGCTGCCGTTGCCGGTCAAGGCCGTTGAGGTGAGGAAGGAGAGAGTCGGGGTCCCCCGGCTCTCTCTTTCGTCTAGTGTTCAGTCGTCCGCGGCCGGAGGCGTCGCGGCGAAGCAGCGGAGTTGCAGAACGGATGACGGATGTCGGCGGCGTGACCGCGGAGCGCCTGCGCAGCTTCATCGAGCGGGTCGAGCGGCTCGAGGAGGAGAAGAGCGAGGTCCTGGAGCAGATCAAGGAGGTGCTGAGCGAGGCCAAGGGCGAGGGCTTCGACGTCAAGATCCTCCGCCAGCTCATCCGCCTGCGCAAGATGAAGCCTCACGACCGGGCCGAGCAGGAGGAGATCCTGGAGACCTACAAGGCAGCCATCGGCATGGTCTGAGGCCGCGTCGCGATGATCGCCTTAAGCGAATCTTGAAAAGTTCGATCTATGTTTCCGGTCCACCAGGGATGGTGACCGGAATGACGTTGAACGGAACGGCGAGGCGAGAGGGCGGAGCGCCGGGCATGGCGGCGGGCGAAACGGCCTCGCTGCTGCGCCTGGCCGCCCGGCTCAGCGGGCTTCCGGTGGCGATCCTGGCGCGCGCCGAGGGCGCTGCGACCCGGGTCGTCGCGATCCAGGGGGCAGCACCAGAGGCCGCGGGCGAGCTGGAGCCGCTCTTGGGCGATTTGATCGCTGGCCGACGGGAAGGCCTGATCCCGCTGCCCGATGCGCGCGGCGAAAAAGGTTGCCCGGCCGATCCGCTCGCCACCAGGCTCCGCCACGCCGGTCTCGCCGCGGCGGTCGTCGCCCCGCTCGCCGAGCCCGACGGGACGGTCCGGGAAGTCCTTTGCTGTCTCGGTCCACCGGGTGTCGCGCCCGCCAGCGGAGCCGCCCAAGCGCTCGCCGACCTAGCCGGATTGGGTGTCCAGGCGGCACGCTCAAACGAAGCGGTGCGGCGCGCCGAAACGGACGAGGCGCGCCTGCGGGCGGCCATCGACAGCATTCCGCACCCTTTCTGGATCACCGACGCCGAAGGGCGCTATGTCCTCCAGAATGCGGTGGACCGTGCCGCTTATGGCGACCTTGTCGGGCTGCGTGTCGAGCAGAGCGGGATGGCGCCCGAGATCATTCAAGAATGGCGCGATCGGCACCGCCGCGTGCTCGCCGGCGAGACCATCCGCTTCGTCGGAAGCAAGAAGATCGGCGCACGGGAGATCATCGCCGAGCGGCTGATCGCTCCTTTGGTCGTCGATGGCGCGATCGTCGGCCAGGTCGGCCTCGCCCTCGATGTCACCGCTCGTGTTCAGACGGAGCGGCAGCTCGCCGAGAGCGAGGCACGGCTGCAGGCGGCGGTCGACGCCCTGCCGTTCCCGTTCTTCATCTGTGACAACGACGGCCGGCACATCCTGCAGAACGCCAGGGACCGCGAGCTCTGGGGTGACGGGATCGGCAAGACCTTCGCCGAGCTCGGGCTGCCGGCCGAGATCTCCGCCGGCCTGTCCGCGGCGCTCGAGCGGATGCGGGCCGGCGAGCCCTGGCGCAACATCGTCTGCCACCAGCGGGACGGGCGGCTGCATCACGTCGAGGAGGTCTATGCGCCGGTGCTCGCCCATGGCTCGATGACCGGCTTCGTCGGGCTCGCCATCGACCACACCGACCGGAAGTTGGCCGAGGCCGCCTTGCGCGAGGCGCATGCGCGGCTCGAGGCGCTCGCCGCTTCCGATCTGATCGGCATCACCGCGGGCCGAGGCTGGCGCGTCGAGGAGGGCAACGACGCGTTCCTGCGGATGCTCGGCCGCGATCGGGCCGAGCTCGAGGCAGGCTCCCTCGACTGGCGCGAGCTGACGGTCGATGGCGGCAGCCTGGCCATCGAGCAAGCGGACGGCCCGGCCACGGTCGGGCCCCTGATGGCGGTCGAGCAGGAGCTCGTGCGCGTCGATGGCGCGCGCGTGCCCGTGCTGCTCAATCGAGTCGTGCTGGATGCGGCCGATGGGCGCTGGTTCGCGCTGGTCCATGACCTGACCTCGGTGAAGGCGGCGGAGCAGCGGATCCGCCTGCTGGCCGAGCGTGACGGGCTCACCGGGCTCGCCAATCGCCACGTGCTGCTCGAGCGGCTGAAGGGCGATCTCGGCAATCGCCGCCGGCCGGGCGGCCTGGGTGCCCTCATGATGCTCGATCTCGACCGCTTCAAGGAGGTCAATGACCGGCTCGGCCACGGCGCCGGCGATGCGCTCCTGCGAACGGTCGGCGAGCGGCTGACCTCGGTGCTGCGTGACACCGACACGATCGCCCGGCTCGGTGGCGACGAGTTCGCGATGGTGCTGCGCGACCTGCAGGGGCCGGCGGCGGTGGCCGATCTCGCGGGCAAGCTGCTCGACGTTCTGGGCGAGCCCATGGTGCTCGAGGGCCAGATCCTGCAGCCGCGCTGCAGCATCGGCATCAGCCTTTTCCCGCGGGACGGCACCGACGTGATGCGTCTGCTCAAGAACGCCGACATCGCCCTCTACCAGGCCAAGGCCAAGGGGCGCGGCCGGTTCTGCTTCTTCGAGCCGGCGCTGCTGGAGGCGCTGGAGCGGCGCCGGGCGATCGGCGAGGCGCTGCAGGCGGGCATCGACGAGCACGCCTTCGAGATCGAGCTGCAGCCGCAGATCCATCTCGCCAGCGGCTGCCACGCCGGGTTCGAGGCGCTGGTCCGCTGGCGGCGCGACGGCGAGCTCGTGGCCCCTGGCGAGTTCATCGGCATCGCCGAGGAGATCGGTGTCATTGCGGCGCTCGGTCGGCTCGTCCTGCGCCAGGCGCTGGAGGCGCTGCGCCGCTGCGACGAGCTCGCCCTCGAGCCCGGGCACGTCGCGGTCAACATCGCCGCGGCTCAGCTCAAGGCGCCGGGCTTTGCGGCCGAGGTCGCGGCCCTGCTCGAGGAGCTCGGGCTGGAGGCCCACCGCCTCGAGATCGAGGTGACCGAGGGCGTGCTGCTCGACCGCGACGCCGATGCGATCGCCGCGAGCCTGCGCGCGCTGCATCGCCTGGGGACGATCATCACGCTCGACGACTTCGGCACCGGGGCCGCATCGCTCACCCATCTCAAGACCTTCCCGGTCGACCGGCTGAAGATCGATCGGTCCTTCGTTCGCGATATCGGCCGCGACCCGGGCGATGCGGAGATCGTCCGGACGATCATCAATCTCGCCCACACCCTCGGCATGACCGTCATCGCCGAAGGCGTGGAAACCGCCGAGCAGGAAGCCTATCTCGAGCTGCACGCCTGCGATCTGGCGCAGGGCTTCCGTTTCGCCCGGCCCATGCCGGTGGCTGGCCTCGTCGCCTACCTCGCCCCGATCGGGGTGCTGGCCGGCTGAGCGCCTGCCGCGGTCGTTGCACCTGCCGGCAAAGCGTGCGATCAGGCGCTCGCCCTTCCGCTGATCCCCGTGCTTTCGCCGAAACAACGAGTTGCAGATGCGCCTTTCACGCTATTTCCTGCCTGTGCTGAAGGAAACACCCGCCGAGGCGCAGATCGTGAGCCACCAGCTCATGCTGCGCGCCGGCATGATCCAGCAGCTCGCCGCCGGCATCTATAGCTGGCTGCCGCTCGGCTATGCCGTCCTGCGCAAGGTCGAGGCGATCGTCCACGAGGAGATGCAGCGCGCCGGCGCCATCCCGATCCTGATGCCGACCATCCAGCCGGCCGATCTCTGGATCGAGAGCGGCCGCTACGAGGACTACGGCAAGGAGATGCTGCGCATCCAGGACCGCCACGAGCGCGCCATGCTCTACGGGCCGACCAACGAGGAGAACGTCACCGACATCTTCCGCCGGCACGTCAGGAGCTTCAGGCAGCTGCCGCTCAACCTCTACCACATCCAGTGGAAGTTCAGGGACGAGGTCAGGCCGCGCTTCGGCGTGATGCGCGGCCGCGAGTTCCTGATGAAGGACGCCTACAGCTTCGATCTCGACGCGGCGGGGGCCGAGGCGGCCTACGACGCCATGTTCCTGGCCTATCTTCGCACCTTCCGCCGGATGGGCCTGACCGCCATCCCGATGCGGGCCGACACCGGCCCGATCGGTGGCGACATGAGCCACGAGTTCCAGATCCTGGCGAAGACGGGCGAGAGCGAGGTCCATTTCGATGCCGCGTTCGAGGCGATCGATTTCGCGGCCGACGACCTCTCCGTGCCCGAGCTCAAGGCGCTCTACGCCGCCGCCGACGACAAGCACGATCCGGCCGCCTGCCCGGTGCCCGCCGATCGCCTGCGCAGCGGCCGCGGCATCGAGGTCGGCCACATCTTCTATTTCGGCACCAAGTACTCGGAGCCGATGGGGGCGACCGTGATCGGCCCCGACGGCGGCACGCACCCCGTGCACATGGGCTCCTATGGCATCGGCGTGTCGCGCCTCGTCGGTGCCCTGATCGAGGCCTATCACGACGACAAGGGCATCCTGTGGCCCGAGGCCGTGGCCCCGTTCAGGGTCGGCCTCGTCGATCTCCGGCCCGACGACGCCCTCTCCCATGGCCTCGCCGAGCAGCTCTACGAGCGGCTGCAGCGGGCCGGCGTCTCGGTCCTCTTCGACGAGCGCGACGAGCGGGCCGGGGCCAAGTTCGCGACCATGGAGCTGATCGGCCTGCCCTGGACCGTGACCGTGGGCCCGCGCGGCGCCAAGGCGGGCAAGGTCGAGCTCAAGTCGCGGGCCGGCGACGAGACCTTCGAGCTCGATCCGGACGCGCTCGTCCAGCGGCTCGCCGGCTGATGCGCAGCGCCGAGCGGCTGATCGCCTGGCGCTATCTTCGGCCGACCCGGGGCGAGGGCTTCATCTCGGTCATCGCCGCCTTCGCGCTCGTCGGCATCGCCCTCGGCGTCGGCACGCTGATCGTCGTGCTCGCGGTCATGAACGGCTTTCGCTTCGAGCTGCTCGGCCGGGTGCTCGGCGTCAACGGCCACGCCACGGTCGTCGCCGGGCCGGAAGGCCTCGCCGACAGCGATGTCCTGGTGACCCGGCTGCGCGAGGTCGACGGCGTGGTCGACGCCATGGCCTATGTCGAGGGCCAGGTGATGGCCAGCGGCAACAATGTGGCGTCCGGGGCCGTCGTGCGCGGGGTGCGCGCCGAGGATCTCGCCCGCCGTGCCGTCTTCGCCGACCATATCGTCGAAGGCTCGCTCGAGCGGCTCGACGAGGGCGGCACCATCCTGATCGGCAGCCGCATGGCGCAGCGCATGGGCCTCGGCGTCGGCGACCGCATCAGCCTGATCTCGCCGCAGGGGGCGGCCACCGCCTTCGGCACGGTGCCGCGCATCAAGAGCTTCGAGATCGTCGGCCTCTTCGAGGTCGGCATGTACGAGTACGACAACAGCTTCGTCTATATCGGCCTCGACGACGCGCAGCGCTATTTCCAGCTCGACCACCGGGTGACGGCGGTCGAGATCCTGGTCCAGGATCCCGAGCAGATCGGCCGGCTGCGCCCGGCGCTCACCGCCACCATCGCCGGCCAGGGCCGGCTGGTCGACTGGCAGCAGCTCAACTCGCACTTCTTCAACGCGCTCGAGGTCGAGCGCAACGTGATGTTCCTGATCCTCACGCTGATCATCCTGGTCGCCGCCTTCAACATCATCACCGGCATCACCATGCTGGTGAAGTCCAAGGCCCGCGACATCGCCATCCTGCGCTCCATGGGCGCCACGCAGGCGGCCGTGATGCGCATCTTCCTGCTCGCCGGGGCGAGCATCGGTGTCGCCGGAACCCTGATCGGCTTCGGCCTCGGCCTCGCCTTCGCCCTCAACATCGACAGCATCCGTCTCTTCCTCGAGGGCCTGACGGGTGCCGAGCTCTGGTCGGCGGAGATCCGCTTCCTTTCGCGCCTGCCGGCCGAGATCGATCCCCATGACACCACCCGCGTCGTGCTGATGGGCCTCGGGCTGTCGTTCCTCGCGACCCTGTATCCGGCCTGGCGGGCGGCGCGCGTCGATCCGGTGGAAGCGCTCCGCTATGAGTGAGCCCATGCTGGTGCTCGACGGCATCGAGCGGCGCTTTCGCCAGGGGGCCGTGAGCCTGCCGGTGCTCAAGGGCGCCGATCTCAGCCTCGCCTCGGGCGAGCTCGTGGCGCTCGTCGGGCCCTCGGGCTCCGGCAAGTCGACGCTGCTCCACATCGCTGCGCTGCTCGAGCGGCCGAGCGCCGGCGAGGTCACCATCGACGGCCGGGCCTGTGGCCGGCTCGGCGACCGCGAGCGCACCGGGCTGCGGCGCAACCGGATCGGCTTCGTCTTCCAGTTCCACCACCTTCTCGCCGATTTCACGGCGCTCGAGAACGTCATGCTGCCGCAGCTCCTGGCCGGCCGTGGCAAGGGGCCGGCCAAGGCGCGGGCCGCCGACCTGCTCGACCGCCTCGGGCTCGCCGAGCGCCTCGATCATCGCCCGGGCCGGCTTTCCGGTGGCGAGCAGCAGCGCGTCGCCATCGCCCGCGCCCTCGCCAACCGGCCGGGCCTCCTGCTCGCCGACGAGCCGACCGGCAATCTCGATCCCGCGACCTCGGCGCGGGTGCTCGATCTCCTGGTCGAGGTGGTGCGCGAGACGGCGACGGCGGCCTTCATCGCCACTCACAACCCGGACATCGCCGCCGCCATGGACCGCACGCTCGAGCTGGTCGACGGCCGGCTCCGCCCCTGGGTGGCGCCCCTGACGGCGGTGCGGGCCGAGGGTGCCCGACTGACGACGCCGGCCTGACACGGCTGCCGGCGACCGGTTCACTTCGCGCGCATGATGCGGTAGGAGAGAAGCTCCACCACAAGATCTGGGATCCCTGATGCCGCATGCGCCCTTCGTCCATCTGCGGGTCCGCACCTCCTACTCGCTGCTCGAAGGCGCGATCGACCACAAGGCGCTGGCGGCGCGCGCGGCCGAGCTCGGCATGCCGGCGGTCGCCGTCACCGACAACGCCAATCTCTACGGGGTGATGCCGTTCTGCGCTGCCGCGCTCGCCGCCGGTGTCCAGCCGATCATCGGCGCGCTGCTGCCCCTGGCGCCCGAGGCGGGGCATCGGCCGCAGCGCCGCGAGCGCCAGCAGGGTCCGGCCCTGCTGCCCGTGCTGGCCCAGAGCCCGGCGGGCTACGGCAGCCTGATGAAGCTGATGAGCACGCTCCATTTCGAGGGGGCCGGCGAGAGAAGCCTGACGCTGGACCAACTGGCGTGCAGGAGCGAGGGGCTGATCGTCCTGACCGGCGGCGCCGATGGGCCGCTCGGCCGGCTCCTGCAGCGCGACGACCGGGATGCCGCCCAGGACCTCCTCGACCGCTTGGCGTCCGCCTTCGAGGGGCGCCTCTACATCGAGCTGCAGCGCCACGGCCTCGAGGCCGAGGCGCTGGTCGAGCCCCTGCTGCTCGATCTCGCCTTCGATCGCGACCTGCCGATCGTCGCCACCAATGACTGCCTCTTTCTCGATGCGGCCATGCACGCGGCGCACGATGCGCTGATCTGCATCGCCGAAGGGCAGCATGTCGGCAACGACGATCGCCGGCGGTTCTCGCTCGACTATCGCTTCAAGACGGCGAACGAGATGGCAGCGCTCTTCGCCGACCTGCCGGAGGCGATCGAGAACACGCTGGTCATCGCCCGGCGCTGCGCGGTGGAAGCACCGGCGCGCGAGCCGATCCTGCCGCCGTTCACCGGTCCGAATGGCCGGGGCGAGGTCGAGGAGCTGCGGGCGCAGGCCCGCGACGGGCTGGAGCGGAGGCTCGACCAGACGGGCATCCGGGGCGAGGCCGCGACGCCCTATCGCGAACGCCTCGAGTACGAGCTCGACGTCATCATCCAGATGCAGTTCCCGGGCTATTTCCTCATCGTCTCGGATTTCATCCGCTGGGCCAAGAAGCAGCACATTCCGGTGGGCCCGGGCCGCGGCTCGGGTGCCGGCTCGGTCGTCGCCTGGTCGCTCGAGATCACCGATCTCGACCCCCTGCGCTTCGGCCTCCTCTTCGAGCGCTTCCTCAATCCCGAGCGCGTCTCGATGCCGGATTTCGACATCGACTTCTGCCAGGACCGGCGCGACGAGGTGATCCGCTACGTCGAGGGCCGCTACGGCGCCGACCGGGTCGCCCACATCATCACCTTCGGCAAGCTGCAGGCGCGGGCAGCGCTGCGCGATGTCGGCCGCGTGCTCGGCCTGCCGTTCGGCTTGGTCGACAAGATCTCGAAGCTGGTGCCCTTCAACCCGGCGAACCCGCCGACCCTGGCCGAGGCGGTGGCCATGGAGCCGCGCCTCGCCGAGGCCCGCGACGGCGATCCGGCGGTGGCCCGGATGATCGAGATCGCCCTCAAGCTCGAGGGCCTGCCGCGCCACGCCTCGACCCACGCCGCCGGGGTGGTGATCGGCGACCGGCCGCTCGACGAGCTGGTGCCGCTCACCTGCGATCCGAGGAGCGGCAGCGCCGTCACCCAGTTCAACATGAAGGATGTGGAGAAGGCCGGGCTCGTCAAGTTCGACTTCCTCGGCCTGACCACGCTCACCATGCTGCGCATGGCCGAGGATCTCGTGAATCGCCGGGGCACGGCGCTCGACCTGGCCAGCCTCGGGCTCGACGACGCTTCGACCTACGCCCTCCTCAGCCGGGCCGAGACGGCGGGCGTGTTCCAGCTGGAATCCGGCGGCATGCGGGATGCGCTGCGGAAGCTCAAGCCCGACTGCTTCGAGGACATCATCGCCATGGTCTCGCTCTACCGGCCGGGACCGATGGACAACATCCCGCGCTACATCAACGTCAAGCACGGGATCGAGGCGCCCGAGTACCTGCATCCGATGCTCGAGCCGATCCTGAAGGAGACCAACGGCGTCATCATCTACCAGGAGCAGGTGATGGAGATCGCCAAGCAGCTCGCCGGCTACACGCTCGGCGGCGCGGATCTCCTCAGGCGCGCCATGGGCAAGAAGATCAAGGCCGAGATGGACGCGCAGCGCGCCATCTTCGTCGAGGGTGCCATGGCCAGGGGCATCAGCCGCAGGATGGCCGACGTGATCTTCGATGCGGTCGCGAAGTTCGCCTCCTACGGCTTCAACAAGAGCCATGCCGCGGCCTACGCGCTGCTCGCCTACCACACCGCCTACCTCAAGGCGAACCACCCGCTCGAGTTCTACGCGGCGGTGATGACCATGGAGATGGCGAACCAGGAGAAGCTCGCCGCCTACCGGCACGAGATGCGCCAGCGCGGCATCGAGCTCCTGCCGCCGCACGTCAACGCCTCCCTGCCGGTCTTCTCGGTCGAGGACGGCGCGAGGGGTGGCGTGCGCTTCGCGCTCGCCGCCATCAAGGGGGTGGGCCAGGCGGCGATGCAGGCCTTGTGCGCCGAGCGGCAGGCGAGGGGCCTCTTCAAGGACCTCTGCGATCTGACGGCCAGGCTGGCCGGCAAGGGCTTCAACCGGCGCCTGCTCGAGGCTCTGGTCAAGGCCGGCGCCCTCGACGGGCTGGCCATCAACCGGGCGACGCTGATGGCCTCGCTCGAGCTCGCGATCGCCCATGCGGGGGCGGTCGCGGCAGCCAGGGACAGCAGCCAGGAGGGGCTCTTCGGCGCGAATGGCGAGGATGTGCCGGAGCCCCGGGTCACAACGCTGGAGGACTGGCCGCTGGGCGAACGGCTGGGCCATGAATTCGACGTGCTCGGGGTCTATCTCTCGGCCCACCCGCTCGACGGCTACGGGGCGGCCCTGGCCGAGCGGGGCGTGGTCGCCGTCGCCCAGGTGCTGGAGGCACCCGGCCGCTACGACGGTGCGACGGCCGAGCTCGCGGGCGTGATCGTCGCCAAAAAGGAGAAGCGCACCGAGCGCAGCCGCTTCGCCTTCCTCCAGATCTCCGACATTTCCGCGCAGTTCGAGGTCATGCTGTTCGCGGATGTCCTCGAGCGGTCGCGCGACCTTCTGGAGATCGGCACCGCCGTCCTGATCACCGCCGACATTCGCGCCGACGGCGACGAGATCAAGCTCGCGGCGCAACGCCTGACACGGCTCGACGACGTCGCCGCCGGGCGGGGCGAGCTGGTCGAGATCGAGCTCAGCGACGCCGGCGCCGCCGGACGCCTTCGGCCGCATCTTCGAGAGGGCGGCAAGGGGGCGCTCGTGCGGCTCGTTCTCGGTCTCGATGATGGCCGGGAGGTGGTGGTGGCGCTGCCGGACGCGATCTCGCTCAGCCATGCCCGCCGGCCGGACGTCGAGCGCGTCGCCGGGGTCAAGCGGGTCGCCGCCTGCGGCCGCGCCGGCATGGACCCGGCGGCGGCCGGACCGGGGGGCGGCACGCTGCATTGACCGTCCCTTGCCCGGCGATGCCGCCCTGCCTATTGTCGGTCCACGCGGGCGTAGCTCAGCGGTAGAGCACGGCGTTTACACCGCCGGTGTCGGAGGTTCGACCCCTTCCGCCCGCACCAGCCGCCCGGCCGGCACAGCCCGGAAGGATCTCAGAGGTCGGTCGGAAAGCGCGGGATGTTGGTCGTGTGGTGCACGTCGACCGACAGCAGGAGGCCGAAGCCGACGAGCGTCGTCAGCATCGCCGTGCCGCCATAGGAGATCATCGGCAGGGGCACGCCGACCACCGGGATGAGGCCGGTCACCATGGCGACGTTGATCGCCACGTAGAGGAAGAAGTTGACGCCGATGCCCATGGCGAGCAGCCGGCCGAACTGGTGGGTGGCGCGAACGGCGACGGTCAGCGACAGGGCGACGACCGCGAGGTAGAGCAGCAGCACGATCATGGCGCCGACGAAGCCGGTCTCCTCGGCGAGCATGGTGAAGGCGAAATCGGTCTGCTTCTCGGGCAGGAAGCTGAGCTGGGCCTGGCTGCCCATGAGGAAGCCCTTGCCCCAGAACCCGCCGGATCCGAGCGCTATCTTGCTCTGGATGATGTGGTAGCCGGCACCCAGGGGATCGCTCTCGGGATCGAGGAAGGTCAGCACCCGCTGGCGCTGGTAGTCGTGCAGGCTGCCCCAGGCGATCGGCAGGACGGCGGCGACACTGGCGATGGCGAGGCCGAACTTCCAGAGGCGCACGCCGGCGAGAAACAGCAGGGCGCCGCCGACGGCGACCAGCGTGACGCTGGTGCCGAGGTCCGGCTGCTTGAGGACGAGGAGCGCCGGCAGGCCGATCATCGCCAGGGGCGGCAGGAGATAGAGCGGCCGCTTGACGTCGTCGAGATAGGCGCTGTGAAAATAGCGGGCGAGGCAGAGCACGAGGCCGATCTTCATCAGCTCAGAGGGCTGGATCTGGACGAAGCCGAGATCGACCCAGCGCTGCGCCCCCTTGTTGATCTCGCCCAGGATCTCGACGCCGACCAGCATGGCGAAGGCGCCGCCATAAAGCACGTAGGACCAGCGGTACCAGAAGCGGATGTCGACCAGGGCCACAGCCAGCATGACGAGGAGGCCGACGGCGAGCCTGGCGCCGTGACGCAAGGCCCAGGGTTGGTGATGGCCGCCGCCGGCCGAATAGAGGACGAGGTAGCCGACGCAGCCGATCAGCAGGAGCAGGGCCACGAACGGCCAATGCAGCGACGCCAGCTTCTCGGCGAAGCGCAGCTCCTGCGGCCGGATGCGGGTCCTGCTCGCCATCCCTCAGCCCGCCCCGCCGCTCAAAGGTTGGCCGCGACGGTGGCCACGCCGGGACCGATCTCGAGCACCCGGGTCATGATGTCCCGGGCGATCGGGGCGGCCGCACCGCTGCCGCTCTGGCCGTGCTCGACGATCACCGAGACGGCGTAGCGCGGCCGGTCGGTCGGCGCGAAGCAGACGAAGAGCGCGTGGTCGCGATGCTCCCAGGGCCGGTCCTTGCGCTTGTGCAGGTTGGCGGCGCGCTCGGCGCGGGTGATGCGGCGCACCTGCGAGGTGCCGGACTTGCCACCCATCTGCACACCGTCGAGCTTCAGGCGTTGCCGATAGGCCGTGCCGCGCTGGCTGTTGACGACCATCGACATGCCCTTGAGCACATGATCGAGGGAGGCCTGGGACACGCCGACCGAGCCGATTTCCACCGGCTCGGCGGCCGGGTCGCGGTAGAACCAGGGGGATACGGCGCGGCCGCCATTGCACAGGCGGGCGGTCATGATGGCGAGCTGCAGGGGTGTGGCCAGCATGTAGCCCTGGCCGATGCCGATCACCAGCGTCTCGCCCTTCTGCCAGGGCTCGCCCAGGGTCTCGCGCTTCCACTGGCTGGTCGGCACGAGCCCTGGCTGCTCGCCGGGCAAGTCGAGCCCGAGCGTGGCGCCGAGGCCGAAGCGACGCGCCATGGCGGCGATGCCATCGACCCCGGCCCGCCGCGCCAGATCGTAGAAATAGACGTCGCAGGACTGGGCGATGGCTTCGTGCATCGCCAGGCGGCCGTGGCTCTTCCAGCAATGGAACTTGGTCTTGCCGAGGCTGACGCTGCCGCCGCAGAAGACGTCGTAGGCGGGCGTCACCAGGCCCGCCTCGAGGGCGGCGAGCGCCACCATCATCTTGAAGGTCGAGCCTGGCGGGTACTGGCCGCGGATCGACTTGTTGACCAGCGGCGTGCGCGGGTTGTCGCGCCATTCCTTCCATTGCTGATGCGACAGCCGGCCGGTGAAGGCCGCCGGGTCGTAGCTCGGCACCGAGGCCAGGGCGAGGACGGCGCCGGTGTCGACATCGACGACGACCGAGCTCGCCGAGAGCTCGCTCGACAGGCGCTCGTAGCAGAAGAGCTGCAGCTCGGCGTCGAGCGAGAGCGTGACGTCGGTGCCGCTGATGCCGTCGTCGCGATCGAGCTCGCGGATCTCGCGGCCGATGGCGTTGACCTCGACCCTGCTGCGGCCGGCCCGGCCGCGCAGGAGCGCGTCGTGCGCCTTCTCGATGCCGTTCTTGCCGATGCGGAACTCGGGCAGGCGCATCAGCGGATCCGGATCCTCTTTCTGCTCCTCCGGGCTGACCGGGCCCACATAGCCCAGCACATGAGCCAGCACCTCGGCCTGGGGATACTCGCGCAGGAGGGTGGAATCGAGCACCACGCCCGGCAGGCTCGGGCTGTGCACGGCGACGGTGGTCACCTCGTCCCAGCTCAGCCCCTCGCGCACCAGGACCGGCACGAAGGCTCGCTGCGAGCGGGCGGCCTTCAGGATCTCGTCGATCTGCGCCGCGTCGAGGGCGATCAGCCGGGCGAGATCGAGCAGAGTCCGGGCCAGGTCCGGCGTGTTCTCGCGCACGATGCGCAGCCGGTAGCTCGGCACGTTGCGCGCCAGGACGCGGCCCTCGCGGTCGAAGATGCGGCCGCGCGGCGGCACGATCAGGCGCTGGTTGACCCGGTTCTCCTCGGCGAGCAGGGCGTAGCGCGAGGCGTCGTCCACCTGCAGGTGCCAGAGCCGTCCCGCCAGCAGCCCGAAGAGGCCGACCTGGGCGGCGCCGACGACCAGCGCCCGGCGGGTGAAGGTGCGCGTGCGGTCAGCCGCGTGATGCTGCATGGCTCGGCTTCGGCAGGACGGGGAGGAGGAAGGCGAGGGCGAGGCTCACCAGCGGGTAGGCGCCGATGGTGAGCAGCATCTCGAACAGGACCGGGCGCAGCGGCAGGGCGGCTTGCCAGAAGAGGCAGGCGATCAGCCAGCGCAGCCCGAGCAGCAGCAGCGTCACGAGGCAGAAGCACGCCCAGAGCACGCCGAAAGAGCGGCCGGAGAGGAAGCGGCGGGGTGCCAGGAGCGCCAGCCGCGTGGCGAACAGGGCGAGGGCGGTGAGCCCGAGCGGCATGCCGGCCGCGGCATCGAGCAGGAGCGTCAGCACCAGGATCAGGCCATTGCCGAGCAGGTCCGGGCGCTGCACGGTCCAGTAGAAGATCGCGGCGAGGCTGAGCAGCGGGGCGATGCTGGTCGGGGCAGCGCTCGGCAAGGGGGCGAGGTCGACGCAGATGAGCAGGAAGACCGAGAGGAAGGGCAGGGCGGCGCGAGCCAGATCGGCCGGCCGGCCGCTCGCCACGACGCCGCCCTGGCCGAGGGCGCTCATCCGCCGACCGGCCAGGGCGCGGCCCCTTGCTGGCCGGCTCCGCGCTGGTCGGCGAGCGCGGGCGCCGGCTCGGGCTCGGGGGAGGCGGGCTCCATGCCGCTGTCCGGGCCGCTCCTCGGTGGCGGCAGCGGGGCATGCTTCAGGATCGAGACGAAGTCGACCGACGGCCAGTCGACGAAGGTCCGGACCGCCACCCGGCTGCCGTCGATCCGGGCGATCTCGCCGATCATCAGCCCCGGCGGCAGCATCCCGCCCTTGCCGGAGGTCATCACCCGATCGCCGATCGAGAAGCGCGGGTTCATCGGCAGGAACTGGAGCTTCGGCTCGGCCGTGTTGTCGCCCGCGAGCAGCGCCTGGTCGCCCGACCGGTCGATGGTCACGGGCAACTTCGAATTGAAATCGGTGATCAGCAGGACACGGGCCGAGCGGGCGCCGACATCGATGATCCGGCCGATCATGCCCTGCGGCGTCAAGACCGCCATGCCGACCTCGATGGCGTGATCGCTGCCGGCGTCGATCAGCCGGGTATGGACGAAGGGACCCGCCGAATCGGCGACGATCCGTGCCGTGGTCCAGGTGGCGTCGGGTGCCGCCGTCGACATGTCGAGCATGGTGCGCAGCGAGCGGTTCTCGACGGTGAGCCAGACGGCGCGCGACTGCCACTCGAGCAGCTTGCGGTTCTCGGCCCGCAGCCGCTCGTTCTCGGCCCGCACGGCGAGCAGGGCGCCGATCTGGTCGCCGAGGCGGCGGGTCAGGGCGATCGGCTCGCGCACCAGTGCCACCGCCGGCAGCATGCGGTCCGCGATGCCCTCGGTCACCACGCCGACCGCCCGGACATCGAGCCGGGCGAGCACCAGAAGCAGCACGGCGACACCTATGGCGGCGACCAGGACCGGGCGCTCGCCGGCGGCGCGCAGCGCCGTGCCGAACTGGACGAAGCGGTCGATGGGGATCTTCACTGTCCTGCCGCAGGCTGCGATGACGGGCGATAGACTAGCACGGGAGCCGACACTTGCTGCAACCAAGCGTTGGGTCTTCCGCGGCCCTTCGAGAGTATGTCACCCACCGGCAACAAAGGGTTAACGGCAAGGCTTCAGGTCCGCTCAATAGGCCGTGTGCAGCACGTGCTTGAGCCCCTTCATGTCCTCGAGGCAGCGGCCGGTGCCGAGCGCCACGCAGTTCAGGGGTTCGTCGGCCTGGCTCACCGGCAGGCCGGTCGAATGGCGCAGGACGAAATCGAGATTGCCGAGCAGCGAGCCGCCGCCGGTGAGCACGATGCCCTTGTCGACGATGTCGGCGGAGAGCTCCGGGGCGGTATGCTCGAGCGCCACCTTGACCGCCTCGATGATGGCGTTGACCGGCTCGGCCAGGCTCTCGGCGATCTGCCGCTGGCTGATGACGATCTCCTTGGGCACGCCGTTCATGAGGTCGCGGCCCTTGATCTCCATCACCTCGCCATTGCCGTCCTCGGGCAGGCAGGCCGAGCCGATCCGCTTCTTGATGTTCTCGGCCGTCGCCTCGCCGATCAGCAGGCTGTGGTTGCGGCGCACGTAGTTGATGATCGCCTCGTCCATCTTGTTGCCGCCGACCCGGATCGAGCGGGCGTAGACGATCCCGCCGAGCGACAGGATCGCGACCTCGGTGGTGCCGCCGCCGATATCGACGACCATCGAGCCGGTGGGCTCGGTGACCGGCAGGCCGGCGCCGATCGCGGCGGCCATCGGCTCCTCGATCAGATGCACGCGCCGGGCGCCGGCCGACTCGGCCGCCTCCTGGATGGCGCGCCGCTCGACCGCGGTGGAGCCGGAAGGCACGCAGATGATGACCTGCGGGCTGGCGAACCCGCGCCGGTTGTTCACCTTGCGGATGAAATGCTTGATCATCTCCTCGGCGACCTCGAAATCGGCGATGACGCCGTCGCGCAGGGGCCGGATCGCCTCGATGTTGCCGGGCGTGCGGCCGACCATCTCCTTGGCCTCGAGGCCGACCGCGAGAATCTGCTTCCTGCCTTTCATGGTGGCAATGGCGACGACCGACGGCTCGTTCAGGACGATGCCGCGCCCCTTCATGTAGACGAGGGTGTTGGCCGTGCCGAGATCGATGGCGAGGTCGGCTGAGAATAGACCGAGAAGGCGCGAGAACATGGGTGCGGGATCCGCTCCGTGGCCGGCGATGGGGGAGGCGGGCACGGCTCGGGCCGCACCCACGCCTGCCCGGGGCGCAAGGCCGCGACCCGGGCAGGCGCACGGGACCGAGATGCCGGGGCACCTCCGTCCGCGAAGATCGAGATCGAGAAGGAACGAGCGGCGGGCTCGTGCGCCAGGGACCATGAAAGGAGCCCCGTCGCGCCCGCCAGCCTCACGCCTCCCGCCAGTCCCGCGCCACCCCTCGGCCTCACGCTGAGAGAGCAGCCGGCGCGTGGCGGCCGCGCTTGGTCAGGAGCTTGTTCAGGGCCGCGATGTAGGCGCGCGCCGAGGCGACCAGCGTGTCGGTGTCGGCCGACTGGCCGTTCACCGTGCGGCCATTCTCCTCGAGCCTGACGGTGACGATCGCCTGGGCGTCGGTGCCCTCGGTCACCGCGTGGATCTGGAAGAGCGGCAGCTGCACGTCGTGCGGATAGAGCGCCTTGATCGCTTTGAAGGTCGCATCGACCGGCCCGTCGCCGCTCGCCGTCGCCGATTTCTCGACCCCGTCCACGGCGAGCGTCAGCTCGGCCCTGGGCTTGATCTCCGAGCCGCACTGCACGAGGAGCCGGACGAAGCGGATGGTCTGGTCGCTGGTGGCGATCTCCTCGTCGACCAGCGCCACGAGATCCTCGTCGAAGATCTCCTTCTTCTTGTCGGCCAGGGTCTTGAAGCGGACGAAGGCATCCTCGATCGCGTTGTCGCCGAGCTCATAGCCCAGCTCCTTCAGCTTGGTCTTGAAGGCGTGCCGGCCGGAATGCTTGCCCATCACCAGGCTCGACTTGACGAGGCCGATGTCCTCGGGCCGCATGATCTCGTAGGTTTGGGCGTTCTTCAGCATCCCGTCCTGGTGGATGCCGCTCTCGTGGGCAAAGGCATTGGCGCCGACGATCGCCTTGTTCGGCTGCACGCTGAAGCCGGTGATCGCCGAGACCAGCCGCGAGGCCTGCATGATCTTCGTGGTGTCGATGCGGCTCGCATAGGGCAGCTGGTCGGGGCGGGTCTTGATCGCCATGACCACCTCCTCGAGCGCGCAGTTGCCGGCCCGCTCGCCGATGCCGTTGATCGTGCACTCGATCTGCCGGGCACCGGCCTGCACGGCGCGCAGGCTGTTGGCGACGGCGAGGCCCAGATCATTGTGGCAGTGCACCGAGAGCACCGCCTTGTCGATGTTCGGCACCGAGCTCCGGATCGCCCGGATCAGGTCGGCGAACTCCTCGGGGTAGGCGTAGCCGACCGTGTCCGGGATGTTGATGGTCGTGGCGCCGCAGGCGATCGCGGTCTCGATGCAGCGAAAGAGGAAATCGTGCTCGGTGCGCGACGCGTCCATCGCACTCCATTCGACATCGTCGGTGTAGGAGCGGGCCCGCCTGACGCTGGCCGCGACGCGCTCGTGCACCTCCTCCTGGTCGAGCTGCAGCTGGAACTGGCGGTGCAGGGGCGAGGTGCCGATGAAGGTGTGGATGCGCTTTTGCGCCGCCGGCTCGAGCGCCTCGGCGGCACGGTCGATATCGCCGAGCGCCGCCCTGGCGAGGCCGCAGACGACGCTGTCCGTCACCCGTTCGGCGATCGCCCGGACGGCCTCGAAATCGCCCTGCGAGGCGATCGGGAAGCCGGCCTCGATGACGTCGACACCCATGCTCTCCAGAAGGTCGGCGACCTGGATCTTCTCGGGCGTGGTCATCGAGCAGCCGGGCGACTGCTCGCCGTCGCGCAGCGTGGTGTCGAAGATGACGACGCGATCGCCCTCGGCCGCCGCCGTGGCGGCGGCGCGAATGGCCGGGGCCCGGTCGTCGGTCGATGGCGTTCTGGTCGATGGAGGGGTGCTCATGATGGCGGCTCTCGTGCGTGGCTGACGTTGCGGTTCCAACTCGACCCCTGAGCGCACGCGTATGTGGACGGGCGGGCTCAGGGGCAGGTAAGTCGAAGCCGCGCCGAGAGAACCTGGCCAGCGAGCGGCGCGCGCACGGCGGCGGCAGCGGTGCGAGCCGCCTGCCGAAAACCCCGAGTGTCGTGCCCGTGCATCGTCGTGACCACCTGTGCCGGCACCATCCTCGCCGGCAAGCCCGGTCGGATGGTGTCGATAGCCGAGAGGATATGCCGTTAAAGTTACCCAAATGTAAAGCCGCTTGATCGCCCCATCAGCGAACCCGGGCCGGGCCGCTCGCCCTGTCGGTTGTGCCGGGTGGCGGGCCCGGGCCCCAGGAGCCGGTCGCGGCGAGGCTTGCGGCGCCGGGCCGATCCGGGCAAGTGCTGCGGGCAGGACCGGCCTGGACCCGACGGGAGGAACGGATGACGAGGACGACACGCTCCGGCGGTGAAATTCTGATCGACGAGCTGGTGCGGCACGGCACCGGGCGGATCTTCGGCGTGCCCGGCGAAAGCTACCTGGCGGCCCTCGACGCGCTCCATGGCCGCAACGACATCGCCTTCGTCATCTGTCGCCAGGAGGGCGGGGCGGCGATGATGGCCGAGGCGGACGGCAAGCTCACCGGGCGGCCCGGCGTGTGCTTCGTCACGCGCGGGCCGGGGGCCACCAACGCCTCGGCCGGCGTCCATATCGCCCGCCAGGACAGCACGCCGATGATCCTGCTGATCGGCCAGATCGCCCGGGAAGCACGCGACCGCGAGGCCTTCCAGGAGGTCGACTACCGGCAGATGTTCGGCGGCCTCGCCAAATGGGTCGCCGAGATCGAGGACGCGAGGCGGATCCCGGAATACCTGCACCGGGCCTTCATGACCGCCACCACCGGCCGGCCCGGGCCCGTGGTCCTGGCCCTGCCCGAGGACATGCTGACCGACGAGGTGGTGGCCGAGCCCGGCCGGCCCTGGGCGCCGGTCCGGGCCTTTCCCGATCCGGCCGCGATCGAGCGGACCATGGCCTGGCTCGGCCAGGCGAAGCGGCCGCTCGTCATCCTCGGCGGCGGCGGCTGGGACATCGAAGCCGTGGCGGCGCTCCGCCGCTTCGTCGAGGAGAACGACCTGCCGACTTCGGTCGGCTTCCGCCGCCAGGACTATCTCGACAACACGCATCGCTGCTACGTCGGCGACATCGGCATCGGCGCCAATCCCGATCTCCTCGGGCGCCTCGACGACGCCGACCTCCTGCTCGTCATCGGCGCCAGGCTCGGCGAGATGACCAGCGACGGCTACAGGCGGCTCGGCCTGCCGCGACCCAGGCAACGCATGGTCCAGATGCTGAACGGGCCGGAGGAGCTGGGCCGGGTCTACCAGCCCGACCTTCTGGTCCAGGCGAGCCCCGGCCCCTTCCTCGAGGCGCTGCTCGCGAAGGGACCGATTGCGGACCGGCCCTGGGCCCGGAGCACCGCCGAAGGCCACGCCTCCTATCTCGGCCATATCGCCCCCCTGGCCATTCCCGGCGGCGTGCAGGTGCCGGAGATCATGGCGGGCCTGCGCCAGACGCTGCCGGCCGACGCCATCGTCACCAACGGCGCCGGCAACTACTCGGCCTGGTGCAACCGCTTCTACAGCTATCGGGCCTTCCGCTCGCAGCTCGCCCCCACCTCGGGCTCGATGGGCTACGGCCTGCCGGCGGCGATCGCGGCCAAGCTCGCTTTTCCGGACCGGCCGGTCGTCTGCTTCGCCGGCGACGGCTGCTTTTTGATGACCGGGCAGGAGCTGGCGACCGCCTGCCAGCAGCGCCTCGCCATCGTCATCCTGCTCTTCAACAACGGCATGTACGGCACGATCCGCATGCACCAGGAGCGCGAGTACCCGGAGCGGGTCTCCGGCACGGAGCTGGCCAACCCGGATTTCGTCCGGCTGGCGGAATCCTACGGAGCCCTGGCTGCCAGGGTCGAGCGCACGGCGGACTTCGCCCCGGCCTTCGAGCGCGCCCTTCGGGCGGAGCGGCCGGCCCTGATCGAGATCGTCATGGACCCGGAGGCGATCACGCCGCGCCAGTCGCTCGGGGCGATCCGCGCCGCGGCACTCGCCCGCCGCGGAAAATGACCGTTCAGACGGCCGAGAGGTACCACTCGAAGTCGAGCGGGGTGGGCCTCGCCTCGAACCTTTCGAGCTCGGCCCGCCGGCAGGCGGCGTAGAGGGCGCAGAACCGGTCGCCGAAATGGCGGCGGAGCAGGCTGCCGCGCTCGAACGCCAAAAGCGCTTCCGGCCAGTTGGTTGGCACGGAGCGGCGCGCTTTCTCGTAGGCGTTGCCGGTCATCGGTGGACCCGGATCGCCTCGATGCTCGAGTCCGTGCAGCACGCCGGCCAGCATGGCGGCGGTGGCGAGATAGGGATTGGCGTCCGCCCCCGGGGCGCGGTGCTCGATCCGGCGCGCCGCCCGGGGCCCCGCCGGCACGCGCAGCGCCACGGTGCGGTTGTTGAGCCCCCAGCTCGGCGCCGTGGGCGCATAGGAGAGCGGCTGCAGCCGGCGGTAGCTGTTGACGTTGGGCGCGAAGACCAGCATCGACTCGGCCATCACCTGCTGCAGGCCCCAGACGGCATGCCGCAGCAGCCGCTCGGCGGCATCGCCGTCGGCGAGGGCGTTTCGGCCATGGCCGTCCTCGAGGCTGAGGTGGATGTGCAGGCCGCTGCCGCTCGTCAGGGCGAAGGGCTTGGCCATGAAGCAGGCGCGAAACCCGCTTTCGAGGGCGGCCGCCTTGACGCAGCGCTTGAACAGCAGCGCATGGTCCGCGGCGCGCACCGGGTCGTGGACGTGGCGCAGGTTGACCTCGAACTGGCCGGGGGCGAACTCGGCGACCGCCCCCTTGGCCGGGATGTCCTGGGCCTCGCAATAGGCGGCGACCAGCTCGAGGAAGGGCTCGATCTCGCGCAGCCGGTCGAAGGAATAGACCTCCGATTCGCGCGGCCGGCGGCCGAGCCTCGGGCTCGCCGGGAGCTGGGCCAGCCCCTCCGCGTCGAGGGCCGGATCGAGCAGGTAGAACTCGAGCTCGAGCGCCATGACCGGCGCGAGGTCGAGCTTTCTGAAGCCCTCCGCCACCCGGCCGAGCAACGCCCTCGGATCGGCGAAGAAGGGTCCTCCATCGAAATCGGCGAGCCCGCCCAGGACCTGCGCCCGGTCCGGCGCCCAGGGCACCGGGGCCAGCGTCTCCTGGTCGAGGCGGATCGGCCGGTCGGCGTCGCCCTCCTCCCAGACGAGGCCGCTTCGGTCGACATTCGCACCCGTCGTGTCGAGCGCGTAGAGCGTGCTCGAGAAGAGCGCCTCGCCGCCGAGCGCCGCCCGCAGCTCGCCGATGTCGAAGCGCTTGCCGCGGGCGATGCCGACGAGATCCGGCAGGATCACATCGACCGTCTGGATCAGCGGGTTGTCGGCGAGAAAAGCGGCGAGCCGGTCCTGGCTCGCCGCTTCACTGGAATCCGGATCTGGCGATTCCGCGTCTGGCTCGGGGTCGGTCACGGCCGAATGTCGGCTCCCGGTCAGAGGCTCTCCTCGACCCACTCGATCAGCTTGGTCTTCGGCGCGGCGCCGACCTTGGTCGCGGCCACCTCGCCGTCCTTGAACAGCATCAGCGTCGGAATGCCCCTCACGCCGTACTTGGTCGGGGTGAGCGGGTTGTCGTCGATATTGACCTTCACGACCTTCAGCTTGTCGCCCATCTCGCTCGCCATCTCCTCGAGATGCGGGGCGATGATCTTGCAGGGGCCGCACCATTCGGCCCAGAAATCGACAACGACCGGGGTCGCCGACTTGAGGACATCGGTGCTGAAATCGGCGTCATTGGTCTGGTGCACACTCATCGGCGCGTATCCGTCGCTGTGTGTCGGTGCCCGGCGGGCACCGCTGCGGGTGCCGAGTCTTGGATCAGGCGCCGCATCGCGTCAAGCCGGCTCCGGCGCATGGGTGGCGAGCAGCAAAGACGGGATGGGCATCAAGAGCGGCACCGCCGTCCACACGAGCCCGGCCTTCAAGGCCCGCCCGGGGTAGAGGCGGTCGAGCAGGACGCCATAGGCCGCGAGCTGGCGGAGATAGGCCGGCGGCACCGCGTCCACCGACGAAGGCGGCATCCGGCCGGACTTGAAGTCGACGAGAATGACGGCGTCCCGGGTCACGGCGAAGCGGTCGATCTGGCCCGCGATCACCATGTCGCCGATCCTGCCGATGATCGGCTGCTCGGAGCGGCTGCCGGGCGCGAAGGCCGGCGCCAGCTCGGCCAGGCCAAGCACGCCCAGGACCTGGCGCTCGAGCTCGTCTCGATGGGCGGGCTCGAGCCCGGGCCAGGCGGCGAGGCGCGCCCTCAGGAAATCCACCCGCCGTTCCTCCGGCAGGGCCGCGACCTCGTGCAGCAGGCGATGCAGGGCCGTGCCGAAGATCCTGGCCGCCTTGCCCTGGCTGGCCAGGGGCGAGCTCGCCGGGAGAGCCAGAGCCTCCTCGGTCGATGGGTGGACGAGCCGGCGGCGCCGGGGCTCCGCCGGCGGTGGGCGATCGAGCCAGTCCGGCAGCGGGAGAAGCGGGGCGGGCGGCGGCTCGTCCTCGGGCGGCCTCGCAGCCGCCACGCCGCGCACCAGGCGCAGCCCCCCCTGATCCAGAACCTCGACCTCCGGCATCGCCCGGAGCGCCTGCTCGATCACCCCGTGCCAGGACGCCTTGTCAGGGTTGCGCCTCCTGTCCCAGCCGGCGACGACCAGCCGGTCCTGCGCCCGGGTCACCGCGACGTAGAAAAGCCGCCAGCGCTCGGCCTCGGCGCGCCTTTCCAGCTCCCTGGTGATCGCCTCGCTGATCGGGTCGCGATCATCCCTGGCCGCCCGCCAGATGGGCAGGCCCGTATCCGGATCGACGATCAGCCGGTCGCGCCCGGCCGGAGGCGCATAGGGTCCGGCGTCGGCGAGGAGCACGATCGGCGCTTCCAGCCCCTTCGAGCCGTGCACGGTCATGACCCGAACCGCGTCGACGCGCTGCTCGAGGTCGCGCTTGAGCTGCCCGCTCTCCAGGCCGAGCCAGTGGAGGAAGCCCTGGAGCGAGGCCGGGTGGCCCGCCTCGTGAGCCAGGGCCTGGGCGAGGAACGCCTCGATCGGCTCGGCGGCGTCCGGCCCGAGCCGCTGCAGGAGTCGCCGGCGCCCGCCCTCGGGTCCGAGAATGCGGGCGTAGAGCTCGAAGGGCGGCATGAAGTCCGCCCGGGCGAGCCAGCTGGAGAAGCGCTCCCAGGCCGCGGCGAAGGGCGCCTCGCCACGTTCGCCAAAATGCCGCAGGCGCTCCACCAGCCGGGCCTCGCCCCGATCGTGCGCCAGCCGAAAGAGGTCGTCCTCGCCGAGCCCGACGAGCGGGCTCTTCAGGAGCGCGGCGAGGTTGAGATCGTCCTCGGGCAGGAGGAGGGCCTGGCCGAGGGCCATCAGATCCTCGACGGCGATGGCCTCGGTCAGCTCGAGGCGATCGGCGCCGGCGACCGGAATGCCCTCCTCCTTCAGGGCCTTGAGAATTCGCTCCTGGGCGACGCCGCGACGCTGCAGGAGGATCAGGATGTCGCCCGGCCGAAGCGCCCGGCCCGTCGATTCCATCGGGATGCCGGCATCGAGCCAGCCCTTGACGGTCTTCGCGATCCTCAGGGCGAGGCGCGCCTCGGGCTCGTCCGTGTCGTGCCGCTCGGTGGGCAGCACCCAGCCGGTGTCCACTTGCTCCGACCGCTCGACTGGCCGCTCGAGCGGCCAGAGCTCGACCGAGCCCAGGGCGTTCTGGCGAAAGGTCCGGTGCCGCACCGTCCGCCCGGGGTCGGCGAGCACGCCGGCGCGGATGCCCGGATCGGCCAGCAGCGCCTCGACCAGCTCGACGATGGCGGGGCCCGAGCGGAAGGAGAGGTCGAGCACGCTCCGGTCGAGCGGCCGGCCGGCCGCCGCGAATCGCGCCGAGAGGCGCTCGCGCACGGCCTCGAAGCTGGCGAGATCGGCCCCCTGGAAGCTGAAGATCGACTGCTTCTCGTCGCCGACGACGAAAAGGGTGCGATCCGCGCGCCGCGCGCCCAGGCCGGCATGGAACTCCTCGACCAGGTGCTCGATGATCGACCACTGCGCCGGGCTCGTGTCCTGGGCTTCGTCGACCAGGAGATGGTCGAGCCGCGCATCGAGCTTGAAGCGCACCCATTCCCGCCGGCCGGGATCGGCGAGCAGTGCTGCCGTGCGCTGGATCAGGTCGTCGTAGTCGAGCGCCGCCGCCTGCCGCTTGGCGTCCGCGTAGGCCTCGATCACCGCATAGCCGAGGGTCAGGATCGCTCGCGTTCGCCTCGCCACCTCGAGCGCCTTCTGCCGCTCCGCGACCCGCGCCAGCCGCGCCTGCTCGGCGACCAGCGCTCGCGCCGACACCTCGTCCAGCGTCGTCGGCACGAGGTTCTGGCGTGGCTCGTCCTTCTGCGTCAGAAAGATCGCCCGGTAGGCCGGGAAGGTCGCGCGCTGGTCGGCCTCGGCGGCGTTGAGCCAGGCCAGGATGGTCTCGCCGTTCCGGCGCTGCGCCGCCGTGCCGCCGATCAGCGCGCTGGCGGCGGGCACCAGATGGCGGCTGTCCACCTCCTCGGGTCGGCAGGCCCGGTCGACAAGGGTCGTGGGCGTGTCGCGGGGGTCGACCTCGAGCCGCGCCTGGACCGCCTCGATCACCCCCGCCGGGCCGCCATGCCGGTCGGCCAGACCCTGCAGATGGTCGCGAAGGGCGAGAATCTGCCCGAGCGTCTCGGCGAGCGAGCCGTCGGCGAGCAGCAGCGCCACATCCTCGATCGCCCGCTGCAGATCCAGGTCGAGGCTGGCCAGGACCTGCTGGCGGGCCTCGACCTGCCGCTCCCTGGCCGTCCGCTCGTCGATCAGCTCGAAATGCGGTGCCGTCCCCGCCTCCAGGGGAAAGCGGCGGAGCAGCGACTGGCAGAAGGCGTGAATGGTCGTGATCGCAAGCCCGTTCGGCAGGTCGAGCACCTGGGCGAAGAGCCGGCGTGCCCGCTCCGTGGTGGGCTGGCTGGCCGGGGCGCCGAGCAGGCTCTCGAGATCCTGGGCGAGCTTCGCCCCGTCCTTCTCGGTCGCCCAGGAAGCGAGCTGGGCCTCGATCCGGGCCGCCATCTCGGCCGCGGCGGCGCGGGTGAAGGTGAGGCAGAGGATCGTCTCGGGATCGTTGCCGGCGAGCAGCAGGCGGAGCACCCGGCTGGTCAAAACCCGTGTCTTGCCGGTGCCGGCATTGGCGGTGACCCAGACCGAGTGGCCGGGATCGGCCGCCCGGAGCTGCTGCCCGGTAGGCTGGGCCCGAGCGGTCGGGCGCTCTTGCGTGGTTCGGCCCTGGGCCGGCCCTTCAGTCACCGCCACCCCGCCATTCCTTGATCCGCGCCAGATGCTCGTATGGGTTGAAGGCCGGGGCGATCTCCGGTCGCGGCACCGAGAAATAGGGCATTTTCGGGTCGTCGAAGAGGGCGAACAGCCGCCGCACGCCGTCGAGCGCGTTCTCGATCTGGGCGGCCAGCTCCTCGCCCTTGCCCCGCACCTCGATCCTGGGCGGCACGAGGCTCGCCTTGACCGGCCAGTAGGCGATCTCGGCGACCTCCTGGCTGCCCGTGCCCTCGAAGCCGCCGCCCCGGGCGATCGCCGCCTCGAGCGGCAGCTGCGGGCTCAGGCCACGGGATATGTCCGCGGGGCGAGGCACGCTGCCGGTCTTGTAGTCGCCGATGCCGATCTCGCCGCTCGTGCCGATCTCGAGCCGGTCGGCCCGGGCGCGGATGGTGAACCGGCCGGCGGCATCGACGGCGAGCCTGCCGCTGCTCTCGACAAGAATGCGCCTGACGTTGCGCCGGCGCAGCTCCTCCTGGTCGAGGAACCAGCGGCTGACCAGGCGAAAGCGCGGCCACCAGAGGGTCTGGACCTCGGGCCGCGCCGCATGCCGGCTGAAGGTCTCGAGGCCGATCTCCAAGAGCTCCGCCTCGGCCCCGTCCGGCAGCTCCACGGGGTGGCGCTGGACGAACCGGTGAAGCACCTCGTGGATGACCTGCCCGTAATCGGCCGCACCCGGGTCGGCATCGAGGGGATCGAGCTCGTCGAGCCGCAGAATGCGCTTCGCATAGATGCTGTAGGGATCGCGCATCAGCCGCTCGATATCGGTGATCCAGAGCTCGCGCGGCCGGGCGGCGACGGGCGGGCAGGGCGCCGGGGGCGGGCAGGGGGTGATCGGCCCCGCCGGCGCATCCAGCCGCCGCTGCCAGTCCTGCCAGGATGGATCGAGGTCGAGCACGGCGCGCTTGCCGACCGACCTGGTCACGGCATCGAGGCGCTGCAGCCAGCGGGATGGCACGGTCGGGTTGCCGTCCGGATCCTTGCGGGCACGGGTGAAGAGCACCTCCGGTGCCGCCGCCGCCATGAAGAGGTCGTGCGCCGCGATGCCGATCGCAAGCTCGACGGGCGGCAGGCCGAGCGCCTGGCGCAGGTTCCGGTTGAGCCAGGGCCCCGGCTCGCCGCCGCGCGGCCGGATGCCCTCGTTCATCCCGGCGATCACCACCGTGTCGGCCTCGACCAGCCGTGCCTCGAGCTGCCCGAGGATCATCAGCCGCTCATGGCCCTGGCCCCGGGGGCGCACGGCCTCGGCACCCATCAGAACGGCGAGCACGGCCGGATAGGCGTTGGCGGCCGGCGCCCTCTCGCCGCTCGCCGCCTCCAGCAGGCGGGCAAAGAAGTCGCGCGCCGCCTCGCCGCTCTCTCGCGCCCAAAGATCGCTCGGATCGCCCGTCTCGTCGCCGGCGAGCCATTCGACGAAAGCCAGATGGGCCTCGATCAGGGCCGCAAAGGAGCCCTCTCCCGCCGCCGCTTCGAGCAGGGGCTCGGCCACGATCGCCAGCCGCTCCAGCCAGTCACGGAGCCCCTCCGTCCAGCCCAGCGAATCGTCGGCCACGGCGTCGATGAGCGGCTGGACGCCCGGGGCCGGCCGGGCGCCGCGCAGCACCTTCCGGTCGAGGGTGCGGGCGAGGCGGCGCAGGCCGCCTTGCGCCAGCCCGCCCCGGGCCAGGGGATGCTTCAGGGCCGAGAGCAGCGCCACCGGCCCCCCATCGCCGAGGAAAGCGTGCGCGGTCAGCAGGATGAAGCTGCCGGGCGGGGTCTGGTCGAGCGGCACGCCGCCACTGTCGTCGACCTCGATCCGCCAGCGGCCGAGCTCGGCCGCGACCCGTCGCGCGAGCTGCCGATCGGGTGTCACCAGCGCCGCCCGCCGGGCGGGCTCCTCGAGCACGGCGCGAAGCTTCAGGGCCACGAGCAGCGCCTCGTCGGCATGCCCGCCGCATTCGACGACGCCTAGGCCGTCCAGCGCCGCCGCGGGCGGCTCCGGCAGGTCCTGCCAGGCCTCGGCGGTCGCCGCCGGGCGCATGATCTCGGCCAAGAACGCGGTCCGCGCCGCTGCCGCCCGGGCCGGCGCCGGGTCAGGCCAGGGCTCCACATCGAAGGGCTTTCGGCCCAGGCGGTCGAGCAGCAGGCGAAACCCATGGAAGGGATGGGTCGGCCCGATCGCGAGGTAGCTGGCCTCGTCGATCGAGGGATCGAAGCCCGGCAGCACGACCGTGCCGCCATCGAGCCCGAGCACCGCCGCCAGCAGATCGGCCACCGCCGGCACCGTGCCGGTGAGCCCGGCGGCAACCACCGGCCCCGCCGGTGGCGTCGCCTTCAGCGCCGCTGCTGCCGCCTCCAGGCGGGCGTTGCGCCAGGCCGCCGGATCGCTCGCCCCTTCGGCCCGAAGCTGCCCTGGCCAGAGCTCGTCGAGCAGCCCCAGGAACTTGACCACCGCCTGCCAATGCTCGGCGAGCTCGCCCGGCAGGAGCGTCTGGAGCCGGCCGAGATCGGCCCGCTCGGTCTGCACCATGTCGAGCAGCTCGGCGAGCGCCGTGGCGAGGCGGATCGCCTGCTCGTCCGGCATGGGGTCCTTGGCCTGCACCAGGCGGGCGAGCAGCAGGCGGCGGCGCAGCGGGTCGATCGGCGGCGCCAGGTCGAGGTCGGGGCCGGCGACCGGCAGCGGCAGGTCGCCGAGATCGACCTCGCCCACCGGCTGCAGCCGCGGCAGGAGCAGCGCCGGACCCGGCGAGAGCTCGAGGAAGACGTCGCGCAGCTCGAGGCAGGCCCGCCTCGACGGCAGCAGGATCAGGTGATCGGCGAGCCGCTCGGCCGGCTCCCGCAGGAGGGTGCGCGCGAGGCTGCCGAGGAACGGCCGCTCGGCCGGAATGGTGGTGAGCCTGCCCATGCGGCAGAGCCTAGTTCGCGGCGAGGAGCGGCGCCAGTCGTTCCGCCCAGGCGGCATCCCCGGCGAGCCGCAGGCGGCGCGCCTCGCCGGGCCCGATCTCGAGGCCGAGCCGCAGGCTGGTGGAAGGGAACCAGTCCGGCCCGGCGCGCTCCGGCCATTCGACCAGCAGAACAGCTCCTCCCAGGGCCTCGTCGAGGCCGAGCTCGACCAGCTCGCCCGGCCCGTTCAGCCGGTAGAGATCGGCGTGAAGGATGTCGCCCAGGGCGCCCGTGTAATGCTGCACCAGCGTGTAGGTGGGCGACGGCACCTCGATCGCGGCGCCGACCATCTCGCGGATCATCGCCCGGGCGAGCTCGCTCTTGCCGGCGCCGAGGTCGCCCTCCAAGAGCAGCGTGTCGCCAGGGCGGAGCACGCCCGCCAGCCGACGCGCGAACGCCAGGGTGGCGTCGCGCGTCGCGAAGGCGAGCTCGTGCCCCAGACTCGGCAAGGGCCTCAGCGTCCCGGCAAGGGCGTCAGTAGCGGTACTGCTCGGCCTTGAAGGGGCCTTGCTGCGAAACGCCGATATAGGCCGCCTGGTCGGCCGAGAGCTTCGTCAACTGCACCCCGAGCTTGTCGAGATGCAGGGCCGCGACCTTCTCGTCCAGATGCTTCGGCAGCACGTAGACCTTGTTCTCGTACTTGCCGGTGTTGGTCCACAGCTCGATCTGCGCCAGCACCTGGTTGGTGAAGGAGGCGCTCATCACGAAGCTCGGATGGCCGGTGCCGCAGCCGAGATTGACCAGCCGGCCCTTGGCCAGGAGCAGGATCTGCTTGCCGTCCGGGAACTCGATCTGGTCGACCTGCGGCTTGACCTCGGTCCAGCTCAGATTCCGGAGGTCGGCGACGCGGATCTCGTTGTCGAAATGGCCGATATTGCAGACGATCGCCCCGTCCTTCATCGCCCGCATGTGGTCGAGGGTGATGATGTCCTTGTTGCCGGTGGCGGTGACGAAGATGTCGGCGCGGGTCGCCGCCTCCTCCATGGTCACCACCTCGTAGCCCTCCATCGCCGCCTGGAGCGCGCAGATCGGGTCGATCTCGGTGACCATGACCCGGGCCCCGGCATGGCGCAGGCTCTCGGCCGAGCCCTTGCCGACATCGCCAAAGCCGGCGACCACCGCGACCTTGCCGGCCATCATCACGTCGGTGGCGCGGCGGATGCCGTCGACCAGGCTCTCGCGGCAGCCGTACTTGTTGTCGAACTTCGACTTGGTGACGCTGTCGTTGACGTTGATGGCGGGGCACTTGAGCTTGCCCTTCCGCGCCATGTCGTAGAGCCGGAGCACGCCGGTCGTGGTCTCCTCCGAGATGCCCTTCACCCCGGCCATCAGCTGCGGATGCTTCTCGTGCATGACCAGCGTCAGGTCGCCGCCGTCATCGAGGATCATGTTGGGGGTCCAGCCGTCCGGCCCCTGGATGGTCTGCTCGATGCACCAGTCGTACTCCTCCTCGGTCTCGCCCTTCCAGGCGAAGACCGGGATGCCGCTGTCGGCAATGGCGGCCGCGGCATGGTCCTGGGTCGAGAAGATGTTGCAGGACGACCAGCGCACCGTGGCACCCAGATGGATCAGGGTCTGGATCAGGACGGCGGTCTGGATGGTCATGTGCAGGCAGCCGACGATCCGGGCACCCTGCAGCGGCTGGCGCGCGCCGTACTCGTCGCGCAGCGCCATCAGGCCCGGCATCTCCTTCTCGGCGATCGCTATCTCGCGATGGCCCCAGCCGGCAAGGCCGATATCGGCCACCTTGTAGTCCTTGAATTCGCTCATCTGCTCTCGTCTTTCCGGTGACTGTCCAGGACCCAGTTGGGGCCGCGGCACAAAAATGCGAGCCCGCCGGCGGCGCATGCCCTTGCCGGTCGGGGGCGGCCCGACCCGGGCGGCATTGCCGGAGCCGGGCTCAATCGGTCTCGTCGAAGCCGCGCTCGACCAGCCCGACAAGGGCGGCGAGGGCCGCTTCGGCATCGCGCCCGCGCGCTTCTAGCACCAGCGCCGAGCCGCGGCCAGCGGCCAGCATCATCAGCCCGAGGATGGAGGTCGCCGGCACCTGGACGCCGTCCTTCTCGACCAGCACCTGGGCGTCGTGCTCGCCGGCGAGCCGCACGAGCTTGGCGGCGGCACGGGCATGCAGGCCGCGCGCGTTGACGATGGTGCAGCCCTGTCGCCAGGCGTCCGGCGCCGCACCGCTCAACCCGCCGGGGCCCTGCCGGGTGCGAGCAACCGGCTCGCCACATTGATGTACTTGCGCCCCGCATCCTGGGCGGCCTCGACCGCGGCGGCGAGATCGTCCTGGTCGCGCACGCCGGCGAGCTTGATCAGCATCGGCAGGTTCACCCCGGCGATCACCTCGACCCCCGGCCGCTCGAGCGTCGAGATGGCGAGATTGGAGGGCGTGCCGCCGAACATGTCGGTCAGGATGATGACCCCCTTGCCGGTGTCCATGGCCTCGACCGCGGCGACGATGTCCTGCCGGCGCTGCTCGATGTCGTCGTCGGCGCCGATGCTGATCGCGGCGATCTGCGTCTGCGGGCCGACGACGTGCTGCATCGCCAGGGCGAACTCCTCCGCCAGACGGCCATGCGTCACCAGTACCAAGCCGATCATCGCTCCCCGCCGCCCAGTCTCACCCGCCACCCGCGTCATCGGCGGCACCGCGCCGGGCGCCGCCGCCCGCCTCGAGGGCGCCGCGTGCCGGCGCGGCCACGCCGCCGGCGCGCGCCAGAGCTTCGCCCAATGCCGCCAGCTCGCGGTGCGAGGTGCTTACCTCGTATCCCGCCCGACGCAAAGTCTCGGCCAGAAGCGTCGCCACGAAAACCGACCGGTGCTGGCCGCCGGTGCAGCCAATGCCGATGGTCAGATAGCTCTTGCCCTCGGCCCGGTAGCGCGGCAGCAGCGGCGCCAGGAGCGCCTCCAGCCGGGCCATGAACGGGTCGAACCCGGGGTCGGCCCGGATATGCGCCTGAACGGGTGGGTCGAGCCCGGTCAGGGGCTTGAGGGCGGCGACATAATGCGGATTCTGGAGAAACCGAACGTCGAACACGAGGTCGGCCTCGCGCGGCAGGCCGCGCCGGTAGGCGAAGGAGACGATGCTCACATTGAGCCCCGGCGCGTCCAGGGCCTGGTGGAAATGCCCGGCGAGCAGCCGGTGGAGCTCGGGCAGGCTGAGCTGGGTCGTGTCGAGGACCAGGCCGGCCGCCGCCCGAAGCGGCGCCAGCAGCGTCCGCTCGGCGGCGATGCCGTCGCGCACCGGCCGATCGGCGGCCAGCGGATGGCGCCGGCGGGTCTCGGTGAAGCGGCGCTGCAGCACCTCGTCGTCGCAATCGCAGAAGAGCAGGACGACGGCGACCCTCGGGCTGGCGCGGGCGAGGCGCTCGACCAGCTGGGCGAGGCGCCGCGGATCGAAGGCGCGGGTGCGGCTGTCGATGCCGATGGCGAGATCGCGCTCGAGCCCCTCCTCGAGCCTGACGAAGCGCTCGATCAGCGGGATCGGCAGGTTGTCGATCGCCTCGAAGCCCTGGTCCTCGAGCATCTTCAGCACAGTCGTGCGGCCCGCTCCGGCCATGCCGGTGACGATCACCAGCCGCCGATGGGCGCCCCCGCCGATCGACGGTGTCAAGCGAATCGCTCCCCGAGGAGCAGCACGGCCAGCCGGGCGGTCGCCGAGGCGGCGAACGGGTCGAGGCGATGGAGCGGCAGGCGGCACCCGCAATAGGTGGCGGTCGCCGGCTCCGGCAGCCGCTCGGCGGCGAGGACGGCAGCCTGGACGAGGTCGAGGCAGAGATCGAGCGTGGCCCGGGCGAGGGCCGGCTGGCGGAAGACGCCCTGGCCGCGCAGCTCGATCAGCCCGGGCCGACCCGGTGCCCGGGCAACCAGCCGGCCGTCGGCGGCGGCCTCGATCCGAACGAGATCGTCCGCGACCAGCAGAGCCCCGCGCTCGATCAGGCGCAGCGCCAGATCGCTCTTGCCGGCGCCGGACGGGCCGCGCAGCAGGATGCCATGCCCCCGCCAGCGGACGACGGTGCCGTGGACGATCACCTCCCGCTCGTCGCGAGGGGTCCGGCCCGCCGCGGCGCCAGAGGCGGGCTCGCCGCCTGGTCGCACGACGCGCCCTTCAGTCCGCATGGTGTCGCGGCAGGCGGCCATGCGTGGCCATTCCGACGGCCGGGCAGGCTCTGCCCTGGCGGCCGGACGGCCGGCGCTCGGGGACGGAAACGAGGCTCCCACCGCCCGTCACGCTGCCCGCGGCCGCTGCCGCCCGATCAGGAGCTCGAAGGCCCGGCTCGGCTCCTCGACCTCGCGCAGCGCCCGGCACAGAGCCTCGTCGCGAAACACCCGGGCGACCCGGGCCAGCGCCTTGAGATGGTCGGCGGCCGCACCGGTGGGAGCCAGGAGGAGAAAGACCAGGTCGACCGGCTCGTCGTCCAGGGCCTCGAAATCGACGGGCGGATCGAGGCGGGCGAACATGCCGACCAGCCGGTCGAGCCCGTCGAGCTTGGCATGCGGTATGGCGAGCCCGTCGCCGATGCCGGTGGTGCCGAGCTTCTCGCGCTCGAGCAGCGCATCGAGCACCTTGCCCGACTCCAGCCCCTCGCTCGCCGCCAGCCGCTCGGCCAGGACGCGCAGCACCTGGCGCTTGCTTCCCGCCTTGAGGTCGAGAACCACCGAGCCGGGCGGCAGCAGATCGGAGAGCTCGATCATCGCAATGCTTTCAAGAGCTGTCGGGCGGCCGGCATGGGTTCTCGGCTGTCCGGGCACGGCCTGGAGGGCAGGCCGGCCTGTGGCCGGTCGCCCGCACCGGCCCCGGAGCGATGAATCCGCAAGACCCCGCCCGGCCTCGCCAAACCAATCCCCATCATAGCACAAACGGCGGGCCCGCGTCGCCCGAGCGAGCCGGTGCCGTTTTGCCGCAGACCGCCGTTCCGGAACGGCGCTCGGCGGGCCTTCGCGACGACCCCGCGGTGCCGGACGCTCATCTGCCGAAAGCCTTGCTGCGGCGGCGCTGGCTCGATGAGGCGATGCCCAGGGCCTCGCGGTACTTGGCCACGGTGCGCCGGGCGATGGCGATGCCCATGCCCTCGAGCCGGCCGACGATCTGGTCGTCGGAGAGCACCGCCCCCGGGTCCTCGTCCTGGATCAGCCGTTTGATCCGCAGGCGGATGACCTCGGCGCTGTGCTCCGCCCCGCCGTCATTGCTGGCGATGGCGGTCGAGAAGAAATATTTGAGCGGGTAGGTGCCATGCGGGCTGGCCACGTATTTCTGGCTGGTGGCGCGGCTCACGGTGCTCTCGTGCAGCCCGGTGGCGGCGGCGATGTCGCGCAGCACCAGCGGGCGAAGCGCTTTCGGGCCGTCGTCGAGAAAGGCCCGCTGGCGGGCGAAGATGGCCCTGCCGACCTTGAGGATGGTGCGCGAGCGCTGATCGAGAGCCCGGGCCAGCCAGGTGGCGCTCTGGAAGCGCTCGTTGACGAACTCGCGCTGGCGGAGATCGAGGCCCGAGCGGGTCAGCTCGGCATGGTAGTCGCCGTCGACGACCAGCCGCGGCAGGGCCAGGGGGTTGAGCTCGATCCGCCAGAGGTCGGGGCCGGCGCGGTAGACCACGATGTCGGGCAGGAGGGTCACCTCGGGCTCGCTCGCGAAGGCGCGGCCGGGGCGCGGATCGAGCGCCTTGAGCTCGGCCACCATCTCCTCGAGATCCGCGCGGTCGACGCCGCAGAGCCGCTGCAGCGCCGGCCAGTCGGCGCGGGCGAGGAGCGGCAGGTTGTCGAGCAGGCGGCGCATGGCCGGGTCGAGCCGGTCGCGCTCGGCGAGCTGCAGCGCCAGGCATTCGCAAAGGTCCCGGCTGCCGATGCCGGTCGGCTCGCAGCGTTGCAGGAGAGCCCTGGCGGCGGCCACCCGCTCGGCCGCCACCCCGCTGCTCTCCGCGATCATCGCGTCCGGCTCGCGCAGATAACCCTCCTCGTCGAGCCAGTCGCAGAGGGCGAGGGCGAGGTGCCGCAGCGCCGGATCGGCCTCCAGCATGCCGATCTGGCGGCGCAGCGTGTCGCGCAGCGTCGGCCGCTCGCCGAGACGCTGCTCGAAGGAGCCCCGGCCCGCCGCATCCGGATCAGGGCGTGGCCCGCGCAGCTGCTGGTCCAGCGCCCGGGGCGGACGCGGCTGGTCCCAGTCGCCGGCGCCATCCCGCTCCGCCAGCTTCGGCTGCCGGTCCGGCGCCACTGCCGGCGCCGGCTTCGGCATGGCTGCCGTCTCGGCAAGGTCGAGGAAGGGGTTCTCCTCGGCCTCGCTCCGCAGCGTGCCGATCAGCTCCTGGGTCGAGAGCTGCAGCAGGCGGATCGCCTGCTGCAGCTGCGGCGTCAGGACGAGGCTCTGGGTCTGCCGAACATCGAGACGAAGCCCGGGCGCCACGCTGTCAGCTCCACCGGATGGTCGAGCGGCGACGGCCCCGGGGCCCGGCCGGCATGATCCGAGCGGTCGTCAGCATCGCCCGATCACCGCTCGAAGCTGTCGCCGAGATAGACGCGGCGCACCGCCGGGTCGGCGACGATCTCGGCCGGGGTGCCTTCCTTGATGACCACGCCATCGGCGAGGATGTAGGCGCGGTCGATGATGTCGAGCGTGTCGCGGACATTGTGGTCGGTGATCAGGACGCCGATGCCGCGGTTCTTGAGGTGGCCGACGAGGTGGCGGATCTCGGTGACGTTCAGGGGATCGATGCCGGCGAGCGGCTCGTCGAGCAGGATGTAGCGCGGATCGGAGGCGAGGGCCCGGGCGATCTCGCAGCGCCGCCGCTCGCCGCCCGAGAGCGTGCTCGCCGGGGCGTCCTTGAGATGGGTCAGGCCGAACTCCTCGAGCAGCGCCTCGAGCCGCTGCCGGCGCACCGCCTTCTCGGGCACCGCCACCTCGAGCACGGCCTGGATGTTGCCGGCGACGCTGAGGCCGCGAAAGATCGAGGCCTCCTGGGGCAGGTAGCCGATGCCGAGCCGGGCGCGCCGATGCATCGGCAGGGCGGTCACGTCGACGGAGTCGAGCAGGATCCGACCGCCATCGGTGGCCACGAGGCCCGTCACCATGTAGAAGCACGTGGTCTTGCCGGCGCCATTGGGGCCGAGCAGGCCGACCGCCTCGCCCGGGGTGATCCGCAAGCTGACATCGCGGAGCACGACGCGGCCGCCATAGGCCTTCATCAGCCCGACCGCCTCGAGCCGGCCGGCCGGCAGGAAGGCCGGAGCCCTCGCTTCGCCGTGCGGTCCTGCCCCGCCGACCGCGTCCGGCCCGCGCGGCTCGCTCTCCAGCGACCCGGGCGCGCGTGGACGGGGCGGAACGTCGAGCTCGGCGGCCATGCGCCTAGCCACCGGTCGAGGGCTGAAAGAGGGCCCGCACCCGCCCTTTTCCGGGGTCGGCCGTGCTCATCGTGGCGACCTGGCGGGCGACGTCGATCTGCAGCCGGTCGCCTTTGATCACGTTGGCCTCGCGCGTCAGCACGACATTGCCGGTGAGCACGATCTTTCCGCCCACGACATCGTAGAAGCCGCTGTCGCCGGTGGCGGTCTCGGTCGGCGAGGTGATCTTCACCTGGCCCTCCACCTCGATCCGCTGGATCGCCTGCTGTGGCGCCGCATCCTTGTCGCCGAGCTGGTAGAAGACGATGAGCCGGGCGGCGCTCAGCGCCATGTCGCCCTGCTCGGCCACGACATTGCCCTCGAACACGGCCTGGCCATCGGCCTGCTGGACGGTCAGCCGATCGGCCGTGATCTCGATCGGCTGGCTGGTGTCATGGGCGCCGAGCCCCTGCGAGGCCTGGGCCTGGGCGAGCGCCGGCGGAGCAGCCAGCAGCGCCGCGAGAAGGAGATGACGCGCCACCCGACGCCAGCCTGCCGGCCGCTGCTCGCCCATCCGCGGCGCCTCGCTCCTCATCAGGCGATGCCCGCGCGCAGGCAGTCGTGCAGATGCACGGCGCCCACCGGGACCTCGTCCTGGAGCACGAACAGGACGGTGATGGCATGCCGGTTCATGATCGCCAGCGCCTCGACCGCCAGCGCCTCCGGGGCGATCGTCCGCGGTCCCCGCGTCATCACCTCGCCGGCCCGGCGGCCGAGCAGATCCGGGCCCATCCGCCGGCGGATGTCGCCGTCGGTGACGATCCCCAGCAGCTTGCCGTCGGCACCCGCGACGCCGACGCAGCCGAGGCATTTCTCGGTCATGACGACCAGGGCCTCGCTCATCGGGCAGTCGGGCGGCACGAGCGGCAGCTCGTCCACCTTGCGCATCAGCTGCTCGACTCGCATGAGCTGGCTGCCGAGCTTGCCGCCCGGATGGAACACGGCGAAATGCTGCGGGGTGAAGCCGGCGCGCTCGAGCAGGGCCACGGCCAGGGCGTCGCCGAGCGCCAGCATCGCCGTGGTCGAGGTGGTGGGGGCGAGGCCGAGCGGGCAGGCCTCGGTGAGGCCCGGCAGGACGAGCGCCACCTCGGCTTCGGTTGCAAGCGTGCTCCCCGCCCGGCCGACCATGGCGATCAGCGGAATGGCGAAGCGGCGCGTGTAGAGGATGAGGTCGCGCAGCTCGGCGGTCTCGCCGGAATTGGAGAGGGCCAGGACCGCGTCCTTGGCGGTGATCATGCCGAGATCGCCGTGGCTCGCCTCGCCCGGATGCACGAACATCGCCGGATGGCCGGTCGAGGAGAGGGTCGCCGCGATCTTGCGCGCGACATGGCCGCTCTTGCCCATGCCGGTGCAGACCACGCGACCCTCGAGGTCGGCCAGCAGCGCCACCGCGGCGGCAAAGGGCTGGCCCAGGCTCGAGGCGACCTGACCGATCGCCTTGGCCTCGGTCTCCAGGACCGCCCGGCCAGAGCGAACGGCAGCCGCGTCGAGGGCCGCCGGATCGGCAGCGCCTGCCCGAGCCCCGCGTTTGTCGAGATCGTCCGAAACCGGATCTTCACCCACCATCGGCCGGGTCACACCGTGGCTCCTTTTTTTCCGTTCCGGCCCGTCTGCCGACCCTTCGCCGAAGAGGCCGGCGCCTGGCCGACCACTGGCGGCGATCCCCGTCTCCGCCCGGGCGCCAGCGGCGCATGGCGCAGGAAGGAACGCGCCGGACTATGGGCTTCGGCACCGGGCCGGTCAATCGCGACCGGGCCGGGGCCATGCGGCCGTGGGCGGGCGGGCAAGCCTGGACGCACGGCTGGGTGCTCAGGAATGCGCGAAGACATCGACGTCCGCCCAGCCCGCGAGGTCGAGGGCGGCACGGGTCGAAAGGAAGGCGAAGCAGGCTGCCGCGAGCGCCGTTCGGCCTTCCCGTTCCAGCATCGCATCGAGGCGCTCCTTGAGGGCGTGCAGATGGAGGACGTCCTGCGCCGCGTAGCGCTGCTGCGCCTCGCTCAGCACAGGCGCACCCCAGTCCGAGCTCTGCTCGGTCTTGGAAAGATCGATCCCCAGAAGCTCGCGACAGAGCTCCTTCAGGCCGTGCCGGTCGGTGTAGGTGCGCACCAGCCGCGAGGCGATCTTGGTGCAGTAGAGCGGCAGCGCGTCGACGCCCAGATGATGGCGCAGCACGGCCACGTCGAAGCGGGCGTAATGGAACAGCTTGAGCCGCGCCGGATCGGCGAGCAGGGCGCTGAGCCGTGGCGCCGTGCCGCCGGCCAGCTGCACGAGATGCGCGTGGCCGTCGCCGGCCGAGAGCTGGACCACGCAGAGCCGGTCGCGGCGCGGCAGGAGGCCCATGGTCTCGGTGTCGACCGCCAGGACCGGCCCGAGCTCGAGCCCCTCCGGCAGGTCGTCCACATGAAGGGTCACGCTCATCGCAGCAATACCACCGCTCTCCGGTCGGCCGATGCTCGGGGTCGGCCGACGACCAGGGGCCGGCCGCCATCCGGGCCACACCCGACGACCGCGGCTCCGGCAACCGCCGCATCTTATGCAACGGCAGCGGTAAAGGTGGCGTTAACGCCGTTGGTGCCCAGGAGAGGACTCGAACCTCCACGACCAGAAGGTCACTAGCACCTGAAGCTAGCGCGTCTACCAGTTCCGCCACCTGGGCTTGGGCCGTGCATCTATGAATGTTTGGGCGCGGCGTCAAGCTCGCCGGCGGCCGGGGCCACCGGCGGGCGCCTCGCCTGCCGCGCGCGCGGCGCAACCTGCCCTGCGCGCGCAGGGCATCTTGCATCGCGCGCCGGCATTGCCGACAAGAGGATCGCGGCATCGCCGGGCCCTCGATGGCGCTGCATTCAGGGCCGCTTCGAGAAGGATGCTCCTCATGCGCAATCAGGTCGTCACCGTCTTCGGCGGCACCGGCTTCATCGGCCGCCAGCTCGTCCAGCGCCTGGCGCAGCTCGGCGCCACCCTGCGCGTGGCCAGCCGCGACCCGGATCTTGCCGGCTTTCTCCGGCCCATGGGCGATGTCGGGCAGATCGCCCTCCTGCCGTTCAGCGATGATCCCGAGGGCGTCGCCCGGCTGGTCCATGGCACCGCCGGCGTGGCCAATCTGATCGGCATCCTGCACGAGCGGCGGGACGGTGACTTCCTCGGGCTTCATCGCGATTTCGCCGGCATGGTGGCGACCGCCGCGGCCGCCGCCGGGACGCGCCGCCTCGTCCATCTCTCGGCGATCGGCGCCGACCCGCAGGGTGCCGCCCGCTACGCCCAAAGCAAGGGGGAAGGCGAGGCCGCGGTGCGTGGCGCCTTCCCGCAAGCCACGATCCTGCGGCCGAGCATCGTCTTCGGCCCGGGCGACGGGTTCTTCAGCCGTTTCGCGCGAATGAGCATGCTCTCGCCGGTCCTGCCGCTGATCGAGGGTGGCCGGACCCGCTTTCAGCCGGTTTATGTCGGCGACGTGGTCGACGCGATCACCTGCTGCCTCGCCGATGACGTGGGCCAGGGCAGGACATTCGAGCTCGGCGGCCCCAGGGTCGCGACCTTCGAGGAGCTGCTGCGCTACATGCTGGCCACGCTGCATCGCCGCCGGCTGCTGCTGCCGTTGCCGGCGAGCCTCGCCAACCTTCAGGCCCGGTTGCTCGAATGGTTGCCGACACCGCCCTTGACGCGCGACCAGATCAGGATGCTCGCGACCGACAATGTCGTCGATCCCGCGGCGCTGACGCTTGCCGACCTCGGCATCGAGCCCACGCCGTTCGAGGCCGTCGTGCCGCGTTATCTGACCCCGTTCAGACGGCAGCTGCCCCGCGTCCGACTGGCCGGCTGAATAGTCCTCGAACGGGACTTTATCGCCAGCGTTCCGCCGAAATGCGAGCCAGCGGAGCTGGATCGGCGGGAGTATTCAGAAAAATCGTCCCGAAACGGGACTAATAGGGCATGGGACGCTGGACGCCCGCTTCCAGCGTGATATAACGCCGCCCGCCGCGAACATTGAAAATCGCTTCGCGCGCCCGATTGGGCGCGGCGCGGCATGGCCGGCTGATCATGCCCGGCGAAACGTTCCCGGCCGACAGGTGCCGATCGGCTGGCATCCGGTCGACAGTGGCGGAAGGAGGCTTTCGATGGCCACCAGGATGATGCAGTTCACCGACGTGCCGCGGGCCATGCCGAGGAAGCGCGGCGGTGACGAGCGGGCGCGGGATTTCGCCGAGATCTACGGCCGGTACGACCAGCCCAACGCCGCGGTGCAGGCCTCGCGCTGCGAGCAGTGCGGCATCCCGTTCTGCCAGGTGCACTGCCCGCTCCACAACAACATCCCGGACTGGCTCAGGCTGACCGCCGAGGGGCGCCTCGAGGAGGCCTACGAGCTCGCCTCGGCAACCAACAACCTGCCCGAGATCTGTGGCCGGATCTGCCCGCAGGACCGGCTCTGCGAGGGCAATTGCGTGATCGAGCAGGCCGGCCACGGCACGGTCACCATCGGCGCCATCGAGAAGCACATCACCGACACCGCCTTCGACATGGGTTGGATCAAGCCGGTGCGGCCCCTGCGCGAGCGGCCGGAGAGCGTCGGCATCGTCGGCGCCGGCCCGGCCGGCCTCGCCGCCGCCGAGGAGCTGCGCCGGGAAGGCTACCAGGTGACCGTCTATGACCGCTACGACCGGATCGGCGGCCTGATGATCTACGGCATTCCCAGCTTCAAGCTGGAGAAGCCGATCGTCGAGCGCCGCGCTGAGCTGCTCCGCCAAAGCGGTGTCGCGTTCCGGCTCGGCGCCGGCATCGGCGACGCGGGCGCGCCGAGCTTCACCGAGCTTCGCCGGCGGCACGATGCCGTGCTGGTCGCGACCGGCGTCTACAAGGCCCGCGCCCTGGCCGTGCCGGGCGTCGGCCAGGACGGCGTGGTCGCCGCCCTCGACTACCTGACCGCCAGCAACCGCAAGGGGCTGGGCGACGCCGTGCCGGCCTTCGACGACGGCACGCTCGACGCCCGGGGCAAGCACGTGGTGGTCGTCGGCGGCGGCGACACCGCCATGGACTGCGTGCGCACCGCCGTCCGCCAGGGGGCCAGCTCGGTGAGCTGCCTCTACCGCCGCGACCGCGCCAACATGCCGGGGTCGGCGCGCGAGGTCGGCCATGCCGAGGAGGAGGGGGTCGAGTTCGTCTGGCTCGCCGCCCCCGAGGCCTTCCTCGGCGACGGCCGGGTGCGCGCGGCGCGCGCCTACCGGATGCGTCTCGGCGCGCCCGACGCCACCGGCCGGCAGACGCCCGAGCCGCTCGAGGGGTCGAGCTTCGAGCGGCCCGCCGACCTCGTCGTCGCGGCGCTCGGCTTCGACCCGGAGGATCTCGTCAGCCTGTTCGCCGAGCCGGCCCTGCCGGTCAGCCGCTGGGGCACGATCAGGATCGACTGGCGGACGATGATGACCGCACTCCCCGGTGTGTTCGCCGCCGGCGACATCGTCCGCGGCGCCTCGCTCGTCGTCTGGGGCATCCGCGACGGCCGCGAGGCCGCATCGGGCATCCACCGCTACCTGCAATCCCGCGAGACGGCCGGCGCCGACAGCGCCGCGGCCCTCGCCATCGCGTCCTGAGGGCCGCCGCCATGGCTGTGACACCGACCGAAAGAGCGCTCGCCACCTACCGCCACGAGCGGTCGAGGCTGGAGGCGCTCGGCTACGAGCCCGAGGCCTTCGAGTGCGACGCCTGCGGTGTCGGCTGCGTCGTCGCCATCGACGGCCGGCCGCGCCGCGAGGTGGTCGCCGCCGCGATCGACGCGCTGAAGGCCGTCTGGCACCGGGGTGCGGTCGACGCCGACGGCAAGACCGGCGACGGCGCGGGCATCCACATCCAGATCCCGCAGGATTTCTACAAGGGCGAGATCCGCGGCATGCGCGAGGCCGACCATCGCGTCGCCGTCGGCATGGTGTTCCTGCCGCGCAACAACATCCACCAGCAGGAGGCCTGCCGCACCATCGTCGAGAGCGAGGTGCTGCGCTTCGGCTACGTCATCCGCGGCTGGCGCCAGGTGCCGGTCGACACCAGCGTGATCGGCGAGAAGGCGGCGGCCACCCGGCCCGAGATCGAGCAGATCATCATCGGCAACCCGATCGATGGCGACGGCCCGAACGACAGCGAGGCCTTCGAGCGCGACCTCTACCTCATCCGCCGGCGCATCGAGCGGCAGGCGCTGGCCGAGAGCCTCGCCGATTTCTACATCTGCTCCTTGAGCTGCCGGTCGATCATCTACAAGGGCCTGTTCCTCGCCGAGCAGCTCGCCGTCTTCTATCCCGACCTGCAGGACGAGCGCTTCGTCTCGTCCTTCGCCATCTTCCACCAGCGCTACTCGACCAACACCTGGCCGTCCTGGAAGCTGGCCCAGCCGTTCCGCACGCTCGCCCACAACGGCGAGATCAACACGCTGCGCGGCAACGTCAACTGGATGAAGAGCCACGAGACGCGAATGGTCGCCGACATCTTCGGCGAGCACAACGAGGACCTGAAGCCGCTGATCCAGGCGGGCAGCTCGGACAGCGCCGCCCTCGACGCCGTGGCCGAGGCCCTGGTCCGCGCCGGCCGCTCCCTGCCGCTGGTCAAGACCCTCCTGGTGCCGCCCGCTTGGTCGAACAAGATGGCCATGCCGAAGGCGCATCAGGACCTCTTCAGCTACTGCAACTGCGTCATGGAGCCCTGGGACGGCCCGGCGGCGCTGGTCGCCACCGACAGCCGCTGGGTCATCGCCGGCATGGACCGGAACGGCCTGCGGCCGCTCCGCTACAGCCGGACCAGCGACGGCCTCCTCGTCGTCGGCTCCGAGACCGGCATGGTGCCCCTGAAGGAGGTCGACATCGTCGAGAAGGGGCGGGTCGGGCCCGGCGAGATGATCGGCGTCGACCTCGTCACCGGCACGTTCTACCGCGACATGGCGCTCAAGGACCATCTGGCGGGGCACCGGCCCTATGGCAGGTGGGTCGAGAACATCCGCCTGCTCGAGGATCTGGTGGCGGCGCGGCCGCCGGCGCCGCTCCAGCTCGAGCGCGCCGACCTCAGGCGCCGCCAGGCGCTCTTCGGGCTGACCATCGAGGACATGGAGCTGATCCTCTCGCCCATGGTGATCGACGCCAAGGAGGCGGTGGGCTCGATGGGCGACGACACGCCCCTGGCCGTGCTCTCCAAGCGCTATCGCGGCCTGCACCACTTCTTCCGCCAGCAGTTCAGCCAGGTCACCAACCCGCCGATCGATCCGTTGCGCGAATGGCGGGTGATGAGCCTCAAGACCCGCTTCGGCAATCTCGGCAACATCTTCGACGAGGACCCGAGCCAGACGCGGATCCTGCAGCTCGAGACGCCCGTGCTGACGACCGACGACTTCCGCTCGCTCGAGGCCTATTTCGGCGCCAATGGCAAGACCATCGACTGCACCTTCAAGATCAAGGGCGAGCGGCTGGGCGCGGCGCTCGCCCGGATCCGCCAGGAGGCCGAGGACGCCGTGCGGGGCGGCTGCGAGCAGCTCATCCTGACCGACGAGGCGGTCGGTCCCGAACGGGCGCCGATGCCGATGATCCTCGCCACCAGCGCCGTCCACAGCCATCTCGTCCGCCAGGGGCTGCGCGCCTTCAGCTCCGTCACCGTGCGCGCGGGCGAATGCCTCGACGTCCACTACTTCGCCGTGCTGATCGGCGTCGGCGCCACCACCGTGAACGCCTATCTCGCCGAGGCGGCGATCGCCGACCGCCATTCGCGCGGCCTCTTTCCCGGCCTCACGCTCGCCGAGTGCCTCGCCCGCTACAAGGAGGCGGTCAATCAGGGCCTCCTCAAGATCATGTCGAAGATGGGCATCTCGATCGTCAGCTCCTATCGCGGCGGCTGCAATTTCGAGGCGGTCGGCCTCTCGCGCTCGCTCGCCCGGGAGTACTTCCCGGGGCTGATCACCCGCATCTCCGGCATCGGCCTCACCGGCATCAAGAACAAGCTGCGCGTGCAGCACGAGCGCGCCTATGGCGAGGCCGAGCCGGCGCTCGCCGTCGGCGGCTTCTACCGCTACCGGCGCAGCGGCGAGCGGCACGCCTACGAAGGCCGGATGGTGCACCAGCTCCAGCAGGCGGTGGCGACCGATTCCTACGTCGCCTACCAGCGCTTCAGCGACATGGTGCAGGCCGGCGAGCCGGTCTCGATCCGCGACCTGCTCGACTTCCGCAAGGGCCGGACACCGGTGCCGCTCGACGAGGTCGAGAGCATCACCGAGATCAGGAAGCGCTTCGTCACCCCCGGCATGTCCTTGGGCGCCCTCGGCCCCGAGGCGCACGAGACCCTGACCATCGCCATGAACCGGATCGGGGCGAAGTCGGATTCCGGCGAGGGCGGGGAAGGGGTCGAGCGCTATGCGCCCAGGCCCAATGGCGACAACGCCAACTCGCCGATCAAGCAGGTAGCCTCCGGCCGCTTCGGCGTCACCGCCGAATACCTGAACGCCGCCCGCGAGCTCGAGATCAAGGTGGCGCAAGGTGCGAAGCCGGGCGAGGGCGGCCAGCTCCCCGGCTTCAAGGTGACGGTCGAGATAGCACGGCTCCGCCACGCCACGCCCGGCGTCACTCTGATCAGCCCGCCACCCCACCACGACATCTACTCGATCGAGGATCTGGCCCAGCTCATCTACGACCTGAAGCAGATCAACCCCGACGCCAAGGTCTGCGTCAAGCTGGTCTCGGAGGCGGGCATCGGCACCATCGCCGCCGGTGTGGCCAAGGCCAAGGCGGACGTCATCCTGGTCTCGGGCCACGTGGGCGGCACCGGCGCCAGCCCGCAGACCTCGATCAAGTACGCCGGCAGCCCCTGGGAGATGGGCCTCTCCGAGACCAACCAGCTCCTGACCCTCAACCGTCTGCGCCACCGCGTCACGCTTCGGACCGACGGCGGGCTCAAGACCGGCCGCGACATCGTCATCGCCGCCATGCTGGGGGCCGAGGAGTTCGGCATCGGCACGCTCTCGCTGGTCGCCATGGGCTGCATCATGGTCCGCCAGTGCCATTCCAACACCTGCCCCGTCGGGGTCTGCACCCAGCGCGAGGACCTTCGCGCCAAGTTCACCGGCACGCCCGAGAAGGTCGTGAACCTGATGAGCTTCATCGCCGAGGAGGTGCGCGAGATCCTGGCCTCGCTCGGCCTGCGCTCGCTCGAGGAGGCGGTCGGCCGGAGCGACCTTTTGAAGCAGGTGGGCCGCGGCAGCGAGGATCTGGACGATCTCGACCTCAACCCGATCCTCGCCCAGGTCGACCCGGGCGGTCTGCCGCGCCACTGCACGCTCAAGGGTCGCAACGAGGTGCCGGACAGCCTCGACGCGCAGATGCTGAAGGATGCGCGCGCCCTCCTCGAGGACGGCGAGAAGATGCAGCTTCAGTACAACGTGCGCAACGTCCAGCGGGCCGTCGGCACGCGGCTCTCGGCGCACATCACCCGCCGCTACGGCATGAAGGGGCTGCAGCCGGGCCACCTCACCGTGCGGCTGCGCGGCTCGGCCGGCCAGTCGCTCGGCGCCTGGGCGGTCCAGGGCCTCAAGCTCGAGGTCTTCGGCGACGCCAACGACTATGTCGGCAAGGGCCTCTCGGGCGGCACCATCGTCGTCCGCCCGACCGTCTCGAGCCCGCTGGTCGCCGACCAGAACTTCATCATCGGCAATACCTGCCTCTATGGCGCCACGGACGGCAAGCTGTTCGCCGCCGGTCGCGCCGGCGAGCGCTTCGCCGTCCGCAACTCGGGTGCGATGACCGTGGTCGAGGGCTGCGGCGACAATGGCTGCGAGTACATGACCGGTGGCGTGGCGGCGATCCTGGGCGCCGTCGGCGACAATTTCGCCGCCGGCATGTCGGGCGGCATGGCCTATGTCTGGGACGCCGCGGGCCAGCTCGAGGCGCATCTCAACCCCGACATGGTGATCATGCAGCCGGTCCTGGTCGATCACTACGTGCAGGAGCTCAAGAACCTCCTGGTCGAGCATGTCTGGCAGACCCAGAGCGCGCTCGCCGAGCGGATCCTGCACGATTTCGACATCGAGCTGCCGCGGTTTCGCCAGATCGTGCCGAAGGAGATCATCGACAAGCTGGCCGTGCCGGTGCGGCCCGAGGCGGACGGCGAAGCCATGCTCGCATGACGAGGTCGCTCGCCTCGGCTCTGGCCCTCGTCATCCTTCAGGCCTTTGTTCAGCCGGGGCCGGCGCGGGCGGCGCCGCCGGTGCCGGCCTCCCGCGATGCCATCAACGCGGCGCTCGGCGAGATCCAGTCGCTGCCCGTGCCGGCGCCGGAGGCGGGCGAGGTCCGCGTCGGCAGGCCGGCGGACGAGCGGCGGCTCGCCCGCGGCTTCCTCGAGGATCTGGCGGCCCAGCCGGACTGGCCGGACGAGGGCATCGTCGTCGCCGCCGGCCGCCATCGGCTCGAGGAGGTGGCGGCGGCGCTCGGCCGGCCGGAGCTGCTCACCTGCGAGGCCAAGGCCTGCCGGCTCGAGGCCCCGCTCGCGGTCGAGACCGGCGCCACCCTGGTCATCGACGGCCTGACGGTCGCGCTCGAGCAGCGTGCCGGGGCGGTGATCATCGCCTTCGGCGACCTGTTCCTCAGCCTCGCCACCATCCAGGGACAAAACGGCGACTTGCCAGCGACCACCGACGGCGACGCCTTTCGCCCGTTCGTCGTGGCCTACGACAAGAGCCGCACGCTCATCCGCGACAGCCGCCTCGCCGCCCTCGGCTATGACGGCAACGGCACGACCGGCCTCACCGTCGCCGTCACCAGCCGCGACGAGCCGAAGGGCCGCCCGGCGCTGCAGCTCGTCGGCAGCCTGATCGAGGACGCCTTCGACGGCATTCAGCTCCGCGGTGCCGGGCAATCGGTGCTGCTGCGCAACCGGATCAAGGGCTCGCTTCGCCATGGCATCGTGGCGCGGGACGGTGCCAGCGACCTCCTGATCGCCGACAACGACATCGCCGGCAGCGGCGCCTCGGCGGACAACGGCAACGGCCTCCTCCTGGCGAGAGGGGTCACCCAGACGGCCGTTCTCGCCAATCGGATCACGGGCAGCGCCGGTGCGGCCATCCAGATCGAGAAGGGCGACTTCGATCTGACCCTGGCCGGCAACGAACTGGCGCGGAGCGGACGCGACGGCCTCGTCATCTACGAGAGCTGGTCGATCGAGCTGCGGCGCAACGCCATCGCCCAGAACGGCCGCTCCGGCATCCGCATCCGCGCTTCCGACGCCATCCTCGTCTCCGAGAACGGCCTCACCGGCAATGCCCGCGCCGGCATCGACCTGCAGGACTGGAGCGGCATGTCCAGGCCGCCGAGCGACGAGGAGGCGGCGCTGATCCGCCCGACCGAGGCCACCGTCCAGGGCAACCGCTTCGTCGACAATGCCAAGGGCGACTGCCTGGTGCAGGGTGCCGTGACCGTCCTGCCGGCGGACGGCAACGATTGCTGAAGCGGGCGACCCTCGTCGCCCTGGCGCTCGCCCTCCTCGCCTGCTCCGACCCGGCGGCGGTGCCGACTCCGGCCGAGATCGCGGCCCTGGCCGAGACGATCCTGACGGAGCCGCTGCCGACCCCGCTCGAAGGCGAGGTGGCCCTGACCGAAGCCACGGGCGAGCCGGCGCTGCGCCGCGGCTTCGAGCGCGAGCTCGAGGCCCTGCCGCGCTGGTCCGGCCTCGCCATCGTGCTGCGCTCCGGCCGCCATCGGCTGGAGGCGCTGCCCGCCCTGATCGACCGCCCGGATCTGCTCGCCTGCGACGGCAGCCACTGCCGGCTCGCCGCCCCGCTGGTCGTCGCCGCCGGGGCCACCCTCGTCGTCGACGGCATCGAGCTCCGCCTCGTGCAGGAGGCGGGCGCGCTCATCACCGCCTATGGCGGGCTCTTCATCAGCGATTCCGAGCTTTTGGGCTGGAGCGAGATGGCCGAGGCGCCGGCCGAGACCGACGCGCGGGGTGCCGTGTTCCGCCCCTGGATCACCGGCCTCGAGGACAACCGGACGGTGGTCCGCCGCAGCCGCCTCGCCCATCTGGGCTACCAGGGCACCTCCACCTTCGGCCTCGCCTTCACCCATGGCGGCCGCGATCCGGATGAGGGCGGGCCAAGGGTGAGCGTCGTCGGCAACACGATCCAGGACCTCTATTTCGGCTTCTTCAGCTTCGGCGCCGTGGGCGTCGAGGTCATCCAGAACGAGATCACCGACAGCCACGTCTACGGCGTCGATCCGCACGACGCGACCCGCGACCTGCTCATTGCCGAAAACACCGTCACCGGCACGCGCCGCAGCCACGGCATCATCCTCAGCCGCGAGATCCACGACGCGGTCGTGGTCGACAACCAGAGCAGCGGCAATGCCGGCGCCGGCCTCTTCGTCGACAAGGGCAGCTACGACGTGACCTTCGCCAGGAACCGCTCCTTCGCCAATGGCAAGGACGGGATCGTCGTCTACGAGAGCCGCAACATCACCGTCACCGGGAACGCGCTCGTCGGCAATGGCCGCGCCGGTGTGCGCGTGCGCGCCTCGGCCGATGTCGAGATCAAGGACAACACCATCCGGCACAATGCCGGCCCCGGCATCTTCGTCTACGACTGGAGCCACGCCGCGCGCCCGCCCGACGACGAGGACGCGCGGCGTCTCCTGCCCACGAGCGTGACGCTGACCGGCAACCGGCTTGCCGGCAACGCGAGCGGCGACTGCAGCCTCAGGGGCGAGATCGAGGTTCGCACGCCCGACAGCGTCACGGGCGACTGCCGGGCCCGTGCATCACCTCAATAGTGGCTCGGCACCGCGCGCACGTCGCCGAGCGTATCCTCGAGGCCCTTGGGCCGGGGCAGGGGCTTCGGCACCTTCGGCAGATCCGGCTTCACCTTCTCGTAAGGGATCTGGCCGAGCATGTGGCGGATCAGGTTGAGCCGGGCGCGCCGCTTGTCGTCCGCCGGCACGACATACCAGGGCGCCCAGGCGCTGTCGGTCGCCGCCAGCATCTCCTGATAGGCCCTCGTGTAGTCCCACCAGCGCCGCACCGATTCGGTATCCATAGGGCTCAGCTTCCAGTGCTTGAGCGGCTCCTCGATGCGCGCCTCGAAGCGGCGTCGCTGCTCGTCCTGGCTGACATCGAGGAAATACTTGATGAGGATGATGCCGTTGTGGACGATCTCCCGCTCGAAGCCGGGTGTCACCTTGAGGAAGTTGGCGGTCTCCTCCGGGGAGCAGAAGCCCATGACCCGCTCGACCCCGGCCCGGTTGTACCAGGACCGGTCGAAGAGGATGAATTCGCCGGCCGCCGGGAACTGGGCGATGTAGCGCTGGATGTAGAGCTGGGTTTTCTCGCGGTCCGACGGCGCCGGCAGGGCCACGTGCTTGAACACCCGGGGGCTGGTGCGTGCGGTGATCCGGCTGATCACGCCGCCCTTGCCGGCGGTGTCGCGGCCCTCGAAGACGACGATGATCCGAGCACCGGTGGCTTTCGTCCAGGCCTGCAGCCGGGTCAGCTCGACCTGCAGCTCATGGAGCTCCTGCTCGAAGACCTTGCGCTTCAGCTTCTCGGGCGCGACCGCCCCATCCACGGGGCCCGCCTTCGCTTCGTGCTTCTTCTTGCCCAAGCTGATCACCTCTCGGCATGGGGTGCTCGAGACAGTCTGGCGGGGCGCCGGCGGCACCGCAAGCCGCGACGCCCGCACCGCGACGGGGGCCCTCCCTATGGAGCGCCCGCCCGATCGGCGATGCTCACCTGCTCCTGAACCGCGCGCTCGCGTTCGGGCCACGTGCTCTTGATGAAGGCGAGGACCGCCTCGATCTCGTCGTCCGTCATCACGTCGGCGAAGCCCGGCATGTCGCTCTCGTAGGCGCCACCGACAACCGCCGCCGGACCCTCCCTGGTGATCCGCAGCAGAATGGAATCCGCATGGTGCCAGGTGTGGCCGGAAGCGTCGTGCGGCGGCGCCGGCAGGCGGCCGGACGGCAGCCGGCGCTGCCAGTCCGGCTGACCCTCGAGCTCGGCGCCGTGGCACGAGGCGCAGCGCTCGGCGTAGAGTGCCGCGCCGAGGGCGAGCGTCGCGGGCGAGGCGGCGCTTTCCGAGGTCGGTCCATCGAGCCCGCGCCAAAGGGCCGAGGCGCCGAGAGCGGCGGCGATCGCCACCGCCCCGGCAACGACGATGCCGCGCCTCATTCGACCGCGTAACGCTCTGGCCCGCCGGCGCCGATCGCGAGGACCTGGAAGGGCTCCACCTTCTCGCCCATCATGCCGGGCGAGCCCGCCGGCATGCCGGGCAGGGTGATGCCCCTTATCGCCGGCCGCTCGGCGAGCATCCTCTCCACCGCCTCGAGCGGCACGTGGCCGCTGACGAAGTAGCCGTCGACCATCGCCAGGTGACAGCCCTGAAGCTCGTCGGGGATGCCGGCGAGGCGGCTCAGCTCGACGATGTCGTCGATCGGCCTGACCGACACGCTGAAGCCGTTGGCCGCGAGATGGTCGCCGTACGCGGCGCAGCAGCCGCAACTGGGGCTCTTGAAGAGTTCGACGCTGCGGCCGGGCTCCCCGGCATGGCCGGGTGCCGAGACGCCGACGGCGAGGCCGAGCATGGCCGCCTTGAAGATGATGTGCATTGAAATCGCTCCGTTCGCTGAACGCTGCCGGTGGCTGGAATCCAGCATGATGGCGGCGTCTGATGGCCTCTCGACCGCGGTCGAAAGGCGTTCGTCTTCAGATCGAGGCGGAGCCTTTCGGCGGATGCGGCTCGGGCAAGCCGAGCCGGCCCCTGGGCAGCGTGCCGGCCAGGGAGCACTGCGGCAGGCGGCCGGCAACCGCCTCGGACGTGGCGGCACATGCGAACGCGGCGAACGGCGCGGCGCAGAGATCGCCGCAGGCCATCGCCGCCTCCTGCCGCACGCCGCAATCGGCGCAGCCGCCGTCGGAGCTGACGTGGCCACCTCGCCCATCCCCGAGATCGAGGGCCATGAGCACGCTGGCGGCGTGGCCAGCTGTCCCCAGGACGATGAGGCAGACGAGCGCCAGGGAGAGACGTCGGAGAAGCGGATTCATGACCGCCTTGGTCACCTCTGATCCGGCGCTTGTCAACCCGTCGCGGGATCGCGGCCAGCTCTTAGTCGCGTCTCTCCGAGCGCATCGGCGCCGGGTCGACCTTGCCGGTCGGATCGAAGATCGCCGCCCGCACATGGGAGAGGCGCGGCTGCGGCTCGGCGATGAAGGGCAGGGGCCGGGTCAGGCGGATCGCCTCGAGCCCGAGCCTTCCGGCCAGCAGCGCATTGCCCGCCCCCTGGCCGGCCCGGGCCGAGAGCAGGGCCGCGAGCGAGGCGCCGACATGCTCGATCGCCGCGTGGCTGACCACGTCGGCGAGCCCGGCAATGGCGGCGTTCCTGATGCAGCGGCGCAGCATGCCGAAGGACGCGGCCGGGCCGAGGGCGAGGCCATACGCCCGCGCGATGCCGCGAATCATCATCAAGGTCCGCCAGAGCACGAGCAGCCCGTCCATGAGGCCCAGCGGGCTGAGCGCGGTGAGCAGGCCGATGTCCCGGCTCGCCTCGAGCACGAGCCGGTAGGCGCGCTTGTCCCGGGGCGCCAGCACCCGCCGCTCGTAGAGGTTCAGAATTTCGGCATCGGCGAGCCCGCGCTCGGCGGCGGCCTTGAACTCCGCCTTGTGGTGCTCGCCGAGCTGCTGGTCGAGATCGTCGAGATAGCCCACCGCCTCGCCGTGCAGCTCGGAGGTGGCGAGCCGCAGCCCGGTGAGCCGCAGCCGCTCCGCCCGGCGCACCCGGCGAACGTCGAAGACCTCCTTCCAGAGCGTGCCCATGGCCGTGATCACCACCACCGCGAGCAGCACCGCGAAGGGCCACCCGAGGAGCGGCGTGGTCTGGATCAGGCCGTGCACGTAGTCGAGCGCCTGGATCAGCACGAGGCCGATGATCGAGCCCAGAGCCAGAAGCCCCGGCCGGCGCCACCAGGGCCGGGGAGGCTGCGCCGGCGGCGGCGCCCGCTCCGCCGGCAGCTCCGGCGTCTCCTCGACCGTCTCGAACCGCCCGGTCCGGGGATCGAGCTCGAAGGGCGGAATGGGGGGTGGCTGGCTGTTCATCGAAGCTTGTCGCCGATCAGGAACTCGATCGCCTGATCGAGCCGGAGATGCTGGCCCTTGATGCCGGGCTCGAGCCTGCGGGGCGCGAAGTCCTGGAAGCGGAAGCGCCCCGAGCGCCAATCCTCGTCATCCGGCAGATCGCCCGGGATCTCGCCCGGAAAGAGCACCGTCTCGCGGTCGCCGTCGATCAGCCGGCCGCGCACGCAGGAGAGAAGCTGGCCCTGATGCTCGGTCCGGACCGTGTCCGTGGCGCGCAGGGCCGCGAGCGCCAGGACGTCCGTCTCGAGCCCGGCGAAGCGCGCCTTGCGCCGGGCCGGTGCGATCATCAGCTCGAGGAGCTGCTTCAGGTTGGCATGCTGGTTGGCGGCCACGTGGTCGGCCTTGCTCGCGGCGAAGAGCAGCTTCTCGATGCTCGGCCGGAAGAGCCGGGCGAGCAGGCTGTTGGTGCCGTAGCGAAAGCTCTCGAGGATCGTCTCGAGCGCGTCCCGGCTGTCGGCGAAATGCGCCCGCCCGCGGTTGAGCGTGTGGAACAGGTCGACCAGCACGATCTGCCGGTCGAAGCGGCTGAAATGGTCGGTGTAGAAGGGCTCCACCACCCGCCGCTTGTAAAGCTCGAAGCGGTCCGCCATGGCCGAGCGCAGCGCCGTCGGGGCCGCTTGCGGCAAGGGCGTGAAGCCGGTCCTCGGATCGGCGCCGACCGTGACCAGCCGGCCCGGCTGGACGAGGCTGAGGCCGAGCTCGTTCTGCACCCGGCCGAGATAGCGTCGGTAGACGCCCACGAGATCGTCCGGCGACGTCGAGGGCCCGAGCCCGGCGAGGGCGTCGCGCCATTCGCCGGCGACCGAGGCCCTGGGCGCGGCCCTGTCCCGCGAGGACGCCATCTCCGCGAAGGTCGCGTAGTCCATCTCCAGCAAGGGCAGGTCGAGCAGCCATTCGCCCGGATAGTCGACGATCTCGAGGATCAGGCTGCCGGTCGGCGCCATCCAGCGCTGCACGAAGCCGGTCACCTTGAAGCGCAGCTCGAGCCTGAGCACGGTCAGGCGGTCGGTCGCCTCGGGCCAGGTCGGGCGATCCGCCATCAGCTCCCGGCGAAAGACGGCATAGGGAAAGGCCGGCCCGCGCACCGGCAGGAGCCGGGCACCCCGATAGCGGTCCTCGTGCACGGCGGCGACGAAGGCGAGATCGTGGCCGTCGAGCAGGTGATGGACGAGGGCCGTGGTGAACACCGTCTTGCCGCTCCGCCTGAGCCCGGTGACGGCCAGCCTGAGATGCCGGTCGGCCAGCCGGTCGCCGAGCTCCAGCACCTCGCCCGGCAGGTCGCGGACGAAGCTGCCGAGCCGATCGAGCCCGAGCATCGCGGCCCTACCCGAGGCTCAAGGGATGTTCCAGTGGCCGAGCAGCAGCGCCACCGCGACCAGGAGGCCGATGCCGCGATGGCCGCGGAACCGCTCGAGGCAGTCGGCCGGATCGTCGAGATCGAGCCCCTGCACCTGCCAGGCGAGCAGCCCCGCCACCGGCAGCAGCGCCATGAAGTAGAGCAGCCCGAGCCCGGCGCTCCACCCGGCGAGGGCGAGCAGGCCGAGCATCGCCGCATAGAAGCCATGCAGCCAGGCAGGGGTCGCCTCGCCCAGCAGGAGTGCGGTCGATTTCACCCCGATCAGCGCGTCGTCCTCCTTGTCCTGGTGCGCGTAGATGGTGTCGTAGCCGAGCGTCCAGGCAATGCCGGCGAGATAGAGGAAGAGCGCCGGCAGGCCGAGCCCGCCCATGATCACGGCATAGCCGACGAGAATCCCCCAGTTGAAGGCGAGCCCCAAAAAAACCTGCGGCCAGTAGGTGATCCGCTTCATGAACGGATAGGCCACGACCAGCGGCATGCTGCAGAGGGCGATCAGGGCGGCGCTCGGCGGCAGGAAGAGCAGCACGCCGAGGCCGATGGCGAGCTGCAGCGCCAGGAAGGCGAGCGCCTGCCTGAGGCCCAGCCTTCGCGCGGCGAGCGGCCGGCCGGCGGTGCGGGTCACGCGCCGGTCGAAGTCGCGGTCGGCCATGTCGTTGATGGTGCAGCCCGCCCCCCGCATGGCGATGGCGCCGAGCGCCATGAGCGGCGCCCAGACCAGGGCCGGCGTGCCGCCGGCGATCGCGAGGCCCCAGAGGCAGGGGATGAACAGCAGCCACGTGCCGATCGGCCGGTCGAGCCGGGCGAGGAGGCCGTAGTCGCGCCACGCCCGGGGCAGCCGGACCAGCCAGCCATACTCCTCGTCGGGCAATCGGATAACGGGCTCGCCAGCTTGTCCACTCATGCCCGATCACTTAGCGTCGGGGTCCCCGGGCGTAAAGGCGAGCACCCCAAGATGCGTGACACGCGACTGCATCTCGAAGACCAGCTTTGCGCCGGGGCCAGCCTCGAGCTCGAGGCCGATGCGACCCACTACCTGCGTGCCGTGCTCCGCGCTCGCGCCGGCCAGACGCTTCGGGTCTTCAATGCCGCCTCCGGCGAATGGCGGGCCCGACTCGACCGGCTCGACCGGCACGGCGCGCTGGTCACGGTCGAGACCGAGCTTCGCCCGCCGGCACCCGAGCCCGGTCCGACCCTGCTCTTCGCGCCCCTGAAGAAGCCCCGGCTCGAATGGCTGCTCGAGAAGGCGGTCGAGCTCGGCGTGGCCCGGCTCCAGCCGGTGCGCTGCCGGCACGGCGTGGTCGAGGCGGCGCGGCCCGACCGCCTGCGCCTGCGGCTGGTCGAGGCGGTGGAGCAGTGCGAGCGCCTGAGCCTGCCCGAGCTGCTGCCCGAGGCCGCTCTCCTCGATGCCGTGCGACAGGCCGGCGAGGTCGGCGTCCTCCTCGCCGACGAGGCGGGTGGCGATCCTCTCGGGGACGCGCTCGGGCGGCATCCCGGGGCAGCGCTCCTGGTCGGTCCCGAGGGCGGCTTCGCCGCCGAGGAGCGCACGGCGCTGCATGATCTGCCGTTCGTTCACCCGGTCAGCCTCGGGCCCACCATCCTGCGTGCCGAGACCGCATCCTTGATGATGCTCGCCTGCCATCGGGCGCTCGTCGGGCGTGGCATTCGGCCCGGTCGCGCCGGAGGTTAAGCCGATTTTGCGACATCGTGTCACTGACGCGAGCGAAGGCCGCATCCTATCCTCGCCTCAACGATCTCGCGGCGCCGTGCCGGGCCTCTTTCCCGGGCAGCGGGCGTGGCATCATGGTCAAGCAAGGAAACGAGCCCCATGCGCTGGTTGAACGCGTGCCTCGTCGGCACCCTCCTCCTGTTCTCCGGCCTCAGCGGAGGCGGCACGGCGCTGGCCGCCCAGCCGGAGCCCTGGCAGCTGGGGCTGCAGCCGGCGGGCAGCCCCATCATGGAGAAGCTGACCGGCATGCATGATCTGCTGCTCTGGATCATCACGCTGATCTGCGTCCTGGTGCTGGCCCTGCTCGCCATCGTCGTCATCAGGTTCCGCGAATCGAAGAACCCGAAGCCGTCCAGGCGCTCGCACCACACGCTGCTGGAGGTGGTGTGGACGGTGGTGCCGGTGCTGATCGTCGTGATCATCGCCATCCCGTCCTTTCGCCTGCTCTTCTTCATGGACGTGCTGCCCGAGACCGAGATGACGGTGAAGGCGACCGGCAAGCAGTGGTACTGGACCTACGAGTACCCGGACAACGGGGACTTCACCTTCGACGCCTTCATGCTGGCCGACGACGAGCTGGAGCCCGGCATGCTGCGGCTGCTCGAGACCGACAACCGGATCGTGCTGCCGACCGGCACCAACATCCGGATGCAGATCACGGCCGCCGACGTGCTCCACTCCTGGGCGATGCCGTCGCTCGGCGTCAAGGTGGACGCCGTGCCCGGGCGGCTCAACGAGCTCTGGCTGCACATCAACGAGCCGGGCCTCTATTACGGCCAGTGCTCGGAGCTGTGCGGCGTCAATCACGGCTTCATGCCGATCACCATCGAGGCGGTGACGCCCGAGGAGTACAAGGCCTGGGTGGCGGACGCACAGACCCGCTTCGCCAAGGTCGATGCCACGCCTGTGCATGTCGCCAATCGCTGAGCCGGGGCACATGATCCCGTTCGTCCCGACCGGTCGCGTTCTCGCGGAGAGTTGAAGAATGGCCTACGCATCCGCCCATGCCCATGACGACCACACGCCTACCGGATGGCGGCGCTGGCTGTTCTCGACCAATCACAAGGACATCGGCACCCTCTATCTGATCTTCGCCTTCTGCGCCGGCATCATCGGCATGTCGATGTCGATGATCTTCCGGGCCGAGCTGATGGTGCCGGGCGACCAGATCCTGGGCGGCGACCACCAGCTCTTCAACGTGCTGGTCACCTCGCACGGCCTGATCATGATCTTCTTCTTCCTCATGCCGGCCCTGATCGGCGGCTTCGGCAACTGGATGGTGCCCCTGATGATCGGGGCGCCGGACATGGCCTTCCCGCGGATGAACAACATCAGCTTCTGGCTCCTGGTCCCGGCCTTCATCCTGCTCTTCGGCTCGGCCTTCGTCGACGGTGGCTTCGGCGGCGGCTGGACCAGCTACCCGCCGCTCTCGTCGATGCTCGGCCATCCGACCGCGGCGGTCGACATGACCATCTTCGCGATCCATCTGGCCGGCGCCAGCTCGCTCCTGGGTGCGATCAACTTCATCACCACCATCTTCAACATGCGCGCGCCCGGCATGACCATGCACAAGATGCCGCTCTACGCCTGGTCCATCCTGGTCACCGCCTTTTTGCTCCTCCTGGCGGTGCCGGTGCTCGCCGGTGCCGTGACCATGCTGCTCACCGACCGCAACTTCGGCACCCACTTCTTCGACCCTGCCGGCGGCGGCGACCCGATCCTCTACCAGCACCTCTTCTGGGTCTTCGGCCACCCCGAGGTCTACATCATGATCCTGCCGGCCTTCGGCATCATCAGCCATGTGGTCTCGACCTTCTCCAGAAAGCCGATCTTCGGCTATCTCGGCATGGCCTATGCGCTGGTCTCGATCGGCTTCATCGGCTTCGTCGTCTGGGCCCATCACATGTTCACCGTCGGCATGGGCGTCGACGCGAAGGCCTACTTCACCGCGGCGTCCCTGATCATCGCGGTGCCGACCGGCATCAAGATCTTCTCCTGGATCGCCACCATGTGGGGCGGCTCCATCCGGCTCGACACGCCGATGCTGTTCGCCATGGGCTTCATCTTCCTCTTCGTCATCGGCGGCGTCACCGGCGTGGTCCTGGCCAATGCCGGCGTGGACGCGGTGCTGCACGACACCTACTACGTCGTCGCCCACTTCCACTACGTCCTCAGCCTGGGGGCGGTCTTCGGCATCTTCGCCGGCTTCTACTACTGGATCGGCAAGATGACCGGCCACCAGTACCCGGAGCATCTGGGCAAGATCCACTTTTGGTTGACCTTCGTTGGCGTCAACCTCGCCTTCTTCCCGCAGCACTTCCTCGGGCTCGCCGGCATGCCGCGCCGCATCCCGGACTATCCCGACGCGTTCGCCGGCTGGAACATGATCAGCTCGATCGGCGCCTTCATCGCCGGCGCCAGCGCGCTCTTCTTCATGTTCGTGCTCTACCGGACCTTCACCTCGAAGGCGAGGTGCGCCGACAACCCGTGGGGCGAGGGGGCGACGACGCTGGAGTGGACGGTCAGCTCGCCGCCACCGTTCCACACCTTCGAAGAGCTGCCGCAGGTGCGCTGAGGACGACATGGCGCAGGCACTCCAGAAAACGCGGCTAGACACGCGGCCCGGCCAGGCGGCCGGGCAGTCCGAGCTGCGCGACTACTGGCGGCTCCTCAAGCCGAACGTGATGCAGCTCGTCGTCTTCACCGGCGGCGTCGGGCTGTTCATCGCGCCCGGCAACCTGCATCCGCTGCTCACCTTCGTGGCCATCCTGTGCATCGCCGTCGGCGCCGGCGCCTCGGCCGCCATCAACAACGCCTACGACACCGATATCGACCGGGTGATGGTGCGCACGCGCCTCAGGCCGACCGCCACCGGCCGGATCTCGGCGGCCGAGGCGCTCGCCACCGGCATCAGCCTCGCCATCGGCTCGGTCATGGTGATGGGGCTCGCCCTCAACTGGCTGGCGGCCGGCCTCCTGGCGCTCACCATCGCCTTCTACGTCCTCGTCTACACGCTCTGGCTGAAGCGCCGCACGCCGCAGAACATCGTCATCGGCGGCGCCGCCGGCGCCTTCCCGCCGATGATCGGCTGGGCCGCGGTCACCGGCCGGATCGAGCTCATGCCGGTCCTGCTCTTCCTTCTGATCTTCTTCTGGACGCCGCCGCATTTCTGGGCGCTCGCCCTCTACCGGCAGAAGGACTACGCCAATGTCGGCGTGCCGATGCTGCCGGTCGTCAGGGGATCCGACACCACCCGCCGGCATATCCTGGGCTACAGCCTGCTGCTCGCCGTGATCAGCCTGCTGCCGACCCTGGTCGGCACCGCGGGCTGGCTCTATCTCGGCGCCGCCGCCGCCCTCTCGGCCGTTCTCGTGCAGGGCGCCTGGCGGCTCCTGCGGAGCGCCAGCGACCGCGAGGCGATGCGGCTCTTCAAGTTCTCGATCATCTACCTCTTCGGTCTCTTCCTGGCGCTCGTCCTCGACCACGCCGCCCGCCTCTGGCTCGTGGCATGATCACGGGCCAGGAGCAGCGTCGCCGCCAGCGCGCCAAGAACATCGCGATGGGCCTGATCCTCCTCGCCGTGGCCGTGCTCTTCTACCTGATCGCCCTGGTCAAGATGGGGGGCACCTGACCCGTGGATGCAAGGAAGAACCGCCGCACCGCCCTCGTCGGCCTCGCCGTCATCATCGGCATGCTCGGACTGACAGCTGCCTCGGTGCCGCTCTACAACCTCTTCTGCCGGGTGACCGGCTATGCCGGAACCACCCAGGTGGCGGAGGCCACGCCCGGGGCCGTGGACGGCCCGGCCATCCAGATCAGCTTCAACGCCGATCATGCGCCCGACCTGCCGTGGTCGTTCCAGCCGGAGCAGCGCTCGGTCGACGTGCTGCCCGGCGAGAACCGCCTGATCTTCTACGAGGCCATCAATCACGCCGACCGGCCGATCGTCGGCCGCGCCGTCTACAATGTCGTGCCTTTCAAGGTCGGCGCCTATTTCGCCAAGATCGCCTGCTTCTGCTTCGACGAGCAGACCCTGCAGCCGGGCGAGCGGGTCGACATGCCGGTCTCGTTCTTCGTCGATCCGGCCATGCTGACCGATCCGGCGACGCAGGACGTGCGCCAGATCACCTTGTCCTACACCTTCTTCATCGACGAGGAGGCGACCGAGGCGCTCGCGGCCAAGAGGGCCGCGCACGCCGAGGAGCCGAGCATCCTGCCGACTGACGAGCAGGGCTGACAACGGGGGACTATCCGACCATGGCCGAAGCCACCCACGCCGGTGCCCAGGCCGCTCACGCGGCGCCGAAGCACGACTACTATCTCGTCGATCCGAGCCCCTGGCCTCTGGTCGGCAGCTTCGCCGCCCTGGTGATGTTCGGCGGCGCCGTCATGTGGCTGCACAACGCGAGCCCGGGCGGCTGGATCATGATCCTGGGCGCCATCGGTGTCGTCTTCACCATGTTCTCGTGGTGGCGCGACGTGCTGAAGGAGGCCTATGCCGGCGACTACAGCGAGAAGGTCGCGACCATGCTGCGCATCGGCATGGTGCTGTTCATCGCGTCGGAGGTGCTCTTCTTCTTCGCCTTCTTCTGGGCCTTCTTCTGGGGCGCCCTCAACCCGCCGGAAGTGTTCCCCCTGTCCTGGCCGCCCGAGGGCATCGAGCCGGTTCCGGCCTGGGGCATTCCCTTCCTCAACACGATGATCCTGCTGCTGTCGGGCTGCACCGCCACCTGGGCGCATCATGCCCTGCTCCAGGGCGACAACGAATCGGTCAAGAAGGCGCTGACCATCACCGTGGCCCTGGGCTTCCTCTTCCTCGGCATGCAGATCTACGAGTACTTCCACCTCGTTCACCTGGGCCTGACCATCGACAAGGGCATCTTCGGCTCGGCCTTCTACATGGCCACCGGCTTCCACGGCTTCCACGTCTTCATCGGCGCCACCTTCCTCCTCGTCTGCACGGTGCGCGCCTATCGCGGCCGGCTGAAGCAGGAGCGGCATGTCGGCTTCGAGGCGGCCGCCTGGTACTGGCATTTCGTCGACGTCGTCTGGCTCTTCCTCTTCGTCTGCGTCTACTGGTGGGGCGGCAGCCTGTTCTGGACCTGGCCGGGCATCCAGTGAGCGGCTCCGGCGAGGCGTGACAGGAGCGGCTTCGCCGTTCACCAACGGTCGCCGAGCGTCCATGCCGAAGAGCGGAGGCCGCCACTTTCGACCCGGCTGGCCGCTGACGGTGACGACCGTCGCGGCCTTCGCCATCCTGATGGCCCTCGGCACCTGGCAGGTCCAGCGCCTCGCCTGGAAGCTCGACCTGATCGAGCGGATCGAGGCGGGGCTGGCGGCGGCACTGGTGCCCCTGCCGGCCGAGGCCGCCGCCATGGTCGGGCTCGACCGCCGGCCGGTGACCGCAGCCGGCACGCTGCTCCTCGATCGCGCCTTCGCCTATGGCAGCGAGCAGCGGGGTGGCGTTCTCGGCGCCCGTCTCATGGTGCCGCTCGGGCGCGGGCAGGGGGCGCCGGTCATCGTCGACATGGGGTGGATCCCGGAGCCGATCGAGCAGGCCCTCGCGGTACTGCCCGCGTCTGGGCCCGTTTCTGAGCCCGCGACTGGGCCCGAGCCCGGCCTCGCACCCGCGCCGGCGGCCATCGCCGGCATCCTGCGCGTCGATCATCAGGCGAAGCGGCCCGCCTTCCGGCCCGAGAACCAGCCGGACGAGCGTCGCTGGTACTGGCTCGACACGGCAGCGCTCGACACCACGCTCGACCTGCCGGGGCTGGCGCCGGTGACGCTGGTCCGCACCCCGTCCGAACCCGAGGCCACGCCCCCCATCGCCGACCGCCCGGCGGTCACCCTCGCCAACAACCATCTGGGCTACGCCATCACCTGGTATGGGCTGGGTGCGGCGCTCGCCGCCGTCTATATCGCCTTCGGGCTCGCCCGCGGCCGGGCCCCCGGCCCCACCCGCGAAGAGGAGGCAGCACCATGAAAGCCTTGCAGCCGCTCGCCGTCCTGAGCGTCGTCATGACCTACTGCCTGATCATCCTGGGCGGCTGGGTGCGCTCGACCAATTCCGGCCTCTCCTGCCCGGACTGGCCCACCTGCTACGGCGAATGGGTGCTGACACCCTCCGCCTTCGCCGCCCTCGGCGACGTCGGCTACCACTACTACCAGGTGATGCTCGAATGGGTGCACCGGCTGATCGCCGGCGTCCTGCTCGGGCCCCTCATCCTGGTGATCGCCGTCATCGCGTTCTTCAGGCGCCACGTCGACCGGGCCGGCTGGCGCCTCGCCCTCGGCATCCTGGTGGTCCTCCTGATCCAGGCGAAGCTCGGCGGCATCACCGTGCTCGACGCCAACAGCGCCTGGTCGGTGGCGCTGCATCTCGGCAACGCGCTCCTGCTCCTCTCGCTCCTCGTCCTGTTCACGCTGCGCCTTCTGCCGGCGCATCACTTCGCGGCACCGGAGCCCCACCTCTGGCGCCCCTTCCTCGCAGCACTCTGGCTCCTGGTGCTCGCCACCATGGTGACCGCCGCCATCACCGCGAAGAGCGGCGCCTCGCTCGCCTGCTACGAATGGCCGGCCTGCAATGGCGGCTGGCTGCCCGACCTCGGCGATCCCCTGATCCGCATCCACTTCCTGCACCGCACCCTGGCGGCCCTGACCGGGCTCGGCATCCTCGCCTACCTCGTCCTGGCCTTCAAAGGCGACAACCCGATCCTGCGCGGCCTCGCCGCCCTCGTCACGGCCCTGGTCCTGACGCAGATCGGCCTCGGCGCCCTGGTGATCATCCATCTGGTGCCGACCTCCCTGGCCGTGGCGCACCAGGCGGTCGGCGTTCTCGTCTTTCTGGGCGTGGCGGCGAGCCTCGCCACGGTCCTGCTGACCCCAACCGACCAAGAGTCCAGGGAGCCGCCGCATGTCGGCCTACGTGACCCTCGAGCGACGCTTCAAGCGGCTCGCTGACCTGGGCGGCGCCGCCGCCGTCCTGAACTGGGACCAGGCGGTGATGATGCCCAAGGGCGGCAACGCCGCGCGCGGCGAGCAGCTCGCGACCCTGGGCGGCCTCGGCCACGAGATCCTCGTCTCGCCGGAGACAAGGGATCTCGTCGAGGCGGCCGGGGCCGAGCCGCTCGACGCCTGGCAGGGCGCCAATCTCGCTTTGATCCGCCGCCGCCTCGAGCGTGCCACGGCCCTGCCGCGGGATCTGGTCGAAGCCACGGCACGGGCCACCAATGCCTGCGAGATGGCCTGGCGCGAGGCCCGGGCGGCGAGCGACTACGCGGCCCTGCGCCCGAAGCTCGAGGAGGTGCTGCGCCTGACCCGGGAGGCCGCGTCCCTGCAGGGCCGAAAGCTCGGGCTCGAGCCCTACGCCGCCCTTCTCGATGGCTTCCAGCCGGGGCTCGACGAGGCCGCCATCGACCGCCTCTTCGCCCCGCTCCAGCAGCACCTGCCGGGCCTGATCGACGACGCTCTCGCCCGCCAGCAACCGGCGATGCCGCCCGTGGGCCCATTCCCCGTCGAGCTGCAGAAAAAGCTGGCCAGGGAGCTGATGGCGAGGCTCGGCTTCGACTTCGCCCATGGCCGGCTCGACGAGAGCACGCACCCCTTCTGCGGCGGCACGCCCACCGACATCCGCATCACCACCCGCTACGACGCGGCCGAGATCGTCTCGGCCATCATGGGGGTCATGCACGAGACCGGCCACGCCCTCTACGAGGCCGGCCTGCCGGAGGCCTGGCGCCACCAGCCGGTCGGCGAGGCGCATGGCATGGCGATCCACGAAAGCCAGTCGCTGCTGGTCGAGATGCAGGCCTGCCGCTCGCCCGCCTTCCTCGGCTTCCTCGCCGCCCGCCTCGCCGAGACCTTCGGCGCCCAGCCGGCGCTGGCCCCCGGCAACCTCGTCCGCCACTACCGCACGGTCAGGAAAGGCCTGATCCGCGTCGACGCCGACGAGCTCACCTACCCGCTCCACATCGTGCTTCGCTACCATCTGGAAAAAGCACTGATTGCCGGCGATCTCGACCTTCGCGATCTGCCCGCCGCCTGGAGCGACGGCATGGCCGAGCTTCTGGGCATCCGCCCGCCCGACGACCGCCAGGGCTGCCTTCAGGACATCCACTGGCCGGTCGGCGCGTTCGGCTATTTCCCCAACTACACGCTGGGCGCCCTCCTCGCCGCCCAGCTCTTCCAGGCAGCCGGGCGCGCCATCCCCGGCCTCCAGGCCCACATCGCCCAAGGCGACTTCCAGCCCCTCCTCGCCTGGCTCCGCTCCCGCATCCACGAAAAGGCCTCGAGCCTGCCGATGCAGGAGCTGATCCAGGAGGCCACCGGCGCCGAGCTCGGCACCGAAGCCTTCCTGGCGCACGTCGCCGAGCGCTATGGCGGCTGAGGAGGAGGGCGGACCGCCCGCACCCTGCATCACGCGGCGGCAGGCCCCGGCGCTCGCCGGCCGCGCCGCGTCGCCGTCGCCTTGCATCGGCCCCTGCGCCCAGGCGGGCGCGCCGATGCCGACGCCGAAGCGACATCGCCGCCTGCGATCATGGCAAGGCCAAGGCCATCGGCTGATAGGATCATCGACACTCCGCCCCTTCCTGGTCGCAAGCTGCACCGCTCGGCTCCAGGCGACCGTTATACGGAGCAGTTCTTAAGAACCCATGAAGGGCGGGCTCCGGCGGAAGCCGACCAGATCTGCAGGCCGGCCCGGCCGGCTGCCATTCCCGCCCGTTCGCGGAACAAGACCCGCCCCCGTTCGTTCATGAGATGCAGCTCAACAACATGGAGGATGCCGATGTCGGCACAAAAGGACGGCGCGCCCTGGCGCGTGGCCGACTGGCGGCGGCTGGCGATGGCCGTCACCTTCGGCCTTCTGGCCCTGACGGTGACCGCCTGCGACGACGGGCCGGCCGAGGAGGCCGGCAGCGAGGCCGGGGCGGCCGTGGACAACGCGGTTGACGAGGCCGGCGACGCCGCCGAGAGCGCCGGGGATGCCATCGAGGACACGGCCGAGGATGCCGGCGACGCGGTCGGCGATGCGGCAGAGGACGCCGGCGACGCCGTGAAGAAGGCGACCGAGTAGGCCAGAACGGGGCAGGCGAGCGGGGCAGGCGGCCAGGGGCCGCTTGTCCCGCACCCTCGATCGGGGCTATCGACAGGCGCGCAAGCTCGTTCCCGCCGCCCGCCCGTTCCCGCCCCGCCCGAAGGACCCGATCCCGTGCCCACCCTTCTCTGCTTCGGCGATTCCAACACCCACGGCACCCTGCCGCTGACCGGCCCCGGCGACATCAGGCGCCTCGGGCCGGACCAGCGCTGGCCCGGCGTGCTCGCGGCCGAGCTCGGCCGCGACTTCCGCGTCATCGAGGAGGGCCTGCCCGGCCGCACCACCGTGCATGACGACCCGATCGAGGGCCTGCACATGAGCGGCCTCACGGCCCTGCCGATGCTGCTCGGCAGCCACTCGCCCCTCGACCTGATGATTATCAAGCTCGGCACCAACGACCTCAAGCTGCGCCATTCGGTCGGCGCCGCCGACATCGCCCGCTCGATCGAGCTGCTGGTCATGACCACCCGCCAGCTCTGCGCCGCCCCCGGCCGGACCCAGCCCAGGATCCTGATCATCGCCCCGCCGCCGATCGAGGAGGCCGGCTGCCTCGCCGAGATCTTCGAGGGCGGCAAGGCGAAGTCGCTCGCACTCGGGCCCTGGCTGCGTCGCTCCGCCGCCTGGCTCGAAACGGGCTTTCTCGATGCCGGCGACCACATAAAGGTCAGCCCGATCGACGGCATCCATTATGACGAGGCCGCCCACGCCACCCTCGGCCGGGAGGTGGCCAAGGCGCTTCGCCGGCTGAGCGGCGCCGCCCCAGCCTGAAAAGACGAGCCACCGATGACCACCTACACCAGCACGCGCGGCGGCAGCCACGGCCGGAGCTTCGAGGACGTGCTGCTGCGCGGCCTCGCCCTGGATGGCGGACTCTTCGTCCCCGAGACCTGGCCGGTCATCGACCTCGAGGCCCTGGCCGGCCTCGACTACCCGACCACCGTGGCGCGCCTCCTCGCCCCCTTCACCACCGGCTGCTTCGACGCGGCCGAGCTCGAAGCCATGGCCAGGGACGCCTATGCCGGCTTTCGCCACCCGGCCACGGCACCCCTGGTCCAGCTCGACCACGACGAGTGGCTGCTCGAGCTCTTCCACGGGCCGACCTTCGCCTTCAAGGACTTCGCCATGCAGCTCCTCGGCCGCATGTTCGAGGCGGTCCTGGCGCGGCGAGGCGAGCGCATCACCATCGTCGGCGCCACCTCGGGCGACACCGGTGCCGCCGCCGTCCGCGCCTTCGCCGGGCTGGACCGAATCCGGGTCGCCATCCTCTTCCCCGAGGGCCGCATCTCGCCGGTCCAGCAGCGCCAGATGACCACCTCGGCCGAGGCGAATGTCGAGATCATCGCCGTGGAGGGCACGTTCGACGACTGCCAGAACCGCCTCAAGGACATGTTCAACGACCGCGCTTTCCGGGACGGGCTGCGGCTCGCCGCCGTCAACTCGATCAACTGGGCCCGCGTCGTCGCCCAGGCCGGCTACTACGTCTACACGGCCCTTCGCCTCGGCGGGCTCGCCCGGCCCTTGGCCTTCGCCGTGCCGACCGGCAATTTCGGCGACGTCTATGCCGGCTACGTCGCCCATCGCATCGGCCTGCCGGTGGCGAGGCTGATCGTCGCCACCAACACCAACGACATCCTCGCCCGCTTCCTCGAATCCGGCCGCTACGCGCGCGGCGAGGTCGCCGCCACCATGAGCCCGTCCATGGACATCCAGGTCGCCTCCAACTTCGAGCGGCTGCTGTTCGAGCTTCTGGACCGTGACGGCGTCGAGGTGGCGCGGCGCATGGCCGGCTTCGCCGAGGATGGCGCCCTCGAGCTCGACCGCGACCGGCTCGCCGCCGCCCGCCGGCTCTTCGCCGGCAAGCGGGTGGACGAGGCGACGACGGCCAAAACCATCGCCGAGGTCAGGGCCGCCACGGGCCGGCTCGTCGATCCGCACACCGCCGTCGGCATCCGCGCCGGCCGCGACCTCCGCCCGCCCGGGACACCGCTCGTCAGCCTCGCCACGGCGCATCCCGCCAAGTTCCCCGAGGCCATGATCCGTGCGGTCGGCGAGGCGGCCCCCCTGCCGGAGCCGCTCGCCGCCATGCTGCAGGCCCCTGAACGCTTCGCCACCCTGCCGAACGACCTCGCCGCCCTGCAGGCGCACCTGCGCGCCTGGGCCGGCTCCGCCACCTGAAGCGAACCCGAGAAAACATGCAGATCACCACGCTCTCGAACGGTATCCGCGTCGTCACCGAGACCATGCCCAGGGTCGAGACCGCGAGCTTCGGCATCTGGGTCGATGCCGGCGCCCGCCACGAGGCGGCCGAGGTCAACGGCGTCGCCCACATGCTCGAGCACATGGCCTTCAAGGGCACCGAGCGGCGCACCGCCAAGGGAATCGCCGAGGAGATCGAGGACGTCGGCGGCTCCTTGAACGCCTATACCGGCCGCGAGCACACCGCCTACTACGCCCGCATCCTGGCCGAGGACGTGCCGCTCGCCGCCGACATCCTCGCCGACATCCTCCGCCACTCGACCTTCGATCCCGAGGAGTACGAGAAGGAGCGCCACGTCATCCTCCAGGAGATCGGCGAGACCCTGGACACCCCCTCGGACCTGGTCTTCGACCAGTTCCAGGAGGCGGCCTTCCCGAACCAGCCGGTCGGCCGCTCGATCCTCGGGACCGAGGCGATCATCGAGGCCCTGCCGCGCGAGGCCCTGCGCGACTTCATCGACAGCCATTACGGCCCCGAATCGCTGATCGTCGCCGCCTCCGGCAAGGTCGAGCACGACGCCATCGTCGCCCTGGCGGCCGAGAAGCTGGGTGACCTCGCGAGGAGGAGCCCGAAGCCCGCACCCGTGCCCGCCACCTACACCGGCAGCGAGTGGCTGTCCGGCCGCGACCTCGAGCAGGTCCACCTCTGCCTCGGCCTCGAGGCCTTCGCCTACACCGACTCGGACTTCATCCCGCTCCAGGTCTTCCAGACCGCGCTCGGCGGCGGCATGTCCTCGCGCCTCTTCCAGGAGGTCCGCGAGAAGCGGGGCCTCTGCTACTCCGTCTTCACCTTCGCCGGCCTGCACAAGGATTCCGGCGTCTTCGGCATCTATGCCGGCACCGGCGAGAAGGACGTGCCCGAGCTCATCCGCGTCATCGCCGGCGAGCTCCAGGACCTGGCCTCCAGCATCGGCGAGGCGGAGCTTCGCCGCGCCAAGGCCCAGCTCAAGGCCAGCCTGCTGATGGGCCAGGAAGGCTGCTTCTCGGTCTGCGAGGACATCGCCCGCCAGTTCCTCTGCTTCGGCGACTACCTGACCCCGGCCGAGCTCACCGCCCGCTACGAAGCCGTCGACCAGGCCGCCATCGCCCGCGTCGCCGCCCGCCTGCTCGAGGATCCCAAGCCCACCGTCGCCGCCATCGGCCCCGTCAAGGGCCTGCCTGACGCGGGCATGTGGGCCAAGCGGCTGACCGACTGATGCGCATCACCGCCATCCGCGAGACCGCCGTCCCGATCAAGTCGCAGATCGCCAACGCGTATATCGACTTCTCGAAGATGACCTGCTCGCTGGTCGCGGTCGCCACCGACGTCGTCCGCAACGGCCGGCCGGTCACCGGCTTCGGCTTCAGCTCCAACGGCCGCTATGCCGCCGGTGCGATCATGCGCGACCGCATGATCCCGCGCCTGCTCGAAGCCGAGCCCGACAGCCTCCTCGACCCCGAAAGCGGCCTCGTCGATCCCTTCCGCTGCTGGGATCGCATGATGACCAACGAGAAGCCCGGCGGCCACGGCGAGCGCTCGGTCGCGGTCGGCACGCTCGACATGGCCATCTGGGACGCGCTCGCCAAGATCGAGGGCGTGCCCCTCTGGCGCCTGCTCGCCGACCGCTTCAAGGGCGGCCTGGCGGACGACTCCGTCTGGGTCTACGCCGCCGGCGGCTACTACCACCCGGGCAAGGGCATCGACGGCCTGGTCGACGAGGTGAAATCCTACCGGGACATGGGCTATCTCGATTTCAAGCTCAAGATCGGCGGCGCCACCCTCGCCGAGGACCTGAATCGCATCGAGGCGGTGATCGGCGTCGCCGGCGCCGGCTCCCACGTCGCTGTCGACGCCAATGGCCGCTTCGACCTCGAGACCGCCATCGCCTATGCCCGGGCGCTCGAGCCGCTCGACCTGCTCTGGTACGAGGAGCCCGGCGACCCGCTCGACTACGCGCTCCAGGCCGACCTCGCCCCCCACTACGCGAACGCCATGGCGACCGGCGAGAACCTCTTCTCCACCATCGACGCCACCAACCTCGTCCGTTACGCCGGCCTCCGCCCCGATCGCGACTGGCTGCAGTTCGACTGCGCCCTCAGCTACGGCCTCTGCGAGTACACCCGCACGCTCGCCATGCTGGAGAAGAACGGCTGGTCCAGCCGCCGCGTCGTCCCCCACGGCGGCCACCAGATGTCCCTCAACATCGCCGCCGGCCTCCACCTCGGCGGCAACGAGAGCTATCCCGGCATCTTCCAGCCCTTCGGCGGCTTCGCCGACGGCATCCGGGTCGAGCAGGGCAGGGTGAAGCTGCCCCAGACCCCCGGCATCGGCATCGAGACCAAGGCCGCGCTCCACGCCCTCTGCCAGGAGCTGGCGGCGGGCTGAAGCGGCCTACGCCCCTGGAGCCGGCTCGGTGCACTGGATGACGAGCTGCCGCTCGAGGTCGCGCGCCGTGCCGGCTTGCGTGACCAGCCCCGGCCCCATGAACTCGCGCGAATCGTCGACCTCGTAGCCGCCCGGGCAGAGCTCCAGGGCCTTCTTCCGGCAGACGCTCATCGGCGTCAGCGCCCCGTAGCAGCCGACCAGGTAGCGGACATCGCCATCCGGCCCGCGCATCTCGCTGACCTCGGCGCAGCCGCTCAAGAGAAGAACCAGGACGACGAGGGGCCGCATGAATTGGGTATCCGCCAGGAAGGAGGTGCCATCGCCCTAGCGCCTTTGCCGCCAGGGGACAAGCCGCCCGGCCCGCCAGCCATCGGGGGAGAATTGCCATGAGCACCGATCCGGTTCAACGGCTCCGCGCCATCTGCCTCGCCCTGCCGGAGGCGACCGAGAAGGAAGCCTGGGGCGACCCGACCTTCCGGGTGAGGGACAGGATCTTCGCCATGCCGAAAGAGGGCCATCGGCTAGCTCTTCACGGGCGTCGAGTTGGCGGCGAGGAAAGCGGCATAGGCCGACTCGTCGATCGTGCCGGCGGCCAGCGCCAGCACGACCTGCGCCGCCTCCGCTTCGTCGGCGTTGAAGTCATGGCCGTTCAGCTCGAGAAAGAGGATGCCGAGCAGAAAACCCGTGCGCTTGTTGCCGTCGACGAAAGGGTGATCGCGGATGATCGCAGCCGTGTAGAGTGCCGCGAGCTCGACGATGCCGGCCGTCTCGTCATCGGCGGCCCGCTGTCGCGGCCGGGCCAGGGCCGATTCCAGCAGGGTCCGGTCACGCACACCGGCCGGGCCGCCATGCAGCGCCAGGAGTCGCTCGTGCAAGGCCAGCGTCTCCGCCAGCTCGATCCTGACCAGCGCGGCCTCACCTGGCCAGGGCACGCAGCGTGTTGCGGTAGCGCTCGACGATCCCCTCGGCCTTCGCCATCTTCGCCTCGAAGCCGGGGTCGTACGGGGTGAGACGATACCCGCCTTCGGCCGTCTCCGTCAGATAGACCACACCGCCATCCCGAGTCTCGAGATGCCGGACCACCTCCTTCGGCAGCACGACGCCGAGGGAGTTGCCGAACTTGCGGACCTTGAGCTCGATCATCGAGGGGCTCCCGTCATGTTGTCACGGATGTAGCAACGCCGGGCCGCCGCTGCAAGCCGCCCCCTGGGACGGCGGGGACAGCTCCCTTTTCGACCCTTCCACCGTTGATGGGCGGCCCCGCGCGTCGGCCCGAAGGGGTAACGGGAGAGCTGTCCCCCCTGCGCGTGAAGGTCCCCCCTCGCATGACAGCGACGGCCGAGTTGCGGGTGATCGAGAGATGGCTCCCGTCCCCCCCGCTTGCTTCCGACGAGCGCCCACACATGTCCCATGGAGCAACCGAAGGACAATGAACCATGGCTCGATCGACAACCGTCAACCGTCAGTGGGTGCTGGCGGAACGTCCGAAGGGCGAGCCCGATGACCGGACGTTGCGGCTGGTGACGGGCGACGTCCCGACCCCCGGCAAGGGCCAGATGCTGCTGCGCAACGAATACCTGTCGCTCGACCCCTACATGCGCGGCCGGATGAGCGACGCGCCATCCTACACGCCGCCCGTCGACTTGGGCGCCGTCATGGTGGGCGGCACCGTGGCCGAGGTCGTGGAATCCGACCTCGACGCCTTCGCCCCGGGCGACATGGTCGTCGCTTTCGGCGGCTGGCAGGATTACGCCCTCTCGGACGGCACCGGCGTGATCAACCTGGGCCGAAACCCGAAGAACCCCTCCTGGGCGCTCGGCGTGCTCGGCATGCCCGGCCTCACCGCCTGGGCCGGGCTGACGGAGATCGGCCGGCCCAAGGCCGGCGAGACCCTGGTCGTCGCCGCCGCCAGCGGGCCGGTCGGCGCCACGGTCGGCCAGGTCGCCAAGATCCTCGGCTGCCGCGTCGTCGGCATCGCCGGCGGCGCCAAAAAATGCGCCCACGTGGTCGATACCCTGGGTTTCGATGAATGCATCGACCATCGCGCCGGCGGCTTCCCCGATGCCCTGAAGAAGGCGGTGCCGAACGGCATCGACATCTATTTCGAGAATGTCGGCGGTGCCGTGCTCGACGCCGTGCTGCCGCTCCTCAACCCCAAGGCCCGCATCCCCGTCTGCGGCCTGGTCTCGATCTACAACGCCACCTCGCTGCCCGACGGCCCCGACCGGATCAACTATCTGATGGGCATGATCCTGCGCAAGCGCATGACCCTGCAGGGCTTCATCGTCTTCAACGATTTCGGCCACCTCTACCCGAAATTCGCCAGCCAGATGGCGACCTGGGTCGAGGCGGGCAAGGTCCGCTACCTCGAGGAAATCATCGAAGGCCTGG